>CAZTXS010000017.1:0-32663 GCA_964617585.1 uncultured Ruminococcus sp.
TTACACACAGCTTAAATTTTAATAAATGTAAAGAACTTTTTCTATACAGAGTTAAATTTTAAAAATACTATGATTTTAAATATAAATAAATATTTAAATTTTGAATTTTTTTGCTTTTACAAATAATAATCAAATATTATTTTGTTAATTATAAAAACAAGAAAAATAAGTAAAAAAACACTCCTGATCGATATAATCAGGAGTGTCGAAACATATGATTTTTTGATATAAAATAATCCGTAATTAAACGGCCGATTATTGACTAAATAATGTCAGTTACCGAAGTTTGAAGCATATAAATTATAAATGTTATCAATAACACGGCAATAACAAATATTACTATAAATTTAAATCTGAATCTGAAATTTCTGTTTCTTTTTTTTACATCAGAAGCAACATCAATTTTATTCTTCATAATAATCACCATGCCTTTGAATTCAAAAAAAGCAATTTTCCTTCCTTTAAAGCTTATTAAAACTATCTGAAAATTTCGCCGCAATGATACGCTTAGGTAAAGCTGAGTAAAAAACTGCTTTTCGCTTCGTATATATTTTTTATACTTTTATACATTATATACGCTTTTTATATTTTTTTCAATAGCGAATTAAATTTAAGTGACCTTCCCTTTCAATATATTTACTTGATTAGAAGGAATAAGTGTGTTATAATCATCATATAACTAAGGCAAGATGTTCCTACCCCTCTATAGGCGGCGGGTTCCATTACCCGTTCTGTAGCGGGATACAATCCCCTACTGAACGGTCGGTCGGCATTGCCGACCCTTGCCGCATTTAATGACGGGCAAGCCCTTATTGAATAAATTGGGTTATTAATGCCCTGCAAAAAATTTATCAGATTAAAGTTTGAGGTATTTTCTATGTGTGGATTTGTTGGTTTTACTAATAAAATAAACGACGCCTCTTCTGTTGTTGAAAAAATGATGGACAGAATCAGGCACAGAGGTCCTGACTCAGAGGGCAAATATGTCGACAACGACATTGCAATGGGATTCAGACGCTTATCAATTATTGACTTGTCAAAAGAGGGAGATCAGCCGCTTTTTAATAAAGATAAATCTGTTGTTCTGACCTTTAACGGAGAAATATATAACTATCAGGAGCTTAGAAAAGAGCTTTGCGAAAAGGGCTATGAATTTTCATCTAAAACTGATTCGGAGGTTCTTATTCACGGATATGAAGAGTGGGGTACAGATCTGCTCAACAAGCTTCGCGGAATGTTTAGCTTTGTTATATGGGATAAAAATAAAAAACAGATTTTCGGAGCAAGAGATTTCTTTGGCATAAAACCAATGTATTACGGTATGTTCGGAGATACGTTTATGTGGGGCTCGGAAATCAAAAGCTTTTTGGAGCATCCTGATTTTAAAAAAGAGCTTAACGAAACTGCTCTTGAAAACTACCTGACTTTTCAATACTCTCCTACTTCCGAAACCTTTTTTAAGAACGTTTATAAGCTTCCGTCAGCGCATTATTTTATTTATAAAGACGGTCGTCTTGACGTTAAAAGATACTGGGATATTGACTTTGTTCCGGATGACGAACCGAAGCTCAACGACTGGGTTGAAAGGATTTCCGAAACATTCAAAGACTCGGTCAAAGCTCATAAAATCGCCGACGTTGAGGTCGGAAGCTTTTTATCAAGCGGCGTTGATTCAAGCTATGTAGCTGCCGTTGCAAACGTTGACAAAACGTTTACTGTCGGTTTTGGTGAAGATGAAAAATACAATGAAATCGGTTATGCCAAAGAGTTTTCAAAATATATCGGCAAAGCTAATACTTCTAAGGTTATCACTCCTCAGGAATACTGGGATAACCTTGCAAAAATTCAGTATCATATGGATGAGCCTTTGGCTGACCCTGCGGCCATCGCCCTGTTCTTTGTCTGTCAGTTAGCTTCTGAAAAAGTCAAGGTCGTTTTAAGCGGCGAGGGCGCAGACGAGATTTTCGGAGGCTATAATATTTATAAAGAGCCTCATGATATGGACTTTTATAACAAAATACCTAAATCTATAAGGAAAGGTATCGGTGCTTTGGCGTCAAAGCTCCCTGCAAAAAGAGGCGTTAATTTCCTTGTCCGACGTTCAAAAGACCTTCAGGAAAGATTTATAGGAAACGCTTATATTTTCAGCGAAAAGGAAAGAAAGGCCATTCTTAAAATCAAAACAGACGCGCCTGACGCCATGGAAATAACCAAGCCTTTCTATGATAAATACAGCGAAAAAGACGACGTTACTCAAATGCAGTACCTTGACTTAAACCTTTGGATGACGGGCGATATACTTCTTAAGGCGGATAAAATGTCCATGGCTCATTCACTGGAGTTGAGAGTTCCGTTCCTTGATAAAAAGGTAATGGGATTGGCTGAAAGGATTCCTACAAAATACAGAGTTACAAAAGAAAATACAAAATACGCTATGAGAATCGCCGCTCTGAAAGCTTGTCCTCCGCAGACAGCAAATAAGAAAAAGCTGGGCTTTCCTGTTCCTATAAGAGTTTGGTTGAAGGAAGACAAATACTATAACATAGTTAAAAAAGCTTTTACCGGCGATATAGCTAAGAAGTTTTTTGATACTGAGCTTTTAGTCAGCCTTCTTCAGGATCACAAATCCGGAAAATACGACTATTCGAGAAAAATCTGGACAGTTTTTACTTTCCTGATCTGGTATAACGTTTATTTTGTACAGCAATAATTCAATAAGGGCTTGCCCGTCATTCAACGTGGCAAGGGTCGGCATTGCCGACCGACCGTTCAGTAGGGATTGTATCCCGCTGCTGAACGGGTAATGGAACCCGCCGCCTATAGAGGCGGGGAACATATTGCCTAAGTTATAAATAAAAAGAAACGGAGGTCATATTCCGCAGGGAATATGGATGAATTATGGAAACTTATTTATACATATGGCTTATTGCATTCATAGTGTTCGCCGTAGCGGAGCTCGCAACTTCCATGGCTCTGGTTTCTATATGGTTTGCCGTCGGCTCTTTGGCAGCGCTGATTCTATCGGTTTTTAAGGTTCCTCTTTGGATTCAGCTTGTCACATTTATAATTGTGTCGGCAATACTTCTTGTCTGCACAAGACCGCTTGCTAAAAGACTGTCTAAAAACAATGTTGATACAAATTTGAAACTCAACATAGGCAAAACTGCTGAAGTTATCGAAGATATTGATAACAGCAAAGCAGCCGGACGTATTAAGCTCGATGGAGTTTACTGGTCGGCTGTATCTCAGACAGGCGAATTAATAGAAAAAGGCTCGCACGTCACGGTAGTTAAAATTGAAGGCTCTAAACTTTATGTTAAAAAATAAAAACGGAGGTTAGTCTTATGGAAGCTTATATTCCTATTCTCATTGTTATCGCAGTAATTCTCATTATAATTATTGCGTGCATCAAGATTGTGCCGCAGGCGCAGGTATATGTAATCGAAAGGTTCGGGGCATACCGTTCTTCGTGGCAGACAGGACTGCATTTTCTCATTCCCTTTATTGACAGGGTTGCGAAAAAAGTATCAATCAAAGAGCAGGTTGTAGATTTTAAACCGCAGGCTGTTATAACAAAGGACAACGTAACTATGCAAATCGATACGGTCGTTTTCTTCCAGGTAACGGACGCAAAACAGTATACCTACGGTGTTGAACGCCCTCTGTCGGCTATCGAAAACCTTACCGCAACTACTCTGCGTAACATTATCGGAGAGCTTGAGCTTGATGCAACTCTCACTTCACGCGACACTATAAACACTAAGATTACCGTCATTCTTGACGAGGCTACGGACCGCTGGGGTATCAAGGTAAACAGAGTGGAGCTTAAAAACATTCTTCCGCCTCGTGAAATTCAGGACGCAATGGAAAAGCAAATGAAAGCCGAGCGTGAACGCCGTGAAAAAATTCTTCAGGCGGAGGGTGAAAAGAAATCGGCTGTTTTGGTTGCTGAAGGTGAGAAAGAGTCAATGATTCTCGCCGCAGAAGCTGAAAAGCAGGCTGAAATCCTGCGAGCTGACGCTGTTAAGCAGAAAAAAATCCTCGAAGCCGAGGGTGAAGCCAAAGCTATCGAAACTGTTCAGCTTGCTCTAGCAGACAGTATTAAAAAGCTGAATGAAGCAAATCCAAACGATCAAGTTATTCAGCTAAAGAGCCTGGAAGCATTCCAAAAGGCTGCCGACGGTAAAGCGACAAAAATTATTATTCCTTCTGAAATTCAAGGAATCGCAGGACTTGCCGCGGGACTTAAAGGCATTGTTTCAGACGAAAAGTAAATTCAAATAGGTGCGTAGGTGCGATCTGTCATTTAACAACGACTTGAGAGCAATAGACTTTAAGATTTCGGTTGGAGATTAATTCCCCTGCTGAAAGTATTCAATAAGAGCTTGCCCGTCATTCAATGCGGCAAGGGTCGGCATTGCCGACCGGCCGTTCAGTAGTGGATTGTATCCCGCTACTGAACGGGTAATGGAACCCGCCGCCTATAGAGGCGGGGGACATCTTGACGTAGTTATATTTTTGCATATTAAAAACCCGATGAGAAATAAATCTCACCGGGTTTTTTTAATTCTCAGTTACAGCTCGTCGCTATCTGTAAGGTTAAGCTCGTTCGCCGATTTTATAATAGCCTCTGCAATAGCCTTTGCATATTCATCTAAATTATTATCAAAAAGCTCGTTATCCTCATCATCGGTTATAAACCCAAGCTCAACCAAACAGCTTGGCATATTTGATTTCTCATTCACCACATAATTTATCTTAGCTGAAGAATCATACCCCTGATAGCCAAACTGAACTCCCCTGTTCTGACTTATTCCAACCTCGTCAAGCGACTCCAGAATATTGTTTGCAAGCAAGGTATCGTCATCAGGAGCGTCATAATTCACCCAAATTTCAACGCCCTGACCGATTTGAGCGCTGTTTCTGTGAATGGAAACAAACAAATCGGCGCCCGAATCGTTTGCCAACTCCGCTCTGTCGTAAAGCTCAACATATGTATCGTCATCCCTTGTCATAAGTACGTCCGCTCCGAGTTCTTTAAGATATTTCTCAACAGCAAGAGCTGCGTTTAAATCATCGGTGCTTTCGTATCTTGTTTCATCATTGGAAAGCGCTCCGCAGTCCTCCTCCCCTCCATGACCTGCGTCTATGCAAATAAGAAGGTTATGATCGCCTTTTAAAAGCGAACCTGCATTGGTATTTACCGCCTCAACACTGTTTTCCTTTTCGTTATCAGAAAAAAGACCTATTATACCCCTTATTCCCATAACTATAAAAATTATAATCAGAACAAATATGCACAAAGCAATAATTACCCTGTCCCAATAAATATAAGTATGTTTATTTTGTTTCTCCATTAAAATTACCTACACATTCGTAAAAATGCTTTGTTTTGTTTTAATATTTTTATATCTTCTTTTGCCTGTATGTATCTATGGCTTAAATCTATTTCAGCAACGTGCGTTCGTTGCAAAATTCACACTCTAGGTTATCTCCTATCCCCTTAAAAGTCTTAGGAAGATAATCCTCATAATTTGTTATGCATTTTTCATTTCCGCATTTAACTTTTTTATATTCTTTTCCCAAAATCATTTTAGGCTTATACCTATCCTCTTTCAACAAAGTGAGAATAAGAGCCATTCTCACAAAAACACCGTATTTAGCCTGTTTGAAATAGCAAGCTCTTTCATCATTATCAACCTCAACCGCTATTTCATCAACTCTCGGAAGCGGATGAAGAACTGCCAGGTCAGGCTTTGCAAGCATCAGCTTTTTTTTGTCAAGAACATACACGTCCTTCTGAGCTGAATACTCCTCATCGGACGCAAAACGTTCTCTTTGTATTCTCGTCATATATAATACGTCAAGCTTGCCTATGCTTTTTTCCAAAGAATCAGTTTCCTCATATTCAATTCCGCCTGCGTCAAGTATATCTCTTATGTAAGACGGAATCTGAAGCTCGGGGGTTGAAAAGAAAACAAATTTGTTATCCTTAAAGCAGGACATCGCTTTGACAAGTGAATGAACAGTCCTGCCGAACTTAAGATCTCCGCAAAGGCCTATAGTCAAGCCCCCGAGAGTTCCCTTTTCAAGCTTCAAGGTCAGCATATCGGTAAGAGTCTGAGTCGGATGAAGATGCCCCCCATCTCCGGCGTTTATTATAGGACAATCCGCTGTGAGAGCCGCCGCCTTAGCCGCTCCTGCCAAGGGATGTCTGATAACTAAAATATCAGCATAGCTGCTTACTATCTTTGTTGTATCCTTTAGATTTTCCCCCTTTGAAACGGATGAGTTAGAGGGATTGTCAAAGCCGATTATCGTTCCTCCCAGTCTTAGCATAGCAGTCTGAAAGGACATCTGAGTTCTTGTAGACGGCTCATAGAACAAAGTTCCCATTATTCTTCCGTCAAGCTCATGAGAATACTTTTCAGGATTTTCATAAATCGTTTTTCCTAGGTTTATAACGTGTTCCCACCACTCAACAGGATAGTCGTTCAGGTCAATAAGATGTGAAAGCTCTGTATTTTTTTCACTCATGTTAAACCTCCTAATCATTCATATATTTATCCAAAAACTCACTTCTGGTCATCATTTTATTTAAAATCTCCAGCATTGCGCTCGTTGAAATATGGCAGGGCAAATCCAAGCTTTTTAAAAGCCTTATTCTGTTTTTTCTGCTGTAAGTCTGCCCGGTTAAGCCGGCGTTGAATAAATCAATATTAGTAATACTTTCTTTTTTATTACTCTCATCAACCGAATAATCAGAAGACAGCGCTCCTGATTTTTCAAAGGCTTTAATAATTACATTCTTGTCTATACCCTCGACGCCGACAGTTCCCTCTTTTGAAGGCTTGTCCTTTCTTTTCTCTTTGCCGTAAATTTCAGGAATATATACGTTTACAATTTTATTATTGTCAACAAGCCCTTTGATGTGATTTCTTATCTGAAAACCTGCCCTGTCGGAATCGGTCAGTATAATTATACCGCCGTTTTCAGCATAAAATCTTATTAAGTCTTCGGTTTCCTTATTGTGATAAACTGAAAACCCTCCGGTGACTATAATAGGAGCGTCAAATATAGATGAAAGCTTTATCTTGTCGTATTTTCCCTCAACGATTATAGCCCGATCCAAATGAATCATATGCGTCCTAAGCCCGAATATACGGGCATCTCCTTTTTTTACTATCTCATCAGCATTTTGGTTATCGTTTTCTCTAAAATTATTCTTGAATCCGATACTGAAGATTTCATATCCAAATCAGCCTCGCTCAGATACTGAATACACTTCCTCAGCCGCTCGGTTTTATACCGTGAACAATCTCTGAAAGCGTTCTGAATTTTAAACTCTAAGTTTTTCGGATATGAAAAATCATCGGCAGCATTTTTAAAAGTTCTTTTAGAATCCCTTGCAATCTTCGCTCTGTAAAGGTCGACAAAAGAAGATGAAATTCCGCCGACTATAGTAACAGTTTCAAGCTGCTGAGCATAAAGAGTATCTAAAATTCTGAAAGATTTTTCAGCGTCGCCTTTGGCTATTGCATCAGCCAGCCTGAACGAATCAGTTTCAGCCTGAACCGAGCATAATAAATCAATGTCATCTTTTGTTATCTCTCTGCCGTCGGCAAAAGCGCACAGCTTGTCGATTTCATTATTGGTTATGAGCATATCGCAAAGAGTTTTCTGAGCTAAATAAACCGCATTTGACTTTGAAATGGAACAACTCTGCTTCTCAACCCTTGAAATTATAATTTTAGACAAATCACTCTGAGATTTAAATTTAAACTCACATGATACGCCGTTTTTTCCGCAAAATGAAACAAATCCTGCCGTTTTATCAAGAAGCCTTGTCTTTGACTTATAGATGTTAATTCCTGTTATATAAATTATAACTACCGTAGATTCAGGAACATCGGACAGAATATCCTTCAAAAACTTCATATCATCTTTTTTAAGCGACTCGCAGTCAAGGTCGTTTATAACTATGCACTTCTTTTCACAAAACATAGGAAATCCCTCGCATATGTCGCTGAATTCCCCCAAATCGAGATTTTTACCCTCAAAAATATGAAGGTTCATATCCTGATATTCTTCAGGCACCACCTTTGATATAAGCTTTTTGGCGTAAGCTTCTACAGAAGCCGTATCATGTCCGTAAAAGTAATACAGATTATCAATAGTGCCGTTTCTGATTCGCTTTGCAGCTTCTATATCGCTTAAATTGGGCATTACCACAGCCTCCTTACTGAAAAATCTGAACTCTCACGAAGTGAAATATTATAAACACTGTCGCCGTTTTCTGTTAAAGAAACATCATAGCCTTTATAAATAAGTCTGTTATCATCATATAATATTTTTATGTTCGTGTCAAACAAAGAGCTTTCTATAGTATCTGCACATTCCAGAGTAACTCCGCCGTAATCGATTAAATAACCGCCGTTCTTTAATACGGTTATCTCACATCCGTTTGTATCTATGTGACTGTTTTCGGGCAGATAGGAAATCTCTTCGCTTTCATTTCCTTCGCTTGTCCTGAAAGCTTTTTCGATACTTGTATAAACCGAAGCCTTATACTTTGAATATACATTATCAGCATTCCGACTGCTGATGAATAACGCTTTTACCGACTTTATGCCGTATAGTTCTATGTATTTCTCAAAAGCTTCCGACATATTTCCGCTGCCATACAAATCTATTATAACAGCGCTGCCGCCTTTATACAATAGCAAAGCGTTAGAAACCTTGTCAGATAAAATCAGAAGATGTAGCGTTCCTTTTTCGACAGCGGAAGACGCAGCCGTCCCTACTGCAACCAACACCAAGCTCATTATAACAGGAAGAAACGCTTTCTTTATACTGCTTCGGTATTTAAATATAAAAGCAGCGGAAACCAAAACGGCAATCAGAAGCAAGGACTTCAGCACACTGTTCCCTGTTGATATATAAGAAAACGGAATTTTGTTAAAAAGGTATGAAATATATAACACTAATTTTACACACAGACCTGCCGCTGTCAACAGCGGATTCGCAAAAAAGCTCAGTCCGCCTGTAAAAGCGACCATCACCGCCAAAACCAAAGCAAACGAACATATTGGTATAAGCAGAAGATTTGCAACAGGAGAAATCAACGAAACTTCATTAAAACAAAACACACTCACCGGGAACATACATACAGACAATGCAACAAGCGTAACTATATTCTTTTTAAGAGATATAAACCTTCCCTTAAAATTAAATACCCTTATCACCACCGGAGAAACTACTCCTATTGAAAAAGCTCCGCTCATAGAAAGTAAAAATGATATATTCCTTATTAAATACGGGTTAAAAGCCGTCAGCAATACGGCGCATAGGCCAAGCGTGTTAAGCGTATCCGGCTTTCGCTTAAACAGGTCGGAAATATAAATCACTGAAAGCATCAGACCTGCTCTTAACACCGACGCCGAAGCCCCTGAAAAAACAATAAAAACAGCTATAAATATTTCAAGAACGGCAAACCTTGCCTTTCGCCTTATATTCAACATATTAAGCGCAGCAAGAATTACAGACGTTATTATTACAAGGTGAGTTCCTGACACGGCAAATATATGTCCTATTCCGGTTCGGTATAAAGAAAGCTTGACCGAACCAGACATCTCCGACTTGTCACCGCATAGCATAGCTCCTATAAAAGCTCCCTCCTCACCCGGAAGTATTCTGTTTATCTCATCAAACAAAAAGTCCCTGTAATGCATGATATTTCGCTTGAGTGAAAAAGACTTTTCTGTAACTTTTATATTTTCTGCGTCAAAGCAGTTTAAGTATATTCCCTTTGGCTTGTAATAATCTTCACTTGAAAAGCTCACCGAGTTTTCAATCTTTTGCATTGTTCCGCTGAAGCTTAAAGCGTCACCATAATCCATTTCAGCCATATCAGCGTATACAATTATCTTTGCGTTTGTTTTTCCGTTGATTTTTCCTTTAACTGTGATAAGAACCTTATCAGACGGCTTTTCACTTATATCTGAAATTTTACCGCTGAAGCTAACCGCTTTATTGTCATAAAAAATTATCTTATTATAATGAAACTGAGTAAATATAACATTCGCAGCGACCGCAGTTATAACAGGCAGTGAAACTATTAATATCAACGCCCTTTCAGACTTTAGCATTAAGAACAGTATAAGCGCAATCAAAAAAACAGAAACTGCTATTATAATATTCTGCTTAATGTTAAAAAATGAAGCGGAAAACAGACCGATAAGATAGAAAATACCTATCCACGCCATTTTACGCTTCATTATAATCACATCCCAATTAAGCTATAAAGTTAAACCGTTTATCTTTAATGTCAGCATATAATCTTAGCCTGCCGGCCACTCAAGCTCTCTTCCCGACAGCAGATGAAAATGTAAGTGAAACACGGTCTGACCTGCTATTTTCCCGCAGTTGTTTACTACTCTGAAACCGTCCTTTAAACCCTCGCCCTCTGCGATTTTTGCAATAACCTCATAAATATGTGCTATAATCGCAGAATTTTCTGAATTAATTTCAGCTGCGCTTTCTATGTGCTCCTTAGGAATTACAAGGTAATGCACAGGAGCTATAGGCTCTATATCCTTAAAAGCATAAACTAAATCGTCCTCATAAACCTTTGTCGAGGGTATCTCGCCCTTAATTATTTTACAAAACAAACAATCGTCCATTTTTTCTACCTCCTGAAAATATATAAGTTTAATCCTTTAGAACTTCTGCTACAATATCATTTACCATTGATAAAGCTTCGTCAATTTTATAATTATCTCCGATTCCTGCCATTGCCATATCCGGACGTCCTCCGCCCTTTCCTCCTGTTACGGCGGCAATTCTTTGAACAAGTTTGCCTGCGTGAGCGCCTTTTTCAAGAGCCTTTTTAGAGCATACGGTCAGGAACTGACCCTTGCCGCCGCCCGTTCCAGCAAACACGGCGATAACAGGCTCGTCAAACGACTTTATTTTATCCCCGAAGCTTCTGAGTGTGTCGGCTGAAGCGTTGGTGAAATATGTCGCCATAAGCTTAACTCCGCAAACCGACTTCCAGTCTTTCGTAATCTTATCGAACTCGGCTTCCGCTATCTTTTGCTTTAGCCTTGAAATCTCTTTTTCAAAATCTTTTACCCGCTGATTCAATTCAACGCTTCTGTCAACAATTTCTGTCGGCTTGCTGATTTTTAACGCCTTTGCAGTGTTAATAACAATTTCATCAAGCCTCTTTAAATAATTATACAATCCCCTGCCGGTTACGCCTTCGATTCTTCTTACTCCTGCCGCAACGGAGTTTTCGGAAATTATCTTGAAAAGCCCTATCTGAGAAGTGTTATTCAGATGAGTACCACCGCAGAATTCAACCGAGAAATCTCCCATGCTGACAACCCTTACGACCTCTCCGTATTTCTCTCCGAACAACGCAATAGCTCCGAGCTTCTTAGCCTCATCGATAGGCATTTCCTTAACGGTAATTTCAATAGCTTCAAAAATCTTCTGATTTACAAGGTTTTCAACCTCTGCAAGCTGTTCAAAAGTCATAGCTTCAAAGTGTGAAAAGTCAAACCTGACTCTTTCAGAGTCGACTAACTGACCCGATTGATGAACGTGATCGCCGAGGACTTCTCTTAAAGCCGCCTGAAGCAAATGAGCGCAGGAGTGGTTTCTCGTAATTGACATTCTGTTTGAAAGGTCAATTTTAAGCTCCGCTTCCTGACCGGCAGATATAGCTCCCTCTGCAACTCTGATTTTGTGAACGAATTTTCCGCCGACTACCTTCCGGGTGTCGAGAACCTCTGCTTTTCCTGTCTTTGTAACAATAGTACCCTTATCGCCTACCTGTCCGCCGCTTTCAGCGTAAAACGGAGTTTTTGCGCATATTACATAAGCTTCTTCCCCGCATCCTGCGTTTTCAATTATTTCATCATCGGTAGTAAGATAATCTATAACCGCCGTCTGCTCATATATGTCGTATCCGACAAATTCAGTGTGATAGGTTTTGTCAATAGTTTGGAAAACAGTGTCCTCGGCTCCCATATATTTTGAACCGCCCCTTGCCTTTCTTGCCCTTTCCTTTTGCTCGTTCATACACTCGGCAAAGCCTTCTTCATCGCAGGCAAAGCCCTTTTCCTCTAATATTTCCTTGGTCAAATCTATCGGAAATCCATAGGTATCGGACAGTGTAAAGCATGATTTTCCGTCAAGCTCGGTCTTTCCGTTCTCGGTCATATTTGAAATATAACCCTCCAGAATAGTCATTCCTCTGTCTATAGTTTCGTTGAAATTCTTCTCTTCATTTTCCAGAAGCTTTAAAATGTAGTCGTACTTTTCTTCAAGCTCTTCATACTCGCATTTTGAACTGTCAACAACTACCTTTATAATGTCTTTTATAAATCTGTCGTTTATACCCAAAAGCTTTCCGTGACGGACAGCCCGTCTTAAAAGCCTTCTCATGACATATCCTCTGCCCTCGTTTGAGGGAAGCACACCGTCAGACGCCATGAAAACAACCGAGCGTATATGGTCGGTAATGACTCTGATAGATACGTCCTTTTTGTTGCTTACGCCGTATTCACAGCCTGCAATTTCGCAAACCTTATCCCTTACGGCTTTTATCGTATCAACATCGAAAATGGAATCTACGTTCTGCATCATTGCCGCAAGTCTTTCAAGTCCCATTCCCGTATCTATATTCTTCTGTTTAAGCGGAGTATATGTTCCGTCCTCATGCCGTTCAAACTGGGTAAACACAAGATTCCAAAACTCCATATACCTATCGCAATCGCAGCCGACAGTGCAGTCAGGCTTTCCGCATCCGTACTCCTCTCCCCTGTCGTAATATATCTCAGAACACGGACCGCACGGACCGTCGATTCCGGCTTCCCAGAAGTTATCCTCTTTACCCATTTTAAATATCTTGTCAAGCGGAAGTCCTATCTTTTTATGCCATATCTCCATCGCCTCGTCGTCTTTCTCATACACAGATACATAAAGACGTTCTACAGGGATTTCCAGCACCTCGGTGCAGTATTCCCACGCCCATTCAATAGCCTCTTCCTTAAAATACTCGCCGAACGACCAGTTTCCGAGCATCTCAAAAAAAGTTCCGTGACGGGCAGTCTTTCCGACATTCTCAATATCTCCCGTTCTGATACACTTTTGACAATCGGTCATTCTCACACAGGGAGGTTCGTCCTGACCCGTAAAATAAGGTTTGAGCGGCGCCATACCTGCATTAATAAGCAAAAGGCTGTTGTCGTTCTTAGGCACGAGAGGAAAACTCTTTACCCTCAGATGCCCTTTGCTCTCAAAAAATTTCAAATACGATTCTCTAAGCTCGTTAAGTCCTGTCCATTTCATATAAAACTTCCCTTTATAATTTATTTTGTTATTTATCCGCAAAACTGAAGCGCTGAAAAATTTTATCCGAAAACAAATATGCTTTTGCAAGCTGTCGGCAATCCCTTTACCCTTGAAAAGAAAATCATTATGTTTGTTAAATTTAAAATTCAACCTTCCGCCGCTTAAACATAAGCCTGCTTTTTTAAAGGCATAAGAAAATAAAAAAAGCTACGCCCCTGATATTAGGACGAAGCATAATTCCGCGGTACCACCCAAATTGCCGAAAATAAATCCCGGCCTCTCAAAATCCTTAACGCAGAAAATACGTTGCGGTTTTGCCGCAAGGCTCAGGGCAGCCACCGAAAAGATTTTTGAAAACTTTCAGCAAATGTTTTCTCTCTGATAAAAATCTAAAACGGATAATTCCTTCAACGCCATAGATATTAATAACAATTATTAAAATAATTATACCAAATTATATGAAAAAGTCAAGCCTTTGAACTTATATTTTTGCTGATAAGAGGTATGCCTCTTTCGTCGAAAATTTTCGTTCTGATAAAGTTATCAAGCGCAAATGCAATTCCCGAAAGAAATATCCACAAAACCGAAAACGGCAGGCATATCTGCCCTCGGTAATTCAGCGGCATCCGGGAATAATCCCACACACCCATTTTAAGCCATACATTCAAAATTTCTCCCGACGCATATTCCATAACGGTGATAAACGCCGCCGAAATAAAACAAGCAGGCGCAAATCCCAGTCCTAAAGCTCTCCTATCATTAAGTATATTTATAAATATCATGCATACTCCGCCGAGAAGCCCCATAGATATATGAGTATGTCCTCTTGTCGAAAGCTCGGCAAGCCCGTATGCAAAACAGCCGAAAAGAAAAATCGTCCAGATTTTAAGCGATTCTCTTGCCAAAATTTCATCCTCCCACAAAAAATCAATTACAGAAATATTTTGTCCTATCGGAGAATTTTTAAAAGGTGTAATTTGTGGGATGTTTTTTTGCTAATCTAAACAATTAAAAATAAAAAAAGAATTTGAACACAAATCGTTCAAACTCTTTCTGGTGCCGGTGACCGGGGTCGAACCGGTACGGTGTTTCCACCACTGGATTTTGAGTCCAGCACGTCTGCCAATTCCATCACACCGGCAAATGTTACTTTAATATTTTATCATATTCTCTTACCCTTGTCAATATTTAAAATACATATTTTCAAGTATTTGAAAAACCGCTTTAACTGTAATCCGATAATATTTTTGATAACAGTAAAAATCTTGACACAAATCTGCCGATGTATTATAATAAACATGAATATGTTCATAAATTAATCTTATCAAACGGTCGGGGCAAACTCCGGCTTTTATTTCCAAAAAATAACTTTGTGCTGCTAAGGATATGGTGATTAATATGAAAAAGTTTAAATATTTCATTGCGGGCGTTACGGTTGTCGCCGTATCTCTATGTATGTTCTGCGGATGCTACTGGAATAAAAACGAGGATATTGCGATTTATGATACCAACATTGACGCAAAAGAAACAAAAATCTCATTTTTTGGTTATAACGCTGATTCAATGAATCTTGCCATAATTGAAGATTCTATTCACGATTTTACCGACAAAAATTCCGATATCAAAGTTTCCTATGAAGGAATTAATGTCGAAGATTACTGGAACGCTTTTAATAAGAGAATTGATTCTGACAGGCTTGACGATGTTTTTATGATTGATCACGACCATGTCGTTTCTATGAGCGAAGAAGGCAGTTTGGTTAATTTATCTGATTTGGACGTAGCTGAAAACTTCAGCGAAACGGCTAAAGAACAATTTCTCAACGACGACGGCTCTATTTATTTTCTGCCTACCTGCATCTCTTCATACGGTTTATACATAAATTATGATTTACTGACTAAATACAATCAAAAAATACCTACAAACTGGAAGGAATTTAGTCAAGTGTGTAATTATTTCGCCAAAAAAGGGATAACGCCAATTATAGCCAATAACTATACTTCTCTGAGGGCTCTTATTATTGCTAAAAGTATGTATCCGGTATATCAACAAGACGATCCTTCTGATTTAATTGAAAAATTCAACAATGGTGAAGAAAATATTAACAAATATTTAAGCACCGGAATAGATATGGCGGCAAAAATAATCGATAAAGGCTGGATTGACTGCAACGAGGCTTTGAAAACCGATCCTACCTCCGATGATATAGACATTTTCACCGAGGGCAACCGACCGTTTATGATAACCGGCTCATGGGCCGCCTCCAGAGTCTCAGCCAAAGAACCGGATTTTGAATACGGGGTTTATCCTTTTCCGATTTTAGACGACGGCGGAGTTCTGGTCTATAATGCGGATACCTGTTTGAGCGTTAACGCCGATAGTGATAACATCAACGAAGCAAAAAAGTTTGTTTCATATCTTACTCAGCCGAAGGTTATTCAAAATTACTGTGAAAGTCAAAGCAGCTTTTCTCCCTTGAAGGATTCTGAAGCTCCTTCTGATAAAACCGTAAGCCCTACCGTTGAATATTATACTAACGGCAGAAGCGTTATCGGTTCCGATTACAGACTTAAGCTGCCCCTTGATACAATATTGCTTAAGTGCAGCAAAAAAATGCTTAAAGGAATGAATGCCGAAAACGCAAAGGAATATGTACGAAAACTTGTAGATGACAGTTTAAAGAACTAGCTGAAAGACTTTTTGAAAATAAATGAAAGGAGCGATATTCTCCTTTGCGGGAATATGATAACGATGATGAAGAAAAAATATCCTTTTATAATTTTATCAGTAGTCTTTATTTCAATGATAGTTCTTATAACCGGCGGAAACTATTATATAGAAAGTATGCGGTACTCTGTTTGGAATCAGTCTGTTTCCGACGTGCTTGAGGTCACCTCTCAAGGCAGTCATGCGTTTGAGGTTTATCTGCAAAAGGATATTGAATCTTTAAGCAGTCTTGCTAATAATTTATCACTGTTTGATTCTAATGACAAAAATTCTATTTTAAAGAAAATAGAATCATTCGACGACGCTGAAACGAACTTCAGAATCATTGATTTGAAGCATGGTCTGCAATATTCAAGCCGGTCAATAAGCGAACGGAAGCTGACAAAGGACGAGATAAACGAATACTCTGAACGCCCGGAATCGGGAATATTGGAGCCTTATATAAACGAATACACGGGAGAAAACACTTTAGGCTATTATGAACGTTTCACCTTTGCAGACGGCGCTTACGGAATTGTACAAAAGGGACATCTTCTATCCGACGTCGCTGAAGAATTTTCTCTGTCATTTTATAATGATACGGGATTTTCTTATATAATAAACAATCAGGGAGATATCCTTATACGTTCAAATCATAAAAACAGCAATCAGACCTTTACCAATTTATTTGAGGTTATAGAAAATGAAAATGATAATAACGAAACTATAAAAACCTTTCATGATGGAATTACCGACGAAAAGGAAGGCGTTGCCAGATTTATATTTGAAAATGAAGAACATATTTTCGCTTTCGTTCCGATCAGCGATACGGACGGTTGGTATCTGATTTCAATAATTCCTAATTCAGTTATTATGAAGAATGCAAATCAGATTTTGAACACATCTCAGTTGTTTATTCTGATTATCGGCACTTCATTTTTAATCACCGTTCTCTTTGTCGTCTTATTTCTTAAATACCGTAAAAGCATTAAAGCAAAAGATGTTGAGATTAAATATCAGGAGCAGCTTTTCAACATTCTTGCAAACAATACAAACGATTTATTTCTGATGTTGTCCGATTCGGACTTTTCGGTTAAATACGTCAGTCCGAACGTAGAGCGTGTGCTTGGAGTCAGTAAAGAAGACGCCGAGGAAAGTGTTTCCGCTCTGGGCAGGGCTTCATACGAAAATGATAAAACCGTTGATTATGATGATCTTAAGAATATACATCTGGGCGATTCAGTTGCTTATAATTCAATGCGTATACATAAAAAGACCAATGAACGCAAATATTATGTGGAAACAATTTATCACATAATAATTGAAGATACTAACGGATATATTATTACTATATCCGACCGAACTCTTGAACAGCAGAATGAGCAAACTCTCCAGGAAGCGCTTAATATTGCAAAAGCTGCAAACGAGTCTAAAAACTTGTTTTTAAGCAATATGAGCCACGACATACGAACTCCTATGAACGCTATTATGGGATTGACTACCCTGCTCCAACATGACGCTGACAACCCGGATCGTGTAAGAGAGCATACCTATAAAATAAAGGCGTCAAGTCAACACCTTCTCGGACTGATAAACGACGTTTTGGATATGAGCAAGATAGAAAGCGGAAAAACTACTCTCAATCTTACTGAAATTGACCTTACCGATATTATTAACGAGCTTGAAAATATTATTCGTCCTCAGGCAAAAGCCAAAAATCAGAAGTTTGAAATATTCACTCATAACATTATCACCGAACATCTTCAGGGTGATAAGCTCAAGATTAATCAGATTCTTTTAAATATTCTCTCCAACGCTGTTAAATACACTCCTGTCGGCGGAAGCATTGAAATGACAGTTCAGCAACTTCCTCAGATAACAAACAACAATGCTTTTCTGCGTTTTATTATTAAAGACAACGGTATAGGAATGTCTGAAGAATATCTGAAAATTATTTTTCAACCGTTCAGCCGTGAAATAAACAGCGCTACTGACAAAACTCAGGGTACGGGCTTGGGAATGTCTATCACCAAAAATCTCGTTGATCTTATGGGCGGTACCATTTTAGTAGAAAGCGAACAGGGAAAAGGCAGTATATTCACAGTCGAACTTGAGCTTAGAATACTTAATAAACAAAATGATCAATACTTTTGGAAACAAAACAACATTGAAAGTATTCTCGTTGTGGACGATGAAATTGAAATATTCTCAGAAATTCAAAACGCCATGTTAGATACCGGAGTGTCCGTTCATTTTGCGTCTAACGGTCAGTCTGCCGTTGAAACAGTTGAAAACGCATATAGAAACAATCAAAAGTTTGATATTATACTTCTTAACTGGAAGATGCCGGACATAGACGGCATTGAAACTGCCGATAGAATACGCAGCGTCTTAGACTCTGAAACACCTATTATGATTCTCACTGCATATGACTGGACAGAGGTTGATGAGCAAGGCTTCAAAGCAGGTATAAAAGGTTTTCTGCAAAAGCCGTTTTTCATGAACAACTTTAAGCAAACGATTAAAAGCATTAAATCCAGAGAAAAAATGGAAATCAACAAAGCTGATAATAAAGCTCTCAGCGGACTTCATTGTCTTGCCGCTGAGGATAACGACCTGAACTTTGAAATATTGTCGGAGCTTCTCTCCATGCACGGCGCAACCTGCGATCATGCCCAAGACGGCAGAGAGGCTTTGAAAAAGTTTGAGGAATCAAAGCCTAAGCAATATGATTTAATTCTTATGGATATACAAATGCCGAATATGAACGGATATGAGGCTGCAAAGGCTATCCGCAAATGTAAACACCCTCAGGCAAAAACCATACCTATCATCGCAATGACTGCAAACGCCTTTGCCGACGATATTAACGACGCTATTCATGCAGGAATGAACGCTCATATTGCAAAGCCTATAGATATGGAGCTTATGATTTCAACACTGAAAGAACAACTCGACGCAAACGCCGATTGATATTGAAGAATAAAAAAACAGACCGCTTGAGGCGCTGATGCCTTAGGAGGTCTGTTTTTTTATCTTAGCTTCTATAACTTAGGCAAGATGTCCCCCCGCCTCTATAGGCGGCGGGTTCCATTACCCGTTCAGTAGTGGGATACAATCCCCTACTGAACGGCTAGTCGGCAATGCCGACCCTTGCCGCATTGAATGACGGGCAAGCCCTTATTGAAAATAGTGTCTGCTGTTACGGTGTTTGCCATGTTGAATAACGGAGCAAGCCCTTATTAAATTTCACAATTTAACAGCTTTTAATGCCTGATCCAAATCTCCGATAATATCCTCCGGCTCCTCAAGACCAACACTGAATCGTATAAATCCTTTTCGGAATTTTTCAGGATACAAATTTATTCTTTCATCATAACTCGGCTGCGGAAAAATTAAGCTTTCATCATGCCCGAGAGAAACTGCAAAAGTAACAATTTTCAGTTTCGCACAGAAATGCTCCACCGTCCTATCGTCAGAATTCAACCCAAATGATATAACGCCGCCGTATCCATTTGTCATCTGCTTTTTCGCAAGCTCATATCCGGGATTACTCGGCAGTCCGGGATATGAAACAAAGGTGACATTCTCCCTCTGCTCCAGCCATTCAGCGATTTTCTGTGTAGATTCGTTTATACGCTGCATACGAAGCGGAAAGGTGACTGACCCGCGAAAAATCTGCCATGAATTGAATGGACTGATAACCGAACCTACATTGACCTGCGCCTCATAGCGGATTCGATCCATCGTTTCAATATCATTTGAGATAATTGCGCCTCCCTGTGCGTCTCCATGTCCGTTAATAAATTTTGTAAGCGCTTCTATAACAAAGTCAGCTCCTAATTCCAAGGGCTTTTGATTAAACGGAGAAGCAAAGGTATTATCCACAGACAGGATTGCTCCATTCTCATGAGCAATTTTTGCAATCTCTTCAATATCTGTAATTCCTACTGTCGGATTATCGGGAGTTTCAATATGGACAAGCCTTGTCCCCGGAACAATCGCCTTTCTGACAGCATCGATATCCGTCATGTCCACCATTATGGTTTCAACATTGAATTTATTATTAAAAAGTTCATGAAACATCCGATAAACCGCCATATAACTTACATTGGGATATATTACACGATCTCCCGATTTCAAAATCGTCCAGAAAAGAGCGTGAAGCGCACCGACTCCGCTGGCAAGCACAATGGCATCTTCCGCATCGTGCAAGGCGGCAATTTTCTCCTCCAGCCAGTGCTGATTTGGATTTCCATTCCTTGTATACATTAAAAGGTCTGTAGAAGAATAATTCACCTGCGACAAATCATCCGGCAACCTGAAGCTGTTCGCCATATGAAGCGGTCTGCGGACAGCACCTGTTTCGGCATCATAATCTGTTCCTGTATGTACAGCTTGCGTTGTAATATCATACCCTTGGAATCTGTTTTCCTTTTTTGACAAAATTGCCATCCTCCTTATCAGTACAAAGCTTGCATTATACTCCGTGTTTTATACTAATTTCGTTAATTTACTAACAGCTTTTAAGCATTTTCAAACGTATCGTCCCCATTCTGTTCCATTAAAAATCTTAATGGGTTCAATAAGGGCTTGCCCGTGATTCAACGTGGCAAGGGTCGGTATTGCCGACCGGCCGTTCAGTAAGGGATCGTATCACGCTACTGAACGGATAATGGAACCCGCCGCCTATAATCTTGCCTTAGTTATAAAACTCCTATTTCAATCAATTTTCTGTATATAGCATCGGCAAGAGCAAAATGTCCGTTCTTAGTCAAATGTTCATCGTCAATTTTACTCGCCGCAGCGAAATCTGAACCGGAAAGGAACGACGTTCCTTTTTCAGTTGCAATTCTTTTATATTCGTCCTTCAGCATTTTACAAGTCAAAATCGAGGTATTATTAAATTCGGGATCTTTTTCAGGCTTCCAAACATCATCGCCAAGCAGAATCGGCGATATTAGTAAAATACTCTTTGCAGGAATCGCCTTTGTCAGTTCGTTCAGGCACAATTCGACACCTTTTCCTATTACATAAGCTGACGCTTGATAGACCGCTTTGCAGTCATTTGTTCCAAGCATAACAATAGCCGCATCCAAAGGAGAATGCGTTTCTAACAGAAAAGGCAGCATATCGATTCCTTTTCTGCCGGGACGCAGTTCATCGTCAAATAATATTGTCCTCCCGCACAAACCCTCTTCAATTATACGGACATTGTTGCATCGTTCCTTTTCCTGCAACACACTCGTCCAGCGCACGCCCCACGGGTATCTATCATGTGTGCCGGGAATCTGCCCCCATGTATTTGAATCTCCAAAGGCCAGAACTTGCTTAATCATTCAACCGTCTTTCCATTTCAAAATGACGCATATTCCTTTACTATCGTTTCCATTGGAACGCCTTTTTTTATTTTTTCTAGCATTTTCCTTCCGGGAGAAGTCAGCGTCCTCGCACGATCATAAAGAGTATCCAAATATTTTTCCTCTCCATAGTCACGGAGTATCAGACCTTTTTTTGCCAGGTCTAATACTGAAAAGCATAAATCTCTCAATGCTTCTCTCTCAATATATCCCGGCCATTCCACACAATTCATCAATTTTCGCAGTTCAGCAGCCGAGTAACCATGATGGTACAACGTATGATCAGCTTCCAACAGCGTGACTAGCTTTTGAGGCTCATTCATCAGACCTGTATGGAATGCCGCCACTGTCATTGCATCCCTGAATGGCTGACAGCACACGCTGCGAAACTCAATCGTTCCACGAAAGGTTAAATCCTCAAATTTGTAGGTGCGAAGATAGCGAATATCCTCAGGTTCCGGCTTGAAAACCACCGAGATGTATGACCCGTTACTGTAATATTTACCCTCAACTTTATTCATTTTTAAGTATTCAGTAATAAGAATGGGCTTAAAGTGAATATAATGTCCGTCCCGTTCGACGCAGAATATGGAGGTTGTGCAAATATATTCCAGCAGATCATCCACGCTTTGCAATTCGCAGTCATACATCCCGACATTATGCGGATTTATCCCGTGCGTGCTGTTTTCCCACAATCCGTCCCTTGCACATAATACGCCGCTTCCGACAGACAGAACCGAATTATCAAACAGCACGGCTTTAATAGGCTCCACAAGAGAGAAGCCTTTCAGCGTCGCTATCAGATTCTCCCGTTTTACATCAAGCTGCACCTGAGACGCACTGGCAAATGCGCCAAAATCCGGATATGGGTGAAAATACATAGGAATGTCCCAGCTTTTCGATTGTAACAGATAACGCTCAAGCATACGGTAACGCTCGGAAAGAATATAGTCCTTTCGGTTCACATTATGGTTCGGGTTGATTCCCATGCCGGTAAGAATATGCCCCGTTTTCTTAAGCTCACCATTCAAGAAACTGACATACTCATGAAACCGCTGTTCCAATTCCTGAATACGCACTGCACGCCCCAAAGAAAGTTCCAGATTGTTGTAGGAACAGTCAAAAGAGAGATTGTCGCCGTTCTGTTCACTTGTTGCGCTGTAACAAATACCATTTTCATCCCATTTAACTTCTTTAAAGCCATAATGCCTTATAAAAGAACGAGCCGCCGCCTGCGCTACATTAAAATCTACCGCCTGTCCCGAAAGATTTACAATCGGCATTTCAATTTCTATTCCAACATAAAAGCTGCGCTCCTGTTCCGTAGGGAAGATGTATTTTTCATAAAGGTGCTTTTTTACCTGATCTCTGTCCATCTGTAAACCTCCCTTTACAACCACGCTGAATCGAGATGCAGATATTTCATGTCCTGTTCATTATCTACATATTCCATTCCATGATTCGTACCGGAGTGAATCTGCTTTCCGTGCCTATATGAAATCAATGTATTCATTGGCAGCTCGTTCCAATCATGTTTTCCAATCGGCTTAGTTGCCAGACAGGTGGTTTCATCTGACTTACAGATATATAGCGAATGTGCATAGTTCGTGTGAACATACATTATTTCCCCGTCATATAACAGCAGGTTTAGCTTGTTGCCGGGTGCAAGGCTGCATACAATTCTGTCAATTAAGGAAAATCGTTCCTCTGAGTCAAGATTCCTTCCAAGTTTCTTTTGCTGCAGGTTTACCCGATCGGTGATGTAATACAGAATCCTCTCGCTGTCCGTCCTGCCTTCCTGCTGATAAAAATACGGGTTAAGCAGGTCTCCATGAAATATTGTGCCATTGTGGGCAAGCGTCCACCGTCTGCCGCTTTCATCCTGTCTGACAAACGGATGGCAGTTTTCATAGTCGACGCTTCCCATAGTTGCCAGCCGTATGTGTGCAATAAGCGTTTTTGCTTCTATTTTATGGCGTAATCTCTGTTTAAGATATACGCTGTCCACAGCCCTTACAGGCTCTTTCTCAATCGAGGGTACATCTCCGTGAAAAACCGCCAACCCCCAGCCGTTCGGGTGAAAATTGCTGTGTGAATAGAATTCTTTCAGCAAGTCATTTACATACACCCTTTCTACACTGTTGATTCCCAATAATTCACACATTTTGAATTGCCTCCATCTGTCTTTTCTTTGCAAGCTCCAATCCTTTTTTCACAAAACCGCCCTCAAAATTTCTGCGAACCTGCCATGCATAACGCATATGCGGATTAATAAATTTTTTTTCCTCAAAATCAAGAATATTCTTTATTTCCGGCGGAGCCTCACTGTAAAAATCCCGCATATGCCCGATTACATTCCTTGCCGCATGGGCAACCGAGTAATTTTCTCCATTCGGTACGATGATGCGGACTGTTTTCAAATCATAATGTGCTGCGTTTTTAAAATTCTGAACGGCATTGATCTGGTCGCTGTCATCAAAATTCTGATCCTGCGTGGATAAAAGCCATACCATCATCAAATGCGCAAATTCTATATCACGGACATCAACCCCTGCCGAAGCAAAAGGATTTAAATCAAACATACGAAGTTCAATATGGTTTACACCGTAATCACAAAGCCGCTTTAGCGTATTGTTTCCGGGGGGCTTCAGCCGGATTGGATAGTAAAGTTCACTTGGAGCCTGAATCCAGCCGTCCGTTACATACTGCTGTATGCTGTCGACGTAAGCATCAATGCTGCTGTAATTCAGCACTGGAGTAAAATAATTCCAATACCCGATTTCACTGCAACGGACAGACGCCATTCCATAAAAAACATCCCCGTCAAATCTTCCTTTTTCCACGAACGAGCTGTCCATCAGCGGGCTGGCTGCCGTAACAGCAACCAAAAGCCAACCGTAAGCGATCATCCTGCGGGCCAATGTAAGGTATAACTGATTTTTATATGTAGTGTACTCAGTTTCTCCGCTAAGGGCAAAATCCTGTTTTAACAGCTCCTCATCAAAAGAGAAATTCACATGTATACCGGAAAAAGACATTTTATAACGTCCATAACGCTTGGAAAGATACTTCCGGTAAATCGTCTTACCGGTTTCCGCTCCCGTAAACCTCGCTATCGGAATATCCGTTTCTCCTTTAATATATGGCGGATTTGAAAACGGCCACAGTAATTCTCCGGGACTTTGTCTGTATAACCCGGTTTGAAGTAAATTGTTCAAGTGAGTAAGCGCTTTCACCGCTTCATCCGGACTGTTAGTAACAGGTGTGTTGATTTCAGTCTGATTCTCACAAAAATCCCGTACAATATGGCTATCTCCGGGAAAAGGATGAAGCGTATGAGACAGAAAACCATTTTCATCTATCCGCAGACTTTCTTTTTCTAAACCAAACTGTCCTTTTAAAAGGAGGTTCCTGATGTCTGGATTTTCGATATGAAACATCGGCTTATTCCTCTTTTTTTAAAAATAAAACATCAAGAATCTGATTAGTTAATCATTATCTATCCAGCTTCCTGATTGAAGGCAGCTTACTCGGTTTTTCCGCCTTCAACTACAAGGCTGTCCTCGTAATCCAGTCCATAGGTATCAACCAGTGTCGCTTCATAGTCTGCATGGAAGAAATTCTCCTCGCCGAGAGCTTCAATCTCCTCGTTCAGCCAGTCAAGAAGCGTGCTGTTGCCCTTGGAAACAGCCGGTGCAATGGTGTCTTGACTGCCAAGAGACGGAATACCTACTGTGTAACCATCGTTTTGAAGAGCATATGCGATAACCTCAGTATTATCATTCGCCCAAGCTACACCATTTCCGTTTTCCAAAGCATTCTTAGCAGTTGCATAGGAATCATATTTCTGGAGAGGAATATCAGGGTAATTTTCAGTGAGATAAGTTTCAGCAGTCGTACCTGAAATCACAATTATCTGATCGTCTGCGTTCCAGTTATCCAGGCTCTTAATCACATTACTATTAGGAGAAACCACACCAAGAGCCACATTCATATAAGGAAGTGCAAAATCGACTTCTTCCGCACGTTCTTCGGTAACCGTGAAGTTTGCAAGGATAATATCTACCTTGCCGGTCTGCAAATACTCAATGCGGTTCGCTGCTTCGGTTGACACATAATTTATCTTTACGCCTAAATCTTTACCGATACGCTCTGCAAAGTACACATCGTAGCCCTGATAATCACCGTTCTCATCTACATAACCAAACGGATTCTTGTCGGAGAAAACACCGATATTAATGGTACCGCTCTCCTTAATTTCATCTAAAGTGCGATATGCCGCACCATCGCTTTTTCCACTGACGCTGTTGTCTTTGTCCGAAGCAGAGTTATCCGATGAATCGGATGAACCGCAAGCCGCCAAAGAAAGCGTCAGTGCCAAAGT
This sequence comes from uncultured Ruminococcus sp., assembly GCA_964617585.1. GTDB lineage: Bacteria > Bacillota > Clostridia > Oscillospirales > Ruminococcaceae > UMGS1601. The sequence continues at coordinate 25,813 of CAZTXS010000017.1, forward strand.
AATAATAATTGCTATAATATTTCGTATTTTTTTCATAATAAACTCCTCTTTCCGGGTATATACCCTAAATTAGTTTTGTTTCGAGCTTTTTCGCTCAAAAGTAAATGTCTGTAAAAATTTCTTTGCCCGATCTGTTTTGGGAAAGTCAAAAAACTGTTCCGGCGTACCTTCCTCTTTTATGTTTCCGTCATAGAGAAAAACAATTCGGTCAGCCACCGCTCTCGCAAACTGCATCTCGTGTGTCACGATCAGCATTGTACGTCCCTGATCCGCAAGGTTTAAAATAACCTCTAAAACCTCTCTTACCATCTCAGGATCAAGCGCCGCAGTCACCTCATCAAATAATAGAATTTCCGGGTGCATACACAAGGCTCTTACTATCGCCACACGTTGCTTTTGTCCACCGGAAAGCTGTCTTGGATAGCTTGACGCTTTTTCCTCCAATCCTATGCGAGATAAGAGATACATCGCTTCTTCCTTTACTTCAGCTTTCCGGCGATTCTGTACTTTCGTAGGCGCTAACAGAATATTATCCAGCACCGTCATATGCGGAAACAATTCATAGCTCTGGAACACCATACCGATTTTCTCTCGAATTTTGGTTAAATTCTTGCTGCCTTTGGAAACAAGCTCTCCATGCAGCTTGATTTCGCCTCCCTGAATATCTTCCAGAGCATTGATACATCGAAGCAGTGTACTCTTTCCGCATCCGCTGGGTCCTACGATTACAATGACTTCGCCTTCATGAACCCGTAGGCTTAAATCATTAAGAACCGTCAATTCGTCAAACCTTTTCGTCAGGTGATCTATGGTTAATATTGATTCCGACACATCCTCACCTCCATCGTTTCTCAAGGTATTTCGCTAACAAACTAATTGGCCAGCAGGCGATGAAATACAATACAAATACCGTAAGATAAACACCAAATGCGGCATTCGGACTGCTCATTCTATTGGCTTCTATAATCTGCTGTGCAACCTTCAATACCTCCACCACCCCGATCATAAGAATCAGGCTTGTTGTTTTAATCATTCTGGTAATCAAATTGATTGACAACGGAATCAGCCGCCGTGCTGCCTGCGGAAGAACTATGTATCTGTATGTCTGTATTTTTGTCAGCCCAAGCGACTCCGCACTCTCATACTGATGAATGGGAATGCTGATAAGCGCACCACGCACCAAATCACCCATCTCAGCAGTTCCCCAAACTGTAAATACAATTACAGAGGCAAGTTCCCCTGATAAATTCCATCCAAACGCCCTTGTCGTCCCGAAATACACGAGAAACAGCAACACCATCTGCGGCATTATGCGGACAAAATCAAGGTAACATCGCATAGCTGCCCGACAAATAGGATTTTTCCATATCATAAGAATTCCGAACACAATACCAAGCGGAAGGCTTATGCACACTGAAATCATGCTGATTTTCAAAGCCACGCCAAGTCCGCTTAATAGACGAACAAGGTTCTTTCCTTTTAATATCACCTCAAGACCCAAATCCGGCATAGCGAAGTCTCCTTTCCAAGACGCTTCCCAAAATGGAAACCGGAAGTAAAATCAATAGGTAGAACACTACCAACAAAAACAGACTCTCTGTAGTTTTGTAGTACAGACCGATCAAATCTTTTGCTGTAAACATCAAATCCATCAAACTGATAGCGGAAAAGACGCTGGTTTCTTTCAGTAAAAATATTACATTCGCCATAAACGCCGGAACACTGATAGAAAATGCCTGCGGTAAAATTACATAACGCATTATCTGCATCTTGTTTAAACCAAGACTGTATGCGCTCTCCTCCTGGATAGGCTCAATTGCTTCAATCCCGCTTCGAAAGGCTTCCGTCATATAGCTTCCGCCTAAAAATGCCAATCCCGCAACGCCGCAAAAAGCTGCGTCTGTCTGAATTCCAATCTTAGGCAAACCGTAATAAATAAAGAACAGTTGTATCAAGAGCGGTGTATTTCTGCTGATTTCAATGTATACGGATACAATTCTACGAACAACCGGAACCTTATAATACTGAATAAAAGTGCATATAAGACCAACAAGAGTTGCTGCTGCTATCCCCATAAAACCGATTTTCACTGTCAATAATGCCGCTTTCTTATACAATGGCAGATATTTAAGAATGAACTCCCAGTTCAAAACAGACGACTCCTTTCGACAAAATCAATTCACTGTTTTATTAAACAAACAAAAGTATCAAATAATATCTTTTTCCTGTGTTTTTAGAAAATCGGCACAACTGCGCCTTTATAGGTTTCATTGATATAATCCCGCACGGCATCGCTGGTCAAAACCTCAACTAAAGCCTTTACTGCTTCATTGTCCTCATTGCCCTCTTTCACAACTATAACATTAGCATAGGTCTGTGCGGAATCAGAGTCTGCGGCTTCTGTGGCAATGGCATCCGAAATATTTAATCCTGCCTCAAGCGCATAATTACCGTTGACAATAGCTCCGTCCACATCATCAATCGTTCTGGCAACCATTTCAGCCGCCACTTCCTGAAACTTTAAATTCTTTGAATTATCAACAATATCAAGCACCGTGGCATTATAACCGGCATCGTGATTCAGCGTAATCAGCCCTTCCGCTTCCAGCAAATAAAGCGCGCGTGCTTCATTGGAACCATCGTTCGGAATGGCTATAACTGCGCCGTCAGGCAAGTCAGCAACATCTGACACCGTATTGGAATACAAACCAAACGGCTCATAGTGAATTTTTGCTACACTGACTAGATGAGTACCGTTATCGTCATTAAAGGTATCAAGATATGGCGTGTGCTGAAAATAGTTTGCATCATCTTCTCCTTCCTCCACCGCTGTGTTAGGAACCACATAATCGCTGTACTCCACAACTTCCAAGTTGATATTGTAATCACTCAGCAGAATATCTTTTGCAAACGTCAAAATTTCCGCATGAGGCGTGGGCGACGCTCCTACACGAAGTGTAACCGCCGCATTCACATCTGAACCGCTGTCGGAAGACGTATCTGAATCTGCACTGTTCCCACAGGCGGTAAACGACACGACCGACGCTAACAAAAGAAACAAGGTTAATAATTTTTTCATGATAATCAATCTCCTTAAATATTTTAGTTTTTATTTATTAATGCGTTTGTCTACACTCCTCGCAAGCGCATTAAAAATGGTTTGCAGTATTTCCACCAATATAATCAGCATAATCACTGTCACAACCAGGACATCAAATTCATATCGGTTATAGCCGTAACGAATGGCGATATCGCCAAGCCCTCCGGCTCCGATAGCTCCGGCAATGGCAGTATAAGCCAATACCGTAATCAGGCTGATAGAACCGCCTCGAATCAATGAGGGAAGCGCCTCCGGCAGATAAAACTTCCAGATAATCTGCAGACGGTTCGCACCCATTGCCTTTGCTGCTTCAATAACACCGGAATCAATATCCGCCAAAGCCGTTTCAACCATTCTGGCAATAAAAGGCGCTGCTGCCACCACAAGTGGAAATATTGCACCCTGTACCCCCAGCTTTGTTCCCATAACAATTTTTGTAACAGGCATAATTAAGACCATAAGGATGATAAATGGCAAGCTTCTTCCAACATTGACAATCCAGTCGACAAAACGATACAACCAAATATGCTCACAGATACCGCCCTTACGGGTAATAATCAACAGAGTACCCAAAGGAAGCCCGATTATATAAGCAAAGAATGTCGCAAAAATTGTCATAGTAAGCGTATCTATTGTGCCATCAAGCAACATCACGCTGTATCGATTCCAAAAAGCTGTAATCGTTTCAGACATTCCAATCCTCCTTCCCAAGCAACTGTTTTGTAACTAACGCTTGTGGATTTGCAAAAATTTCACTTGTCAGACCTTGCTCCGCAATGGTTGCATGGTCGATTACAGCCATCCTGCCGCAAATTTTCTGTACAACCTCTATCTGGTGCGTTATGATCACGATTGTCACGCCCAGCTTTTGGTTAATCTCTTTCAACAGCTTCAATATGGAGCTTGTTGTCAACGGATCAAGCGCCGATGTTGGTTCGTCACAAAGAAGCACTTTCGGATCGTTTGCCAATGCTCGGGCAATGGACACACGTTGCTGCTGACCGCCTGATAGCTGAGACGGATACTTATTTCGTTGGTCAGACAACCCTACCAAATCCAACAGTTCCAAAGCTTTTTCTTTACGCTCAGCCTTGGGAACGCCTGCAATTTCCATAGGAATCATGACGTTCTTTTCTACAGAACGCTGCATCAGAAGATTAAACTTTTGAAAGATCATACCCGTATGTCGTCTTAAGGAAAGTAGTTCTTTGCTGCCAAGCTTTGTGATGTCCCTGCCGTCAATCAACACCTGCCCCGATGTAGGCGCTTCCAATAGGTTCATACATCGAACCAATGTAGATTTTCCTGCACCGCTAATTCCGATAATTCCGAAAATTTCACCATCCGGTATTACAAGACTTATATGCTCCAGCGCATTGAAAATACAGTCCGGTGCGGCAAATTTTTTAGAAAGGTTTCGTATCTCAATCATCAGCATATCTCCAAACTGCATCTGCCCCATTAGAAAAATTATCAAATATACACGAGACGGACCGGTATATCAGCACAGCTCTTATATCTATTATTGAATCTGCACTCTCCTGTCCGACATGAAGCCGTAAAATTTCAAGTTTACATTTGTTCATGGTGATAATCTCCTTTGATTTTATCAGTTCAAGCGTTATAACTAAGGCAAGATGTCCCCCGCCTCTATAGGCATGGGTTCCATTACCCGGTCAGTAGCGGGATACAATTTTCTACTGAACGACCGGTCGGCAATGCCGACCCTTGCCAAGTTGAATGACGGGCAAGCCCTTATTGAAGTTTCGTTCCGATTTTATAAATAAAAAACCGGAAGCTATAAACAAGCTCCCGGGCAAATGGCAAACGGTATACTGACAGACTTATGTCAAAATATCATGTCGAGGCGCAAACAAGCATGACTGCACCCCAGCCATATAATATGCCCGGGAGTTTAGCATTCGACAACACATGACGTTATTAAATTTGTCGGTAATAATCTTAGCCATTACTTTGCACCTTTTCTTTAGTCTGCTTAAACTGATATGCTCATTATACTACCATTCGCCTACTATGTCAATAGGTTTTTATAAAAAATTTTAAAAAAAATTTTTTTATTTTCTTTAAGATTCTTGATTCACCTAGTCACCCTATGATATAATAGGTAAAAGTCTTATAAGGAGGATTACTAAAATGATTTCGACAAAAGGGCGATATGCTCTTCGAGTCATGATAGATATTGCAGAACAGAATTCAAAAAATTACATACCATTAAAGGATATTGCTGAGAGGCAGGAGATTTCTAAAAAATATCTTGAAACAATTGTAAAAGAGCTAGTGAAAGGAAATATGCTTGACGCCGTTAGCGGAAAAGGAGGAGGGTATAAACTGAATCGTAATCCGAATGAATATACTATTGGCGAAATACTTGAATTGATGGAGGGCTCACTTGCTACCGTAGTATGTCTTGCCGAGAATTCTGCTCCTTGCAGCCGAGCCTCAATATGCAAAACACTGCCAATGTGGACTGAGTTTGACAAAATGGTGCGTAACTATTTTTATGGAAAAACATTAGCGGATCTGCTGTAAAAATACTTTTCACATCAATCGCAAGCAGGACAACAGCAATAATAAGGGCTTGCCCGTCATTTTATCCAACGCTTCTTCATCTATTAACAATCAGTCCTCCTGCTCTTTTTTATCGGCTGTGTTTATGCTTACAACCGTCGTTTGCTTCCCTGTTTGACTTTCAGAAGTCAATGATTGTTTCTACTTACTTGTTTTAACAGTAAAAACAGCTAACATATATTTGTTTTTTATCTTATCACCCTTTTTCAATATACAAAGACAAAAAAGGAAAACTTGATTTTTTAAGGCAAACATGATAAACTAATACTACCGTTCAAAAAACAATAGCTGAAAACTGAAATGTTTATTAAGCTTAAGCGGATACATATACATTTGTAACTAATCTATTGCAACACTACAAAATTATTTTTCAAATTTCCAATTAGGACTGGACAAATGAAAGATAACGTTGTATAATAATATATAGAATGTCGGGGTATGGCGCAGGTGGTAGCGCGCTTGACTGGGGGTCAAGAGGTCGCAAGTTCAAGTCTTGTTACTCCGACCAAATAATAACTTAGGCAAGATGTTCCCCGCCTCTATAGGCAGCGTGGGACATCTTGCCTTAATTTATATCCTTTTTATCATGTTACGAACTCTCATAAAGGCAGAAGTAAGTGAAAGAAAAACCCGTAACAAATTATAACATAAAATAAATCAGGCAGGAAGAACTGATTGAAATGCTTTCTAAAATTTCTCCGAAAACTCATTAGCAAAGAAAAGACAGATATGATATGAAATTCATATATGCAGAATACAATATGTACCACAATAGCGTTGATATACCACATTTGACGGGTATCTTCTCAGAATTGATTTCATCAAGGCAGAGGACGGATTAAAGACTACTCCATGCTCTGAATGTGCCATGCTTTGGCAATAGATGAATCGCTTGATATATGCAATACATCGGATTCCCAATGGGTTTGCTCTATTTTGATGGAAATTTGCAGACGCGGGTAGATGATTAAGATTCATTAAACTTTTGATAAGAAAGAATTGATATATTGCCAAATGGCATAAGTGGTATATGTCGAAATCTAAATTTAAATAATTGCCTGTTTAAACAAACTATGACATAATGGTGTCATAGTTTGTTTGCTATAATGGGTTGGAAAGGAGAAAGAATGAAGATTGATCGACTTATGGGCATTGTTGTTTA
>CAZTXS010000018.1:0-32314 GCA_964617585.1 uncultured Ruminococcus sp.
TTTTCCGACTTAAGAAAATGAACTTCTTAAGCTATGTCTATTATTTTAGGAAAGTTAATTCCTAAACCCCGGTGAGATAACTCTCGCCGGGGTTTTTGGATTTTGTATAGATATTTTTGCGTTTGTATGCTATAATTAAATCTGTAAATGTGAAAATATTGGAGATGGGTTTAATATGACATTGCAGCAACTAAAATATATTGTTGCTATAGCTGAAAACGGAACGTTAAGCGATGCCGCAAAAGAGCTTTTTGTTTCACAGCCAAGCCTTACAAAATCGGTTAAAGAGCTTGAAAAGGAAATGGGTATATCTATTTTTGACAGAACTAATAAAGGCGTTTCGGTTTCCAAGGACGGAGAAGTTTTTTTGAGTTATGCAAGACAGGTTTTGGAACAGGCGGCGCTGCTTGAAGAAAAATACAAAATCAAATCCGGCGGGAAGCAGGAATTTTGCGTTTCTACTCAGCATTATTCTTTTGCGGTAAACGCTTTTGTCGACTTGATTAAGGAATATGGCAGTGAAAATTATGACTTCAGCCTGCGTGAAACCCAAACGTTTGAAATCATTGACGATGTTTCAAAAATGAAAAGCGAAATAGGAATACTGTATTATAATGAATTTAATAAATCCGTTCTTAAAAAGATAATGAAGGCTAATGATTTAACCTTTACCGAACTGTTTGTGGCTTCCCCTCATATCTTTATAAGTTCCGCTAATCCGCTTGCAAAAAGAAAAACCGTGACTATGGAAGAGCTTTCTTCTTATCCTTATCTTTCGTTTGAGCAGGGAGAGCATAATTCCTTTTATTTTTCAGAAGAAATTTTCAGTACCGTTATTCGATCGAAAAATATCCGTGTGCGCGACAGGGCTACTTTGTTTAATCTGCTGATAGGCCTTAACGGATATACCGTGTGCAGCGGTGTGATAGACGAGGAACTGAACGGTAAAAGTATAATTGCGATTCCTCTTGAAGAGAAAGGGGATATGCATATCGGAATTCTCAAGCATAATAAAGTTGAGTTAAGCCTTTTGGGCGAAAAGTATTGCAACGCTTTGAAGCATTATACCCTACAGTATTAAGATACAAGCACAAGGAGTTTTTTATGTCTGAAAACCATTTTAAGTCTAAAAAGCCTGATTTTAATAAAATTGAATCTTTCGGCTTTGTTAAGAAAAAAGACGTTTATGAATATTATACCGATATTGCTGAAAATCGATTTCTTATGCTTGTTACGGTTGATTTAAGCGGGGAAGTTAATACAAAAGTGATTGATAAGGAGAATGGGGAAGAATATATTTTGCACCGTGTATCGGATGCTTGCGGTTCTTTTGTGGGAATGGTTAAAGCAGAGTATGAAACGGTTTTAACAGATATTTCTGAAAATTGTTTTGAACCTGATGTGTTTAAAGGCGAACAGTCAAAATCTATAATTGATTATGTAAAAAATAAATATGGAAATGAACTTGAATTTCTGTGGAAGCGCTTTTCCGATAACGCTGTTTGTAGAAGAAAGGATAATAAAAAGTGGTATTGTGCGCTGCTTATAATTTCTAAGCGTAAGCTGGGTATTGATTCCGATGATATTGTTGAAATAATAGATTTGCGTATCAGTCCGGAAAATCTTGATAGTTTAATTGATAACAAAAAATATTTTCCCGGTTACCATATGAATAAAAAACATTGGTATACGATATGCTTGGATAACTCAGTACCAACTGATGAGATTTGCCGACGTATTGATGAAAGCTATGTATTGGCGTTAAAATGAATTGTTGTTAAAATCAGTGAAATGTTTAGCTTGAGTTGCTTCATTATAGCCAAAAGTTATAGCAAAGTGATGATTATATATATTTTACAAGGATAGTTTGTTGAAGTAAAATAAAATTATCTGAAAAATAAGGAGATAATATTATGTTTACATCTATTATAGGTTACCCGAGAGTTGGTTCTTTAAGAGAGCTTAAATTTGCAACTGAAAAATATTTTAGGAATGAAATTGACGCTGATGAATTACAGCGTACCGCCCGGAATATAAGAAAAGAACAGTGGACTGTTTTGAAAAACAGCGGTCTTGATTTTATACCGTCAAATGATTTTTCGTTTTATGATAATCTGCTTGACGCAGCTACGCTGTTTAATATTGTTCCTAAGAGATATTCCGATTTGGGATTATCCGAGCTTGATACTTATTTTGCAATGGCAAGAGGCTATCAGGGTGAAAACGGCGACGTTAAGGCGTTAGCTATGAAAAAGTGGTTTAATACTAACTATCACTATATGGTTCCTGAAATTGACGATGAAGTTGAGATTAAACTTGTCGGCACAAAGCCTTTTGACGAATATAAAGAAGCAATCGGTCTTGGAATACAGACTAAGCCGGTTATTATAGGAGCGTTTACGCTTCTCAAGCTTTTGAAAACGACAGGTGAAAAGAAAGCCGAAGATTTTGCCAATGATATAATTAAGGCATATTCTGATTTTCTTTACAAATTTGACAGTCTTGGCGCTGAATGGATTCAGTTTGACGAGCCTTATTTGGTTTATGATCTTGATGATAACGATATTGCTTTGTTTGAAAAGCTTTATCAGGAGATTCTTAATAAAAAGGGCGGATTGAAGATATTGCTTCAAACCTATTTCGGCGACGTCAGAGATGTATATACTGAAATCGCTTCGTTTGATTTTAACGGCGTCGGACTTGATTTTATCGAGGGAAAAGAAACGCTTTCTCTTGTCAGGAAAAACGGTTTTCCGGAAGATAAGCTTCTTTTTGCCGGCGTTGTAAACGGAAAGAATATTTGGAGAAATAATTATAAAAATACTCTTTCTGTTTTGTCCGAGCTTAAAGAAGCGAATATTAATACGGTTATAAGCTCTTCCTGTTCTTTGCTTCATGTTCCGTATACTCTGGAAAATGAAACAAAGCTTTCTGAAGAATACACTAAGCATTTTGCATTTGCACAGGAAAAGCTTGAAGAGCTGGCGGAATTAAAAGAGCTTTCTTGTATGGACGATTATGCAGGTTCTGAAATTTTTGCCGCCAATGCTTCGCTTTTTGAAAACAGAATTGATTGTTATGACGAAGCTGTTCAGAAAAGGGTTTCTGAAATAAAGGAAAGCGATTTTACAAGGCTTCCTGACTTCAGCGAAAGGGAAAGGATTCAGAAAAAAGTATTTAATCTTCCGCTTTTTCCGACAACGACTATAGGATCGTTCCCTCAGACTGCTGATGTGAAATCTAACAGAACCTCGTTTAGAAAAGGAAATATCAGCAGGGAACAATATGAAGAATACAACCGTCAGAAAATTGCCGAGTGCGTTTCTTTGCAGGAGGAAATAGGTTTAGACGTTCTTGTTCACGGAGAATATGAGCGTAACGATATGGTTGAATATTTCGGCGAGCAGTTAAAGGGCTACCTGTTTACCGAAAGGGCATGGGTTCAGTCTTACGGCACACGTTGTGTAAAACCGCCTATTATCTGGGGTGATGTTTCAAGAACAAAACCTATGACCGTCAAGTGGTCCGTTTATGCGCAGAGCCTCACCGATAAGCCTATGAAAGGTATGCTGACGGGACCTGTAACAATTCTGAACTGGTCTTTCCCGCGGGAGGATATATCCTTAAAGGAATGTACATATCAGATAGCTTTTGCTATCCGTGACGAGGTTCTTGACCTTGAGGCAAACGGTATAAGAATAATCCAGGTTGACGAGGCTGCGCTTCGTGAAAAGCTTCCGCTGAGAAAATCTGATTGGTACAGCGAGTATCTCGACTGGGCTGTTCCTGCTTTCCGTCTTGTTCACAGCGGCGTTAAGGCTGAAACTCAGATTCATACGCATATGTGCTACAGCGAATTTACAGACATTATTTCTGCTATTGACAATATGGACGCCGACGTTATCACTTTTGAAGCTTCACGTTCCGATTTGCAGATACTCGATTCGTTAAAGGCTTGTAATTTCAAGACGGAAGTAGGACCGGGAGTATATGATATTCATTCGCCTCGTGTGCCGTCCGTTGAAGAAATTAAAACAGCTCTTAATAAAATGCTGGAAAAGATTGATGCAGAAAAGCTTTGGATAAATCCTGACTGCGGACTTAAAACAAGAGGAACTGCTGAAACGACAGCAAGCTTGAAGAATCTTGTTGTGGCAGCAAAGGAGTTAAGGAATGAAAATAACTGAACTTTTCAAGGAAAAAACGGTACTGTCTTTTGAAATTTTTCCGCCGAAAAGAACATCTCCTATTGAAACGGTTTATAAAACGCTTGACGGTCTTAAGGATTTAAAGCCTGATTTTATGAGCGTGACATACGGAGCGGGCGGCAGTAAAAACAGCAAAATGACCTTTAAGATAGCTTCGGAAATTAAAACGAAATACGGCATTGAAAGCGTGGCTCATCTGCCGTGCATTGGTTTAACCGAAAAAGACGTTGTTGAAAAGCTTGATGAGCTGAATTCTTTGGGAATAGATAACATTCTTGCCCTGAGAGGGGATATTCCCGAAGGATATTCTGATAACGGAGATTTTAGATATGCCTGTGATTTAATTTCTTTTATAAAGGAGCATGGCGATTTTGACATTGCTGCGGCTTGCTATCCCGAAGGACATATTGAAAGTAAAAGCTTGGTTGACGATATTCATAATTTAAAGGGAAAAGTGAATTCCGGGGCAAATCACTTAATAACGCAGTTGTTTTTCGACAATGACTATTTCTATTCCTTCATTGAGCGTTGTCAGGTTGCAGGGATAGATGTTCCTGTTGAAGCGGGAATAATGCCCGTTGTCAATAAGAAGCAGATAGAACGTATGGCTTCTCTTTGCGGAGCGACTGTTCCTAAGAAGTTTGTTGCAATGATGGATAAATACGGCGATAACCCGATAGCTATGCGTGACGCAGGAATTGCTTATGCTATTGATCAGATAGTCGGACTCATAACTCAAGGGGTTGACGGAATACATCTGTATACTATGAATAATCCGTATATTGCAAGGAAAATTTATGAGGCGGTATATAATTTAATTTATGAATAAAATCAGGTAAGAACATGGTTTGGTCATCATTTATTAAAACAAGCTTTCACTGAGCTTTACTGCATGATTATACTTTTCAATCAAATCAACACGGCGGTGAAGCTCAGCGGCAGAATGAATATATGAATTTTGCTTATGAAGCTGAATTTGCATAGGTACAGAAAGCGATAAAAAATATCTTCTGCTGCTTTTGCTGTGTGAAATAAGCTCATTAAGATTGTTATATAACATAAAATCACCTCTAAGCCTATTTTTTACGGAGAGCAAAAAACAATTCGCTGAAAATATTACAAATTGAAAGCCACCCAAAGAGGTGGCTTTAATAATTTGAGCTTATCTATAAATCCTGCAAATCTGCGTCGGTTATATCATTTTCAAGGTTATCCCTGGCAAGATCGTTGTCGATAACCGGATAAACATCGGAAATAGGCTTGTCTGCACTCTGTCTGGTTGAATTAGGCGTTGAGTGATAAACCTTCTGCGCAGGAGGGTTTGTTCCCGCTATAATCGGACGAGCGTGCTCCTTTCCGCACTTGGCTTTTCCCTGAATTTCGGGAACCGCCGCCTGATCGTTTCGGGGACGTGTGTGAGTCCGTTCGGGACGTTTCATTCCTTGCTTAGCCATAATATTTTGCTCTTTATGAGTCCTCCTTTCAAAAAATCAGTTGTGACGAGTTTTCATCAGCAATTTTATTTTGCGCATTATAAAGATATATATCCAAGAAATTAATCAGTCATAATGAGAAGAAAAATTGAATATTATATATCAAGAAGGGCTTGCCTAAGTTATAACGACTGGCAAGCTCTTATTGAATAAACTTATAAGGACTGATTTTTTGGAAAACAACTATTATCCGTTCATTAATATACCGCTTCCGTATGATTATGACGCTCTTGAACCTTATATAGATGAAAGAACTATGTGTCTGCATCATGACAGGCACTTGCAGACTTATATAGATAATTTGAATTTGATTTTAGAAAAGCATCCTCGGCTTCAAAGTCTATCCTTAGAACAGCTTATAAAAGCTTCCGGGAGATTTGAAAAATCATTGCAGTCAGAAATTAGAAATAATGCCGGAGGTGTGTATAATCATCGCTTCTTTTTTGAAGGACTTTCTGATTCGTCTACAGAATTGTCTGACGGGCTGCTTTATGACGAAATTATAAAAGTCTTCGGCAGTATCGACAAGTTTAAGGATGAATTCAAAAAAGCGGCTTTATCAGTTTTTGGTTCTGGGTATGCATGGCTTGTTTGGAATAATTGCAGGCTAAAGATTGTGACAACACCTAACCAGAATAGTCCTATTCAAAAAGGGCTGTGTCCTGTTATTACCATAGATGTATGGGAGCACGCATATTATCTTAAGCATTATAATATCCGTGCTGACTATATAAACGACTGGATGAGAGTAATCAACTGGAAAAAAGCCAGACAAAATTTCAATGCCTGCAAAGCTTTAAAAAATGATTAATTTTCACTGAATCATAGTTATTTCATTGCCTATTTAAGTTTTCGGAATATATTGACGGGCAAGTCCTTATTGAATGGTAAGCAAGAGTATGGTGATTATTATGTACAGAGAAAAAAGGTTAAGTAACGTTACTGAAAACTATCTAAGTGAATTCTACTGTATTTTAGACAGAATGATTGAGAGTATTACAGAAGCAGAGCTTACTGACAGCATATCTCATAATTTTATTGTTCAGATGATTCCGCATCACAGGGCGGCGATTGGAATGTCTATTACGCATTGCAATACGATATATGCTCCGAACTGATTCCTGTTCTTGAAGCTATTATTACTTCTCAAAAGAGGGGAATAAAACAAATGCAGGATCTTTTAAGATGCTTGAATTGTCAATAATGAAAATAAATTTAAGCCTTGAAACTTTTCGCTTCAAGGCTTTTTTAGTTGTGATGTGATTTTTAATTATTCAAAATAAAACAAATCCTCAAACTTTTTATCAAGAGCGATACATAAAATCAATGCAAGCTTAGCTGTGGGATTAAACTGTCCGGTTTCAATAGAGCAGATAGTCTGTCTGGACACGCCCACCATACTTGCAAGTGCCGTTTGAGATAAGTTTTTTTCGGCTCTTGCTATTTTAAGTCTGTTTTTTAAAATAAGTTCTTCGTTCATAATTATCTCCGTTATTTATCCTAATAGGTCGATAAGAGTGCGTACAAAGGCTGCTATAGCGGCAATGGCTGTAATAATTCCCAGATTTAAATGGTGACGTTCACGAATTTTAAAGAACTTGTACAAATTCACTGCTGCCATTCCCGAAAAAATTATACAGTTAACATCATACCAGCTTTGGTCTTTTATAAGTTTAATAGCCATAAAAATAATTGCAACAACTATCATTACAAACATTGAAAGGCTTTGTCCTTTTTGCACTACATAAAGCTCCATTTCATCAGGTTTAGCGCTGTTTTGAGCTTTTTCAAGAATTTCATTCTTATCCATAAAATCTTCTCCAATTTATTGTAAAGTTTACTTGAATATTTGACAAGTTTTATTGTCATAAATATTATATCACTGTCAAGTATACTTGTCAATACTTTTTTATGAATTCAGCAGATAAAATATCGGCAAGCATTGTATATTTGGGAGTTTTGATGAAGTTTAATATTAGATATTAAATGTTTTTTGTAAAAAGTGCTTGTATTTGAGCTTGTGATATGATATAATTTAGTTAAATTAAACTATATGGAGGGATTGCCATGGAAAGCAGACTCAGCGAAATTTCAGCCAGACGTAACAAACATATCAAGATAGGATATATTCCGGGGCATTTTGCTACCAACCACTCTCATGTTAATAATTATATGGATATGACACGGCTGAAAACTCAGCACAAGATGGCAAAAGATACTGCTAAAGAGCTGTCTACAAAGCTTATGTCTGTTCATATAGATACTATAATCTGTTTAGAGGGTACTGAAATGATCGGCGCTTTTTTGGCAAGCGAGCTTTCAAGCGGAGGTATGAACGTGAATACCGATATAAACGTACTTACTCCGGAGCTTAACTCCAATAATCAGATGGTGTTCAGAGATAATACGCAAAAATCCGTATGGGGAAAGGATATTATGCTTCTTATTTCCTCAGTTTCAACGGGAAAAACTATAAACAGAATGGTAGAGTGTTTGCAGTATTATAATGGCAACCTGACAGCCATATCGTCCATTTTCTCGGCAAGAAAGGAAAGCCACGGATTTGAGATAAACTGCATTTTTTCTGCTGAAGATGTGCCTAATTACGACACTTATCCGGCAGGAGATTGTCCTTTGTGCAAGTCCGGTCAGAAGGTTGACGCTATAATTAACAGCTTCGGCTATTCAAAGATTTAGCGGCGCATATTAAGCATTAAAACGACAAAGAAAGCTAAAAAATAAGAGCAGGGCTTTTCGTCCTGCTCCTATTTTTATGCTCCGTATTTTTCGATGTAAGCCGTCATTTTATCAAGGTATTCCTGACCGCCGATTATTCCTTTTTTTATACAATCTATAATATCGTGAATGTTGACAATAGAATAAACCGGGATTCCGAAATCATCGGCAGTCTGTTGAACGGCTGACTTTTCGCCGGTGCCTTTCTCCATTCGGTCAACCGAAATAAACATCGCCGTTACGTTGACGTCAGCCTGAGCCTTTAGCTTAGGCAGAGTTTCTCTGAGCGCTTTTCCTGAGGTCATAACGTCTTCAATATAAATTACCTTTTCTCCGTCTTGAAGCTGTTTGCCGACAAACATACCTCCCTCGCCGTGATCCTTGACTTCTTTTCGGTCGAAGCAGTAGTTTGCGTTAATTCCGAAGTCGTTTGCA
This sequence comes from uncultured Ruminococcus sp., assembly GCA_964617585.1. GTDB lineage: Bacteria > Bacillota > Clostridia > Oscillospirales > Ruminococcaceae > UMGS1601. The sequence goes on from CAZTXS010000018.1 coordinate 8,873, forward strand.
AGGGCGATAGCTGCCGAGCAAGCCAAAGGCATACCTTTATAGGCAGGTCCGAACAGAGTTTCAAACTCAACGTTGTGTTCTTTAATGCACTGCGCATAATAGTGACCGAGTTTCACAAGCTGATTTCCTGTGCAGTAGCTTCCGCAGTTTAAAAAATAAGGCGCAATTCTGCCGCTTTTGAGGGTGAATTCACCGAATTTCAAAACGCCGCTGTCCTCCATGAATTTTATAAATTCCTCTTTATAAGTCATAAAAATATCAGTCCTTTTCTTTTAGATACGAATTCATTCTAGCATACAAAAAAAGCGCTGTCAAGCAAGCATAACAGCGCCTAAGTCATGTAAATCCGAAGGCTTAAAAAGCCGTATTCAATAAGGGCTTGCCCTTCATTCAACGCGGCAAGGGTCGGCATTGCCGACCGGTCGTTCAATAGGGGATTGTATTCCGCTGCTGAACGGGTAATGAAACCCGCCGCCTATATAGGCGGTGGGACATCTTGCCTTAGTTATAATCATTTTCAGACATTTTAGGTATGACGGTTACAAAAATCCTTTCGAGCTTTTGATCGTTCACTTCAATAGCTTTGAGTGTGAAGCGGTCTATCTGAATGGTGTTGCCGTATTCGGGAACTTTGTCCAGAGCGTCCATAAACCATCCGCCGACAGAGGTGCAGTCGCTGTCTATAGTATTCTCAGGAAGTTCAAGCCTGTCGAGAAAGTCGTTTATAGATAAGTCGGCTGAAACCTCAAAGCTGTTTGCAGAAAGCCTTATAAAGGAAGTGTCCTCCTCATCGCTTTCATCATAAATTTCACCTACAAGCTCTTCAATAATATCTTCAAGAGTAACTATGCCTTTTGTTCCGCCGTATTCGTCAATGACGACCGCCATGTGAACCTTTTGCTTCTGCATAAGGTTCAGAGTTATTGAAATCTTTTGATATTCAGGAACATATATAGGCTTCTTCAAAACCGATTTTATATCCGGCTTGCTGTTTGTCCGGTTAAAATACAAGCCGAAGAAATCACTCTGATGAAGTATGCCTATAATGTTGTCAACAGAATCCTTGTATATCGGAAACCTGGAGTATTGAGTGCTTAAAAATTCATCTTTGATTTTATCAAAAGAGCTTTCAATATCCAAAGCCGCTACGTTCACCCTGGGTATAAGTATTTCGTTTATAGTTATTTCATCAAATTCAAGAGCCGATCTTACGAGATCCGATTCCTGTTCCTCCAAAACTCCCTCGTCCTCAATTTCATCAATGATGTATTTTAGCTCTTCCTCGGTGACAAACGGCTCGCTTTTGCCAGCTCCGAACAGATTTGTTACGGCGTTTTTGATTTTTGACATAAGAAATATTACGGGCTTTATAACTGTCATAAATCCTAAAAGCAGGGGAGCGATAATAAGAGCCGTTTTTTCGGCGTTCTCGCTTGCCAGGCTTTTAGGCAGAATCTCGCCGAAAATCAGCACAACTGCGGTCATAACAAGCGTTGCCGCTCCGACACTGCCCGCTCCGAAATATTTTGTAAACATTACCGTTGCCAATGAAGCAGATAAAATGTTTACAATGTTGTTGCCTATAAGTATCGCAGTGAGAGCTTTGTCAAAATTGTCGATTATTTTAAGAGCTTTCACGGCTTTTTTGTTGCCGTCGTTTGCGTATGATTTTATCCTTATTTTATTAACTGAAGCGAATGCAGTTTCGGTAGATGAAAAAGCAGCGGATAACGCTACAAGTATAATAATTACCGCTATATACATTTATTATCTGAACTCCTTTATTTTCAGCAGGTTTTGCTATAATGACGTGCAAGCCCTTATTAAGAAAACAGTGTTAATCAGTATAACATATTTTCTGAACATTTGCAATTATTTGTTTAGCTTGACTCAAGAAATGTTTTAAGGTATAATTAATCATTAACGTAATTAATATAGAGCGTTTGACGGGGGATTTTTAATGAATCAAAAAGACGGGTTTTCAAATACGGCGGCAGACAAAGCAAGCTCTGACTTAAGATTAAGCTATAAAGAAAAAGCTCCTGATATTTTTGATAGAATAATGCACGTTAAGCCCTTTTCGGTTTTTGAAGGCTTTTATAAAAAAAATAAGTCGGTGCTTTTGTATCTTTTTTTCGGAGGCCTTACAACGTTTGTCAGTATCTTCACCTTTTGGCTTGCCGAAGTTCTGATAAAAACTAATCTGAATGTTTCACTGTTCGGAAGTTTGTTCAGTGCGAAGGTTGTGCTTACAAATACTATCTCGTGGATTTGCGCAGTGCTTTTTGCATTTTTCACCAATAGGATATGGGTTTTTAACTCGCCCACAAAGACTTGGGGAGAGTTTTTCAGTCAGATGATTGCGTTCTTCGGCGGACGGCTTGCAACCTTTTTGCTGGAAACGTTGATACTGGTCGTATTTATTTCGGGATTTAAGCTAAACGAGCTTGTTATTAAAATTATAGCACAGCTTGCGGTTCTTGTTTCAAATTATATTATAAGCAAGTTTATAGTTTTTAAAGACAAACGCTGACAAAACGCTTTTGGTTCGGAAGGAGAAGATAATATGCTTGAAACGCTTATTGACGTTTTATTAGACGCATTAAAAGATACGGCTCTTATGATACCGTTTCTTTTCGGCGTATATATTTTAATAGAGTATATGGAACACGCTTCTTCTGATAAAATAGAAAAGGCTTTAAAAAAAATGGGACCGTTCGGACCTGTGGGCGGAGCTTTGATAGGTTCTGTTCCTCAATGCGGAGTTTCGGCTGCTGCGGCTAACCTTTATACCGGCAGAGTGATTTCCTTAGGCACGATAGTCGCAGTTTTTCTTGCAACGAGTGATGAAGCTGTACCTATGATAATTGCAAGTCCGGGGAAGCTGTCTGTTTTGTGGAAGCTTTTGATTATTAAAATAGTTGTTGCGGTTCTTGCAGGACTGATTGTAGATTTGATATATATGTTTTACAGCAGAAATAAAGCTGAAAATCCGCAAAATCATTTTCATGAATTGTGTGAAAACTGCGGCTGCGACGAGCATGGCATCCTTTACTCGGCTTTTAAACATACTTTAAATATCACACTTTTTGTTTTTATAGTTACTCTTTTATTAAATCTTGCTATAGCTTTTGTCGGAGAAAATACCATCGCTAAGTTTATGATGAGTGATAATTTCTTTCAGCCGTTCATTTCGGCTTTGGTTGGGTTTATCCCTAACTGCGCTCCTTCCGTAATTATAACTCAGCTTTATCTTGAGGACGGAATAATGTCGTTCGGTTCTGCTGTTGCAGGACTTTGCACCGGCGCAGGGCTTGGACTTCTGGTGCTGTTTAAGACTAACAAAAAACATATGAAGCAGAATTTTCTGATTTGCATAATCTTATATATTACTGCTGTTTCGGCAGGAGTTATAATCAACGCTTTGTCATAAGATTAACGTGATAAAATATTCCCGAATGATTCATGAAACTAGGGGAAATAAAAAAATACAATTCGACCGAAAATGACAAATTGCAAAATAAAATGACGGGCAAGCCCTTATTGAAATTAATCTCCATTTTGGACTTATTCATATAAATGTGCTATACTTGGCTATCATAGCTTACGGTTATTGAAGAACTTATTTAAATAATACGAAGATTAATTCCCGGAGGATAAATTCATGCAAAAAATATTAGGATATATGAGAAAGGCTATAGAAGAATTCGATCTGATTGAAGACGGAGATGTAATAGCTGTCGGCGTTTCAGGAGGCAAAGACAGCCTCGTGCTTCTTAGGGGATTGTATCTTCTTAAACGCTTTATAGGAATCGATTACAAGCTTGTTGCAATTACTTTAGATCCGCAGTTCGGAGGCGTTGAGGGCGATTATTCCTCCGTACAAGAATTATGCGACGGCATGGGCATAGAATACATACTCAAAAGGACTTTAATAGGAAGGATAGTTTTCGACGTAAGAAAAGAGGACAGACCTTGTTCTCTTTGCGCCAGAATGAGAAGGGGAGCGCTGCACGACGCCGCAAAGGAAGCGGGCTGCAACAAAATCGCTCTCGGTCATCACAGGGACGATGTTGTTGAAACCTTTATGATGAACTTAGAAATAGAGGGCCGCATCGGCTGCTTCTCGCCCAAAAGCTATCTTTCCAGAAAAGATATAACTATGATAAGACCGCTCGTACTTGCTCCTGAAAAAGCGATTCGCCATGCTGTGAATAAATGTGACGAAATTCAGGTGGTTAAGTCAAAATGCCCTGCCGACGGTCATACAAGACGGCAGAAAATGAAAGAATACTTAGACTTGAGAGAACGTGAGGAAAAGGGCTACAAAGACAGAATTTTCGGAGCGTTAAGACGTTCGGGAATTGACGGCTGGGGATTTAAAAGCAATTAGCGGCGAGATATTAATAAACTGTAAACAATGAAATGAACTGAGAGAAACAAAGAGAATCAAAGAAAAACAAAGAGATTTCAAGAGAAAACAGGCTATATTTTAAAAATTTAGGTTTTTACCTATTGACAGCAATAAAATTTGCTATTATAATAATTCATGTTGCTTTGAGCTTTATTATATATGCTGAATAATAAAGCCGGATTTTTAAATTTTATTGGAGGAAAAGAACTATGACTTATATGCCAAAGGCTAGCGACATTGAACGCAAATGGTATGTTATCGACGCAGCCGGAGTTTCTCTAGGAAGGACCGCTGCCAAAGCTGCCCACATTCTTCGCGGCAAGCATAAACCTACTTACGCTCCTCATGCCGATTGCGGTGATTTTGTTATTATCATCAACACAGACAAAGCTGTTTTAACAGGTAATAAGTTAAATCAGAAATATTACAGATGGCACACCGGCTGGATCGGCGGTCTTAAAGAAATCAAATATGACAAGCTTATGTCAGAACAGTCTGACAGAGCAATGACGATTGCTGTAAACGGAATGCTCCCTAACAACACTCTCGGCAGAACTGCCGCTACACGTTTAAGGGTTTACAAAGGCGACACACACAACCATGCGGCGCAGAAGCCGGAAAACTACGAACTATAAAGAAAGGAGCATTTAGATGTACGAATCAAAAAAGCCATATTTTTATGGAACAGGAAGAAGAAAAAACTCCGTTTCAAGAGTAAGACTTTATCAGGGAAACGGCAAGATTACCATAAATGGAAGAGATATTGATGATTACTTCGGTCTTGAAACTCTCAAGCTTATCGTCAGACAGCCTCTAGAGCTTACAGGAAGCGTTGAAAGCTTCGACGTTATCTGTACAGTTACAGGCGGCGGAGTTACCGGTCAGGCAGGAGCTATCAGACACGGCATTTCAAGAGCTTTAGTTGAAGCAAATCCTGAGCTTCGTCCTCAGCTTAAAGCCGCAGGTTTCTTAACAAGAGATCCGAGAATGAAGGAAAGAAAGAAGTACGGTTTAAAAGCTGCACGTCGTGCTCCTCAATTCTCGAAGAGATAATTAATCTTTTAAGGAAACAACGTATTTTCGGTACTTTCCGAGTATTGTATATGGGGCTGTTCAACAGTTGCTTAACAAATACGTATTTATATTTTTGAGATTAAGACACCTTGTCACATTTGTGCGGGGTGTTTTTTATTTACAGAGTACAAAGGAGATTGTATTCTCCGTGCGGTCGGTGCATTAAAGCGAAATGCAAGAAATGTTTTCCGATTATGCTGCTCATATTGAAACTCAATTCAGAATAATAAAAGGCAGTTAAAAAACATCGCTTGGAAAGGTAAGTTTTGCTTTAAATAAAATTTAATAAAATCCTGAATATTTATTGTTGACAAATAGTATTTCAGATGATAATGTATAATATATTAAATATTCTGTATGCAATGAAGCGCTTGAAATTTGTTATTTTAAGTGCTTTTTATTTTTGTCTGATATTGGAGGGATCATAGTGACAAACGAAAGACTTCATCATCTCGGCTGTTTTCCTGATGAATTAGGGAAGTATGTGCTTGTTCCCGGAGATCCTAAACGTGTGAAAACTATTGCTGACCAGCTTGACGAATCTTATGCTGTCGCAGATTTCAGGGAGTACGCAAGCTACACAGGAAAGCTTGACGGAACGATAGTTTCGGTGGTTTCTACAGGGATAGGCGGGCCTTCGGCAGCAATAGCTGTGGAGGAGCTTGCAGATGCAGGAGTACATACCGTCATAAGAGTGGGTACATGCGGCGCACATCAGTCTGAGCTTATACCCGGCACTCTTATTATCCCGACAGCTGCCGTGAGGTCGGAAGGGACTTCTGACGCTTATATGCCTAAGCAGTTCCCTGCAATACCGAATTTAGAGGTAATGCAGGCGATAATTGAGGCGGCAAAAAGGTTTGATTTTAAATTTGCGGCAGGGATAGTTGACAGTAAGGATTCATATTATGGACAGCATTGTCCTGAAAGAATGCCTACACGGGACGCTCTTATAAGAAACATGGAGATGTGGACAGAAGCAGGTGTGCTTGGGTCGGAAATGGAATGTGCGGCCATTTTCGTTGTTTCAGCAATAAGGAAAATACGGAGCGGAGCAGTGCTTAATCTTTTCAGCAATCTTCTGCGTGAAAAGAAGTACGGTCTTAAAGATGTCTGCTTTGATACTCACAATGCTATCCTTACTGCCGTTGAAGCTTTAAGGATACTTATTGCAGCAGACAAGAAAGCAGGCATTAGGAGGTAAAAAAATGATCAAAAGCCGTGAAGAGGTCAGCAGCTGCTGTGAAAACGCCGAAGCTGCAAAATGGATATCAGATATATATGATGTTATGAGCGATGAGGTAAGAGGCAGTGCGTCGGTTGTAAAGAAGCATTCCGGAGCTATGCTGATTAAATCGGGTGAAAGACCTGAGGCTGTATATTTTCTGCTGAAAGGAACGGCAAAAATATACAAAGAACTGCCGGACGGTATCTTATATGAGATTGCAAGCGTCAGAGCGCCTTGCCTTATGGGAGAAACCGAAGCTATAACCAACGTGGACTTTTCAAGAGGAACAGTGTGTATATATTCCGAGGAAGCTGTTCTCATATATATGTGTAAGGAAGTATTTCTTGACTGGATATGCAAAAGCAACAAGGCTATGTTCATGATAACAAGGCTCATAATAAATAAGAACTTCAGCCAGCAGAACAAAGACAGAGCTATGCTTTTCTCACACGGATATCAGCGTCTTGAATACAGGTTGCTATCATATTATGAAGACGAGGGCGGAAGGGGAACCATAAGTCTTAATATTCCCAGGGAACGTCTTTCGGAAGATACGGGGCTGAGCATACGTTCAATAAGCAGGGCTCTCAACAGTCTTGAGGAGCAGGGTCTTATATCAAGACGAGGGCGGTCCATAGATGTTTCAAAGGAGCAGGCGGACAGAATGAAGCTCACTGTTTTCAGTGAGCTGAGTGAACAGCGTACAAAAAATACATAGTAAAACTGCACAAAAATCACTTTAAATCATGTGTGATATTTATACTGCAAAAAGGACAGTTGTCCTTTTTTGAAAAGCGAAAATGAGTATAATATAGGCATAAGATAAAGCAAAGCAAAAATAAATGCTTTGCAAAATCGAGGTTGTTGAAATGCAGAACTTTAAGAAATGCTTTCCTTATGTTTTGATAACTGCATGCTGTTTCGGTACTATGGAAACGGCTTTAAAGCTTGGCGGAAATACATTTGATTCGGTACAGCTGACATTTTTGCGATTTCTTATCGGAGGAATACTTCTGATACCCTTTGCGGTAATGGATATTAAAAAACGGAAATACAGGCTTACAGCACAGGATATAATTTATCTTATTGTTCTTGGAATAATGTGCGTATGTTTTTCAATGACGCTTTTTCAGATTGGAGTAATGAAAACGAACGCAGGACTTGCGGCCCTGATAATCAGTGCAAACCCTGTTTTTACAATGATATTTGCACATTTTCTCACCAGTGATAAATTCAACAGAAAGAAACTGGGGGTGCTTCTGATATGTATTTTGGGGCTTGTCGTTGCGTCGGATCCTGAAAATCTTAATTCGGGAAACAATATTTTAGGAATATTGATTGTTCTGACAGCTTCCGTTGCATTCGGACTTTACACTGCAATGGGAAAAAGAAGGATAGCTCAGATAGGCGGCTGGACTCAGAACTGTTTAAGCTTTCTGTTCGGCTGTGCAGGATTGTTCATATATCTTCTTGTATCGGGCAGACCGATAATCAAAGGTATCGGAACAGATTCCGCCGCACTTCTTCTTTATCTTGGAATAGTCGTAACAGGAATTGGTTACATTGCTTTTTTGAAAGCCATCGCAGCAGGAGGACCGTCTGCAGCTTCTGTGGCGTTTTTTATAAAACCCGTTATAGCAATGGCTGCCGCTTATGTTTTCCTGCATGAGAAAATAACTGCACAGATGATAGCAGGCGCGGTAATTGTCATTTGCGGTTCGGTACTTAACATTATTTCATTTAAAAGCAAAAAAGCCAAAGCTGCCGCATAGGTATAAGGAAAAGAATATTAAAAATAACAAAAGGACGCTGTTTATTATGAAAAGCTCAGAAAAGAAAATTGCTCAGAAGATTGCTGAACTCGCTGTAGGTCTTAAATATGAAGATCTTCCCGGTTACGCTGTAAATCACGCAAAAACGCTTACTCTTGACGTTCTTGCTTCAATGGTAGGCACAAGAAATATAATCACAAGTGAGATTGCAAGAGAAACAGCCGAAGAGCTTGCAGGTCCGGAAGAGTGTACTATCGTAGGTTCTTCAAAGAAGGTTTCGGCTCCAAATGCAGCTTTTGCAAACGCTATACAGTGCTACGGCTACGATTTTGTAGACGATCATAACGAGTCGAACGCTCATCCTTCTCCTGCTACATATCCGGTAAGTTTTGCACTTGCTGAAAAGCTGAAAAAGAGCGGAAAGGACTTCATTGAGGCGGTATGTCTTGGAAACGAAGTAGTCTGCCGACTGGGAAGTGCATTTCTTGGAGATATGTATTATCAGGGCTTTCACCCTACTAGTACCTGCGGTTCTATGGGAGCTGCGGTGAGTGCAGCAAAGCTTATGGGACTGGATGAGCAGAAAACAGTTTATGTTCAGGGCATTGCAGGAAGTACAGTCGCAGGACTTATGGCATGGAACTCAGAGGGTTCGTTCACAAAGCGCTTTCAGGCAGGACACCCTGCAATGAACGCTGTCATCGCAGCTTATCTGGGAAACAAGGGATTTAACGGACCTTCGGATATTTACGAAGGCAAGGACGGTATCCTTCATGCTTATTCCTACTACGATCACTTTGATACAAATTATATCACAGAGGGTCTGGGAGAAAAGTGGGAATTTGCTTCATCAAGCATAAAGGTATATCCTTGCTGCAGATACTCAGGCGGTCATCTTGACACATGTCTTGACATTGTTTCAAAGTATCATCCGAACGCAAAGGAAATTGAAAAGATAGAGATACGTTCATCCAAGTACACTATCAGATTGCTCGCAGAAGAAAGAAAGTGGCATCCTCAGAATATTGTGGATCTTCAGTTCAGTATGCCGTATCAGGCGGCTATTGCCTTTGTAAACGGTAAGGTAACAGTTGATGAATTTGATGTCAAGTATATCGACGATCCGCTGGTACAGAAGCTCATCTCTTCAACAACGGTTGTTGAAGACCCTGAATTTGAGGCGAGATATCCGGAGCATTATTCAAGTGCTGTAAAGATCACAATGAAGGACGGCACAGAATATGAATCGGCAATCGACGATCCTAAGGGCGACTGGAGAAACCCTGTTGCTTTTGAAGATGTAAAAAACAAGTTTAGAACTCTTGCAAACAGAGTTTACAGCAGTTCCGAAAGAACGGAAGAAATTATCTTGTTTGTTGAAGATCTTGAAAATCAGGCAGATATGTCTGAGCTTATGAAGCTTGTAAACGACGCAGACTAAATACTACGCAATGGTGCGCAGCAGGATATGCCTTTTATGGACATATCGGCTGTGCATTTTTATTTAGAAGGAGTTGTTCAGTTTGAAGACGCAAATATTTATCAAAGATGTCAGTATGACATATATGAATTCAAAGGGTGAAGCTACCGAGGCATTGGAGAATATTACCTTCAATATAGATAAAGGAGATTTCATTTCACTGGTCGGCCCTTCGGGCTGCGGCAAAAGTACAATGCTTAGAATAATATGCGATCTGCTCCAGCCGACTAATGGTGAAGTTATCGTAAATGGATACACGCCAAGAGAAGAACGTCTGAGCCGCTCTTTCGGAATGGTTTTTCAGAACGCAGTTCTTTTCGACTGGCGCACAGTCAGAAAAAACATATGCTTGCCGCTGGAGCTTAACAAGATGAGCAAGAAAGAGCAGAAAGAACGTTCTAATCAGCTGCTTGAGTTAGTTGGGCTTTCGGAATATGCAGACCACTATCCTTATCAGTTAAGCGGCGGTATGCAGCAGCGTGTGGGTATCGCAAGGGCACTTGCGCTTGACCCGCCGATACTTCTTATGGATGAGCCGTTCTCGGCGCTTGATGAATTTACAAGAGAAAAGCTTAATGATGATATCCTCCGTATCTGGCGGCAAACTCACAAGACTATTATATTCATTACACATAATATTCAGGAGGCTGTATATCTTTCAGATAAGGTAGCTGTGTTCTCGCCTCATCCGGGACGCCTTTCGGCTATGGTAGATATTGATCTTCCAAGACCCAGAACAAAGGAAATTAGGTATACTCCTGAATGTAACGCACTTGTTGAGCATATCAGAGGTTGCTTTGAAGGGGTGTGATAATGTGACTGAAAAGAAACCTAACAAGACGCTTTCAACCATTATATGTCTTTTGCTTCTTATGGGACTGTGGGAATTTATCGCAATGTACATTGATAAAGTGCTTAATGACCCTATGGCTGAAAAAAAGCTGCCTTATCTTCACAATGTGATTGCGAAGATATTCACAGACTTTGACAGCCTGTTTTCAGCGGTAATGTTTACATTCACAAAGGCTCTGGAAGGTTTTGTGATTGGTTCTGTTATAGGAATATTCATAGCTATATTTATGAGCTTACATAAATCAATTGAAAAAATGATATTTCCGTATATGATAGTTTTGCAGATGATACCTATTCTTGCCCTTGCTCCCATCGTTTACACTGTTGTAAAGGATTCGGGAACTTCGAGAACAGTGCTTGCGGCTTTCATAACATTCTTCCCTGTGGCTGTAAATATGTATCAGGGTCTGAGAAGTGTTGAAAACGACAAGAAGGATCTTATGAGGATACTTGCAGCAAGAAGGATCACCGTTTATACAAAGCTTATGTTCCCATTTTCAAGAAAGTACCTTTTCACAGGCTTAAAGCTGGCAGCACCAAGTGCGGTAACAGCTGCGGTGCTTGTAGAGATGATGGGTTCAAGCGAGGGTATCGGCTTCAAGATACTCAGCTCGCTTTATTATGGTGCAACAGGTGCGATAAACTTCTGGGCTTCGGTAGTGATGGCTTCACTTATGGGTATAAGCACCTATCTGCTTGTAGTCATCGTAGAAAAGCTTACTGCTCCCGGTTTTATCAGCAGCTTTATAAAGAGAAAGGACGGTGCGGTAAAATGAGCAGATCAAAAAAATTCTGGAAAAAGTTTCAGGATATGATACTTGCGCTGATGCTCGGAGTTATCATCATACTGCTGTGGCAGTTCGGCGGACTTCATTATATGCTTGGACTTAAACCGTATCAGCTTTCCTATCCGTCAGATATCATACATACTTTCAATGAAAACTTCTCGGTCATAATGTCAAACACAATCTGGACATTAAAGGAGGCTGTTATCGGAATCATTGCAGGCTCGGCAATAGGGTCTGTCATTGCAGTATTTGCCGCAGCATCACCTAAGCTTGGAATCGGCGGCATAAGCATTGTTACAGCCGTTAATGCGATTCCTATGATAGCTATGGCTTCCATAATGAACAACTGGTTCGGTATGGAAATGGGTTCAAAAGCAGCTGTAGTAGCCGTTTTCAGCATGGCTTCTATGACGCTTAATATATATAGAGGCATGACAGAGCTGCCTGCATTTTCTAAGGATCTTATGCAGATATGTGCAGCGAGAAGGATAGAAACGTTTATAAAGCTGCAGCTTCCTAATTGTCTGCCGTATATGCTTACAGCTTTGAAGGTCAGCACAACAACAGGGCTTATGTCTGCGATATGCAGTGAATTTTTCACTTCATACAAGGGTATAGGATATCAGCTCACAGCGTCGATAAAGCTTTCTCAGATGTCTGTGGCATGGGCGTACATTCTTGTAGCTACTCTCTGCGGAGTGCTTATGTACGCGGCAATTTCAGTAGTCGAGCGTGTTGCTTTAAAATGGCACGCTTCACAAAGATAGTAAATGTAAGGAGAGATTATTATGAAAAGGTCATTCATGAAAACATTGGCAGCAGCAACCGCAGGTGTACTTATGGCAGCAGGTATGACATCCTGCGGAAGTTCGGATACATCGAGCAATGCAAAGGTTACAAAAAACGGCAAGGAGCTTACAACAGTAGATTTTCAGCTGAAATGGCTGCCGTCTGTACAGTTTATGGGATTTTATGTAGCATACGAAAAGGGTTACTATGAGGACGAGGGAATTGATCTTAACATTATGTCAGGAGGAAGCGATATCGTTTCTGCTCAACAGGTGTCTATCGGTGCAGCTGATATCGGAATTTCTAACCTGTATGGACTTCTTCCGTATGAGGAACAGAGTCATCCTATCGTACAAATAGGACAGGTCTTCCAGGAGGGCTCGCTGATACTCTGCTCAAAGGCGTCTTCCGGCATCAAAACTCCGGAAGATTTAAAGGGCAAGAAAATCGGCGCTTGGGTAGGTACCGCAGATTATCCGATCTATTCTCTTTTAGATAAATATGGAATAAATAAGGATACAGACTGCACTATCGTCAGCCAGGATTACACAATGGACGCTTTAATCAATGATGAGATTGATGTGGCAAGCGCAACTATTTACAATGAATACATCGTGCTTCAGGAGTCAGGTATTCCAAAGGACGAGATTAACGTTATCAATTTTGAGGACTATGACTGCGGAATGCTGGAAGATGCAATAATCACAAATACAGAATGGGCAGCCATGGATGGCAGCGATGAGCTTATCGAGGGCTTCCTCAGAGCTTCAATGAAGGGATGGTCAGAAGCCTGTGCCGATCCTGACGCAGCTGCCGAGATCGTATGGAACTATGTTGACCAGAGCAGTACGACTCTTGAACATCAAAAGGCGTCAGCCGCAGAAATTGCAACTGTTGTTGCACCTGACGGAACAGAAGCTGACAAGATGCTCAAGCTTTCCGATGAAAACATTGGCTCAACAGTGGATGCTTGCCTGAAATTCGATATAATTAAGGAAAAGCCTGCGAAGGTATATGATGATACTTATTGGAAGTCTGCCGCTGAGGGCCTTTAATGAGTATTGATCTTTAAACTTTAAAGCCCTGCCGCTCCTTTGGGAGGCGCATACAGGGCGGGTAAGGAAGAAACAGATATGTCTTTACACAAGGAAGATAAGCGCAGTAAGAAGATTGTTTTTGTTTCAAATTGTCTGCTCAATGCAAACAATAAAGTATATGAATTTGCCAGATACAGCGGAATGTTTTCCGAGGTGGTTAAGATTCTTGACAAATATGGTCTTGGCGTCATGCAGATGGCTTGCCCCGAGGTACTGTATATGGGAAATCAGAGATGGTGGAACAGCAGAAACCTTTATGACAATGCAGGATATCGAAAGCTTTGCAGACAGCTTGCAGTACAAACAGCAGATTACATAGAAAATTATTACAGAGTCGGTTACGAAGTGACAGCTATCCTCACCTGTGATGGTTCACCGAGCTGCGGTATAACGAAGTCAAGCTACTGCGAGGATTGGGGAGGCCGTCCCAAAGAAGTATCCAGAGTTCTGGTGGATAAGCCCGGCATTTATATGGAGGAGCTTATGGCGGTCTTTGGGGACAGAGGGCTGAAATTGCCCGATATATATGGTCTTATGATGGATGACCGTGAAAAAACGAATGAAACCATATTGGAGGAACTTAACGATTATATAAGGACTAAGCTTGGAAACACATAAGCTCAAAAATACAAAATGACTTGGAGTTGAAACTATGTCGGCAACACTCAAAACAAATTTTGCAGGAATTGAAATGGACAGTCCATTTATACTTGCCTCTGCGCCTCCGACCACAAATTTTGATCAGATTGCAAGAGCATTTGAGGCAGGATGGGGAGGAGCGGTACTTAAAACAGCTCAGTATTCGCCAAGATTTATAAAGCGAAACGTAACGCCCAGAATAAGAGCAGTAAAGCATGACGGAAAGATAAGTGCGTTCACCAACTTTGAAATCGGCAGTCCAAAAACTATTGAGGAGTTTGTAAATGGTATACGCTGGCTGAAAAAAAGATTTCCGGAAAAGGCGGTAATTTCCAGTATTATTCACTCCGATGAGCTTCATGAGCATGAATGGAAAGAGCTTACCACGGCTTTCGATCAGGCAGGCGCAGACGCTTTTGAGCTTAACCTGTCCTGCTCTCACGGGCAGGCGGAAAGCAGCGGCGGTGCTGCTATAGGAGCAGACGACAAAATGATCGAGATGGTGGTGAGATGGGTAACATCCACCACAGATAAGCCTGTAATGCCTAAGCTTACAGCATTGACCTCAGATCTGCCGTCAAAGGGTATCGCTGCAAAAAGGGCAGGCGCAAAGGCTCTGGTTGCGATAAATACTATCTGCTCTCTGCCGGGTATTGACCTTAAAACATTAATACCCTTTAACAGTGTTAATGGGAAAAGTGCCTTTCAGGGAATGAGCGGCAGACCGCTAAAGCCTATCGCCCTAAGAAGCGTTGCGCAGCTTGCTATGGCAACAGGTCTTCCGATATCTGCAACAGGAGGAATATATGACTGGCAGGACTGTGCTGAATTTATAGCAGTAGGCGCAAAAACGCTTCAGGTTTGTTCCGCAGTAATGGAAAACGGCTATGGTATCGTTAAGAAAATGAGTTCAGGTCTTACAGAATATATGGACTCAATGGGATTTGAATGTACGGACGATTTCTGCGGAAAGGCTCTTGAAAATATTGTAAGGCACAACCAACTGGAAAGAGCTTTCAGAGTGATAGCGGAGGCAGACAGCTTAAAATGCGTAGGCTGCGGAAAATGTGCGGTAAGCTGTGCAGACAATGGTTACAGTGCGATAAGCATTGAAAACAAAAAGGCTGTGATAGACCCGAGCAAATGTGACGGTTGCGGTCTTTGTACACAGATCTGTCCTTTTGAATGTATTGATTTGAAAAATAAATAAAATTATGAATGATTTAAATATAATAAACGCATATATTTGTGACAAGAACGGTCTACGCAAAGCCGATATTGGTATTAAAGACGGAAAGATTGCACAGCTATCGGAATGCGGAAAACTTGACAAGGCTGAACACACGGAGGATATGACAGGAAAAACCGTTTTTCCGGCTATGACAGACACCCATACTCACATAAGAGGTGGTAAATTTTTATACAGGGAAGACTTTTCATCGGGTTCAAAGGCTGCCGCTTCAGGCGGAGTAGGAATGTTCTTTGAAATGCCCGGGGGAAAGCCCCCGTGTGTAACACCTGAAGCTTTTGAGCAACGTAAAGCTGAGATAGAGCGCGACTCCGTTACGGATTTTCGTATGTATGCAGGAGCGGGCTATGATAATATAGACAAGCTTTGTTCACTTGCTGAATGCGGTGCTGTGGGATTCAAGACTTTTATGAACCCTCCGCTGCCTTACAGAGAAAAGGAATTTTACGGCTTGTGCGCTCCTGATAAAGCGTCTTTAAAAAGAATAATGCAGGCGGTAAAAAAGACGGGGCTTACCCTTACTATCCACTGCGAGAATTTTGACATAATCAAATCAGAAACCGCAAGACTCAAAGGCGAGGGTATGGACGGCGCAGGCGCTTACTTTATGTCGCACCCTGATATTTCCGAAATAAAAGCTGCGGAGACGGCAGTACGATGTGCGGCAGAAACAGGGTGCAGCGTGAATATAGCTCATGTCAGTACGGCTAAAGCAGCTGATATAATATGCAGTGCAAGGGAAAAAGGCATTGACATATGCGGCGAAACTACGATGCATTATCTTTTTTACACCGCCGATGAGATGAAAAGCTTTGGCTGCTGGGCGAGAATGAAACCGCCGTTTCGCAGTAAAGAAAACCGTGACGGACTGCTTGAAAGAGTTATCAAAAGTGATTTCTTTTACCTCGGCAGCGACCATGCGCCTTTCACTAAAGAAGAAAAGCATCCTAATGAAACTATATGGAAGGCTTCAGACGGGCTTGCGGGTATAGAGATGTCTTTCAGACTGCTGCTTGAACTTGTTCACAGAAGGAAAATAACTATGGAGAAGGCTGCGGAAATATCCTCTTTCAACGCCTGCAAGAGGTTCGGTATTCCGAACAAGGGACTTATAAAAGTAGGCTACGACGCAGATCTTACAGCTGTGGAGCTTGATACTAAGCCATATTTTATGAACGAAGGTAATATGATTACAAGGGCTGCTCACAACGGAGTGATATACAGCCGCACACAGCTACATAGTGTTATAGACAGCGTTTATGTTTCAGGAAGAAAGATTTACGGCAAAGGCGCCGCAGAAGTGTAAATTGAAAAGAGGAAAACAAAATGCTTAGATCCAACAAGGAAAGAATGCAGAAAAGAATAGACGAGATAAGCACCTTCACTGAGATAAGCGGAGAAATTACAAGGCGTACATATTCTGCTGCATGGGCTGACGCTGTGGACTATCTAAAAAAGGAATTTGAGTCGGCAGGAATGAGCGTAAGAATGGACAGCTTCGGAAATCTAATCGGAACATATGACCCGGCCGAAAGCGGTGAAAAGCCATTTGCGGTTGGTTCGCATCTTGACAGTGTGAAAAACGCAGGAAAATATGATGGCGTTGCAGGCATCGTATGCGGTCTGGAGATCGTTTCAATGCTTCACGAAAGCAACATTATACCTAAACATCCTATAGAGGTCATTGCTACAGCGGATGAAGAGGGTGCTATATGTCAGAAAGGTTATTTCGGAGCAAGGTTTATGACCGGTGATATGACAATAGAACAATATCTAAGCTTCAGAAATGCGGACGGAAAGAATATTGCTGATCTTCAAGGGGATTGCAGGCTGTTTAAAAATGTCGAATTCGGCACTGACAACGGCTGGGCAAAGGACTATTACCGCAGCTGGCTTGAGATACACGTTGAACAGGGAAATGTGCTTGAAACAGAAAAAAAGCAGGTAGGTGTCGTTTGCGGAGTTGTTGGCATAGGAAGGTTATTCGTAAAGCTTACAGGAAGCTCAGATCACGCAGGTCCTACACTTATGAAAGGCAGACAGGATTCACTTGCGGCTGCGGCTGCACTTATCACGCAGGTTTGGCAGACAGGTCAGGAAAACAGCGGAGCGCTGGTTTGCACAGTGGGCAGGATACACAACAGCCCGAACATACACAATGTTATTTCGGGAGTAACAGAGTTGGTTATAGATTACCGTTCAGCTGATGACACACTGTCTGCAAAGGTCGCTGACAAGTTTAAGTTATTTGTGAAAGCCCTTGAAGACAGCTATGGAGTAACAACGGAGATCACAGATGAAGCTTACACACCCGTCAAGCTTTTTGATGAGGATATGCAAAACAGCATAATGGCTTTGGATATGCCTGACTCAATGGAGCTTTACAGCTGGGCAGGACATGATGCAAAAGCATTTGCAAACGTTGTCCCGACGGCTATGATATTCATGCCCAGCGTAGGCGGAAAAAGTCATTCTCCCCTTGAATACACAAATATCGAGAGCTTTGCGTTGGTATGCGATAATGCAGTAAAGCTGTTTATATAACTTAGGCAAGATGTCCCCCCGCCTCTATAGGCGGCGGGTAGTCGGCACTTCCGACCCTTGCCTCGTTGAATGACGGGCAAGCCCTCATTGAAAATTTTTACAGGTGGTATAGTTATGAGAAAAGCTGTTCTTGCTATGATACAGACCCACAGTCGGCTGCTTGACAAGGAATATAACCTTGAAAGAGCGGAACAACTTATACGAAATGCTGCACATCAGGGTGCGGATATTGTTTGCCTGCCTGAGCTTTTCGCAAGCGGATATTATCTTCCTGTGCTGGCACAGCATCTTGACGAGATGTGCGAGGAGCGTAACGGGAATACTGTCAGCAGGTTATGCGCTTTGGCAAAGGAGCTGAAGATCTACATATGTGCCGGTGTTATGTTCAGACACAAAAATTCAGAAAAGATATCAAATTCAGCGGTAGTAATAGACCGAAGCGGTGACATCATGACATTCTACAGCAAGCAGCATATGTTTGGCGACGAGGGAAAATATTTCACCTCCGAGGGCAGCTATTCTGTCATCGAAACCGATTTCGCAAAGGTCGGAATAATTATTTGCTATGATAACAATTTTTCTGAATCTGCTGCAGCTGAAAAACAGATGGGGGCGGAGCTTATTCTTTGTCCATGTGCATGGCGTGCTGAGGACAGAGAGCTTTTTATGGAAATGACCACATCTCACGCAAAGGAAAACAATGTTTACCTCTGTTCTGTAAATATGTACGGACAGTATAACGAGCTTGATCTGTTCGGCGGAAGTATGATTTCTGACGGCAATGGCAATATCATTGCCGAATGCAGCGGCGGTGAACAGGTTATGTGCTGTGAAATTGCATTCGATAATCAGCTGTAAACTAATTCTTTTTTGCTTTTTCAATAAGGGCTTACCCGTCATTCAATGCGGCAAAGGTCGGTATTGTTTGATTTAGTTTATTAATATTTATTACAGCAGCGAAAAAATAAAAGCCTGATAAATCAGTGTTTATCAGGCTTTATTAACTGGCTGGGGTAGAAGGATTCGAACCTTCGGAATGACGGAGTCAGAGTCCGTTGCCTTACCACTTGGCGATACCCCAATAATCTAAAATAAAATATTCAATCCAATAAATTGCTATAATATTATAACAATTTCAAATATACTTGTCAATACAAAAAATGCATTTTTATTATATTATTTACATTAACTATTGTCTTAAACTTAAACCTAAAACTACAATTACCGACGGTCGGTCGGCAGCGTAACAATAATATGGAGCTGCTACCCGGATTTGAACCGGGGACCCCTTCCTTACCATGGAAGTGCTCTACCTGCTGAGCCATAGCAGCATTAATATTAAATAATTATACCCGAAGATAAAACAGTTGTCAATAGCTTTTAAAAATTATGATTAGAAATAATTATGAACAAATTAATAATTATTTTTTAAAAGGGTTGAATTTCAAAAAGAAACCTGTTAAACTAATATAGTTACAAATTAACATTAAGGTTAAAGGAGGTGCAGCCTCATGGCAAAATGTGATTTTTGCGGTAAAGGTGTAGCTTTCGGAATTTCAGTATCTCACTCACATAGAAGAACAAACAGAACATGGAAGCCAAACGTTAAAAGAGTTAAGGCAATCGTTAACGGCACTCCTTGTCATGTTCATGCATGCTCAAGATGCTTACGTTCCGGTAAAGTAACACGAGCATAATAGAAAAGATATATAAGGCAGCTATCATTTTTGTGAAGCGCCCCTAAAGTTTAGACAAAATTAAATATTAACTTGCGAGAAGATGAGTTCGGTATTTTACCGGACTCATTTTTAATATGGAAACAAACCTTTCATTGCTGTAGTAATCAATGTTAAAAAGCCTCTCCATAGTACATTTAGCCTTTATTTTACAAATTTATATTCAAACAGCACGGGAACAATTTCAGAATTGTAATAATCCTTTACAAGCTGCTTCAAGCCCTGCAAAGCCGTATGTAATTCCACACTATCCCAAATTGTATCGCCCGTAATTTCATCTTTGTGCGACGTGTCAAGTTCTGCGAAAATCTGTTAAACGCCATAAGTCAATGCGGGGTTATAGCCGTCACAGCTTTTTGCAAACCCATTTCGGCAATATTTCACCCTTGCCACGTTGAATGACGGGCAAGCTCTTATTGAAAAGAAAAAACGATAAATAGGCAAAAAAACCCTGAGGAAAAATTCTCAGGGTTTTTTCTTATTCGTTTCTTCCGCAGCACTTTTTGTATTTCTTGCCGCTTCCGCAAGGACATGGATCATTTCTGCCCGGCTTTTTCTTAGCCGTTCTCATTCCCGGCAGCGAATTATCCGTCTTTATAGGAGCAGCCTTTAAAACCTGTTCTCTCTTAGGCTCATCGTTCGTCTTAACCTTAACGGTGTACATCATACGAACAGTTTCCTCACAGATGGACGCAATCATGTCATCGAACATATCAAAGCCCTCGATACGGTATTCAACTACAGGATTCTTGTTTCCGTATGCCCTCAGACCGATACCGCGCTTAAGCTCTTCCATATCGTCGATATGAGCCATCCACTTGGTGTCGACAATCTTAAGAAGAACAACTCTTTCAACCTCTCGAAGAACTGAAGGAGTAAGCTCCTTTTCACGCTCGTCATACTTCTTTAACGCTCTCTCAGTCAGCTCATCAATAATATCTTCCTTGCTTACCGAGTCAAGCTCAACCGGATCGTATCTGAAATCATCGTCGGTCGTGAACAGTCCCATTAAGAAATCACGGAGTCCGTCAAGATTCCAGTTATCGTGAACGTCCTCTTCAACTATATAAACATTGACCGTGTTCACAATGAAGTCTTTAATCATCTTGATAATTTCATTGTGAATATCATCGCCCTCAAGAACCTGCGATCTCTGGCTGTATATAATCTCTCTCTGAGAGTTCATAACGTCGTCATAGTTGAGAACGTTCTTTCTTATGCCGAAGTTTCTTCCTTCAACCTTTTTCTGTGAGGACTCAATTACGTTTGAAAGCATCTTGCTCTGGATAGGGGTGTCCTCTTCAACCTTGAGAGTGTTCATCATATGAGTGATTCTTTCACCGCCGAACAATCTCATCAGGTCGTCCTCCAAAGACAGAAAGAATATTGATCCTCCCTCGTCGCCCTGACGTCCGGCACGTCCTCTGAGCTGATTATCAATACGCCTTGATTCGTGACGCTCCGTACCAATTATCATAAGTCCGCCGGCTTTTTTTACGGCAACTGCTTTTTCAGCGACTTCTTTTGAAAACTTATCAAAATACTTCTTGTATTCTTTTCTGGCATTGATAATCTCTTCGTTATCGGTTTCACCGTATCCCACGGCTTCATTTATTATATCGCTGTCATAGCCGTGCTTTTTAAGCTCTTTTTTAGCCAGAAACTCTGCGTTTCCGCCGAGCATAATGTCGGTACCACGTCCTGCCATGTTAGTAGCGATAGTAACAGCTCCGTACTGACCTGCCTGAGCTACTATCTCAGCTTCTTTCTCGTGCTGTTTAGCGTTCAGAACATTGTGCTTGATACCCTTGTTTTTAAGCATTCTGGATAAAAGCTCCGACTTCTCGATGGATATAGTACCAACCAGACAAGGCTGTCCTTTTTCATGACATTCGATAATCTGATCTATTACTGCGTTATATTTTGCCTTTTCAGTCTTATATACAACATCTGAATAATCTACTCTTATTACAGGCTTATTTGTAGGAACTTCTATAACGTCTAATTTATAGATTTCCCTGAACTCGCTTTCCTCTGTCAAAGCCGTACCTGTCATACCTGAAAGCTTTTCATATAGACGAAAATAGTTCTGGAAAGTAATTGTTGCGATAGTCTTTGATTCGTGAGCGACCTTTACTCCCTCTTTAGCTTCGATAGCCTGATGAAGTCCGTCGTTAAAACGGCGTCCTATCATCAGACGTCCCGTAAACTCGTCAACTATAATAACCTCGCCGTCACGAACAACATAGTCAATATCGTTTTTCATTACGCCGTTTGCCTTAATAGCCTGGTTAATGTGGTGAAGCAGCGTCATGTTTTCAGCGTCCATAAGGTTTTCAACATTGAACGCCTTTTCAGCTTTTTTAACGCCCTTTTTAGTTATGGTTGCCGTCTTGGCTTTCTCGTCTACGATATAATCTCCCTCTACAAGATCGTTATCAGCTTTGTCGTCAAGCTCTGCAACAATCGTAGGAGTTAAGGTCTTTGCAAATCTGTCGGCTAAAGTATAAAGCTCGGTAGACTTGTCCCCTCTTCCTGAAATAATCAAAGGCGTTCTCGCCTCATCTATCAAAATCGAGTCTACCTCATCGACGATTGCAAAAGCATGAGCTCTCTGAACCTTATCTTTTTTATAAATAACCATGTTATCACGGAGGTAATCAAAGCCAAGCTCATTATTTGTGGCATATGTAATGTCGCAGTTATATGCCTTACGTCTTTCGTTGTTGTCAAGTCCGTTCAGGATAACGCCTATTGAAAGACCTAAAAACTTATAAACTCTTCCCATTTCCTCCGACTGGAATTTTGCAAGATAGTCGTTGACCGTAACAACATGAACTCCTCTTCCTGTCAAAGCGTTCACATAAGAAGCTAAGCAGGCAACAAGAGTTTTACCTTCACCTGTTTTCATCTCAGCGATTCTTCCCTGGTGAAGAACTATAGCTCCCAAAACTTGAACAGGGAACGGCTTTTTGCCGAGAACCCTGTCCGCAGCTTCACGGCAGGTTGCTAAAGCCTCAGGCAGAATATCGTCAAGCGTTTCACCTTCAGCCAGTCTTTTTTTGAATTCATCAGTCTTAGCTCTAAGCTCTGAATCCGAAAGCTTCTGATATTTCTCATCTAAATCCAGTACCGTCTGCATTGTCGGCTTAATGCGGGCAAGCTCTTTTTTACTGTAATTTCCGAAGATTTTATCTAAAATACTCATTTGATTTAATTCCACCTTTTAATAAATTAGATTAAAAATTGTAATCAAAGTTTATTATACAATATATATATTATAAAGTCAAGATTTACAGTTTAAATATAAATTGATGTTTCTGTTTAGTAAATTCTCATATTAAACGCAACTTGATGTTGCATTTAGTCTGAGAAATGCTCTCTCAGGCTTATTTTAGTGCGCCTTCTTTTACTGATTTTTGTTTTTATATATTTTTTCACCACTTTTTTCTCTTTTCTCATATTTATTGCAACCTGTTTATCTGGCTTATTGCAGCCCTCTTCGTACTTTTGCATTTACTTTGAGAATTTACGCTTTCTTTATGACAGCTTATATAGTTTTTTATTCTTTATGCAAAAACAGACGAACCCTGCGATAAAGGTTCGCCTGCTGAAACTATTTTATATTCTTATAAATCAAAGTTTTACCGATATAAATTTTAGCCTTTTTAACTCCGCTGCCTTTTAGTTGTTTCTTAAGTGACTTAGCCACTTTTTTGTTTTTGACATAAAATTTTATGCCTTTGGGGGTGTTTTTGAAAGCGTTTTTTTCTATTTTAG
>CAZTXS010000019.1:0-30822 GCA_964617585.1 uncultured Ruminococcus sp.
TAAATTAAGGTTGCGTTTTATATTTATACTTTTTGCGTTTGTCAACTTCTTAGGTTTATCGCCTTAGCGGTTTTTATTAATAAAAAAATACATTTCGATCAAAATTGACAAACTGCAAAATCTAATATATAATTAGCTTTGGGTATCGTACATAACGGTAGGCGGTTTCTCCCTGTACAAGGGAGGTGATAACTATGGTAACATTTTCATTAATTATTCAGTTTGTGATAATGCTTACTAGTGTTGTCTCTCTATGTTTTCTAATATTCAAGAAAAAATAGAAGTTCTTATTTTAATATAAAAATGAAGAACAACCGCCAAACTCCTTCAAAGTTACGGTTGTTCTAAAACTACTTTGGAGAAACCGCTTATCGCGATACCCTTTTATATTTAAATTATATCATACTTTTTGCGTTTGTCAACCGCTTAAGCTTCTGCTTCAGCGGTTTTTTATAGCCATTCTCTATAGCTGTGCTTTTTATCTGTCAAACCTGCGATATAGTCTAAAGATGTATCGTAGAATACTGCTAATTTTATTATTCTATCAAATGTTGTTTCTATTTTTAAGGAATAAGCCTATTTGCAATAGCTTTCGATATAATTATCAATACAGCTTTGAATGATTTTCCTTGCCGCATCCTTTCCGTCAACCTCTTCTATTGCGGTGTTCTTTCCCTCAAGGGTTTTATAAACCGAGAAAAAGTGAGACATTTCGTCAAATATATGCTTGGGAAGCTCTTTTATATCGCTGTAGCAGTTATACATAGGATCGTTAAACGGTATGGCGATAATTTTTTCATCAGCCGAGCCGCTGTCTATCATTTTAATTACCCCGATAGGATAGCAGTTTACCAGCGAAAGAGGCTGAAGCGTTTCCGAGCATAGAACCAGAACGTCTAAAGGATCACGGTCTGCTGCGTATGTTCTCGGAATAAAACCGTAGTTCGCAGGATAATGGGTGGACGTATATAAAATCCTGTCCATCATAAGAAGTCCCGTTTCCTTGTCGAGCTCGTACTTGATTTTGGAGCCTTTCGGAATCTCAATAACAGCCATAAAATTATCCTGTGAAATTTTCTTGGGAGAAATGTCGTGCCATATGTTTGTCATAATAAGCTTCCTTTCTTATGAATAATAATCTTCGGTTATACCTGCGAAGGTGAGTCCGGTTTCTTTCAGGTTCTCTATCATGTCAAAATAGGTTTCGCCGTTAAATTCAACCATGACCCTTTCGGCAGGATTGTTTTTTGAGATTAGCGAGCCCAGAGTAATGAGCTTGTCTGAAGATACTTCGGGAATATTTTCTTCTTTCATTACCCTTTCAAAATCGCCTGTGCCGTTTTCATTATAAAGCGTCAGGTTCTGAAAGGGCATGACATAAACCTCGGTTTCGGTTTCAAGCGAGCAGAACCCGAAGCTTGTCAGACCGTCGTTGATAAGCAAATCGCCGTATCGATCTAAAATGGCTTCTGCGACTTCATCCGTGACCTCAAGATTAAAAATCTGCAGATGAAAGCCCTTTTCGCCTTTTTTCGACATCTTGGCTTGCTGCTCTTCGGTGCATGGAATTTCAACAAAGAAATACGGCTTTTTAATTTTACTAACGGCTTTTAAAACTACGGGCTTTATCTTTTCAGCGCTTAATACGCAGGATAATTCACTGTCGCTGATTTTAGCGTAAGAGGATTTTACTCCGTCTGTGTTTTCGATGCTCAAGCCCTCGGTCAGCTTAAAGATTTCTTGCATATTCAGACCCTTTCTGATATAATGTATGTGCGGCGCGTCATGTTTTATTTTACTTTTTTAAAGCTGAAATATAATGACGGGCAAGCCCTTATTGAAAAATCATCTGTAAAAACACTTTTTATTCAAAAATCTGTTTATTGTACGTACAAATGGACTAATCAATCTTTAAAATGAAATTGAGGTTAAAGGTTTAAAGTCTTATTGGTTTTGGCTTTGAGCTTTTTAACGAGTTTAATTTAAGGAGAGATTTACGATGATTGATTTTCTGGGTTTTATGCTTTTGGCAATTCTGGGCGTTGCGGCTATGGGCTGCGTTTACTATCTGTGCGAGATAGAGGACTCGCATCAAGTCAAAAGAGCAAGAAAAATTTCCGTTATTCAGGGAGGCTTCAACAGTGGAAACGGAAACGACGCCGCATAGTTTTTTTACGCCGGAAATTACAAGTACATTATATACTTTATAAAATTTAAAGTCAAGGAGAGGTATCCTATATGTTTGAAACGGTTATGTCGGTTATAACTTTATTGCTTTCGGTGATTTTGCTGATATTGGTTTTTATTCTGAATTTCAAAAAATCGGGCGATGATAAGGGAAGGGAAATCGTCGCTTTGGTCGAGCAGATTAAAAACGATACCGAAAAGGAGCTTTCCTCATTTCGTCAGGAGATAAACCGCACTACGAGCGATTCGGTCAGGGGACTGGGCGAAATGGTTTCTCAGAATCAAAAGAATCTAAACAGTGCGGTTGAGGACAAAATCAAGCTTCTGGACAAAAACTTATCGGACAAGCAGGAAAGCCTGCAAAAGTCGGTTACATATTCTTTGACTCATCAGGAGGAACGCTTCAAGACGTTTTCTGTTGAGAACGAGCAAAAGCTTGACAACATACGCACTACTGTTGAAAAGCGATTAAGCTTGCTTCAGGATGAGAACTCCAAGAAGCTTGATGAAATGCGTACGGTTGTTGACGAGAAGCTTCAAAAAACTCTTGACGAGAGGATGGCGCAGTCCTTTAAGCTTGTGAACGACAGGCTTGAGCAGGTTTATAAAGGCTTAGGAGAAATGCAGACCCTGGCGACAGGCGTGGGCGATCTGAAAAAGGTTCTCACCAATGTTAAAAGTCGCGGTATTCTGGGCGAAATACAGCTCGGCTCTATACTTTCCGAGATTTTAGCTCCCGAGCAGTATGAGGAAAACGTTGAAATTAAAAAGGGAAGCGGAAAACGTGTTGAATTTGCAGTTAAGCTTCCTGCCGACGATGACAAAACCGTTTATCTGCCTATTGATTCAAAGTTCCCCGGGGATAGTTACACAAGACTTGTCGAAGCTTATGACAGCGGTTCTAAGGAGAATATAGATTCTGCTGTAAAAACCCTTATAGCGACAGTTAAAAACGAAGCTAAGGACATTAATCAAAAATACATTTGTCCGCCTGAATCGACCGACTTCGGAATTCTGTTCGTTCCTTTCGAGGGCCTTTACGCCGAGCTTGTAAACAGGGGAATGGTTGAGGAGCTTCAGAGAAATTTTAAGGTTAATCTCGCCGGACCGAGCACTATGGCGGCTCTGCTTAACAGTCTTCAGATGGGCTTTAAAACGCTGGCTATTCAAAAACGCAGCAGCGAGGTTTGGGACGTGCTCGGAGCGGTAAAAACCGAATTCGGAAAGTTCGAGGAAGTAATAACAAAAGCTCAGAACAGCCTGAATCAGGCTTCCCGTCAGCTTGATGATTTGGTCGGAGTAAGAACAAGAGCGATAAACAGAAAGCTAAAAAGCGTGACGACATTAGAAAACTCCGAACTTAAATCAGAACAGCTCTTGGGCATTGATACGGAATAAACAATAGAGCTCTTAAACCCATGGGCTTAAGAGCTTTATTTATGCTTCCGATATTATTTGCTGAAGGTTGATTATATCAATTTTGCTTTTTTAATGAATTTGCTGCAGTTTAATTTTTTCAATAACGGGCAAGCCCTTATTGAACAACATTGAAAGAGTACAAAAGTACGGACAATAAATCATGATATTAAGAATTTATTTGCTGCTGTGTATTGATTATATTTATTAGATTTGGTATAATACATTTGAGGTTGTTGACCGATGGCAATCGTATATTAACCGCAGGGAGGAAATGTGATAAATGAAAAAACCGAATAAGGACATAATGAAGGCGGGGCTGAGAAAAAAGCTTAGTTTTTTGTTTTCAAGAAAGATAACGGTTATCATACTTTTAGCGGTTCAGATAGGCCTTGTAGCTTTTGCTTTTTTCCGCTTATACGAAAAGTTTATATATATATATCTTGGTCTGACTGTTTTGTCTGTAATATTTGCGGCTTATATAGCAAGCTCCGGAGAGAATGCAGGATATAAGATAGCGTGGCTTGTTCCTTTTGTCGTTTTCCCGAGCTTTATGGCGCTGGTTTATATATTTTTGAAAACCCAGATAACAAGGCACTTTTTCAAAAAGACGGTTGATAAGAAAATCAATGAAACCAAGCCTTATTTGCTTCAGAATAAAGACGTATTCAATGAAATCAGAAAAAATGAGGACAAGTCCTTTTCGGGTTTGTCTAAATATATAGCCGACTTCGGTAAATTTCCGACATATAAAAACACCACGGCTCAGTATTTCAAATGCGGAGAGGAGCAGTTCGCCGTTTTGCTGGACGAACTGAGAAAGGCGAAGCATTTTATTTTTATTGAGTTTTTTATAGTAGAACAGGGCTTGCTTCTTAAACAGCTGATAGATCTTCTTATCAAAAAGGTTGAAGAAGGGGTAGACGTAAGATTTATGTACGACGGAGTCGGCGCACAGACGATACTACCCGGAAAGTATGATGAGGTTTTAAGATATTACGGAATCAAGTGCAAGGTGTTTAATCCGTTTGTTCCTTTCCTGACAACCGTGCAGAACAACCGTGACCACAGAAAGATAATAGTTGTTGACGGGCATACCGCTTTTACGGGTGGAACAAACTTAGCGGACGAATATATAAACGCCAAGGTTAAATACGGCTACTGGAAGGATTCCGCTGTTATGTTAAAGGGCGAAGCGGTATGGAGCTTTACTATGATGTTCTTCCAAATGTGGGAGCTTGATGAAAGAGTTCCCGCTTTGTATGAGGATTTTACTCCGCATAAGTATCACGCCGATGAATTTGAGGGGGACGGATATGTTATTCCGTACGGAGATTCTCCTCTTGACAACGAAGAAGTCGGAAAGATGATATACTTAGATATAATTAATAAGGCAAATGATTATATTTATTTTACCGCTCCGTATCTTATACTGGATGAAGAAATTTCTACAGCGCTGAGCTATGCTGCAAAAAGCGGAGTAGATGTAAGAATAGTTGTTCCGGGAATAACGGATAAGTGGTATGTTCAGAAGATTTCAAACTGCTACTATAAAGAGCTTCTCGATCAAGGGGTTAAGTTTTATCGTTATAACCCCGGATTTGTTCATATGAAGGACTGTATAGCGGATGATAAGGTCGCTACGGTAGGTACGGTAAATCTGGATTACAGAAGTCTTTATCTGCATTTTGAGGACGGAGTTGTTTTTTATAATAACAAAGTAGTAGCCGATGTAAAAAAGGATATTACTGATATGATAGAAAACGACTGTACGGAAATAACCGTTGACGATATGAACGGAAGAAATATATTAGATAAGATTTTCAGCAATATATTAAAGGTTTTCGGACCGCTGCTGTAACCGGAATGTCTTATTGGATTATAACTTAGGCAAGATGTCCCCCGCCTCTATAGGCGGCGGGTTACATTACCCGTTCAGTAGCGGGATACAATCCCCCTACTGAACGGGTAGTCGGCAATGCCGACCCTTGCTGCGTTGAATGACGGGCAAGCTTTATTGAAATATTATGCAAGCAAATACGGGAGTAGATTCAAAATCTGCTCCCGTAAGTTTTTTAAAAGCCTGCCAAAGGCTTTATTCTCCATATATTTTCAGCGTAATCTTTTATTGTTCTGTCTGAGCTGAACTTTCCTGCATTGCACATATTCAGCCAGCACTTTTTATAAAACGCTCTCTGATCCTTGAAATCCCTGTTCACACGAAGCTTAGCCTGCACATAGCTTTCAAGATCGCCTATCAGATAATAGTTATCCGCTCTGTGCCAGCTTGCGCCGTCCATAAGAGAGAAATAAAGCTCTCTGAAAATTCCTGTTCCGCCGTCCGACATAGTACCGTCTATCAGAGTGTTTACAACCCGTTTTATTCTTTCGTTGCTTTCGCTTAAATTCCTCGGGTCATAGCCGGGCATGATTTCAGCAAGCTCCTCAACTTTAGCACCGAAAATGTAGTTGTTATCTTCCCCCGCCTCTTTGACGATTTCAACGTTTGCCCCGTCATAGGTTCCAAGCGTGACCGTTCCGTTGAGCATGAATTTCATATTTCCCGTTCCTGAAGCTTCTGTTCCGGCGGTTGAAATCTGTTCGGAAACGTCGCTTCCTGCGGTTAGCTTTTCAGCGTATGATACATTATAGTTTGAGATAAATACAACTGACAGCAGGTTCTTTGTCTGCTCGTCTGAATTTACAAGCCTGCCGACTTCGTTAATAAACTTAATTATTCCTTTTGCCCTTGCATATCCGGGAGCTGATTTTGCTCCGAAAATAAAGGTCGTCGGTGTGAAGTCGGTTATGCTTCCGTCCTTAATTCCGAAATAAATATAAAGAATAGAAAATGCGTTCAATAGCTGACGCTTGTATTCGTGAAGTCTTTTAATCTGCGTGTCGAAAATGGTGTCAGGATTGATTTCAACGCCGTCGTGAGCTTTTATATATTCGGCAAGCTGTTTCTTTTTAGCTTTCTTTATTTCTATAAACCTGTCTATAACGTCGTTATCGACAGCGTATTTTGCAAGCCCGTGAAGCTTATTCAAGTCGGTCACCCAGCCGTCGTTTCCGAGAAGCTCGGTAATAAGACCGCTAAGCTCTTTATTTGACAGAGCAAGCCAGCGTCTTTGGGTTATGCCGTTAGTCTTGTTCTGAAAACGCTCGGGATAAAGCTCGTACCAGTCTTTCAGAACGTCGTCTTTTAGAATCTGAGTATGGATTTGAGCCACACCGTTTGTAAAGCTTGAGCAGAAGACGGACAAATTTGCCATGTGAACAGTTCCGTTAATAATCGGCTTCATAACGTTTATTTTATCTGCGGAAAGTCCTTTTATATAAGCCTCTTTGATAAACTGCTCGTTCAGCATAATGATAACGGAATACACTTGAGGAATGACGTTATCCATAAGCTCGCAGCTCCATTTTTCCAAAGCTTCAGCCATAATGGTGTGATTTGTGTAATTGAATGTTTTCTGAGCGATAGCATAGCATTTTTCAAAGCTTATGCCTTCGTTCATAAGCTGCCTGATAAGCTCGGGAATCGAAATAGCCGGGTGTGTGTCGTTAAGCTGAATAGTTACCTTTTCAGCGAGATTTTCAAGTGTTCCGTAGGTCTTTTTGTGACGCTTTATAATATCTGCGAGAGATGCGCTTGAGAAGAAATACTGCTGCTTTAATCTCAGAACCTTTCCCTCGTATGTATTGTCATTCGGATACAATACTCTGGAAATGTCCTCTGCATAAATCTTTTCTAAGCTGGCGCTTTCATATTTTCCGCTGTCAAACAGCGAAAAATCAAATTCTTCTAACGGCTCCGACTGCCACAGCCTTAAAGTACCTATATGAGCGGTTCCGTAAGCAATTACAGGCATATCATAAGGCACGGCTTTAACCGTCTGTCCTTTAAACTTAACGAGCTGTGCGTCTGCTTCGCATCTTTTTGACCATGGGTCGCCGTATTTTGTCCAGTTGTCGGCTTGTTCGATCTGAAAGCCGTCCTTTATACCCTGTTTGAAAAGTCCGTATTTGTATCTTATACCGTAGCCGTCAAGCGGAAGATTCAGGGTTGCGGCCGAATCCATAAAGCAAGCCGCCAGTCTGCCCAGTCCTCCGTTTCCCAAAGCTGCGTCCTCGATTTCTTCAAGAGATGAAAGCGAACAGCCCGCTTCGGAAAGGGCTTTTTCAACCTCGTCCGTTATACCGAGATTGAGAAGATTGTTATATACCGCACGTCCCACTAAAAATTCAGCGGAGAAGTAACACGCTTTTCTTGCATTGTCATGAGCTTGTATGCTTTTCTCCCAGTCGTCAGAAATCATGCTCATAACAACGGAGGATAAGCTTTCATGAATCTGCTGAGGCGATGCGTCTTTCGGCTCGGTTTTATATTTAGCCGCTAAATCTCTTTTAAATTCGCTGATAAATAACTCTTTATCCATATGCTTCTTCCTTTCAAAATGTTTTATTTATCTTCCGCAAAGCTCGGTAAGCTTTGCAATCCTTTGCTGAAGCTCAGTCGTAAAGTCGCTTTTCAAAGCTCTCCAACGCCAGTTGTTTCCCACGGTGGAGGGAACGTTCATTCTCGCTTCGCTTCCCAGCTCTAAAAAGTCCTGAAGCTGGGCTATGGCTGTGTTTGCGGTGGAGGTCCACGCAAGGCGGATTATAGCCCACGGAATGTCCTTTTTCCTTTTTACGCCCAGATAATCCATAGCGAACCTTATATTTTTTCTGTTTTCGGTTTCAATCCAGCCTTTCAGGGTATCGTTGTCGTGGGTTCCTGTATAAACAAAGCAGTTTGGGCTTTTGAAATTCTGCGGAAGATACATACTTTCCGCACCCGGGTCAAATGCGAACTCAAGAACCTTCATGCCCGGATAACCCGATTGCCTTAGGAGCCTTTTCACCGACGGCGTGATAAATCCTAAGTCCTCGGCGATAATTCTGACCTTTCCGAGCTTTGATTTTACCTCTTTAAATAAATCTATCTTAGGACCGTCTTTCCATTGACCTTTTGTGGCGTCCTTGTCGCCGAACGGAATAGAATAGTAGCTGTCAAACCCTCTGAAATGGTCTATTCTTACAACGTCATAAGTTTTTTTTGCAGTTTCGATTCGGTTTATCCACCATGAGTAACCGTTCTCTTTCATGAGCTTCCAGTTATACAAAGGATTCCCCCAAAGCTGACCCAAGGGTGTAAAAGCGTCGGGCGGACAGCCTGCGACATTAACGGGAGATAAATCTTCATCAAGCTCAAACAATTCGGGCGAACACCATACGTCGGCGCTGTCATATGCAACGTATATCGGAATATCCCCGATAATTTCTATGCCGTTGTCGTTTGCGTATTTTTTAAGCTTAAACCACTGCTCGAAAAACTTGAACTGCGTAAATTTCCAGAATCCTATATCGTCTTTGTATTTATCTTTTGCCTGTGAAACGGCCTCCTTATCACGTTTGACAAGAGACAGTTCCCATTCGTTCCACGCCTTGCCTCTGTGAGCGTCTTTAAGCGACATGAACAAAGCATAATCGGAAAGCCAGTAATCGCTTTCTTTGACATATTCATTATAAGCTTCTGAAGTCTTGCTTTTGAAATTATTATACGCTGTTCTCAGAACCTTAAAACAGGATTTGTAAAGCTTGTCATAGTCAACATAGCGTTCGCTTTCACACCAGTTTATATCTGAATAATCGCTTTTTGACAGAAGCCCCTCTTCCTCCAGCGTTTCAAAATCAATAAAATACGGATTGCCGGCATGGATAGAAAACGACTGATAGGGCGAATCGCCGAAGCTTGTAGGCGACAGGGGCAGTATCTGCCAGTATTTTTGCTTACATTCCTTAAGATAATTAACAAAGCAATAAGCTTCCTTACCGAGCTTCCCTATGCCGTAATCGGACGGAAGACTGGAAATATGCATTAAAATTCCGCTTTTTCGTCTTTTATTCGTCTTAACCACCATGCCTTTCCGAATAAGAAAGTTATATGAATTGAAAACAGTATATCATAAATAAGTTATTTTGTCACGGAAATAAAAAAATACATCTGCACATATATTATGCAGACGTATTCCTTTTTTTATGTAGATGTTTTTAAAATTTTAATTTTTCTTTCAGCTTTGCAGCGTCAAATGCAAGCCCCAAAACTATAAATATTAAAGCGCTTCCGACTGCCTGTACAATATTTCCGGGAATAGTCGCAACCTGCGCTTTCAAGCCTCCGTATAAAATGACGGCTGCTAAATAGTATCCGAACACTGTAACCAGACCTGAAAGTATTACAGCCGATACCGAACGGAAGTTTATTATTTTCTCTGTCCGTTTTGCAGCGATATAAATAACAAGCGAGTTTAACGCCTTTATGATAAGCGTAGGCAGAACATATACAGGATAACCCGAGAACAAATCGGAAAGTCCTCCTCCGATTCCCGCCGCAATCAGACCGCATGGGAAAGGAAGGATCATGCCGGAAAGGTAAATGAGCGAATCTCCCACATGAACATATCCGTTTCCAACAGGTATGTGGAGCATTGTTAAAATACATATCAAAGCGGCAAAAAGTCCTGTAAATACTATTGTTCGAAGTCCGAAATCTGAATTTCTTTTCACATTAACGACGACCTTTCTTTATGTTATGAGAAAATTTTAGCTTCTTTTCCTTTGATGTGCAAATTTTAAATTTTGAAAAAATTCTTTTCAGGTTTGTAAGTTTACCACAATTCAAGCGGTTCAGTCCGGCAATGATTTATAACATTTTAACAAATGATTTAAACCTAAAAAATACAATTATTTTTAGATGTGTGCAAAAATTATGATAAAGAGGTTTTATAATCGGTTTGATTTGTGAAAATAGTAGAATAAAAAATAAATACTCGGCGGTTGAAATCATAAAATCAGGGAATGTAATTTAACCCATGTTTTTTGTTAGAAATAATATCAGACGGTGATTATTTGTATGAAAAAAAAGAAACAATATGTCGATAAATCCATAATTTATCTGGTATTTTAGTAAAGTTGCATAAAAGAAACATAAAAACATTGTCAAATTATCTAACATTAAAAATGCTTTCAGGCGGTTGCAATTCACAAATAATTAGTGTATAATAGCCTTAAGTGGCAAATGGTGCGAAAAAGTGGCGGTCAATCCCTAAACTGTTGAAAAAACTGTTGAAACCGTTGAAAACCATGATTTTCAAGTGCGTTTTCAACAAATAATCAACATAAAAACCGCACTTAATAAACACAAGCGTTTGATATTCTTTTTTAGGGAGGTGGACAGTTTGCCGGCGAAAATGCTTAAAGGCACATATTTTCAGTCAATGGACGCAAAGGGACGAATGAGCTTTCCGACTAAGCTGAGAGAAACAGTCGGCGAAAGGTTCATAATCACCAGGGGAATAGACGGATGCTTATTTGTTTATTCACTTGAGGATTTTGAAGCTATGGCTGAGAAGATCAGCTCGCTTCCGATGGGTAAAGGAAAAGGGATTCAAAGACATTTCATGGCATGGGCGAGCGAGGTTGAAGCTGACAAGCAGGGAAGAATACTTATTCCGCAGAGCTTGAGAGAGCTTGCGAATCTCACTAAAGAGGTTGTTGTAGCAGGGGTTTCGTCCCGGGCGGAAATATGGGATAAGCAAGCGTGGGACAAGGCTAACGATGAGTATGACGACGATAAGTTTGTCGAGGAGCTTGAAGAGCTTGACTTTTAGTTTATGAGAGATGGTGGCTGAGTGGAATTTTCACACATATCAGTTTTACTGAACGAATGTATTGAAGGACTCAGCATAAAGCCTGACGGAATATATGTAGACGGCACTGCCGGGGGAGCCGGACATTCAAGGGAAATTGCAAAAAGACTTACAAGCGGCAGGCTTGTTGCCATAGACTGCGACCCGGAAGCAGTCGAAACGGCGTCGGAGAGGCTTAAAGGCTTTAATGCGACGGTCGTTAAGGCAAATTATTCAGATATTGATGAGGTTTTACATAACCTTTCAATAGACGGCGCTGACGGAATTCTTCTGGATTTAGGGGTTTCGTCGCACCAATTAGATAAAGCTGAGCGAGGTTTTTCTTATCATAACAACGCTCCGCTGGATATGAGAATGAGCGGCGAGGGATTTTCAGCCAAAGACGTAGTTAATACCTACTCTTTTGAAGATTTGTCGAGGATTTTATTTGAATACGGCGAAGAAAAGTTTGCGAGAAGCATTGCGTCAGCTATTGTGAGAACAAGAGAAACAAAACAGATTGAAACCACTTTGGAGCTGGCGGAGATAATAAAAGAGTCGGTTCCGCAAAGGGTAAGGCGTGAGAAAAATCCCTGCAAAAAAACATTTCAGGCGATAAGGATTGAAGTTAATTCGGAGCTGGAGCATCTTAGTGTCGCTCTTGACAAGGCTTTCGACGTTTTAAACAGCGGAGGAAGACTATGCGTTATATCCTTTCATTCGCTTGAGGACAGACTTGTAAAACAAAGATTTGCAGGTTTTTGCAAAGGATGCGTGTGTCCGCCTGATTTTCCGCAGTGCATCTGCGGGAAAAAGCCGAGGGCAAAGCTTGTGAACAGAAAGCCTGTTCTGGCTTCTCAGGAAGAGCTTGAGGCAAATAACAGAAGCCGCAGCGCCAAGCTTCGCATAATAGAGAAATTGTAATTGCGGACGGCGTTCAAGCTTTTGGAAAGCAGCAAAATAAAAAAACCGGAGAGAAAAGACAAGGAAACAACAAAACAAACCTAAGATATGCGACAGATAAAAAAGCTATCTTAAAACAAAAGAAAAGGCTTTGAAAGAAAAATAATAAGCCTTCAGGCAACAAAATAAAATAACTTCAGAACAAAAGAAAGAGAGAATCAAATACGCCAAAGAACGAGGTGTAGAACAAATGGCAAAGACCAATAATCTTGCTTATGATTATGCGGCTTACGACTTGGACGAGAAAAATTTGCCAAAGCCTGAAATCAAACACAAAAGGAATTTGAAGCTTCAGCCGAAAGCGGCGTCTGCCATGAAGTTCACAATCTTAGGGTTTATAGGTTTAGCGTTGCTATGCTCTATAGTTTTCGGACAGGTTGAGCTTAGCGAAGTTTATTCGGAACAATCAAGCCTCTCTGAAGAGCTTTCAAAGCTTTTGGATGAAAACCTCAGCTTAGAGTCTGAGCTTGAATCAAAAACCGGACTCACCCAGGTTGAGGAGTATGCCGAAAAAAAGCTGGGACTTCAAAAGCTTGATAAATCTCAGATAGAGTATGTCGAAGTCGAAAACGACAGCGTGGCTGAGGTTGTTGAAGCCGAAGATGATAATATTTTTGTGTCTATTAAAAAATGGTTTAAAGGTGTTTTGGAATACTTTGGGGCATAATGAATAGGATATTATTAGTTAAAAAGTTAAGCTTATACTTCTTGGCGGAAGTTGTAAACTTAGCTTTTTTATGCTTATTGGGGTAAATAAAAATTTTGAAGAAATATAACATAACGGCGGGGAAGGAGGATAATTATGGACGAAAGACCCACAGGACTTATGAAACGCAGGCTTAATATTTGGATAGCGCTCGGAATAATTGCGTTCATGGTGTGGATACTTATAAATATGTTTCAGGTGTCTGTAAAGGACGCCGATAAATATCAAAAGCTTGCTTCCTCACAGCAGCTTCAGAGCACGGTTGTAACCGCAAACAGAGGTTCAATATACGATTCTAATATGCAGGCGCTGGCAAGAAGTGCGTCAGTTTATACGGTATACGTTGATCCGCAGATGCTTAAAAATTATTTGGCGGAGGATGAACCTGCCGCGAGTATGGACGAGATAACGGCAAAGCTTTCTGAAATTTTAGATGTCGGACAGAAGAAGATAAAGAAGCTCTGTCAGCAGGACAATATGTATCAGATAATAAAGAAAAACGTTGAGAAAACGGTTGCCGATAAAATTACCGAATATAAGACCGAAATAGGGCTGGACGCTATCGGACTGACTCCGACAACAAAAAGATTTTATCCTCAGAACGAGCTTGCCTCAAACGTTATAGGACATCTTCACTATGACGGCTACGGAATATACGGGCTTGAAAAATACTACGACGATTATCTGTCGGGCGTTGACGGAAGAGTAGTTACTGCTAAGGCTGCCGACGGTACTGAGATTCCATACAGATACAAACAAAATTATGATGCGCAGGACGGTAACTCGCTTGTGCTTAATATAGACGTTAATATTCAGTATTATCTTGAAAAGGCTCTTAAAGAGGCGGTTGCAACAAATAAACCGACAGACAGAGCCTGCGGAATAATTATGAATCCTAAAACGGGCGCTGTTCTTGCCATGGCTACAAACCCGAGCTATGATCTGAATAATCCGTCCGAGATAACCGACGAGGACACGTTAAAAGAGCTTGCCGGTCTTGACGAGGACAGCAAAAAGTATTCAAATGTACAGTCTGCGGCATGGGCCTTGCAATGGAAGAACAAAGCTATTTCTGAGCTTTACTTCCCCGGTTCCGTATTTAAGGTTGTAACCGGGTCGTCTGCGCTGGACTGCGGAGC
Source organism: uncultured Ruminococcus sp. (assembly GCA_964617585.1). Taxonomy (GTDB): domain Bacteria; phylum Bacillota; class Clostridia; order Oscillospirales; family Ruminococcaceae; genus UMGS1601. Next base: position 14,145 of record CAZTXS010000019.1, read on the forward strand.
TATTAATCTCAACCAGACCTTTTCCTGCAACACCAAAATTACAGTAGAGGACACAACCTTCCATTGCTGGTCGTATACAAGCCACGGATCACAGGATTTTGCAACTGCTATGGTACATTCCTGCAACCCGGCGTTTATTCAGATAGGTCAGGCTCTGGGCGGAACGAAATTTTATGAATATTTCAAAGCGTTCGGCTTCACAGAGCTTACGGGCATAGACCTTCCCTCCGAATCGGAGAGCATACATATTACTCCTGATACTTTGGGAGTTGTAGAATTGGCTTCAAGCTCGTTCGGTCAGACAAATAAGGTCACTCCGATTCAAATGATTACAGCTTATTCCGCAGTTATAAACGGCGGCTATCTTATGACGCCTCAGGTGGTTGACAAGATAATAGACTCGTCAGGAAATGTTGTAAAGGACATAACTCCTGTGACGAAAAGGCAGGTAATCTCTGAAGAGACTTCGGCTTCCATGAGAGAGATTTTAGAAAACGTAGTAAATACAGAGCAGGGTTCCAACGCATATATTAAAGGATACAGAATAGGCGGAAAGTCGGGAACTTCTCAGAAAATCGATGAGGATTCTACAGGTAATACGTATGTAGCTTCATATTGTGCGTTTTATCCGGCGGACGATCCCGAACTGATAATGCTTGTTATGGTGGATCATCCCACAGGCGGAAATTATTATGGAAGTATGGTTGCGGCTCCTATATGCGTACAGGTCTTAAACGACGTTCTTCCGTATCTGGGCTATTTCCCAGAATACACAACAGAGGAGCTGGAAAAGATTCCTGTATCAGTTCCTAACGTTCTGGAAACGAATATTTCAAACGCTGAGAAAACGATCGAAGGCTTAGGTCTTAGTTGCGAGGTTGTAGGAAATGGCGATTCTGTTATTGCGCAGGTTCCTGCCAGCGGTTCTATGCAGCACGGCGGAACTATTTACCTATATACCAAGAGCAATTATAAAGCTAAAACCGTTTCTGTTCCGAGCCTTGAGGGATTGACATTAAGCGAAGCTGAGAGTCGCCTGGAAAGCTTGGGACTGAACCTGAACGCACAGGGTAGCGCTGTTGATGAAGAAGGCGCAGTAGCCGGAACCGATCAGAGCTATGTAGAAGGAACGGAGGTTCAGGTGGGAACGGTGGTATCCGTTACATTTGCCGTTGCTAAGGCTAGTTCGCAGTAGCTGTGCGTTATGTTATTGTAAACGAGGGGAAAGAAAAATGAAATTATATGATTTGATTGAAGGCTTGGCTGAAACAGAACTTGATAATTTTGAAGTTACGGATATAACCTCCGACAGCCGTAAGGATATAAAAAAAGGAGCGATGTTCGTCTGTATCAGGGGCAACACCTTCGACGGTCACAGCAAAGCCGAACAAATGATTGAAAGGGGAGCGTCCTGCGTTGTTGTTCAGAGGGATTTAGGACTTGACAGGCAGATAATCGTTCCGGATTCGAGAGAGATTTATCCGGCGCTGTGCGCCAAGTGGTTTTCCGAGCCGCAGAAAAAGCTGAAGCTTATAGGGGTAACGGGAACTAACGGCAAAACTACGATTACAACGGTGATAAAAAAAGTTCTGACGGGACTGGGGAAGAAAACGGGTCTTATCGGAACTTGTCAGAATGAAATAGGAGAAAAGATACTTCATACCGAAAGGACCACTCCCGAACCGTATGACTTATACGAGCTACTGTCGAAAATGGCGAATGAAAACTGCGAATATGTTGTTATGGAGGTTTCTTCTCAGGCGCTTGAACAAAAAAGAGTAGGACCACTTCACTTTGAAATAGCTTTATTTACGAATCTTACCCAGGATCATTTGGATGTTCACGGCACTATGGAGAATTACTACAGAGCCAAAAAGCTTTTGTTTTCGATGTGCGATAAAGCTGTAATTAATACCGATAATGAAAGCGGCATAAGATATTTAGAAGAAATCGAATGTGAGAGATATTCTTTTTCAACGACAGGAAAAGCGGATTTCAACGCCTGCGATATAAAGCTTTCGGCGAGCGGAGTTGAGTATAATTACACAGATGGGAAAGTGAAGCTTCCCGTTAAATTCAATATGCCGGGGTATTTCAACGTTTCAAACTCGCTGGCGGTTATAGCCTGTCTTGTGAAGCTGGGATATAAATCGGAGGAGGTTATTTCTCTTATTGATAAAGCTTCGGGCGTCAGGGGAAGAGCCGAAGTAGTGCCGACCGGGAGAGATTTCACGGTTATATGCGACTATGCTCATACGCCCGATGCCGTTGAAAATATTCTTAAAGCGATAAAAAGCTGTTCGGACGGCAGAGTAGTTTGTCTGTTCGGCTGCGGCGGCAACAGAGATAAAAGAAAGCGTCCGCTTATGGCAAGAGCTGCCGCAGAGAATGCAGATTTTTTGATAGTTACATCCGACAACCCCCGTGACGAGGATCCTGACGACATAATCAGAGATGTTTTAAAGGGGCTTGAAGGCATGGACACTCCTTTTGTAACTATAACCGACAGAATAGAGGCCATTCACTGGGCGGTTAAAAATGCTCAGAAGGACGATATGATAGTGCTTGCGGGAAAAGGACACGAGGATTATCAGATTCTTTCCGGAGGAGTTAAAATTCACCTTGACGAGAGAGAAATCGTTGCCGAAGCATTAAAAGAGCTGAATTAAACTTTCAATAAGGGACATCGCCTCGGCATACACGGCTTGGGATAACAGCCCTTAGGGGTTTTGCAGTAGAAAGGTTAAAACAAAATCCGCCGTTTGAAGTCGGGGGCAAAAGTCGTTTTTAAGCGATTAAAATATTTTTTATTCAGGAAAAGGAAATTGTTTATGGAAAAGCTATTGTTAAGCGAGATAGTGACAGCAGTGCAGGGAAGCTTCGGATACCCGGGTGATATTGAGGTTTCTTCAATTTCGACAGACACCAGAACAATAGAAAAAGGCTCTGTGTTTATAGCGCTGAAAGGCAAAAGCTTTGACGGACATGATTATGCCGCCAAAGCAATGGAGCTTGGAGCTGTGGCTGTCGTTACCGAACGTGCGGTCGACGGAGCAAAGTGTATAATCGTTGATTCTACGCATGACGCTCTTTTGGATATTGCCGGATATTACAGGGATAAATTTGACATTAAGCTTATAGGTATAACAGGAAGCGTCGGTAAAACCACCACTAAGGATTTAGTTTCGCTTGTTATGTCTAAAAAGTTTAAAACGCTTAAGACTCAGAAGAACTTCAATAACGAGATTGGTCTGCCCATGACTATTTTTAATCTTTCAAGAGAGCATGAGGCGGCGGTTATTGAAATGGGAATGTCGAATCCCGGAGAGATTTCAAGGCTTTCGCTTACCGCTAAGCCGAATCTTTGTATTATCACGAATATCGGTTATTCGCATATTGAGAATCTGGGTTCTCAGGAAAATATTTTGAAAGCAAAACTGGAGATTCTTGACGGAGCGGACGAAAACGCTCCCCTGATACTCTCAAAGGACGATAAATTTTTAAAATCGGTAGTGGTCAGAGAGAGAAGAAAGCTTATATTCTATTCCGTATCAGATTCATCCGCTGATGTTTATGCGAGCGATATTAAAACCGAATGCAACAGGATAACATTCAATATAAACTGCGGAGAAAACGTTTACCCTGCCGTTATTAATTGCTTAGGGGAACACAATGTTAAGAATTCTCTCGCCGCTTTCTGCGCAGGGCTTGAGTATGATATTCCGCCTGAGGATATGATTCAGGCCATTGCTGAATTTCAACCTGACGGTATAAGGCAGGGCTTTACCGAGATAAACGGAGTAAAAATTATAGCGGACTGTTATAATTCAGCGCCCGATTCGGCGAAGTCGTCGCTTAAAACGCTTGCGCAGACCGGCGTTTCGGGAAAGAAAATCGCCGTTCTGGGGGATATGCTGGAGCTTGGTAAAATGTCTAAGGAGCTTCACAGATCGGTCGGAGAAGCCGCCGCTGAAAATAATATTGACCTACTGCTCTGCTTCGGGGATATGTCCGAATACTATATAAACGGAGCGGTAAAAAAGGGTTTTGATAAAAGCAATGCTAAGGTTTTCAACTCAAAAGCCGAAATGGCTGATTATCTGAAGGGAATAATGTCAGAAGGCGACGCAGTTTTATTTAAAGCCAGTCGCGGAATGATGTTTGAAGAAATTATAGAATTATTAAAATAAAAGCAAAAATATGCCGAAGGGAGAGAGAATATTGCCGAATTCCGACGCTGTAAACAGCTTAAGAAACAGACGGGATCGATACGATCCGACTCAGATGCCGGCGTCAGAAGCCAGAAAAAGATGGAATATACGCTGGGTTAAGACGGATATGGACAAACCGTTTATGATTATTGTAATGACATTGCTTATACTTGGAATCGTCATGATGTTCTCTGCCAGCTATGCATGGGGACTGTATGATTACAACGATGGATATTATTATGCGAAAAAACAGATCCTTGCCGCCGTTTTAGGCATAGTCGTCATGTACATTGTGTCGCATTTTGACTATCATATGTATCAGAACACAAAGCTTGCGTATCTATTCTTTGTTTTCACATGGCTTTTAAATCTCTTTACAGCCTTTAAGGGAAGAGAAGTAGCCGGAGCAAAGCGCTGGATAACCATAGGTATTGAATTTCAGCCGTCGGAGCTTTTAAAGGTTGCGATAATTATAATATTCGCTTATATAATTTCAATGAATTATTCCAAGTTCACTAAAAGATGGACATACGGAATTATTCCTTTTGCTATTATTATCGCTCTCTGCGCTATGGTGCTTGTTTTGCAAAGGCATATGTCGGGAGTTTTAATCGTCGGAATGATAGGACTTGCGCTTATGTTCGTCGGTGGAGTCCCGAGAAAGAACTTCTGGGCTTTTGTCGGCGTATGCGCAGGGGCAGGAGTATTGTTTTTGCTGTTTAAGTCTATCACAGACGGTAATCTGGGATATATTTCAGAGCGTATTCAGTCTTGGAGAGATCCGTCCTCCGATATTAAAGGCTCTACCTATCAGACGTGGCAGTCGCTTCTTGCTATAGGCTCGGGAGGTATCTTCGGACTGGGCTTTGGAGAATCAAAGCAGAAGTTTTTATATTTATCCGAATCTCAGAACGACTTTGTGTTCTCGATAATCTGCGAGGAACTGGGACTTATCGGAGCGGTTATAGTTATGCTTTTGTTCGCTCTGTTTATATTCAGGGGATTTTATATTGCGTCTAATTCTCCTGATAAATTCGGAATGATTCTTTCGGCGGGAATAACTATACAAATCGGTTTGCAGGTGCTTTTAAATATAGCCGTTGCCACGAACTCTTTCCCCAATACGGGAATATCGCTTCCGTTCTTCAGCTACGGAGGAACTGCGCTGATGATACAGCTTGTTGAAATGGGAATGGTGCTGTCAGTTTCAAGGCAGTCGAAAACTATGGAATAGATAAGCAAAAAATCGGTTAAAATTCCGAAAGAAAGGCATGGTGCTAATATGCTTAAAATATTACTGGCAGGCGGAGGAACGGCAGGTCACGTCAATCCTGCGCTTGCGATTGCTGAAATTATCAAAGAAAAACATCCTGACGCAGAGTTCTGCTTTGCAGGCACTCCCGACGGACTTGAAGCTTCTATCATACCCAAGGAGGGCTACGAGTTCAAACCGATAAAGATAAAAGGCTTCCAAAGGAAAATCAGTCTTGAGAATATAAAGAGAAATATAAAGGCGGCAGGTTATTTAGCGGCTTCGGGACGCCGCTCAAAGCAGATTATTAAGGAGTTTAGCCCAGATATAGTTATAGGAACGGGCGGATATGTGTCGGGACCTATAGTGAGAACCGCAGCGAAAATGGGAATAAAAACAGCGATTCACGAAGCTAACGCTTTTCCCGGGGTTACTACAAAAATTCTTTCAAAATATGTTAATAAAGTTATGCTTACAGTTGAAGAAACTGCAAAGTATTTAGACGGCAGTGTGAAGTATTCTGTTACCGGGCTTCCCGTCAGAAAAGGCTTCGGCAGGGTTTCAAAAGAAGAAGCAAGAGAAAAGCTCGGGCTACCGCAGGATGAGATATGTATTCTTTCAACGGGCGGAAGCCTTGGAGCAAGGGTGATAAACGAGGCGGTTGCAAAGCTGTTTAAATGGTATCAGGACGAGGATATTAAAATAAATCACATACATTCCTACGGGAAGTATCAGGGGTATAAGGATTATCCCGAAGCTTTAAAAACCAGCGGCGTTGATTTAAACGATCCAAGAATTAAGATTTCCGAATATGTAAATATGCCCTTGTGCATGGCGGCGGCGGATCTTGTTATAAGCCGCTGCGGAGCTAATTCCCTTACCGAGCTTGAAGCTATAGGCAGAGGGTCGATACTTATTCCCTCCCCGAATGTTGCAGAGAATCATCAATACTATAACGGTATGGTTCTTGACAATGCCGGAGCGGGAATCTGCATAGAACAAAAGGATTTCTCCGCCGAATGGCTTATCGGCAAAATCAGCGAGTTTTATAACGATAGGGATAAGCTCGTCGTCTTATCGAACAATGCGGCAAAGCTGTATATAAACGACACGCCCGAACGTGTTTACGGAGCGCTTTCGCCGCTTATTGCAAGTGTAATTATAACTTAGGCAAGATGTCCCCCGCCTCTATAGGCGGCGGGTTCCATTACCCGTTCAGTAGCGGAATACAATTCTCTACTGAACGGTCGGTCGGCAATGCCGACCCTTGCCACGTTGAATGACGGGCAAGCTCTTATTGAAATTCGTAAAATTTAATAAGCTTCGTCCTTATGGATTTGTCACTCTCTTTCGAGCGTTTGCATAATATGAGTTAAGCGAATTAATTTGAAAAGGAGAGGAGCTTATGCAAAGGCTGGTTGTTGAGGGCGAAAATAAAATTACAGGCGAGCTTGTATGTCACGGAGCTAAAAATTCGGCGCTGCCCTTGCTTGCAGGCTGTGTTTTGGCAAAAGGTGAAACGACGCTGCATAATTGCCCCAGACTGAGCGATGTCTTTGCGGCTTGCAGAATTTTGTCGTGCTTGGGGTGTAAGTGCAAAAGAGAAGACGACAGCGTTTTAGTTAATACTGACGGACTGCTTCATTTTGACGTTCCTGATGATTTAATGAGAGAAATGCGTTCGTCAATAGTTTTTTTAGGAGCCATACTTGGAAGAGTAGGAAAATGCAAGCTTTCGTTTCCCGGAGGTTGCGAGCTTGGTCCTCGCCCGATAGATATGCATATTTCAGCGCTAAAAAAAATGGGAGTGATAATAAACGAGCAGCACGGGGTTCTCGACTGTTCAGTGCCTAACGGACTTACAGGAGCTAATATTTCCTTTTCTTTCCCGTCGGTAGGCGCAACGGAAAACGTGATTTTGGCGGCTGCTACCGCAAACGGTACTACGGTTATACATAACGCTGCCCGTGAGCCGGAAATAACCGACCTTGCAGGCTTTCTCAACCGTTGCGGCGCAAGGATTTCCAACGCAGGAGAAAGCACAATAGTAATTGAGGGCGTCGACGAGCTGAGAGGCTGTGAATACACGGTTATGCCGGACAGAATCGTTACGGCTACATACATGGCGGCAGCGGCAATAACCGGCGGAGAGCTTAATATAACTAATGTAAGAACAAGCGATATTGAAGCCGTTATACCTGTTTTTGAACAGATGGGATGTTCGGTTTATACTTATAACGATAATATTTATATTAATGCAAGGCGAGGACTTAAAGCTGTTAAGACGATAAGGACAATGCCTTATCCGGGATTTCCTACAGACGCTCAGGCGACAACTATGGCGGCGTTGTGCAAGGCTTCAGGAACAAGCGTGATAGTTGAAAATATTTTCGAGAGCAGATACCGTCAGGTCGATGAGCTTGTCAGAATGGGAGCTAAAATAAAAACAGAAGGGAAAGTCGCAATAATAGACGGAGTAAAAAGGCTTTACGGAGCGAATGTAAGAGCTACGGATCTTCGGGGCGGAGCGGCGTTGGTGATACTGGCTCTTGCCGCCGAGGGAAAGACAGTCATAAGCGACGTACATCTAATAGACCGGGGATATGAAATGATTGAAAAAAGTCTTTCATCGGTGGGTGCAAATATTAAGAGAATATGATAACGGGCGCTTCCTTGCTGAAATTTAACCTTTTAAGATTTATAACTAAGTCAAGATGTCCCCCGCCTCTATAGGCGGCGGGTTCCATTACCCGTTCAGTAACGGGATACAATCCTCTACTGAACGACCCTTGCCGCATTGAATGACGGGCAAGTTCTTATTGAATAATATCCGAAAGGAGTGCATATTTCCCGTTGGGAGTATGGTTGAAAAATGAAGGATATAGAAAAAACTAATTTATCTGAGGAACAGTACAGAATAATCAATGGCGAAAGGGTTATTGTGTCAAGAAGAAAACGCAGAAGAAATATGTCGCTTTATTATTTCATTGCCGTTGTTTTTATTATCATGGCGCTTATCTTTTTGTCATTGACCGTTTTCTTTAACATAAAAACCATAAAAATAACAGGAACCGACCTTTATTCCGATGAACAGATAATTCAGATAGCAGGAATTAATGAGAACGACAATCTTTTCAGAATAGATATAAGTCAGATGAGGACGGATATACTCAATTCTTTCCCGTATCTTGAGGATATAACGATAAAGAGAAAGCTTCCCTCAACCCTGACCTTTACAGCGGTACAAGCTGTACCCGCCGCTAATATAATGAATGAGGATAAAACCTTCTGCGTTATAAGCACAACAGGAAGAATTGTCGAAACAGGAGTGCTTGAAAAGAAAGCGGATCTTGTTACTGTAACGGGCATGGACCTTAAGGTAAAGGATCTGGGAAAGACCTATCAGGACAAGGACAGCATGAAAACAACTATACTGAGTCAGATTCTGAGCGAAATAAACACGCTTGGAATGAGCAAGTTAAACACTATAAACCTGACCGACAGAAAAGACATTAAAATGGAGTACGACGGAAGACTTGACATAGAAATAGGAAGCTCTGTAGATTTGGCTTTTAAAATAAAGTATGTAAATTCGGTAATACAAAAGCTGTCCGACACATATCAGGGAACTCTTATTTATCATAATGCCTCAAGCGGATTGTCGGCGATTCCGAAAAGCGCTGAAACCACCGAAAAGCAGTAATCCGGTACGACCGTTAATTTAATAGCATCGGGAACGGATAATTTGCGATTATCCGTTTTTTTATAAGCTTATATGCATACATTATGGAAAAATAGCTTAAACTAAATATGATTATTATTACATATGAGCTAAAAAGCGCCTTGAAAATGCGGTTTTTCGGCTCTTTTTTGCAAAAACATTAAAAAAACACTTGCCAAGCGTTTTAAAATATGTTAAAATACTATCGTATAGTAGTATGCGTTTGTTAAAAAGAGGGATGCTATAAAATATATTAAGTAGGAGGACTTTATAATGAGTTTTTCAATTAGCTCAGAAGATGTTTTTGGTGCAAAGATTAAAGTAATCGGCGTAGGCGGCGGCGGCGGAAATGCTTTAAACTGCATCGCACAGGAAGGCTTATCCGGCAATGTTGACTACATAGCCGTAAATACAGACGTTCAGGCTTTGCAGAGATCTAAGGCTACTGAGAAAATCCAAATAGGAACAAAGCTTACCCGAGGACTCGGCGCAGGCGGCAGACCTGAAGTCGGCGAAGCTTCAGCTCAGGAGAGCAAGGACGAAATTTCCGAAGCGATTAAAGACGCTAACATGGTGTTTATTACAGCCGGTATGGGCGGAGGCACAGGAACGGGAGGTGCGCCTATCGTTGCTGAAATAGCTCAGGAGCTTGGTATCTTAACCGTTGCGGTTGTTACAAAGCCTTTCGGATTTGAAGGCGCTAAGAAAATGCAGCAGGCTGAAAAAGGAATTGACGAGCTCCTAAATAACGTTGACTCACTTATTGTTATTCCTAACCAGAAGCTTTTAACGGGCGAGCAAAGACTTACGATGCGTGAATCGTTCTCGCTTGCGGACAATATATTAAAAACCGGTGTAATGTCAATAGCCGACCTTATTCTGAGAAACGGATTTATGAACGTTGACTTTGCCGACGTTACAACTATTATGAAAGAAGCAGGACTTGCTCATATAGCTATCGGTTCAGGTTCGGGCAAGGATAAGGCTCAGGAAGCTGCTAAGCAGGTTATTTCCAGCCCGCTTCTTGAAACCTCAATCAGCGGTGCAAGAAGACTTCTCGTTAATATCGTTATGTCCGAGGATATAGTTACATCTGATATGGACGAGCTTACACAGATTATTACTCAGGCTGTCGATCCTGACGCTACGATTATCTTCGGTGCAGATTACAGCTCTGATTTGACAGACACTATAGACGTTACGGTTATTGCTACTGATTTTGCGGACAGAAAGGTTAATGCCGCAAATGACGACTCTTTATCATCACTGAATTCCGAGGCAATGGCAAAGGCGGGAGTTAAGGCTCCGGATAATCCTAATTACTATGATGATATTTTCAACATCATCAAGAATAAGTAATTTAACTAGACTTAATGCACCTTGCAGCTTTTGTAAGGTGCTTTTGTTTTGTGTTTATTCTGAAGAAAGGTATGGTCGTTAAAATGTCGGAGATAAAAAAGATTATGACAAGCGAGCTTAAAGCCCGTGCCGGAGAGCTTCGCTGCGGAGATAAAATACTTTTGACAGGTACGGTTTATACGGCTCGTGACGCTGCGCATAAGAGATTTAACGCTCTTCTCGACGAGGGGAAAGAGCTTCCGATTCCGCTTGAAGGGTCGGTTATATATTACGCAGGACCTACGCCTGCTCCGGAGGGTAAGCCGATAGGGTCGTGCGGTCCTACAACGTCGGGAAGAATGGACAGGTTCGCTCCCGGACTTCTTGATCTAGGACTTGGCGCTATGATCGGGAAAGGTGAGAGAAGCTTAGAAGTCAGAGAAGCTATAGTACGAAATAAAGCCGTGTATCTATGCTCAATCGGGGGAGCGGGAGCTCTTGCCTGCAAGCGTATAAAGTCCTGCGAGGTTATTGCGTTTGATGATTTGGGCTGCGAATCAGTCAAAAAGCTTTATGTCGAGGACTTTCCGGTCGTTGTCGCAGACGATATGTACGGCGGCGACATTTTTGAATCGGGAAGAAAAGAATTTGCCCGTTAGAAATTATTTCAAATTTGTAACATTTCTAAATTATAATTTATGCGTTTGTAAATTATTTTTTAAAAAACTGCTTGACAAAAAGTGAGAAAAATGATATTATATATTTAAATTAAGCGTATGCGAACGGTGGGATTTTTTTGTGCGGTTCTCAGAAACTTGATTATTCAAAGCTTGACGACGAAAAGCTGGTCAGCCTGTCAAAGACCGATAAAAACGCTGTTGCCGAGCTTGTTATCAGGTACATTTATATTATCGAATATAAGGCGGGGGCGTATGGCAATACTCCCGATGAAGTTGCCGATCTTTCTCAGGAGGGGTTGGTTGCGTTTATTAAAGCGGTTCAGACCTTTGACGCTTCAAAGGGAATAAAGCTTTCGACCTATGCTAATACCTGCATAACGAATAAAATGCTTTCAAATATTTCTAAAATGAACAGAATCAGTTTTAACGAGGCTTTGAGCGAGAATGTTGAAATACTTTTCGGAACGGAAAATGACGTTCATTTTGAACGAAGTCCTGAGAGCATTATTCTTGAGCAAGAAAAATATAATGAAACTATTTCAAGGATTTCCTGTTCTCTCACCGATTTGGAGTGGACTGTTTTTAATCTGTATTTAGAGGAAAAAACGTATTCACAGATTGCAGATGAGCTTTCACTTTCGCAAAAAGCAGTAAACAACGCAATGCAAAGGGTAAGGAAAAAGTTAAAATCAGTTATTAATAACGAAAATCAATGAACGGAAACGTTCTTGGCATATGGCCGAATAGCTTAATATCAGAGCGTTGTTTATGCACACGATCATATTCAAAGGTGTCGGTGTAAGTCCGACAAGGCACACAAAATATATAAGCGTAAGCGAGGTAAAAATTATGTTTGAAGACAAGACATTAGTCTGCAAGGAATGCGGAGAAGAATTTGTATTCACAGCAGGCGAGCAGGAGTTCTATGCTGAAAAAGGCTTCGAAAACGAGCCTCAGAGATGTAAGCCTTGCAGAGATGCAAGAAAGAACGCTGCAAGACAAGGAAGAGAAATGTTCACCGCAACTTGTGCGTCATGCGGCGGAGAAGCAAAAATTCCTTTCAAACCAAGCGAGGATCGTCCTGTATATTGCAGCGACTGCTTCGCAAAAATGAAGGAAGCAGAATAATTTAATATTATATATTATTTAGATTCTTTCAAGAAACGCTGTGGGTTTTCTGCGGCGCTTCTTTTTTTCCTTAAAGGATAAGCCGTCATGCAATAAATATAAGTTGATTTTTTGCGTCGGTTGGTATATACTTGAAATATATTTATTAAGAAAGCCGGTAAATAAATATGAAATTAGGTTTGGTTTTAGAGGGCGGAGCAAGCAGGACTGTATTTTCCTGCGGCGTTATGGATATGCTTCTGGAGGAGAATATTATTGCGGATATGGTAATCGGGACTTCTGCCGGGATCGCTTTCGGAGTTTCTTATGCTTCTCTTCAAAAAGAGAGAAATTTGCGTCTTGCCGCAGAATATATGGGAGATAAAAGATATATGGGAATAAGGCATATGTTTAACCGAAGTAATAAAAGCTATTATAATATGCGTTTTGTTTATGATGATGTTCCGAATATTTATCTTCCCTTTGACTGGGAAGCTTTTCAAAGCTTTGAGGGCGAGGTTATAGGGGTATGTACTAACGTAAAAACGGGAAAGGCGGAATATCTTCCTGTTTCAAGAATTGACAGGACGTTTCCCGTACTTAGGGCGAGCTGTGCTTTGCCTATGTTATTTCCTTTTATAAATATTAACGGAAACAGTTATCTCGACGGAGGAATTTCAGATTCTATTCCATATCAATATGCGCTGGATCAGGGATGCGATAAGGTTATAGTTGTTTTAACCCGTGAGAGAGGTTATGTAAAGCGCACAGGGAAAAGCGTTAAGCTGGCGGAGAAAGTATATAAGAAATACCCTGATTTGGTTAAAGCTCTCGATAGCAGAGCGGAAAGCTATAACAAGCAGATTGCCGAGCTAAGAACCTTGGAACGTGACGGTAAGGTTTATGTTATAGAGCCTGTAACAACTATGGGGGTAAAAAGAACAGAAGGCAGACCTGACAAGCTTTTGCCGCTGTATTATCACGGAGTCCGCATTGCAACGGACAATATGGACGCCTTAAAAAGCTATCTAAATCGGAAAGGATAAGCTATGATCGTTAAATTGATTGCCGGAACAGCGATTTTACTGATTATCGTTTTCATAATTATAGAAAACAAGCATTATGACGTTAGTGAATTTAAGATTAAGGCAAAGGGACTTCCCGAAAGCTTTGACGGGGTTAAAATCGCTCATCTTTCAGATCTGCATCTGAAATCGGGCAACGGGTATGATTACAAGATAGTTTCTATGACGCATAAGCTTTCTCCTGATTATATTTTTCTCACAGGCGACCTTATATCGAGAAATCAGACAAATCTGACTAAGGCAAAAGAGTTTATTAAGTATTTAAGTGAGATCGCTCCTGTTTTTTATGTTTTCGGAAACCACGAAAACGATGCTGATGAAGAAGTTCAAAAAGAGCTTCTTGAATTGCCTGTTGCTGTTTTAAATAACAGTCATGTCGATATTGAGCGCAACGGCGAATTTATAACTGTGTTAGGTTTAAACATTCCTCCGGTGTATTATCTCGGCGAAAATCTGGATTACAAAAATTTACCCTGTCTTGACGCAGAGGATATAACCGGATTTTTGGGCGTGAAGCCTGAGCCTTTTGCTATTTTACTTTCGCATAATCCTAAGTTTTTTGAAGCATATTCACAGTGGGGAGCAGATGTTATTTTCTCAGGCCATGTTCACGGCGGAGCGGTCAGATTGTTCGGGAAAGGCTTGCTCTCTCCCGAAAGAAGGCTTTTTCCCAAGTTTACGGACGGGGTTTATAAGTCGGACGGCGCTCAGATGATAGTGTCAAGAGGTTTGGGGAAATTCAGGCTGTTTAACCACAGAGAAATTGTTTTGTGTACGCTTTCAGCAGAAAAATAAATATTAAAACATTATATGATATTTTATTGAAACGGAATTTAAAAGATGATATACTATAACTTAGGCAAAATGTTCCCCGCCTCTATAGGCGGCGGATTCCATTACCCGTTCAGTATCGGGATAGAATCCTCTACTGAACGGCCGGTCGGCAATGCCGACCCTTGCGCGTTGAACGACGGGCAAGCCCTTATTGAATAAAAGGATACATACCGGAAAGGGGAATATTATGAAAGGGTTGTTCAGAACTTTTTTAGTTGTTGCAATAATTGCAGGAGGACTTTTGTCTTTAAAGCTTACGGCGGAGATAATTTCACCGAGTTTGAAGAAATATTACTCAGTGGACAGATAAATATTTTGCTTATCCCTATAAGTTTTATAGGGATTTTTTTGTTTTCTAAATTTCATAAATTAACTAAAGAAATAGTTGACAAAATGTGAGAAAATTGCTATACTGAATATACAATAAAAGCTTTACTACAAAGCGGGGGAGGAATCATATGAAAAAATTTAGAAAAATAATTTCAATAGCTCTGTCACTATCGATAGTAACCGCTTTATCAGGCAGCACATATGGTAACAGTGTAATGGCTCTTGAAATGACGAAGAAAGAAAAACTTTCAAGCGTTTTGCTAGAAGAACTTGACGAATTAAAAGCGGATGAAACAGTACCTGTGTATGTTGAAATGGAGGACATTAAACAGGATACCGTTGAACAAAAGGTCAATGAGCAAACAGGAATGACTTTGGCTCAATTAGAGGCTATAGACAAAAAGCTTTTGAAGTCCGACGAACTTGAAAATGCGTCTAATGAAGAATTGGAAACACTTTTGCCTAAGTATTTTAAAGACACCGAGGGAGAACGTGAATATGTTCAGGGATTGGTAAATGAGAGAATAGCCGCTGAACGAAAAATCGCAAAGGAAATGTATGACGAGCAAAATTCGGAATATGTCGAAAAAACAGGCATAGATGAAACCGATGTTGAGTTTGTCAGCAGTTATTCGCCAATGGTAATCACTGAATGTACCGAAGATGAAATTGACGATATAGTAGTGAATGGTAAAGTTAAGAGTATAGATATCAGAGAAGATATAGAAATCAGCGAAAATACGGAGGCAGACACAACAGAAGAATCCGGGCAAGCCGCAAGCACCTATTCTTCTTATACAACCGCATGGAAATCAGCAATTAATGCTGACATGACAACAAATACAATAGGTATTAAAGGTAAAGGAGTAACTATTGGGGTTTATGATGGTGACTCACTTTATAAAAATTATTATGATTTGAAAAATACAGATTTAACATCACTTGATAAAGTTATTGATTATGAAGATTATCATTGCACAAAGGTAACTAGAATTTTAGCAGGAAGCAAAGGTATAGTCCCTAAAGCTAAGGTGTTTGAATGGTCCGATAACAATGTAACCAGAGAAGAAATAATAGAAAAATTAATTGAAAAAGGTGTTTCAATAATAAATATGAGTTTGGCATTTGGCGAACGGACAGAAGATTACTATACTACATTTGAGAAATGGCTGGATCATATTGGGTATCGCCATCATGTTCTTTTAGTAGTTTCAGCAGGTAATACGGACATGTACGATAGCAAGGAACAATGTCCCGTAGGTACTCTGTCATATAATACATTAACTGTTGGTGGAATTGATACAAAAAATACTGATAAATTTTCTGATGATAAATTCCATAGTGGTTCATGTTTTGGTAATGGTGGTTCAAAGGGATGTGCAAAACCTGATTGTGTAGCAGCTTATAATGATGTTTTAGAAGAAACACTTAATTTTAATGGTGACAAAAAACTTATTTATGATGGCACAAGCTTTGCCGCACCTGCTGTGACAGGTGTTTGTGCACAGGTTTTACAAACTGAACCTACTTTGGCATTTTATCCACAGCAAATAAAAGCTATAATTATGGCTTCCTGTGACAGAAAAGGCAGTGAAAGCTATGCAAGCGGATTGACGGCGAAAGAGGGCTCTGGAGTAGTAAATGCTTTTAAAGCCATAGTTATTGCGAGTACGGAAAGATATAGCAGAAAACTTATTTTTCCTTATGATGGAAATCCAACAAAAGAAATTAACTTTGTAAAAAGAGAAAGCTCATCAAAAATAGCAATATGCTGGTTGACACCTTCTTTTACATATGGGGATGACTTAAGTGGTAATGCAGAATCAAATGGGAATTATGATTTTAATCTAAGTGTTTATTCATCTAAGGGTTCGCTATTGAAACAAAGCAATGTTTATAATAGTTCGGCAGAAGTAGTTGTTTTTAATTCAGAAAATGATACACTTGAATTAAGTTTTAAAGATTATTATATGTATACCAATAGTGCTTATGAAATAGGAATAGCGTGGTATTAACGAAAGGGGTAAAAACATGAAAAGAGTCTTAACAAGTGTTTTAGCAATGATTATATTGGTATTGTCTATAGTTTCATCTGTAACAGCTACAGCAGTTGACAAGCA
>CAZTXS010000020.1:0-30465 GCA_964617585.1 uncultured Ruminococcus sp.
CTAAACAGAATAAAAAGCTGAAAGGCTGAAAATCCTCTGCGAATGAAATTCGTTACGATGAGAGAGATTCCGCCCGGAGGCGCCAAATGCGGGCATAGCTCATCCGGTAGAGCGCCACCTTGCCAAGGTGGAGGTAGCGAGTTCGAGCCTCGTAATCCGCTCCATTTGCGGCGCTATAGCCAAGTGGTAAGGCGTAGGTCTGCAACACCTTGATCCCCGGTTCAAATCCGGGTGGCGCCTCCATATTTCAACAAACTCCCAATTTTTCGGGAGTTTGTTTTTTATAACTAAAGCAAGACGTCCCCCGCCTCTATAGGCGGCGGGTTTCATTACCCGTTCAGTAGCGGATAAAATCTCCTACTGAACGGGTAGTCGGAAATGCCGACCCTTGCCACGTTGAATGACGGGCAAGACCCTATTGAATTTATTATTAATCGGACCAATTCACCAATAAATATTGAAGCATTGGAATAATAAAAAAGGAGAAAGATTAAAATGGTTGTCGGAGTAATAGGAGCAAAAGACGTTGATGCAAAAATTTTAAAAAATTACCTTCCTGAAAACACAAAAGTAATCGTTTCAAACGGAAGAAGAAATCTTACAAAATGCAAATTGGGATTAGGAGTATGTATAAGAGGGATCCGCAGGGAATGTGACGATTGTTCGGAAAATGAATGTCACATAAATATCGACTATGTTATTGAACGTTGTCATAAGATTGTTGTATTCTGCGAGCAAGAATCTAACGAAATAATATACATAAAAGAAAAGTGCAAATCACTGGGAAAAGAGTGCATTGTATATTTTGATGAGGAATAGTTTTGGCTGATGTATATTATTTGACTTTAAACGCATAATGTGATAGTATATTTAATGTATAAATATGATTAAAATGCGCTTATCAGAGCGCTTAAAAACTATTTTATACGATAAAGTTCTTTTGTAAAGGTGCGGTATAATATATACTATGAAATATTATGTTGGAATCGACCTCGGCGGTACAAATATAGTAGCCGGGGTTATTACTGAGAATTTTGAAATTATTTCAAAGGCTCAGACAAAGACAAATCTTCCCCGTCCTGCCAAAGAAATATGCGAGGATATGATTTTCGCAACTAAAGGAGCGATTAAGTCGGCAGGGCTTCATACAGATGATATAGAAAGCATAGGCATAGGCGCTCCGGGCATTGCAAATTCGGATCAGGGAATTATAGAATACTCTTGTAATCTGGGATTTGAAAACGTTCATATGGAGCAGATGTTCAGGCAGAAGATAAATCTTCCCGTTTATGTGGAAAACGACGCAAACGCAGCGGCATACGGAGAATATTTAGCGGGAGCTGCTAAAGGCGCTAAAGACGCCGTATGCATAACTCTTGGAACGGGAGTAGGCGGAGGAATAATAATTGACGGCGAGATTTATTCAGGCTTTAACTATGCAGGCGCAGAGCTAGGACATATGGTTATAGAGGTTGACGGACCTCAGTGCACCTGCGGAAGAAAAGGCTGTTTTGAGGTTTTCTCTTCTGCAACGGGACTTGTCAGAATGACTAAAGAAGCTATGGACAGGAACACAGACAGCATAATGCACGAAATGGCCAGGGAGTACGGGAAAATCAGCGCAAGGCTTTCATTCGATGCAATGAGAATAGGCGATAAAACGGCTAAAGAGGTAGTCGATAAGTATATAAAATATTTGGCTGCAGGTATAACAAATACCATAAATATTTTTCAGCCTGATGTTTTATGCATAGGCGGAGGAGTCTGCAACGAGGGCGATCCGCTGCTTGTGCCTATGAAGGAAATAGTTGCAAGAGAGATTTATACCAGAAACTCTGCAAAAAACACAGAGATAGTTATTGCTAAGCTGGGTAATGACGCAGGGCTTATCGGTGCGGCTTTTTTAGGCCGGGCGAAAGAAAAGCAGTCGAACGGATAAATTTTTTCAAATATAATTAAGGAGAATTGCTATGGGTCTTTTTGATACAAAAGACAAAATAGAATCGGAGGCTGAGTTTGACAGGCTTTTTGAAGAACTCGGACTTGAGATAGACGAATCGGAGGAAAAGGATAAAAAAACCGAAGTTGAAAAGCAGGTATCAGGTTTTTCTTGCACTAAGGAGTGAAAGATTTTGAAAAGAACCGATTATATTTCATGGGACGAATATTTTATGGGCATAGCCTTGTTTTCTGCGCAGCGGTCTAAGGATTCAAACACTCAGGTTGGAGCGTGTATAGTATCCCAAGAAAATAAGATTCTTTCAGTAGGTTATAACGGTATGCCGACAGGCTGTAATGACGATGAAATGCCGTGGGATCGTGAAGGCGATCATCTTCAGACGAAGTATCCTTTTGTCTGTCATGCAGAGCTTAACGCTATTTTAAACAGCTCTACAGGCTTGGTGAAAAACTCAAGGATATATGTGTCATTATTTCCATGCAATGAATGTGCAAAGGCTATAATTCAGAGCGGAATAAAAGAAGTGATATATATGGAGGATAAGTATTCGGATTCCGACGAAGTAATCGCTTCTAAAAAGATGTTTGATATGGCCGGAGTTAAGTATACAGAATACATTCCGACCTCAAGAAAGGTAGAAATCAAGCTTTAGCTTTACATAGAAAGGACTTAAGCGGACATGAAAAGAAGATATTGCATTTTGGGAGAAACGCTAAAGCACACTATGTCGCCTCCCATACACGCAAGACTTTTTGAGCTGAGAAACCGTGAATATGAATATGAAATAAAAGAAATAAAGCCTGAGGATTTGAAAGAAAGCGCCGATGAGCTTAACTCAATGACAGGGTATAACATAACCATTCCTCATAAAGTGGCGATTATTGATTTAATAGACAGGCTTGATGAATCAGCAAAGAGATACAACTCGGTCAACTGCGTTGATAATAAGGACGGAGTTTTGACCGGTTACAATACCGACTGCGACGGTTTTTTGCTTACTCTTAAGGCGATGGGAGAAGAGCGATGCGAAAGCGTTCTTCTTATCGGCTGCGGCGGCGTAGGAAGAATGGCGGCTATTGAATCTGCTCTCAGCGGAGCAATACTTGATATTGCAGTGCTTGAGTCGGATATGCCTCTCGCTGTAAAGGCAAAGGAGGAAATAATCGCTTTAAAGCCGGACGCTTCGGTAAATATTGTTTTAAACACGGAAATAAGCACCGATAAAGAATACGGACTTTTAATAAATGCAAGTCCGGTGGGAATGTACCCTAAAACGGAAGCCTGCCCGGTTTCGGACGAGGTTATTGAAAAATGCAGAGCAGTTTTTGATATTGTTTACAATCCCGGTGAAACCATGCTTATAAAAAAGGCGAAATCAATGGGTAAAAAATATGCCGGCGGAATGGCGATGCTGGTTTATCAGGCGGTTTCGGCACATAAAATCTGGGACGGCGACGAATACACTGCTGAAGAGGTAAACGACATAATTGAAGAAATGAATAAAATAGTAAAGAGAGATTTTAAATAGATGAAACCGATATTTCTCTGCGGCTTTATGGGCTGCGGAAAATCAACAGTAGGAAAACGTCTTGCTTCTGCTTTGAAATGCGATTTTACAGATATGGACAGATATATCGAGGAAACCGAGGGCAGGACAATAAGCGAAATATTTGAAAGCGACGGCGAAAAGTATTTCAGGGATTTAGAAACCGAGATTATAAAAAGTTTTAAGGATAAGGGCGGAGTTATAGCTACCGGCGGAGGAGCGCTTCTTCGTGAGGAAAACGGACTTGCAGCAAAGCAGTCGGGCATACCTGTTTTTATCGATACAAAGTTTTCGCTTTGCTATGAAAGAATTAAAGGTGATAAAAAAAGACCTATAGCTTACAATTCAACGAAAGATGAGCTTAAGGAGCTTTATAACAAGAGGAAGAATCTTTATATTAAAAACAGTCTTATTACAGTGAACGGAAGCGTTTCCGTTTATTCTGTTGTAAAGCAGATAACAAAAAAAGTGAATAAAATAAACAAGGAGTAATATAAAATGAAAAGTAATAATATCAAAGAAGGAGTAAATAACGCTCCTCACCGCGCGTTGTATCATGCGCTGGGGCTTACAAACGAGGAGATTTCACGTCCTCTTGTCGGTATAGTTTCGTCATATAATGAAATTGTACCGGGACATATGAATATCGATAAGATTGTTGACGCTGTAAAGCTTGGCGTTGCTATGGCAGGGGGAACGCCTATAGTATTCCCGGCTATCGCTGTTTGCGACGGAATAGCTATGGGACATCAGGGCATGAAATACAGCCTTGTAACCCGTGACCTTATTGCCGATTCAACCGAGGCTATGGCTATGGCTCATGCATTCGACGCTTTGGTTATGGTACCAAACTGCGACAAAAACGTTCCGGGACTTCTTATGGCGGCGGCAAGGGTAAATATACCGACTATATTCGTTTCGGGAGGACCTATGCTTGCAGGACGTGTTGACGGAAAAATGACAAGCTTTTCGAGCATTTCGGAAGCAGTCGGCGAATTTAACGCAGGAAAGATAGGTGAAAGCAAGCTGGACGAATATGAAAGACACGGCTGTCCGACCTGCGGTTCATGTTCGGGAATGTATACTGCAAACTCGATGAACTGCCTGACTGAAGTTCTGGGAATGGGACTTAAGGGCAACGGTACGATACCTGCCGTATATTCAGAGAGAATCGAGCTTGCGAAGCACGCAGGTATGCAGATTATGGAGCTTTTGAAAAAGGACATAAGGCCTCGTGATATTATGACTGAAGAGGCGTTTATGAACGCTCTTGCCTGCGATATGGCTTTGGGCTGTTCGACAAATTCTATGCTTCATCTGCCTGCAATCGCTCATGAGTGCGGAATCCATTTAAATCTTGACATTGCGAACGAGATAAGCGATAAAACGCCTAACCTTTGTCATCTTGCTCCTGCCGGACATACATATATGGAGCAGTTAAACGAAGCAGGCGGAGTTTATGCTCTTATGAACGAGCTTTCAAAGAAGGATTTGCTTAATACCGACTGTATGACCTGTACAGGAAAAACTGTCGGAGAGAATATAAAGGACTGCAAAAACAAAAACACTGAGGTTATCAGGGATATTGACAACCCTTATTCAAAAACGGGCGGAATAGCTGTTCTTAGGGGCAATTTAGCTCCCGACAGTTGTGTTGTAAAGCGTTCGGCTGTTGCTCCGGAGATGCTTTCTCACTCAGGTCCTGCAAGGGTGTTCGACTGCGAGGAGGACGCTATGGAAGCGATTCTCGGAGGAAAAATAAATCCGGGCGACGTTGTTGTTATACGTTATGAAGGCCCTAAGGGCGGACCGGGTATGAGAGAGATGCTCAACCCGACTTCGGCTATTATGGGAATGGGACTCGGAGAAAGCGTCGCTTTGATTACCGACGGAAGGTTTTCAGGAGCGACAAGAGGTGCGGCGATAGGTCACGTTTCACCTGAAGCCGCCGTAGGAGGTCCTATAGCTCTGATAAAAGAGGGGGATATAATTTCTATAGATATTCCTGCAAATAAAATAAACGCAGATGTAAGCGATGAGGAAATGCAAAAGAGAAAAGCCGAGTGGAAGCCAAGAGCGCCGAAAATCACTACGGGATATTTGGCAAGATACGCTTATTTGGTTACATCGGGAAATACAGGAGCGATTTTGGATACAAAAAAATAAATAATAATAATTTATTATGGATAACATAAAATAGGAATAAAATAAAAAGACGGTAAACTTTTTATGAAAGAGGGAATTTAAAAATGAAAAGGATTATAAGCGGTATTTTAGCTTTGACGCTGTGCGCAGGCTTGATGTGCGGCTGTCAGGAGGTTGAAAGCAGTTCTGTTGCGGAGCCAATGTCTTCATCGTCATCTGATTCAGACGCTGTGAGCGGCTCTTCTCAGCAGTCTGCAACAAGCGGAATCACAGAGCAGTCGGATCAGACGGCGGAAACTTCATCAACCGAGGAGGCTTCCTATCTTAAAATTACTATGAAAGATTGGGACGAAATGAACACCGACTCAAAATATATTAATATGGAGTCTATCCTGAAATATATTACAGATTCGGGTGTAAAGACTTCTCTTGACGTTGTAGACCTTGTGTCTGCTCTTGATAAATCAGGCGTCACGAGCAAAAAGAAAACTGCGTATGAGATGGCTCTTAAAGAGATAGAAAAGAACAATAAAGAGTCGTAGTTTACCGACTTTAAAAACGGAATCTTTCAGAGCGAAGACATGGTGATTTTTATATGAAACTACTTCTCAGAAATGTTGTAACAGTAAAAAACGACGGGGAAACCCGGGTTGTCGATATTGCTGTTGAAAATGACAAAATTGCAGATGTCGGAAGAAATCTCAACCTTGAAGCGGACAGGATTATTGACGGAATGGGAAAGCTTGTCGCTTTTACGGGACTTTTTGATATGCACGTTCATTTTCGTGATCCGGGGCTGACCTATAAAGAGGATATAATATCAGGTGCGAATGCCGCCAAAGCGGGAGGCTTTACAGGCGTTGCCTGTATGCCCAACACAGTTCCGCCCATTGATTCGGAAGAGCTTATAGGCTATGTTAAAGAAAAAGCTTCTAAAACCGGAATAGACATTCTTCCTATAGCTTGTGTAACAAAGGGAATGTCGGGACTTGAACTGACCGATTTTTACGAGCTGAAGAGGCTCGGAGCCGCTGCATTTTCCGATGACGGACGTCCTGTTCAAAATGCAGAGCTTATGCGTCAGGCTATAGAAAAGGCTGAAGCTGCCGGTTCGGCGATTATTTCTCACTGTGAGGATTTGGACATAATCAACGGCGGGTTAATAAATAAGGGCGAGGTGTCGAAAGCCCTCGGCGTAAAAGGCATGGACAGAGCGAGCGAGGACTATATCACCGCCAGGGAAATCGCTCTTGCAATGGGTCTTAACGCTCATATTCATATTGCTCATGTTTCCACAAAAGGCTCGTGCAATATAATTCGCGCAGCAAAGGCTGACGGAATAAAGGTGACTTGTGAAACAGCTCCGCATTATTTTACTTTTACAGACGAGAAGCTTTATTCAAAGGACGCAGATTATCGTATGAGTCCGCCGCTCAGAACCGAGGAGGACAGAAAAGCTGTCGAGAAAGCAATCTGCGACGGAACTATCGACTGCATTATCACAGACCATGCTCCCCACAGCGAGGAGGATAAGTCTGACTTTTATAAAGCGCCCAACGGCGTTGTCGGGCTTGAAACCTCTCTTGCCGCAACGCTTACAAAGCTCTATCATACAAAGTTGGTTACGCTCGGCAAAATACAAAAGCTTATGAGCGAGAACCCCAGAAGAATTTTAGGACTTAAACCCCTTTCACTTTCAAAGGGAAGCATCGCCGATATAACTGTTTTCGACCCTGATTATGAGTGGACAGTGGAAAAAGAAAAGCTTCATTCAAAATCTAAAAACAGCGTTTTTAAAGGTGAAAAGCTTAAAGGAAAGGTATTTTATACGATTTCAAAAGGCAGAATTGTTTTTGAAGAAAATAAACTTTAAAGGAGGGAATGCTCTTTATTGAGCAAAACGAACTATGTCATTTGACAGACTTATTGAAAAAATCGTAAAAACTCAGAATCCGACAGTCGTTGGACTTGACCCGAAGCTTGATTATGTTCCCGACTGTTTAAAGAAGAAAGCTTTTAAAAAGTACGGAAAGAATTTAAAGGGAGCTTCAAAGGCTGTTCTTGCTTTTAACAAAGGGATTATTGATGAAATATGCGATATAGTTCCGGCTGTAAAGCCTCAGGCGGCTTATTATGAAATGTATGGATACGAGGGTGTAAAAACTCTATATAAAACTATTTCTTATGCAAAGAAAAAAGGTATGTTTGTAATTACCGACGGAAAGAGAAACGATATAGGAGCGACCATGCAGGCTTATGCCGCCGCTCATTTGGGAGAGGTCTTTGTTGACGGCGAGAGCTTTACTCCTTTCGGGGCGGACGCTTTGACCGTAAACGGATATTTGGGTACGGACGGTATTTCTCCTCTGCTTGATGAGTGTGTTAAAAGAGATAAAGGGATTTTTGTCCTTGTCAAGACTTCTAATAAGTCAAGCGGAGAGCTTCAGGATAAGGAGCTTAAGGACGGAAAAACCGTTTATGCCGAGATGGGCAAAATGTGCGAGGCATGGGGAAGCGAGGCTATGGGCAGGTATGGTTATTCTTCAGTAGGAGCGGTTGTAGGAGCGACATATCCCGAACAGCTTGCTGAGATGAGAAGAACGCTTCCGAATACTTTCTTTTTAGTTCCCGGATACGGAGCGCAGGGCGGCGGAGCCGAGGGCGTTTCAAAGGGGTTCGACTCTAACGGACTCGGAGCGATAGTGAATTCCTCAAGGGGAGTAATGTGCGCTTATCAGAAAGAGAATTGTGATGAAAAGGATTATGCCGGAGCGGCAAGACGCGAGTGCATAAGAATGAAAGAGGATATAATTTCATATCTTCCCAGAATTGCTCTTTAGAAGGAAAGACAAATGAAGCTTAATATAGTGCTGGCAGAGCCGCAGATTCCCCAAAACACAGGTAATATTTCAAGAACCTGCGCAGTAACCGGCGCCGCTTTGCATTTGATAAAGCCCTACGGCTTTCAGATAACCGATAAGAATTTAAAGCGGGCGGGGCTTGATTATTGGGATAAGCTTGAAATATACGAATATGAAAGCCTTGACGATTTCTTTGAAAAAACCGACGGTGAGTATTTTTATTTCACTACCAAGGGAAAACACGTTTACAGCGACGTTCAATATAAGAACAATGTTTATATAATTTTCGGAAGAGAGGACAAGGGGCTTCCCGAAGATCTTTTATACGAAAATGAGGAGCGCTGTGTAAGAATACCTATGCGTCCCGATTTAAGAAGCCTTAACCTTTCTAATTCGGTTGCTGTTGCGGTTTATGAAATACTTAGACAGTGGGATTATCCCGACCTGACAAGAAAGGGAAAGCTCACACAATACACATGGAAAGACTGATTAGTTTTTAATATTCAAAAAGGAGGTACGCTCTTTTAGGAGGGCGCAGATATTTATGAATAAGATTAAATTTATAACCGACTCAGCTTCTGACATTACGTTTGAAAAGGAAAAAGAGCTTGACATACGCATAATGCCGTTCAAGGTTGCAATGGGTGATAAAAGCTATACTTCAAGAGTGGATTTTGATAATGAAAAGTTTTATCAGCTGATTGATGAGTTTGACGGAATACCATCGACTTCGCAGATAACGGCGTTTGAATATTCCGAAGCTTTCAAGCAATACTATGACGAGGGTTACACGGATATAATAAATGTCACAATTAATTCGAAGGGTTCGGCAACCTATAATAATGCGGTTATGGCGGCTGAAGAATTTTTTGAGGAAAACCCCGACGCAAAGGATAAGTTTCATATTTACAATATTGACGGCAGAGGATACAGCGGTACTTACGGCTATCCCGTAGTGCAGGGAGCGTTAAAGGCGCAGAAGGGCGCTTCTGCCGATGAGATTGCCGCTTATATTACGGACTGGGTTGACAATTGCATTATATTCTTTGCTCCTTATACTTTAAAGTATGCAAGAAAGTCGGGCAGGATACCATCAGCGGCTGCTTTTGCAGGAGAGGTAATGGGGCTCAGACCGATAATGAGAATAATGGATAATCAGATAACTACCGAAAGTAAGGTAAGGGGCGACAAGGCTATCATTCCGAAGATTTTGAATCTTACGGTTAAGGAAATGATTCCGAAAACGCCTTACTGCATAGTTTACGGTAATGACGATAAGGTTAAAGATGAAATGGCGGAGGCTATGACAAAATGCGTAGGCTACCCTCCTGAGGACTTTTATCAGATAGGAGCCGCTATTACAATTAATTCAGGTCCAAAGGTTGTAGGAGTTATTTTCAAAGCGGCTATGTGACGTTTGCAGGGGCGACCCCTGCGCTCAGTTTGCCTTTGGAAAGTTTGTGAAATGTTAGGGTTTGAGTAACTGCAGGTCAGCAAAAGCACAAACGGAAAATTAAGCATCTTGTTTTTGCACTGATTATAAATCTGCAGTTTATCTAAATATGAACATTAAACAAATTTTTAACAGTCGGGGAAAAGTATAATAAAACTATTGAATTTTTATGCGTATTGTTATACAATAATATAAATGGTTGTTAATATTTTAACAGCTTAAGATGTTTCAGTTTTGGCTGGATCAAATTATAAACAAGAGAGGATGTCTATTAATGGCAGGTCTTAACAAGGTAACGGTTGACGACATTAACGTTAAGGGAAAGAAGGTTTTAGTTCGCTGTGACTTTAACGTTCCGCTTAAAGACGGCGTAATCACAAACGATAACAGAATCACTGCGGCGCTTCCGACAATCAAGAAGCTTATTGCAGACGGCGGCAAGGTTATTCTTTGCTCACACTTAGGTAAGCCTAAGAACGGTCCTGAGGAGAAGTTCTCGCTTGCTCCTGTTGCAGTAAGACTTTCTGAGCTTTTGGGTAAGGAAGTTATATTTGCTAACGATGATAACGTAGTGGGGGAGAATGCAAAAAAAGCAGTTGAAGCTATGAATGACGGTGATGTTGTTCTTCTTCAGAACACAAGATTCAGAAAGGAAGAAACCAAGAATCTTGAACCTTTCAGCGAGGAGCTGGCTTCACTTGCAGATGTTTTTGTAATGGACGCTTTCGGCTCTGCTCACAGAGCGCATTGCTCAACTGCGGGAGTTACTAATCATATAAAGGATACGGCAGTCGGATACCTGATGCAGAAAGAAATTAACTATTTAGGAAACGCTGTTGAAGTTCCTGAAAGACCTTTTGTTGCTATTCTCGGCGGAGCTAAGGTTGCAGATAAGCTGAATGTTATTTCAAATCTTTTGGAAAAGTGCGACACGCTTATTATCGGCGGAGGAATGGCTTATACATTCTTAAAAGCTCAGGGTAAAGAAGTAGGAACCTCTTTGGTTGACGATACAAAGCTTGACTACTGCAAGGAAATGATTGAAAAGGCTGAAAAGCTTGGTAAAACGCTTCTTCTGCCGGTTGATACAACTATTGCGGCCGAGTTCCCTGATCCTATAGACGCAGATATTGAAGTTGAAGTCGTTTCAAGCGACAATATGCCTGCTGATAAAATGGGACTTGATATAGGTGAAAAGACAGCAGAGCTTTATGCCAAGGCTGTTAAGTCGGCTAAAACCGTTGTTTGGAACG
Organism: uncultured Ruminococcus sp.; assembly: GCA_964617585.1. GTDB lineage: Bacteria > Bacillota > Clostridia > Oscillospirales > Ruminococcaceae > UMGS1601. Next base: position 11,219 of record CAZTXS010000020.1, read on the forward strand.
GTCCTATGGGCGTGTTTGAGAACCCTGTTCTCGCAAAGGGAACAATAGCGGTTGCGCAGTCGCTCGCTGATACCGACGCTACAACGATTATCGGAGGCGGAGATTCCGCAGCGGCAGTTATTCAGTTGGGCTTTGCAGACAAAATGTCGCATATCTCAACAGGCGGCGGAGCTTCTCTTGAATATCTTGAGGGCAAGGTGCTTCCGGGCATTGACGTTATTGCCGATAAGTAATTTGAATAATGAGGATTGCCTGTTGCCGCAGGCAGTCCTTAAATTTTGATTAAGACAAAATAAACAGCTAAAGGAGTTTTTAAAATGAGAAAAGATTTAAGACAGGCGGTTATTGCGGGCAACTGGAAAATGAATAAGACAAGACCTGAGGCTAAGGCTCTTATTGAGGAGCTGAAACCGATTGCAGCGGATAAAACCTGCGGAGTTGTAATATGCGTTCCGTTCACCAATCTTGAAACAGCTTTGTCGCTTACAGAGGGAACTAACATTAAAGTAGGCGCTGAGAACTGTCACTTTGAAAAGAGCGGAGCTTTTACAGGTGAGATTTCAGCAGATATGCTGGCTGAAATGGGCGTTGAGTATGTAGTTCTCGGACACTCGGAGAGAAGACAGTATTTCGCTGAAACAGATGAAACTGTAAATAAGAGAACTAAGGCTGCGTTAGAGTCAGGCTTAAAGCCTATCGTGTGTGTGGGTGAGCTTTTGTGGGAGCGTGAGTGCGGAATCACGGAAGAAGTTATTGCGCGTCAGATAAAGCTTGATTTCTATGACATAAGCGCTGATGATTTAAAGAAGTGTATAATTGCTTATGAGCCTGTTTGGGCAATAGGAACGGGAAAAACCGCTACAGCGGATCAAGCTCAGGAGGTTTGCAGATTTATTCGTGATACTTTGACTAAGATGTACGACAAGGAAACTGCCGATTCTGTCACAATTCAGTACGGCGGTTCTATGAACGAGAAGAACTGTGCGGAGCTTTTGTCAAAGGAAGATGTTGACGGCGGTCTTATCGGCGGAGCTTCGCTTGTTGCTGAAAAATTCGGCGTGCTTCTTGAAGAGGCTTCTAAATAAATTAAACCGGGAGGAGAAAATCATATGGCAAAGAAACCTGTTATTTTAGTTGTGATGGACGGCATAGGCTTTAGCGTTACAGGTCTGGGCGACGCAGTTTCCGAGGCAAATACGCCTACTCTTGATAAGCTTCTTAAGGACTGTCCTAATACTTCCTTAAAGGCTCACGGTGACGCAGTAGGGCTTCCCACCGACGATGATATGGGAAACAGCGAGGTAGGTCATAACGCTCTCGGCTGCGGACAGATTTATTCTCAGGGAGCAAAGCTTGTGAACGAATCGCTGGAGAGCGGAAAGATGTTTGAAAGCGAAACCTGGAAAGAGGTCGTGGGAAATGTTAAAGCTCATTCTTCAACGCTGCATTTTATAGGACTTCTTTCGGACGGAAACGTTCACTCAAATATTTCTCACCTGAAAACTATGATAAAGAAAGCGAAGGAGCAGGGGGTTTCTAGGGTAAGATGTCATGTTCTTATGGACGGAAGAGATGTTCCGGCAACTTCGGGACTTCAGTATATTGACGAGCTTGAAACCTGTATGGCTGAGCTTAACGACGCTTCCTTTGACGCTAAAATAGCTTCAGGCGGCGGAAGAATGAAGATTACTATGGACAGGTATCAGGCGGACTGGGGAATGGTTGAGCTTGGCTGGAAAACCCATGTCTTAGGCGAGGGCAGACAGTTTGACAACGCTACTATTGCCATAGAAACCTACAGAAAAGAAAACGAGGGCATAATAGACCAAGATCTTCCGCCTTTCGTTGTAGCTGAGAACGGCGAGCCTGTCGGAACGATAAACGATAAAGACAGTGTGGTTCTTTTTAATTTCAGAGGGGACAGAGCTATAGAACTTTCAATGGCGTTTGACAACGAAGAGTTTACCGCATTCGACAGAGGTCCGAAGCCTGACGTTGTGTTTGCGGGTATGCTTCAGTATGACGGAGATTTAAATCTTCCGAATAAGTATTTGGTAAGCCCGCCTGAAATCACAAACACTCTTTCCGAGCTTTTGGTCAAAAACGGTATGAGTTCATACGCCGTATCAGAAACTCAGAAATACGGACACGTTACTTATTTCTGGAACGGAAACAAGTCGGAGAAGTTCAGCGAGGAGCTTGAAACGTGGAAAGAGATTCCGTCCGATAAGGTATCGTTTGACGAAAGACCTTGGATGAAGTCGGCTGAGGTTACCGACGCTCTTATCGAGGCGGTAAAGTCGGGCAAGTACGACTTTTTAAGATGTAATTATCCTAACGGCGATATGGTTGGACACACAGGAAATATGGACGCTACCGTTATCGGAGTTGAGTCGGTTGATTTAGGCCTTGCAAGGCTCATTAAAGCGTGCGAGGATATAGATTGTACGATAATGATTACCGCCGACCACGGAAACGCCGATGAAATGCTCGAGAAAAATAAGAAGGGCAATGTTCAGGTGAGAACGGCTCACTCTCTCAACAGAGTTCCGTTTATTATCTATGATAAGAATACAGAGTATACTATCAAAGAGGGAAGCTTCGGACTTTCCAATGTCGCTCCTACAGTTGCAAAGGTTCTGGGGCTTGAAGCTCCTGACTGCTGGGAGGACAGCATGATTTAGTATTAAATTTACGGCTTTATGCTTTGCTTAACGCATTGACATAAAGCCTTTTTGTTTTGATATTTACAAACATAAGTTATATGCTCAGACGGTTTTGAAGCTGCATTTTTGCAGCTTCAGGCTTTTAAATTGACAACGGACAGGAAAGAATATATAATATTAAATAAAATAATTTATAAAGGAAATGCTTAAATGGAGAAAAACAAAAAGATACCTTTTACGAGAAAGGCTTATTATTACGAAACCGACGGCATGGGGATAGTTCATCATTCAAATTATATCCGCTGGATGGAGGAAGCCAGAATCAACTGGCTCGAGTATGTAGGTTATCCTTATAAAGCGGTAGAGGATTTGGGATTGATGATTCCCGTTTTATCTGCAAGCTGCGAGTATAAGCATCCCGTAAGGTTTGACGATGAGTTTGAAATTTCAATGAATTTGACTTACTTTAACGGAGTGAGATTTTCGGTTGAATACAGCATTTATAATAAAACTGCCGGAAAACTTTCAGCTAAAGCTGAATCCTCCCACTGCTTTGTGAACAGGGATTTCAGACCGGTGAGAACTAAAAGGGATTATCCGAAGCTTTATAAGGTTTTCAATGATAATCTGAATCTTAAATTTAAGTAAAAAGATACAATACTTCTAAAGTGCGCGGAAAGAGCGAAAGGAAGATTATAATGAGCGAGATAAGAAACGAAAATCTTTGGGAGAGCGGAAAGACTAAAATTGAATGGGTAAAGGCAAATATGTCGCTTTTAAACAGCATTGAAAATGAGTTTAAAGAAACTGAACCTTTTTCGGGAATAAAAATAGCTCTTTCGATTCATTTGGAGGCTAAGACTGCGTATCTCTGCAAAGTGCTTGCCGCAGGAGGAGCGGATATGTATATAACGGGAAGCAATCCGCTTTCTACACAGGACGATGTTGCTGCGGCCTTGGTTCATGACGGACTTAATGTTTTTGCATGGTATAACGCAACCGACGAGGAGTATCACCGACATATCGAACAGGTAATAAAGTCAGGACCTAATATAATTATCGATGACGGAGGAGATCTGGTTAATCTTATTCACAGCGAATATCCCGAGCTTATAGGCAATGTTATAGGAGGCTGTGAGGAAACAACAACAGGTATTATTCGTCTTATAGCGATGAATAACGAGGGAGCGTTGAAATTTCCTATGGTTCTTGTGAATAACGCCGACTGCAAGCATTTGTTTGATAACAGATACGGAACAGGTCAATCAGTTTGGGACGGAATAAACAGAACCACAAACCTGATAGTAGCGGGAAAAAACGTTGTCGTGGCAGGTTATGGCTGGTGCGGCAAGGGCGTTGCAATGAGAGCAAAGGGAATGGGAGCGTCCGTTATTGTGACGGAGATTGACCCGGTTAAAGCAATGGAAGCTGTTATGGACGGCTTTAAGGTTATGAAAATGGAAGAAGCGGCAAAGACAGGCGATTTCTTCATAACGGTGACAGGCTGTAAGGACGTTATAACAGAAAAGTCGTTTATGAATATGAAGGACGGAGCTATAATGTGTAATGCAGGTCATTTCGACTGCGAGGTTGATGTTGCGGGACTTAAAAAGCTTGCGGTTGAAGTTAAGGAAGCCAGAAAAAACATAATGGGATACAAGCTTCCTAACGGAAGATGGCTCAACGTAATTGCCGAGGGAAGACTTGTTAATCTGGCGGCGGGCGACGGACACCCTGCTGAGATTATGGATATGAGCTTTGCTATTCAGGCACTCAGCGCACTGTACCTTGTTGAAAATAAGGACAAGCTTGATGAAAAGATTATAGATGTTCCGAGAAGCGTTGACAATGAAGTTGCAAGGCGTAAAATAAAGTTTTGGGGACTTGAGATAGACAGTCTGACTGCGGAGCAGGAGAAATATCTTTCAAGCTGGCAGGTATAGATTGACGGTAAGATAATGAATCTGAAAAACAGCAGGAGCTTCAAAGCTTAAAAAGGGCGGAGGAAGGCACGCCGAAAGCTTATCAGGAAACGGTTCAAGAATATGTAAAAACATGGTTAGCAGAGTGACTTTTGCAAACACTTTACAACTTAGGTTAATTGTGATATAATTAAATAGAATGTACAGATTTAATTTTTTAAAGCAGGGGAAAGGAAGCTGGACATTATTATGCGTAACAATAACAATAACAGAATGTCCGGAGGCAGCAGAAATGCCGTCGGTAAAAAGCGTAAAGCCGTTAAAAAGCAAAAGCCCGTAATTCGTATACTGAAAATTATCGGAACAGTTATATTGTCATTGTTTCTGATTGTTGTAATAACAGGTTCAATTTTGGCTACGGCTTTAACAATATATATTTTGAATTTTGCGGATTCTTCTAACGTTGTTAGTCTTGAAAACGTTGAATTGTCCTACACTACAAGACTGCTTGCCAAAAATCCCGATTATGATAAGAATGATGAGGATTCAGAGCAGTACGCTCTTTATTATTCGCTTTCTTCAAACGGTGAAAAGCGGACGTGGGTTGATTATTCCAATATACCCAAGCATGTAAGGGACGCTTTTGTTTGTTCCGAGGACGAACGTTTTGATATGCATGACGGAGTTGACTTTAAAAGAACGTTCGCCGCTTTTGCTAACCTTATTCTGCACTTTTACGACACCGAGCAGGGAGGCTCGACTATAACTCAGCAGACTATCAAGAACCTGACGGGTGATAATGCAACTGACGGAAGCGAGGGTATGGCAAGAAAAATCCGTGAGATTTTCCGTTCCATAAACGTTGAAAAGACCTACACTAAGCAGGAAATACTAGAAGTTTATTTGAATATCGTTCCGCTCGGAAACAATGTTGCCGGCGTACAGGCGGCGGCTAACTTCTATTTCGGAAAAGATGTTTCAGAGCTGTCTATTAAGGAAGCTGCAAGTCTGGCAGCTATTACTCCCAGTCCTGCGAATTACAATCCGTATGACAACTATGATGAAAACGTTGGAAGAGCTAACGACTTTAACCTAAAATATATGCTTGACAACGGCGCTATTTCAACAAGCGAGTATGAGGAAGCTCTTGCTGAAAAAATTGTTGTAACAGGCGATAAGGATTACACAAGCGATAATACTGTAAGCGTCGGGAAGTATCAGAATACGGGAGTTACGTCTTATTATGTTGACGCAGCTCTTGACGAAGCTGTTGACAGAATCGCCGAATATTACGATATATCCACAGATGAGGCTGAGGAAAAGCTTACAGCCGGCGGATATACGATAAACACTAATGTTAATCTTAAAATGCAGTCCAAGGTTGAAAAGAAATTCCTTGACGCTTCTAATTTTACAAACTATACTTTAAGCTCCGATAAGCTTCAGAGCGCGTTTATTGCAATGGACTATAAGGGGCGTGTTAAAGCGGTAGTTGGAGGAAGAGGAAAGAAGACTACCTCCAGAGGTTGGAATATCGCAACGATGTCGACACGTCAGCCGGGTTCGTCGATAAAGCCTATAGCGTCTTATGCTCCGGCTCTTGACAAGGACTTGATTACATGGTCTACTATTTTTAACGATAAACCGATAACTATTACTAATAAAGACGGAACAACTGAAAAATGGCCTGTGAACTATTCGGAATACGGCGGTACAAGCAACTGGTCATATAATGATTATTTCACTTTCGAAATGATATACAGGTCGCTTAATACCGCTCCTGCTCAGATAGTTGAAAAGCTTACCCCATCATATTGTTATAACTTTCTTCAGAATACACTTCACATTTCATCTCTTGACGTTAATAAAGACCCGAACTATTCTCCTATGGTTGTAGGAGCTTTGACAAACGGTCTTATACTTGAAGAGCTTGTGGCTTCTTATGAGATTTTCGGAAACGGCGGTCAGTATTATGAACCGACCTTTATCTCAAAGATGACTGACAGAGAAGGAAATATAATCTACGAGAATCAATATGAGCCGGAACAGGCAATAGACAAGTCTACGTCTTATGTAATGAACAGAATGATGCAGACTGTTATAACCAATTCAAGCGGTACAGGACGTTACGCTAAGCTAAGCAACGTTGATCTGATAGGTAAGACCGGTACGTCTGATAAATGGTACAACCTGACCTTTGTCGGCTGCACTCCGACATACGTCAGCGGAATTTGGGTTGGTTATTCTAAAAAGGCAAAGCAGGTTTCGTCAAGTGAATATCAGAATATAGGCGCTATCTGGAAAAACGTTTTCGGAGATATAGCGGATTCTTCTTCAAAGACGGAGTTTGACGTGCCTGATAACGTTCAGCAGCTTAAATATTGTACCAAAACGGGACTTATAGCAGGCTCAAACTGCTGGTCTACAGCTACGGGATGGTATAAAACTTCTAACATACCTTCAGTATGCACTTCGTGTTAGCTATAAAAATGAAATAAAGGAGAATGGCTATTCATTGCACAGGTAGTGGATAGCCATTATAATGAAATGGAAAAGATAAGACTGAATTGTCCGTGTTTGTTCGGGCTGGAAAGCGTATTATCCTACGAAATTAAAAAAATCGGCGGAGAAAATCTAAAGGTGACCGACGGAAAAATCTCTTTTGACGGCGATTTTAATACCTTGGCAAAAGCGAATCTTTGGCTCTCAACCGCTGAAAGGGTGCTTATAGAGCTTGGCTCGTTTGAAGCAAAGACTTTTGAGCAGCTTTTTCAAGGGGTTAAAAGTCTTTCTCTTGAAAATTTTATAGGGAAAAACGACGCTTTTCCTGTTAAGGGATATTCTTTGAATTCCGATTTGCACAGCGTTCCCGATTGTCAGGCCGTAATAAAAAAAGCTGCTGTCGAGCGTCTGAAGCAGGCTTACGGATTAAGTCGGTTTGATGAGAGCGAGTCTGTTCATCGGATTCAGTTTTCGATACACAAGAACACTGCGGTAATTTTTCTTGATACTACAGGCGCAGGGCTTCATAAAAGGGGTTACAGAAGAAACTCGAACGAAGCTCCTATAAAAGAAACCTTGGCGGCGGGTATTGTTGATTTGGCAAGAGTGCGTTCAAACAGCGTTGTTGCCGATCCGATGTGCGGTTCGGGAACATTTCTGATAGAAGCTGCCTACAAGGCTCTGAATATTGCTCCGGGGCTTAGAAGAAGCTTTTCAGCGCAGAACTGGAGCCAGATACCTCAAAGCGTGTGGAAAAACGCAAGAGCCGAGGCGTTAGACCTTATTGACAGGCAGGGCGGGTTTAAGGCGTTCGGCTTTGATATTGACGAAATGGCGGTTGACCTCACTCAGTCAAATTCTCAGAAAGCAGGAGTGAAATCAAAAATTTCAGTTAAACAGGCAGACATATCAAGATTCAAGCAGCCTGATAACTCTATAACCTTCTGCAATCCGCCCTATGGCGAAAGAATGCTTGAAATCAAGGACGCCGAAAGGCTTTACAAAACGCTTGGAGAAAGGCTTTCTCCAAGCCGTGAAAAGCCTTGTTATATCATAGCTCCGCATGAGGATTTTGAGAAATTTTTCGGCAGGAAAGCTGATAAGCGGCGGAAGCTTTACAACGGCATGATTAAATGTCAGCTATTTATGTATTTTAAATAATCGGTAGAGGTTTATACGATTTTGCTTTTACTTCCGGTATCAGCTCACAGGGGTCACCTCTTGATATTTTCAAAAAGTTTTTACAAAATAAAAGCCTGACGTTGCTCAGACTTTAACATTTCACAAGCTTTTCAAAGGCAGACCGGATGAAGCGTCACGCTTCCAGAGCGTGCGCAGGGGTCACCTTTTGATATTTTCAAAAGTTTTTACAAAATAAAAGCCTGCCGTTGCTCAGGCTTTAACATTTCACAAGCTTTTCAAAGGCAGACAGGATGAAGCGTCACGCTTCCTTTAAGTATTTTTCCTGAAAAAGACCCATCCATTCTCTAAGCCAGTAATAAGGCAGGTCTATCTTTGTGGTTTTGGCATAAACGGAATATGCGTTAACGCCCTGTTTTTCGGCTATAATAGAAGCCCTGTATTCGTGGAAGCCGTCCGTTACGATGGTTATGTCATGCGGAAGTCCCGTCTGTTCTATTATTTCGTATGAAAATTTTATGTTTTCGTATGTGCTTGTGGACTTGTCCTCGATAATTATTCTGTCCCCGGATAGTCCCAAAGAGGTAAGATAGTTGTACATACATTGCGCTTCTGATATTTTCTCATCATCGCCTCTGCCGCCCGAAACTATGCACATTACGCTTTCGTTTTTTGATAAATAATCGTAAGCCGCCTCAAGACGATGACGAAGCATTTTGCTCGGGTGAGTGCCGTTGACCTTACAGCCTAAAACAACAACGGTGGTTTCTTTATCGGGATAGTTTTTATAAGCGATAATCATTCTCGCAGAGGTGTAGATACACCAGCCGATTACTGCCAATATCAGCCCCATAAGGATTATGAGAATAACCTTTCCGCTAGTGAAATGCCACAGCTTGGTGACTAATCTCCATATGTAACCTCGGAAGATTGTTATAAGCATAAGGCAGACCGTTATAAACAGACCTACGATGTTGCCTATGTTGCTTATATGCTTGAAAAACGGAAGTATAAAAATCACAATAAATATGATTTCCACCGCAAGCAAAAAGCATTTAATTAAATTTTGTACCATTTTATATTCCCCCTAAATTTTTATGATTTTATTATAAAATGGATAAAAAATAAAGTCAAGCGAACATGAAATAGATCAGTTCGTTTGACTTTTCATTTTATCTCTTTCGGCTTTTGAATAAACACAGCCGCAGTAGTCCTGACGATATAAGTTGTATATTCGTGAAAGCTCAACAGAACGCTTATAGCCGTTTTTCTTTTTAAAGTCGCTCGGAAGCCACTTTAAACCGTTATAATTCTTTGCTAAGCGTTCGCCGATTTCGTTAAGCTTCTCTGCATTTTTATAAGGGCTTATCGAAAGGGTGGTGGTAAAGAATTCAAAGCCGTGTTCCTTTGCGTAGTCAAACGCTTTTCTTAAACGAAGCTCATAGCATCGGAAGCATCTTTCACCGCCTTCGGGAATGTTCTCAAAGCCTTTAGCTGCGTCAAAAAACTCTTTGTCATTATATTCGGGAATTATTATATCGATATTGCAGTCAAGCGGCATTTCGCATAGAAGTCTTTTAAGCTCGGAGGCTCTGAAGTCAAATTCGGATTTAGGACTGATATTCGGATTGTAAAACAAAAGAGTTATGTTAAAGTTCTTTGAAAGGTATTCCAAAACATAGCTTGAACAGGGAGCGCAGCAGCTATGGATGAGCAAGGACGGCTTTTTTCCTTTACATTCTTTTATTATTTTTTCAAGCTCTAAGCTGTAATTGCGTTTGATTTTTGATTTATCCATTTGTAAATTACGCTCCGTATAAAATATAACTTAGGCAAGATGTCTCCCACCTCTATAGGCGGCGGGTTCCATTGCCCGTTCAGTAACGTGATACAATCCCCTACTGAACGGCCGGTCGGCAATGCCGACCCTTGACACATTGAATGACGGGTAAGCCCTTATTGAATGACGGGCAAGCCCTTATTAAATAACGAAGATATTATACCCGCATATTAAAGTCTTGTCAAATGGTAATTCCAACTAACGTGGACTTTATTTTGCTTTTTTTAGAATTATATAGGCTTCTTGTGCATATATATTGTAAAAACGGCAATAGGGAGTTGAGCATTATGAGTTTTTCAGGCGACACAGACCGTTCAATAATACTGGGACAATACATAGTCGATAAGAAATGTACAGTAAGAGCCTGTGCAAAGGCTTTCGGAATATCCAAGTCAACCGTCCATAAGGACGTTACCGAGAAATTAAATAAAATTAAACCTCAGCTATATAGGGAAGTAAAAAAGGTTTTGGAATTCAATAAAAGCGAAAGACATATCAGAGGCGGAATGGCGACAAAGCATAAATATGAAGAACAGAAGCTGAAAAGCAGTCTGAGCAATTAGTTTGAATTCTCTGATTTTGGGATTTTGCAATAAATTTAAAACAAAAAAACGGTAAGAGCGAAGGTTCTTACCGTTTTGTAGTTTATAATACTAGATTTCAGCGGAAACCAAATCGCCCATTTCGCTGCATGAAACGCACTTCATACCCTCTGACATGATGTCGCCGGTACGGAAGCCGTCCGCCAAAACCTTGTCTACAGCCTTTTCTATAGCGTCTGCTTCCTCAGACATATCGAACGAATAGCGAAGCATCATAGCAACCGATAAAATGGTAGCCAGCGGATTAGCTTTGTTTTGTCCTGCAATGTCAGGAGCAGAACCGTGGATAGGCTCGTAAAGACCGAGAGAACCCTCGCCAAGTGAAGCCGATGGAATCATTCCGAGAGAGCCTGTTATCATAGAAGCTTCGTCTGAAAGAATGTCTCCGAACAAATTTTCTGTTACCATAACGTCAAACTGAGCAGGATTGTGAACAAGCTGCATTGCCGTGTTGTCAACAAGAATATCCTGAAATTCAACGTCAGGGTAATCCTCTGCAACCTTGTGGGCAACCTCACGCCACAGACGTGAAGAATCCAGCACGTTTGCCTTGTCTACAGAGTGAACCTTTTTATTTCTCTTTCTTGCCATATCAAAAGCCACACGGCAGATTCTTTCGATTTCATAGTCTGCATAAGCCATTGAATCGCTTGCGTGCTTAACACCGTTTTCATCAACGTGAGTATTACGTTCGCCGAAGTACGCTCCGCCGATAAGCTCTCTTACTATTACCAAATCCAAGCCGTTCTGAGTTATTTCATCTTTAAGCGGACAAGCGCCCGAAAGAGCCGGTATAAGCTTTGCAGGACGAATGTTTGCAAAAAGCTTAAGCGCACCTCTAATGCCTAAAAGACCTGCTTCGGGACGAAGATGTCCGGGAAGCGTGTCCCACTTAGGACCGCCTACAGCTCCCAGCAGAACGCTGTCCGAAGCTAAGCAGGTATCGATAGTTTCCTGAGGAAGCGGAACTCCTGTAGCGTCGATAGCGCAACCTCCCATTAAAACGTCCGTATATTCAAATGTGTGACCGAATTTCTCTCCGACCTTGTTTAAAACCTTTTCAGCTTCGTTTACTATTTCAGGCCCGATTCCATCGCCTTTAATTACTGCAATTTTCTTTAACATTTATGAATCTCCTTTTTTCAGGTGACTAACCTTGAATTTTTACCGCAGTGCCGTAAGCCATGATTTCTGCTGCGCCCTGCGTGATAGATGACGTTGCAAATCTGAGCCCGACAACAGCGTTGGCACCCATTTTCTGAGCCTCGTCAATCATTCTTTGAGTAGCTATTTCTCTTGATTCGTTCATCATTTTTGTATAGCTTTTAAGCTCTCCGCCTACCATACTTTTGAAGCCCTGTCCCATATCCTTGAACATATTCTTAGACTGAACCGTGCTTCCCTTAACAACGCTTATAGGCAGAATTTCTTTTCCTGGGATGTTTTCTGTTGTTAAAACAATCATAAAAATTTCCTCCTGTCAGTTCTTTAAAGAATTTAAAAGACCGTTTTTGCTGATGATGTTCTTTATAAACTCAGGGAAAGGCTGTCCTCGATAGCTTTCACCCTTAGTTTTATTGGTTATAACGCCGCTGTCGAAGTCTATTTCAACCTCATCGCCGTTCTCAATATTCTCAGCAGCTTCAGGACATTCAATAATAGGAAGTCCTATGTTAATAGCGTTGCGGTAGAAGATTCTAGCGAATGTCTTTGCAATAACGCATGATATACCGCTTTCTTTAATTGCGATAGGAGCGTGCTCTCTGCTGGAACCGCAGCCGAAATTTGCTTCTGCGACCATAATATCGCCCTTTTTAACCTTTTTAACAAAGTCAATATCAATATCCTCCATACAGTGAGAAGCAAGCTCTTTATGATCTGCCGTGTTTAAATATCTGGCCGGAATGATAACGTCGGTGTCAACGTTATCACCGTATTTGTGTACTTTTCCAAAAGATTTCATAATTCCAAGACTCCTTTCCTTACATAACCTCGGAAGGCTGTGAGATCTTGCCTGTTACAGCTGACGCTGCCGCAACTGCCGGAGAAGCTAAGTAAACTTCACTCTCCGGGTGTCCCATTCTTCCGACGAAGTTTCTGTTTGTTGTTGCAACGGCTCTTTCACCCTTAGCGAGTATTCCCATATGTCCTCCCAGACACGGACCGCAGGTAGGTGTAGAAACCGCACATCTTGAGTCTATAAATATCTTCAAAAGACCTTCTTCCATAGCCTGAAGATAAATCTTCTGCGTGGCAGGAATAACGATACATCTTACGTTCTTGGCAACCGTTTTGCCCTTTAAAATTTCAGCGGCAGCACGAAGATCCTCGATTCTTCCGTTTGTACATGAGCCGATAACCACCTGATCGATTTTTATATCGCCGAATTCATCAAAGGTTTTTGCATTTTCAGGCAGGTGTGGGAATGAAACGGTAGATTTGATTTCTGATAAATCAATGTCATAAACCTTTTCATACTCTGCGTCAGCGTCTGCTTCATATACCTTAAAGTCCTTTGAAACCTTGTCCTTAACAAAGTCAAGAGTAACCTCGTCAACAGCAAAAATTCCGTTTTTAGCTCCGGCTTCAATAGCCATATTAGCCATGCAGAGTCTGTCCTCCATAGTGAGGTTTTTAAGTCCGTCACCGCTGAATTCCATAGATTTGTATAATGCGCCGTCAACGCCTATCATGCCGATAATGTGCAAAATAACGTCTTTCCCAGAAACCCATTTGTTAAGCTTTCCGGTGATATTGAACTTTAAAGCGGCAGGAACCTTAAACCATGCCTTTCCCGTAGCCATTCCGGCTGCCATATCGGTAGAGCCTACGCCTGTTGAGAACGCTCCCAAAGCGCCGTATGTACAGGTGTGCGAGTCAGCTCCGATAACTAAGTCGCCCGGCGCTACAAGTCCTTTTTCAGGGAGGATAGCATGTTCAACTCCCATATCTCCGACGTCGAAGAAGTTTTCAATGCCAAGATTACCGCAGAAATCTCTGCACTGCTTGCACTGCGTAGCGGCTTTTATATCCTTGTTAGGAGCAAAGTGATCCATAACCATAGAAATTTTGCTTCCGTCAAAGACGCTGTCGAAGCCTGCTTTGTTAAATTCGTTTATAGCAACAGGAGAGGTTATATCGTTTCCGAGAACCATATCCAGGTTTGCCATAATAAGGTCGCCCGCTTTAACGCTGTCAAGACCGGCGTGTGCGGCAAGCACCTTCTGAGTCATAGTCATACCCATAAATTCTATCTCCTTTACATATCATATGAACAGTATATCATATGAATTAATATAAGTAAAATATATATTTTTGATAATTAATATAAATTTTAATTATGATTATTTATAAAAGGGCTGTTCGTGATACATAATAATTCAATAAGGGCTTGCCCGTCATTCAACGGGTAATGAAACCTGCCGACTATAGAGGCGGGGGACATCTTGCCTTAGTACAAATGCAGTTAGATACATATTACAATATAGATTATAGAAAAACACTTTGTTCAAGCAAAATTTCGCGATTTAGGAATACCATCAGATAAAATTGTATATCTCGGTAGCGTTGATGAGCTTTCACAGTTAATTCGCTTTTTCGGCAGTTTACCTAATATTAAAAAAATTGTGAACATAGGGTTTTATGCTTTTCAAAAGTCATAATTTGTGTTATACTATTTAATGTATTTTCTAAAAAAGGAAGATATAAATTTAATGCATACGCATTGGAGGAAATATTTATGGTAAATGCAATCGTTGGAGCTAACTGGGGCGATGAGGGTAAAGGAAAGATTACCGATATGTTAGCGAGAGAATCTGACATTATCATCAGATTTCAGGGCGGGGCAAATGCAGGACATACTATAGTTAATGATTACGGCAAGTTTGCATTACATACGCTGCCGTCCGGCGTTTTTTATGACCATACTACAAATATAATCGGCAATGGTGTTGCACTTAACATACCGGTGCTTTTCAACGAGATTGAAGAGATTGTTAGCAAGGGCGTTCCAAGGCCTAAGTTACTGGTTTCCGACAGAGCGCAGATGGTTATGCCTTATCACATTCTTTTTGATGAATATGAGGAGGAAAGGCTCGGAAAGGCAAGCTTCGGTTCGACAAAATCGGGAATAGCTCCTTTCTATTCGGATAAATATGCAAAGCTCGGCTTTCAGGTTCAGGAGCTCTTTGACGAAGAAGAGTTAAAAGCTCACTTAGAGAGGATAGCTCCTCAGAAAAACGTATTGCTTGAGAATTTGTATCACAAGTCTGCCCTTGATGTTGATGAACTTTTTAACACTTTAATGGAATACAAGAAGATGGTTGAGCCTTATGTCTGCGATGTTTCACTCTATTTGTCCGAGGCTATAAAGCATGGCAAAAATATTCTTCTTGAAGGTCAGCTTGGAACGCTGAAAGACCCCGACCACGGCATTTATCCTATGGTTACCTCCAGTTCAACATTGGCGGCTTACGGCGCTATCGGAGCAGGAATACCTCCCTATAAGATTAACGGTATAGTTACCGTGTGTAAGGCGTATTCTTCAGCAGTCGGAGCGGGAGCTTTTGTTTCTGAAATCTTCGGAGAAGAGGCTGACGAGCTCAGAAGACGAGGCGGCGACGGCGGAGAATACGGAGCGACGACGGGACGTCCGAGAAGAATGGGCTGGTTTGATTGCGTAGCTTCAAAATACGGCTGTCGTCTTCAGGGAACAACAGAGGTTGCGTTTACCGTTCTTGACGTTCTGGGTTATCTTGATAAAATACCTGTTTGCGTTGGTTATGAGATTGAAAGCGAAGTGACTACAGATTTTCCTGTTACTTCAAAGCTTGAAAAAGCAAAGCCCGTCTATGAGGTTCTGGACGGCTGGAACAGCGATATTAGAGGTATCAAAAAATATGAGGAGCTTCCTGAAAACTGCAGAAAGTATATAGAGTTCTGTGAAAAGCAGATCGGCTTCCCGATTACTATGATTTCAAACGGACCTAAGAGGGACGACATTATTATAAGATAAATTAAATTAAAATATTTAAGGCTGACGCAGTTTAAACCGCGTCAGCCGTTTTGTGTATTAGCTTAGCTTTGTTCCCACCCTGTAATTTTATCAATTTTCTTTAACTCATCATCGGTGAAAGTAAGCTTCTGTGCCGCTTTTGCATTTTCCTCAATCTGTTCAGGACGTGAAGCGCCGATTAAAGCGGTGGTGAAGTTATCTTCTCTTAAAACCCACGACAGTGCCATTTGTGAAAGAGTTTGACCTCTTGAAGCGGCAAGCTTGTTTAACTGATTGATTTTGCTGACAGTATCCTCAGTTATCATCTGTTTTACCCAGTCGTTTGACGCAGCACGTGAGTTTTCGGGGATTCCATTCAGGTATTTGTTTGTAAGAAGCCCCTGCTGAAGAGGGCAATATGCTGCAAGTCCAAAGCCTTCGTTCTTTGCCAAATCATAAAGACCGTCAGGCTCAATCCATCTGTGGAGCATCGAGTACATAGGCTGGTTTATTATAAATGGAGTTTTAAGCTCACGGAATATTTTAAGGATTTCAGCTGTAGCTGATTTGTCGTAGTTTGAAATTCCTATATAAAGAGCTTTACCCTGTTTTACAAAGCTGTCAAGAGATAAAGCAGTTTCCTCAAGAGGAGTATCAGGGTCGTAAACGTGATGATAGAAAATATCAAAATATTCAAGTCCGGTGCGTTTAAGACTTTGATTTATTGAAGCGGTTAAGTATTTTTTAGAGCCGCCTTTTGAGCCATATGGTCCCGGCCACATATCATATCCCGCTTTAGTGGCAACTATAATTTCATCTCGGTATTCGCCGAGCCCGTTTTTAAGTACCTTTCCGAAACTTTCTTCAGCAGAGCCGTTATAAGGATTTCCGTAGTTGTTCGCAATATCAAAGTACGTTATTCCGTTGTTGAATGCAGTGCGGCACATATTTTCTATATTTGCAAAATTGTTTTCCGCACCGAAATTCTGCCAAAGTCCAAGCGAAATAACAGGGAGCTTAAGTCCGCTTTTCCCTGCGTTTCTATACACCATTTTTTCATATCTTTTGTCATTTGCAATAAACATAAAAATACTCCTGTTCTTTAATTATGTATTTTTATCATTGTATCATAAATTAGCATTTATCGTCAATGGAAAAACACTTTGAATACTTTATTGACAAATTATAATAAAGCGGTTATTATAAAGTTAGCGGTTTGTTGAATTTTCATAGTAGTATATTTGTATATTGAAAAAAATAAGTTAAAACATACAAATATCATAATAATGTAAAGTTTAATGACTTATGGGCTATATTTAGGTAGGATAATATAATGACGGGCAAGCCCTTATTGAATTTAGGAGGAATATAAAATGAAATGGTTAAAGAGGCTTATAAGCCTTACTTCTGCGATTGCTGTTATGACGTTGTCTGTGGGTTTTTCCGCTTTTGTTGCAGACGCTGATGTTATTGCCGAGCCTGTATTTTCAAAGGAAAGCGGAGCGTTCAAAAACAGCTTTTCTCTGACGATAAGTTCGTCTGACGGAGCTGATATATATTATACTACAGACGGAAGCACGCCTACAACGGAATCTGAGAAATATACGGGTGAGATAAGCGTAGTTGACAGAAGCAATGAGGATAATGTGCTTTCTGCGATTAATAAATCACTTTTAACCGACAACGACCATAGAGGAAGCGGTTCAAACGCACCTACCGTAAAGGTTGACAAGGCAACCGTTATCAGAGCGATTGCGGTTAAAAACGGAGTATCAAGCGAAGTTGTTACGAAATCATATTTTGTAGGCAAGACAAATGAAACATATTACGGCGTACCTATTATATCTATTGTCACCGATGCAGATAATCTCTTCGGAGATGAAAAAGGCATATATTTGCAGAAGAATTGTACAAACAAGGGAATGGAATGGGAAAGACCTGTACATATCGATTATATAAAGGATAACGAAGCTGTTTTGTCGCAGGATTGCGGATTAAGGATTCAGGGAGGATATTCAAGAGGCGAATATCAAAAGAGTCTTAGGCTTTATGCAAGAAGCGATTATGGCTCAAAAAACTTCAAATATGATTTTTATAACGGAAAAGCTAAAGACTCTGATGGAAATACAATAACGAAGTTTAAAAAAATTACGCTTAGAAACGGCGGAAATGACGCTAATTATGTAAAGTATAAGGATTCTCTGCTTCAGACTTGTATTCTTGACCGAAACGTTTCGGCTCAGGCAAGCGTTCCGTGCATAGCGTTTATAAACGGAGAGTATTGGGGCATTTACACAATGCAGGAGGATTATAACGACGATTATGTTGAAAGTCACTACGGTGTTGACAAGGACAACGTTGTAATGGTAAAGCCGGACACGTCGGATAACAACAACCCCAAGGTTGAAGAGGGAAACGATGAGGATCTTACTCTTTGGACTGATTTTGTAAGTTACATTAACAGCTCGTCCAATGATTTTTCAAAGACGGCTGATTTTGAAAAGCTGTGTGAAATGGTTGATATAGAAAGCTTTGCCGACTATGTTGCAATACAAACTTATATTTCCAACGAGGATTGGCCGTGGAAAAACTGGGAAGCATGGAGAAGCAGAACTGTTGATACCAAAAACGGCGGAGAATACAGCGACGGTAAATGGAGATTCATGATTTATGACGTTGAAATGGGAGCGTTTCTGTGGGGCAATTCAGGCGAAAGCTCGGAAAACGACAAGCTGTATCAGATATATAACGGGGGAAGGTCGACAGGAGCTCCCGTACAGAGATTAGCCTATCAGCTTATGCAGAACCCTATATTCTCTCAAAAGGTTTTCAACAGCATAAGAGAGCTTGCGGCGGAAAGTTATGCTCCTGACAATGTTGAAAAGATTATGAGCGAGCTTCATGATCTGTATTATCCTAACCTGTCTAAATATTTTGAGCGGTTTCCTACAGGAGCAGGGACTTGGAGCGCAGACCAGTGCGAAAAATGGCTAAATGTTTTTTTCAACGGGGGAAGCAATAACAACAAGACTTATATTGCAAGAGATAAATATGCTGAATATATGATAAAATTCAATCAGCTTGTTGTCAAGGCGGAGAATTTAAGCAAAAACGATTATACAAGCGGTTATTCTAATATGATTTCCTGCCTTACAACATTGAAAAGCTTGCTTTCCGAAACAAGCTCTACGTATTCAAAAAAGAAAAGCGCATATGAAACTGCTCTTGCAGCTTATAACGCCATGACTTTAACTCAAAGAGGCGAGGCAAAAGAGTACCTGTTTGAATGTGCTGCAATAGAGCATGGAAGCTGTTCTAACAACGTGTGGTCGTTATTTAAGGAGGCATATAACGATTTAGCTAAGATTTGTGAGGACTCGGCTTCAAGTGATGATGAGATTATAAGCGCTGTAAGCAGGTTAAAGAGCGCAGAGGACGCTTTGAGCAAGGAAAATCCTTCAGAAAATAATCCGACTGATTCCGACTCGTCTGTCAGCAGTTCAAAGAACTCAACCTCATCTGCTGACAAGACCACTGCCAAAACTACAGCTAAGACAACTGCCGATTCAAAAGCAGTTCAGG
>CAZTXS010000021.1:0-29024 GCA_964617585.1 uncultured Ruminococcus sp.
TCTTACATCGACATGGACTATGTTTACGGTACGCTCAGTAATTCGGACGGAGAAAACCCGCTCGACTTCGTTGCTTTTATGAAAAATCCGACCGAGTTCATCGTTGTCGCAACGAACGCCATCAACGGGGAGACTGTGTACTTCAATAAAAATGATATACAGGCTGAGAATCGCAGTTCGAATCAGTTTTCAGTCTGCCTTTGTTCTCGAGGAAATAAGCCCGCAATCATGATATTATTCAAGTAGCAAATAAGGGCGGGAAATCACCTTTATTTATGTAAGCATTATGAAAGAATTGGAGGTAATAAAAGATGAAAACAATTGGTTTCCCGATTAGTGATAAGGAAAATGAGAATCGCAGAGCATTGGTTCCGAACGATGTTGCCAATATAAAGAATGCAGATATGTTGTTCCTGGAAAAGGGGTATGGAAATATTTTGGGTTATTCGGATATGGATTATAAAGCTCACGGGGCACAGATTGCCATGCGAGAGCAGGTTCTTGCCTGTGATGTTGTGTGCGATCCCAAAATTGGAGATGCGGAATATTTAGGAAAGTTAAAAGACCAGACTATTTTCGGGTGGGTTCATCTTGTACAGAACAGGGATACTACAGATAAGGTTTTAGCTGGGAAGCTAACGGCTTATACATGGGAGGATATGTTCTGTGACGGGCGTCATTGCTTCTATCGAAACAATGAAATTGCAGGAGAAGCAGCTATCATGCACGCTTTTCAGTGCTATGGGGAAATGCCGTACAATACGAATGTAGCACTGATTGGCAGGGGAAATGTTGCGCGTGGGGCTATGCGTATTCTGACTTGTCTGGGGGCTCACATTACGGTATATGACCGCAGAATGGAAAAGCTGCTCCGGCAGGAAATTGGGCAATATGATGTAATTGTGAATGCACTGCTTTGGGATACACACAGAAAAGACCATATTATTTATCGCAATGATTTGAAGAGAATGCGAAGGAATTCTCTGATTATTGATGTTAGCTGCGATAAGAATGGCGCAATCGAAACAAGCGTCCCGACCACGGTGGAAGAACCGACTTACATAGTTGATGGCGTCATGCATTACGCAGTAGATCACACGCCCACGCTGTTCTACAAGCCTGCAAGCGCCGGAATTTCCGCAGAGGTATGCAAATATGCGGATGAGTTGATTGAGAATAAACCGGGAAAAGTTTTAATGAATGCGCTTGCGGTTGAAAATGGGGCTATCAAGGATAACAGTATAGAAGAATCAATTACATCAGGGTAGAACGCTATGTAAAAGTTTTGATTTAGTGGTGTGTTAAACTTCATATACCGCATCGGTACTTCTCCTGACTTGATGTAGGGTTAGATGTTCCTGCCGTGGCAATTGGTGGTGTTGGCTTAATTGTGCTACTGTAGTTGTTCGGAAATTCCTTTAGTTCTACAATCATTCTCTGAGCTATTACTACGGTTATGTTAATAATTAAAGTGGTGCTTTACCTTATCTAAACGTAATTGGCAAACTCCAAAACCGATTATCGCTGTCTTTGAACGTTTATTTTTGATTTTGTCCTTATCCGCTACAGTTAATCATTGACAAACCTACATTTCACAGAACTTTCATATTACTTACTCAGCGCTCCGCCTTATTCAGCCAATTCCTCGGCAATAAACACATATTCCGACTCAATTCTGTCAGAAAACTTTTCCTCGGCCTTGAAAAGGTTTTTATAGTTGTAAATTGCTATTCCTCCGTAGTTTGAAAGCTCCTTAGCGTCTTTTATCTGATCGGCAATTATTCCCTCGTTATTTATATATTCCTCTTCCGAAATTATCTTATATTCAGCCAGACCTATAACCAGCTTTATGTTTTCGTTGGTTTTTATCGAATCCCAGGTCTTAATTGTTTTAAGATACGGACTTGTGCTTTCATAGCCGTAATAAACCTGCGGTGTGATATAGTCTATATATCCTTCCTTGCTGCACCACGTTTTAACATCGGCATACTGAAGCTGATAATCATTTTCTATATTTCCCTGAGGCGAAATACCGAACTTTACATCCTCATTTATCTTCTTGACAGAGCTGTACACAAGCTTAACCATTTTATTTATATTTTCAGTACGCCAATCTGAAAGGCTGTCAGAGTCTGACTTTTTAAACGCAGCCTTATCAAAGCTTTTTTCTGTGGTTGGATAAAAATAATCGTCAAAGTGAATTCCGTCGACCTTATAATTTTCAACTATCTCAGCAGCTCCGTCGGCGACGAGCTTCCTTACTGCCTTGTAAGCAGGATTCAGCCATAAATGCTCATCATCCTCAACCTTAACTATGTATTTTCCTTTTTTGTCCGAATCATTATACCACTGCTTTATTGTGTATTTATCAGAGGTATTCTCTAACGTTTCGCTTGTTCCGCATCTAAAGGGATTTATCCATGCGTGAACCGATAAATTAAGCTTATGTGCTTTTGATACGATTATTTTAAGAGGGTCATATGTACTTGTACCTAAATATGCTGTTTTCGGAAACAAATCAGATTCATAGTATGCGTCTTCAAACGCTCTGACATGAATATATACCGTATTAAAACCCGCCTTGCTTACGTTTTCAAGCGCCTCATCTACTAAAGCTTTAAACTCTGATTTAGACTTTCCGGATATAAGTTCAGCCATATCAATATAGGAAAACCATATAGCCTTCTGTTCATCGTAATTTAAAGGCTCATACTTGCTTTCGGCTTTTTCTTCCGTGGTTTCCTGTTCAGTCACATCGGAAGCTCCGTTTATCCGGTTTTTTAATTCCTCATTAAAAGCAATACCTTCGTTTCTTACTTCAAATCTCTCAGTGTTTTCTGTCGTTATGCATGAACAAAAAATCATTGAAAAAGATATAATTATAGGTGAAATCTTTATTATTCTCTTGTGTTTCAATATTCATCCTCCTTTTTATACTTAATAAAGTATATTAAAAATGCGGACAAATATAACTTGAAACAGTAACCAATAAAATACATCTGATATAAATCAAGTGTCAAACGAAGCTGATAAAATCATATCGGCAGAAATTTTTAATAGTTTAAAACACTTGCTTATAAAAACAAACCCGAAGCATTAATTTGCTCCGGGTTTTTCATGGTATGGTGCCGCTGGCCGGACTTGAACCGGCACGGATGTTACTCCGAGGGATTTTAAGTCCCTTGTGTCTGCCTATTCCACCACAGCGGCAATTAATAAATCAGCTTGTTAATTATATAACATTATTTAAAAAATGTCAACACCTAATATTGTTAAAATTTATGAAAAATTAAGAAACAGCAAAATTACTATTTCTTAAAAATATTACTAACTTTTTTGTTACATTTATATTGGTCAATTATTTATACCTTTTGCGCTGAATTTTCTCTGCTTCACTGTTGAATAAACATATACCGTTATTCCTATAGCAGCAACTGAAACAAGCCAATACATACCATAATGAAAAATAAAATATATTACCTGATTGTGTCCTTTTAAGTCATGGTATTTCAAAAATTCAGCTCTGCAAATACTAAAATAGTTTGTAAGCATAAATATAAAATCACACACCAAAACAAAGGCAGACGCAATTATAATCAGCAAACCCGTCTTTTTCATCTTATGATTATTTATCATTTCTTTTTCTGTATTTGAAGCCTTTGTAGTTTTTGAAAACTTTTCAAAATAATGTATTACTTTTTCCCGGAAAACAATACCTATGATTCCAACATCAATCATTACAATGCTCAGTATAACAGCTAATATATAGTTTCCGTCACGAACAGCCGCACCAAAAACTGCAGATAAAAATATTAAAGGAAATCTGGCGGGCAAGACATATAAAAAGTATGTCTTTTTGTTCATATCTGTAAGAGGAGCAAAAAAAGATATTGTGTCCTTTGGCATACCCGGTATAAGATAAATTATAAAAAAAACCAAAGCTATTCTATTCGGTTCTCTGAGAAATCTGAACTTTTTTAAATCTTTTTTATTTACAAAAACTTCAACTAACGGATAACCTACTATCCTTACAAGTCCGTAAACTATACTCATTCCTAAATAGATTCCTGCAAATGAAAAAACGCTTCCCAAAAATGTGCCGAACAAAGCTCCCCCTATTATTTGTATAGGCGGAACAATAGGAAGTAATACCTGTATAGCTTGAATACCTATAAATATAAAAGCGCCTGCGGCTCTCTGGGATTCTATATAAAGCATTAAAGCTTCTCTGCCCTCTTCTGTTTTAATCTGGTTTATCCATGGTAAAATCAGAATTGTCGCTCCTACAATAACAGAAATCAAAACAAAAAGAAAAACAAACTTTATAATAATTTTTTTATCAAGCTTTTTACTCATCAGCCGAATCCTTTTATACCTTCCGCAAAATTTTTTTTCTGAACCATTTTATATACAAGTCCTTGAGTCTTGATATTGCAATATCATACAAAATAAAAATTAAATTCGTTATTCCTAAAAATATTAACGCTCCGTATTTGCCTAAGCTGCCTATATCCTCGGTCAAATCAACATTAACAACCACCCTTATTATCACCTGATAATAAGCGACTATCATTACATTATACGCAGTAAGCTTCAAAACCCACACTGAAACTGTGCTTTTAATTTTTTCTATTAATATTTTTAAAAGCGGATAGTAACCCAAAAACATTATATATAACAATGAAGCTTCTTTGTCGGGAGTTATAAACAGACACAAAAGCGCCACTGAAATATAAGTGAAAAATGCCCACCTTGCATTAATCTCAACATAAATTATTAACAGCATTGCTCCTGTCAGTGCAGGAATCACATATACAAAAAGCGGCATAAACCCGGTCAGAAACATAAAGAAAAGTGAAAGTGCGGAAATAATTCCTCCCAGCGAAACCTTATAGCTCACTCTTTTCACTTAACTCATCTCCGCTTTTTTTACATAGTATAACACATATAATTTGCAATTACAACAACAATTTACAATAATAAATATTTCCGAAATGATGCAAGCTTCACAAAAAAGAAAAACATTTTTCACAAATCAATTTCTGTTTAAAACCTTTTTCAGATATTTTCCCGTGTATGATTTTTCATTATCAGCTAACTGCTCGGGAGTTCCGCAGCCTACTACCGTTCCTCCTTTTTCTCCGCCTTCGGGACCCAGATCGATTAAATAATCGGCAGTTTTTATAACATCTAAATTATGTTCAATTACCAAAACTGTGTTTCCCGAATCAACAAGCTTCTGAAGTACTACGATAAGCTTATGAACGTCGGCTGTGTGAAGTCCTGTAGTAGGTTCGTCCAATATATATATCGTCTTTCCTGTTGAACGCTTTGAAAGCTCAGTTGCAAGCTTTACCCTCTGAGCTTCACCGCCTGAAAGAGTCGTTGCCGGCTGACCAATCTTAACATATCCCAATCCAACGTCAAAAAGCGTCTGAAGCTTTCTTTGTATTTTAGGAATATTCCTAAAAAACTCAACTCCCTCTTCAACCGTCATTTCCAGTACGTCGTAAATACTTTTTCCCTTGTATTTAACTTCAAGAGTTTCACGATTATATCTCTTTCCCTTACATACCTCGCATGGCACATACACATCAGGAAGAAAATGCATTTCAATCTTGAGAATTCCGTCGCCCTCGCACGCTTCGCAGCGTCCGCCTTTGACATTGAAAGAAAATCTTCCCGAATTATACCCTTTCATCTTAGCGTCGTTGGTGTTTGCAAAAAGTTCTCTTATATCGGTGAAAACCCCGGTATAGGTCGCAGGATTTGATCTGGGAGTTCTGCCTATCGGCGACTGATCGATATTTATGACCTTATCCAGATTTTCAAGTCCTTTCATGCTATCAAACTTTCCTGAACGAATCCTCGCTCTGTTAAGCTTTCCTGCAAGCTCTTTATAAATTATCTCATTCACAAGCGAGCTTTTTCCGCTGCCTGATACTCCTGTAACACATGTGAAGGTCCCCAGCGGCACGCTGATATCGATATTCTTTAAGTTGTTCTGCTCCGCACCGATTATATCAAGCGTAAAGCCGTTTCCCTTTCTTCTTTTATCAGGTACGGGAATCTTCTTAGCTCCGCTTAAATACTGTCCGGTAATTGATTTTTTACACTTTTTAATTTTTTCTACACTGCCGGCGCACACAACCTCCCCGCCGTGAATACCTGCGCCCGGACCTATATCTACTATATAATCGGCGTTATATATTGTATCCTCGTCATGCTCGACAACTATAAGAGTATTTCCCAAATCACGAAGCCTTTTAAGCGTTGCTATAAGCTTATCATTATCCCTCTGATGCAAACCTATTGACGGCTCGTCGAGTATATATAAAACTCCTACAAGAGATGAACCTATCTGAGTAGCAAGCCTGATTCGCTGACTTTCTCCGCCTGAAAGAGTTCCGCTCGAACGTGAAATCGTAAGATATTCAAGCCCGACGCTTGCCAAAAAGCCAAGACGCTCGTTAATTTCCTTGATTATTCTTCCTCCTATAAGCTCTTCTCTATCGGTGAGCTTGAGATTTTTGAAAAAGTCAAGAGCGGCGTTAACCGACATATGAGTAAGATCGGATATATTAATTCCTCCCACCGTAACGCTTAAGCTTTCCTTTTTAAGCCTTTCGCCGTGACAGACAGGACAAGCCTCATCGCTCATGCAGGCTTCAATATCATTTTTGCTGTAGTCGCTTCCGCTCTCTTTGTATCTCCGTTCGAGATTATTGATTACTCCCTCAAATTCAGCGGAATATTTTCCTTTCCAGCCCGAACCCGAAACCCTTTCATAGTCAAGCTTTTGTCCCATAGTTCCGTATAGGAATATGTCTATAGCGTCCTTGTCAAGCTCACGTACCGGAACGTCAAGCGGAATTCCGTACTTTTTCGATATTGCCCTGTAAGTTGTCATAGCTATCGACGATTCGTCCAATGAACTCCAACCGCTGGCTTTTATAGCGCCCTGCAAAATAGACAAATCCTTATTAGGAATTATAAGCTCAGGGTCGATTTTCTTGAACACCCCCAAGCCGGTGCAATGCTCGCAAGCTCCGAACGGATTGTTAAAGGAAAACATTCTGGGGGTTAATTCCTCAATGGATATGTTATGCTCCGGACATGAATAGTTCTGCGAGAACATCATTTCTTCGCCGTCTATTACATCAACGGTCACTATTCCTCCCGTCAGTTGCGAAACCGTTTCAATGCTGTCGGTAAGCCGTGATTTTATTGACGGCTTTACCACAAGCCTGTCTACAACAATTTCAATGGTATGCTTTTTGTTCTTTTCAATGCTTATTTTTTCTGATAAATCATAAGTTATTTCGTCAATTCTGACTCTGACATAACCCGATTTTTTCGCTCTTTCAAGCTCTTTTATATGTTCGCCTTTACGCCCTCTTACAATAGGAGCGAGAATCTGTATTTTTGTTCCCTCGTCAAGGGTCAGAATCTTATCGACAATTTCATCTATAGTCTGCTGTCTTATCTCCTTACCGCAGACAGGACAATGCGGAACTCCTATTCTCGCATATAAAAGACGGAGATAGTCATAAATTTCAGTAACCGTTCCTACAGTTGAACGAGGGTTCTTGGAGGTGGTTTTCTGGTCGATTGAAATAGCGGGAGAAAGACCGGTGATTGAATCGACGTCCGGCTTTTCCATCTGTCCTAAAAACTGCCTTGCATATGACGAAAGCGATTCCATATATCTTCTCTGTCCGTCTGCAAATATGGTATCAAAAGCCAAAGACGATTTTCCTGAGCCTGAAAGTCCCGTCATTACGATTAATTTATCGCGAGGCAGTGTAACGTCAATATCTTTTAAATTATGTTCCCTTGCGCCTTTAATAACAATTTTGTTGTTCTGCATAAGTTTTCTTATTCCCTTTCATATCTTTTTAAACATATGTTCATTTTATCAAGCAAACGTTTGTCAAGAAGAATTTATTTTTTACCCTTCAGCTCGGCGATTTTATCACGTAAAAACGCTGCGTGTTCAAATTCAAGCATTTTAGCTGACTCTTTCATCTG
Source organism: uncultured Ruminococcus sp. (assembly GCA_964617585.1). GTDB lineage: Bacteria > Bacillota > Clostridia > Oscillospirales > Ruminococcaceae > UMGS1601. The sequence goes on from CAZTXS010000021.1 coordinate 8,032, forward strand.
TCTTGTCAAATCGTCAATAAGCCTGTTCATTTCCTTCTTAGACAGCTTGTTTTTTTGCCTTGCCGAATACTCGACTTCTTCCTTAGTGGAAATCTCAATGACATCACGAACGTCCTTGACTATTGTTTTAGGAACAATTCCATGCCTTTCGTTATACTCCTTCTGAATACTGCGACGTCTTTCGGTTTCATTTATAGCCATTTCCATAGAATGCGTAACCTGATCCGCATACATTATTACCATGCCCTCTGAATTTCTTGCCGCCCTGCCTATAGTCTGGATAAGCGAGCTTTCGGACCTCAGAAAGCCTTCTTTGTCAGCGTCTAAAATAGCTACTAAAGATACCTCGGGTATATCCAATCCCTCCCGAAGAAGGTTTATTCCGACAAGCACGTCAAACTCACCAAGACGGAGATCACGGATAATTTCCATTCTCTCGATAGCGTCGATATCATGGTGCAAATACCTGACTGCAATTCCGTAGCCTTTCAGAAACTCAGTCAAATCCTCAGCCATTCTCTTTGTAAGCGTTGTTACCAAAACTCTTTGATTCTTTTCAATGCGCATATTGATTTCAGATAGCAGGTCTTCAATCTGCCCTTCAACCGGGCGAACTGAAACTATCGGATCTAAAAGCCCTGTAGGTCTTATAACCTGCTCAACAATCCGAGAAGAATGTTCCTTTTCAAATTCTCCCGGAGTAGCCGAAACGAACACCGCCTGATTGATATGGTCATAGAATTCATCAAACTTCAGCGGACGGTTGTCAGCCGCAGACGGAAGCCTGAAGCCGTAATCAATAAGAGTGGTTTTTCGTGCTTTATCCCCTGCGTACATTCCCCTGACCTGCGGCAGACTGACGTGCGACTCGTCAACCATAAGCAAAAAATCATCGGGAAAATGATCGAGCAGAGTATATGGTACAGAACCCTTAGGACGTCTTGCTAAAATTCTTGAGTAATTCTCAATCCCACTGCAAAATCCTATTTCCTGTAACATCTCTATGTCGTAATTGGTTCTCTGCGCAATTCTCTGAGCTTCTATCAGCTTATTATTGTCGGTAAAAAACTTTACTCTCTCGTCAAGCTCTTCTCTTATTTCCTCTATTGCCTGCGACATTTTATCTTTGGCGACAATATAATGCGACGCAGGAAATATGGCAACGTGATTAAGCGTTGACAAAAGCTCACCTGTAAGCACATTTATTTCAGAAATTCTGTCAATTTCATCACCGAAAAATTCAACTCTGTACGCAGTATCCGTATGGCTCGACGGAAAAATTTCCACAACATCTCCCCTTACTCTGAACTTGTTTCTCTCAAAGGCAATGTCGTTTCGCTCATATTGAATACCCACAAGCTCTGACAAAAGCTTATCTCTCGATTTTTCCATACCCTTTCTTATAGAAACAACCATAGACTTATATTCCTCAGGATCACCCAACGAATATATACAGGAAACAGAAGCCACTACTATAACATCGCGTCTTTCTGCTATAGCGGTAGTCGCTGAATGTCTTAGCTTATCGATTTCGCTGTTGATGGAAGCGTCCTTCTCAATGAACACATCTGTGCTGGGAATATAAGCCTCGGGCTGGTAATAATCATAATAGGACACAAAATACTCGACCGCATTATTCGGGAAGAACTCTTTAAACTCACTGCAAAGCTGAGCCGCCAAAATTTTATTATGCGCCAAAATCAGCGTAGGTCTGTTTACTCTTTCAATTACATTAGCCATGGTAAATGTCTTACCGGAGCCTGTAACGCCAAGCAAAGTTTGTTCCTTACAGCCATTCTTTATGCCCTCAACAAGCTTTTCAATAGCTTCAGGCTGATCGCCCGTAGGCTTATATGATGAAACCAATTCAAAATGATCCATAAAAACTCCCTGTGTTAATTAATCTATAAAAGGTATCAACCCGAACTTTTTAAATGAAAACACCCCGTCTTTTCCTACAATAACATGATCCAGAATATCAATATCAATGGCTTTAAGAGCAGTTCTCAATTTTCTTGTGATTATTTTATCAGCGTCCGACGGCGTACAGTATGTATCGGGATGATTATGAGATATAATTATGTTGGAGCTGTTTGCTTTGAAAGCCGCTTCAGCAACAAGCCGAGCGGTTATAGGCGACGACTTGTTTGTACCTTTGGCAACCGTCGTGCAGGAAATAACGTTTAACCCATTGTCAAGACAGCACACTTTAAATTCTTCCTTAGTAAGACCGATAAAAGCAACGGAAAAATATCCTGTAACCTTTTCAATAGTGTTCAGACACTGAGATTCGTCCGCACCGTTTTTGTAAAATCTCAGAATCTGAGGAATCATTTTTATAAGAACGGCAGAATTATCCGTAATGCCGTCGACTCTGAGCAGCGCTTCATAAGGAGCGTCAAACACTGCGGATATTGAACCGAATGCGTCTATCAGCTTATGAGCCGTTAAATTTGTGTCCTTTCTCGGTATACTGTATGTCAACAAAAGCTCCAGAACCTCATGCGCTTCAAAGCCGTCTAAATCAGTTTTTAAAAAACGCTCTTTCATTCGCTGTCTGTGACCTGTGTGCGGCGATTCCATAAATCCAACATCCTTTTATTAATAATAAAAACGGAACTAATGTTCTTTAAATATTATACATTAATATAATGTGAAAGTAAAGTGCATTTTATTAAAAAGTGTGTTATAATACATTTTAAAGTCTTAAATAGAAGGAGTAATTTCTTTGAGAACCTTTACCATAAACGACAACGACGCAGGTCAAAGGCTGGATAAATTCCTAACCAAAGCGATTAAAAAGCTTCCTAAAAGTCTTATGTACAAATATATAAGGCTAAAACGTATTAAGCTTAACGGAAAAAGGTGTAAGATTTCAGCAAAGCTTCACACCGGCGATGTACTCAGTCTTTATATAAACGATGAGTTTTTTGAAAATTCAGATTATAACAGCTTTATGAGCGTGAGCGATAGCATTGTAATTATTTATGAGGATGAAAACATTCTGCTTGTTGATAAACCCGTCGGTTTAGTAGTTCATGAGGATAATGAAAACACTAATGACACTCTTATCAACCGAATAAAAAAATATCTGTACAATAAAAACGAGTACAATCCCAATAATGAGCTTTCCTTTGCGCCGTCGTTGTGCAACCGTATCGACAGAAACACATCCGGCATTGTTATATGCGCAAAAAATGCCGAAAGTCTGAGAATACTTAATCAAAAAATAAAGGACAGAGAGCTTCATAAGTATTATCTGTGCGTCTGCGTAGGAAGCTTGGATAAAAAAGAGGAAACCCTTAAAAACTATTTGTTTAAAGACGAAAAACAAAAAACCGTTTATATTGAAAATAAAAAAACTTCATCAAATAAACAAATCATAACCAAATATAAAGTTATTGAAGAAAAGAATAATCTTTCTTTGCTTGAAATAGATTTATTAACAGGACGAACCCATCAGATTAGAGCTCATATGGCTTATATAGGGCATCCGCTTTTGGGCGACGGAAAATACGGCATAAATTCGATAAACAAAAAATACGGCGTTAAAACGCAGGCATTGTGTTCAAACCGACTGACTTTCGATTTTAAAACGGAAGCAGGAATTTTAGAATACCTGAACAACAAAACCTTTTGCACAAAAAGCCCGTGGTTTGTAAGTAAGTTTTTTGAAAAGTGACAATAATTATAAAAATACTTGCTTTTTTGTCGGAATTTTGTTATAATTAAATATAACTAAGGCAAGATGTCACCCGCCTCTATAGGCGGCGGGTTCCATTACCCGTTCAGTAGTGGATACAATCCCATACTGAAAGGCCGATCGACAATGCCGGCCCTTGCCACGTTGAAGGACGTGACAAGCCCTTATTGAAATTTTTAGAATGGAGGTTTATGTATGAAGGGAGATCTTCACTGTCATACAACCTTATCAGACGGTTCTTTGGGAATTGAAGAAATTATTCTCCAGGCTAAGAGAACCAATATAGATGTTCTGTCCATTACCGATCATGATACGCTTTCATCTTATAACAGAGCTCATGTTCTGGGCGACAGATACGGCGTTAAAATCATTCCCGGGGTTGAGCTTTCAGCCTGGGATGAAAAGAGAAACTGCAAGGTACATATTCTTTGTTACGCTCCGCAAAAGCCTGACAGGCTTGAGGGACTTTGCCTTAAATCCTGCGAAATAAGAAAATCCTGTTCAAAGGATATGATAGAAAAGGTCAAGGAAATTTATCCTATCTCAACAGATTCCATTCTCAAATACGCTAAAAGCAGCAAGAGCATTTATAAACAGCATATTATGAGAGCTTTGGTAAACTACGGATATGCAGTTGACCTTTACGGTGAACTTTCTGACAAGCTTTTCACTAAAAACGGAGAAGGCTCTATACTCGTTACAAGGAGATACCCGAGCGTTGATTTTGTCTTGGATTTAATCCATTCAGCCAGAGGAATCGCCGTTCTGGCGCACCCTTGTATGTTTAATAACATTGAGCTTTGCAAAGAGCTTGCCGAAAAGAAAAAGCTTGACGGAATTGAAGTTTATCACTATTCCGCAGATGAAGAAAATCAGAAAACGCTACTTAAAATAGCAGAAAAACATGATCTTATCGTTACGGGAGGTTCGGACTTCCATGGGTTATATAACGCTGTTCCGACTCATATAGGAAGCCAAACGACTGATGAAGAAAATATAGAGAAAATATTTGCACTGACCGCTAAAAACTCTCAGAAATAATTTATACGGAATAATAAAAGAAAGGTTTGTTTAAACTAATGGATATAATGGAGTCTTCTCTGAATAAGCATAAAGAATGGAACGGTAAAATCGAGATTATTTCCAGAGTTAAGGTCGAAAATTCCGACGACTTATCTCATGCATATACTCCCGGAGTAGCAAAGCCGTGTCTTGAAATTCAGAAAAATCCCGATTTGTCATATGAACTGACAAGACGTTCTAATTTGGTTGCCGTTATTACAGACGGAACAGCTGTTTTAGGCTTAGGCGATATCGGCGGTTTGGCAGGTATGCCCGTTATGGAGGGAAAATGTGCGCTTTTTAAGGAATTTGCCGGAGTTGACGCTTTTCCTATTTGCGTTAAATCAAAAGATGCAGACGAAATTGTCAGAACAATAGAGCTTATTTCAGACAGCTTCGGAGGAATAAACCTTGAGGATATTTCTGCTCCCCGGTGTTTCGAAATTGAAAAAAAGCTTAAAGAAAAAATAGACATACCCGTTTTTCATGACGATCAGCACGGTACTGCCATTGTTGTCGGGGCTGCGTTAATAAACGCCTGTAAAATTGCTGAAAAGAAGCTTGAAAATATTACTTTGGTCATTAACGGCGCAGGCGCTGCGGGAACAGCAATCGCAAAGCTGTTATTATCACTCGGAGTGGGCAATATAATAATGGTTGATATAAACGGCATTATTTCCCGAACTGAAGAAACACTAAGCAGCGCTCACAGACAGCTAGCTGAAATTACAAACAAGAACTGCAAAACCGGTTCCCTGTCAGACGCAATGAACGGAGCTGACGCTTTTGTCGGAGTTTCAAAACCCAATCTCGTTTCGGAAGAAATGATAAGGTCAATGAACGACAAGCCTATTATTTTCGCTATGGCTAACCCTACTCCTGAAATTATGCCTGACTTGGCAAAAAAAGCAGGAGCTTTCATTGTCGGAACAGGCAGAAGCGACTTCCCTAACCAAATAAATAACGTTATCGCTTTTCCGGGAATTTTCAAAGGAGCTTTAGCCGTAAGAGCAAAAGACATAAACGAAGAAATGAAAATGGCTGCTGCAAAAGCAATTGCAGCTTGTGTAAGCGACGATGAGCTGAATTCAGAATATATTCTGCCGAACGCATTCGACAGAAAGATACCAAAGGCAGTCGCAAAGGCAGTTGCCGAAGCGGCAGTTAAAAGCGGTTCAGCCGGAATAGATTATAAGGAGGACTAAAATGATTGTAAATTTTAAAACTCACGGAGTATGTTCAAGACAAATAAATGTTGAAGTTGAGGACGGAATTGTAAAAAATGTTGAATTTATCGGAGGCTGTTCGGGTAATACCCAAGGCGTTGCAAGACTCGCCAAGGGTATGAAAGTTGAGGATGTTATCAGACTTCTGAAAGACGTTGACTGCGGTGGAAGAGGTACATCCTGTCCTGCTCAGCTGGCTCAGGCTCTTGAGGAAACTTTATAACTAAGGCAAGACGTCTCACGCCCTTTATCCCTTTTATCTAAGGACAACGGTTTCATTTAATTTTCAACAAAGAAATTAATTTCATGCTGAAACCCCGGGCTATTACACTAGGTCGTTGTTTAATGACGAAGTGTTTCCCCTAATTAAATCTAAAATTCAAAAAGAAAAACTGCGTTATTTTTAAGCTTAAAGCCTGAATAACGCAGTTATTTTTATTCTTAAATGATTATCCTATATCGGATGCACCTTTGTTTCGGTATTAGAATGAGCCATATCTATACCAAGTTTTTTATCTCTTCTCTCCTCGAAGAACTTAGGCGCAACCTTCGGGAACTGTGCATAGCTGAGAACATCTTCGTCCTGTTCTATCCATTCCGCACATTCTTTTCTGAGTTTTTCAAGCTCAGGCTCAATCAAATCTGCCGGACGGCAGGTTATCGGTTTTTCATCTCCTAGAATTTTCTTCTGAAATTCCGGTGAAATTTCAACAGGAGTTTTTCCGTATTCACCTTTAACAAGTCCCTTAAACTCCTTAGTCACAGTCTTGTAACGCTCACCCATTATAACGTTGAAAACAGCCTGAGTTCCGACAATCTGAGAAGTAGGAGTAACAAGCGGCGGATAACCTGAATCCTTTCTTACCCTCGGCACTTCCTGAAGAACCTCATTAAGCTGATCCTCCTTGCCTGCCTGCTTAAGCTGTGACAAAAGGTTTGACAGCATTCCTCCGGGAACCTGATAAATAAGAGCGTTTGTGTCGGTAGCAAGCATCTTAGGATCAAGAAGTCCGCTGTCTAAATACTTCTGACGAAGAGTCATAAAGTAATCCCTTACTTCATTTAACTTGATAAGGTCAAGACCCGTGTCATATTCAGTTCCCTGAAGTGCGGCAACCATAGACTCGGTAGGAGCATGAGAAGTTCCAAGCGCCAAAGGCGACATAGCGGTATCAATAGCGTCAACGCCTGCTTCAACGCCTTTAAGCAGGCACATTGAAGCAAGTCCTGAGGTATAGTGAGTATGAAGCTGAACAGGTATTTTAACAGCTGACTTGATAGCTTTAACCAGCTTTTCAGTTTCATACGGAGTAAGCAAAGCAGCCATATCCTTTATGCATATTGAATCAGCGCCGATAGCTTCAATTCTCTTAGCATAATCTACATAATATTCTTCTGTAAAAACTTCACCTAATGTATAAGAAATCGCTATCTGAGCATGAGCGCCTTCCTTTTTAGCGGCTTTAACAGCAGTTTCTAAATTTCTTATATCGTTCAAAGCGTCAAAAATTCTGATGATGTCTATTCCGTTTGCAACGGTTTTTTGAACGAAATACTCCAAAACATCGTCGGCATAATGACGATAACCGAGCATATTCTGCCCTCTGAAAAGCATTTGAAGCTTTGTATTTGGCATCTCTCTCCTGATAGTGCGAAGCCTTTCCCATGGATCTTCATGCAGAAATCTTAAGCATGAGTCAAAGGTTGCACCGCCCCAGACCTCGCAAGAATAATAACCTATCTTATCCATAACCGAAAGAATCGGCAACATTTCATCAAGCGACATCCTTGTAGCGATGAGCGACTGATGAGCGTCACGCAAAACCGTTTCAGTAATTTTAACCTTAGCCATTTATACAGCGTCCTTTCACTCTAAATAATTATTGAATCACCGCTAAAACTGTTCCCGTTTCAACAGCAGAACCTTTAGTAGTATTAACGCTTACCACCTTGCCCGAGCACGGAGCATTAACATCGTTTTCCATCTTCATCGCTTCAAGAACAAACAAAGGAGCTCCCTCTGATACCGTATCTCCCACTGAAACCTTAATATCCAGAATAGTTCCCGGCATAGGAGCGGAAACCTTTGTTCCCTCCGCTACGGAAGCGGGAGCAGGCGCAGGCGCAGGAACAACTGCCGGAGCGGAAGCTGTACTTCCGGCCTCTTCAACTGAAACATCATATGTTTTTCCATTCACGGTTACATTATATCTCTTCATAGTTTTAACCACCTTTTCTAAAATACAAAATTAAAATGGGCTGTTGCTGTGCTTCTTAGGAAGTCTTGTTATTCTCTTTCCTGCCATAATTTCAACAGCGTTTATCAAAGCGTTTCTAATCTCGGCAGAATCGATAATACCGTCCACACACATCTTTTCAGCAGCGGCTTCTGCGCTTGCTTCTTTTTTAATGTATTCCTGAACAAGCTCTTCTCTTGATTTTTCAAGATTATCCGTACCTTTGAGCTTATCATGACTTAAAATTTCAACTGCTGCGATAGGCTCAAGAGGAGAAATAACCGCATTATTTAATGCAAAAACCAAATCAGCGTTAGCTCCCTTTCCTGCAAGGGTAATAAACGCAGGACCGTAAGCTTTACCGGTAATAACCGAAATCTTGATTGTAGTAGCTTCCGCATAAGCCGAAGCAAGCTTTGACATCTGCAAAACTGCTCCTGATTCATCTGCGCCTTCAGCATTGTCAAAGCCCTCTGTATCAACAAAAGTAATAACAGGAATTGCATAAGCGTCGCAGGTTCTGACAAACCTTGCAAGCTTTGAACAATCGCACGAAGTCAGCTTATCGTCAGTTTTGTTTGTAGCGCATATACCTACCGTTGCTCCGCTTATAGAAGCCAACGCAGTGTATGAAGCCTTTCCGTAATCCTTTGAAATTTCAATAATGCTGTCAGCGTCGCATACAGCTTCGGCAATAAACTGAGCATTATCGCTGTAAGCTCCTGAAGGTTCTTCAAATTCAAACATGGGAACAGGTGATAAATTATTCTGAGGAAGCTTAATCAGAATATTTTTTGCGATCTCAATAGCCGCTTTATCATTTTCGGCAATCAAAGAAGCTGTTCCGTTTTCAGCCGAATTCTCCGCTAAATTTTTAACTTTTGTATTAGGCGTTATAAAAAGCTCCGCATCTTTAGACATTACTGTGAAATCCGCCGATACAGCAAGTATTGCGCTCGTTCCGGCGCAGGTTCCTGCAATAACTGAAATCTGAGGAACTACTCCCGATAGGTTTGAAGCCCTGAGCAAAAGCTCCCCATAAGCTGTCATTGCAGAAATTCCATCATTTAAGTCAGCGCCGAAAGAATCATAAATTCCTACAACAGGAATGCCGGTTGCAGCAGCCATATCATATATCTTAGAAATCTTGTCAGCTTGCACTTTTGTCAAAGCTCCATTGTTAACCGATGAATCCTGAGCAAAAGCATAAACAGGATTAGAGTCAACATATCCGTAGGCAGTTATTGCTCCTGAAAGTCTGCCGCCGACTTTTGCCGAAGCGTCAAGCTCAGTAAACTCCCCATCATCAAACAGATACGTCAACCTATCTCTTGCTGAAAGTGAGATAGTATCCTTTGTCATTGAATTTCCTCCATTCGTATTTATTGAACCTTAAAAAGGCTGATTCTTCATAAATATTATTATACTACTTAACAATAAGTTTGACAAGAAAATAACAATTAGTTTTTGCAACTTTTACATTTAGACATAAATTTAGCAATAGAGTCAAGGTAATTATAATTATTTTGCACAAATCCAAGACTTACAAGCTCGTTTGTATTTTGCAGATTAAATTTAGCTCGGTCAATGCCTTTCATCATTGCAAGAAACAATATAGACCTGACAATTCCGTCAAGAAGCAGTAAGTCGTCATTAAAAAACACATAGTCTATTTCAATCAGCGGATTAAAATTTTCATCGATTCCGAAATGGTAAACTCCGAAACCCAGTGAAACACCGCTGTCATCAGCTTCAACAACGTTAGACATATCAAAGTCAAGCTTTAACTCTGATAATTTATCTTTATATTTTTCTTTATTTCTCGTCTGCAATATTTCAAGCATTATTTTTTACCGTTCTCTCTTTTTGAAATGGCTGTTCTTATCGCTCTAAGCTCCTCGGGATTAAGCTCCCTGTATTCGCCGGGCTTAAGCATACCCAATTTTAGAGGACCTATAGAAGTCCTTTTAAGCCTTGCAACCTCTAAGCCGACTGCCTCGCACATTTTTCTTATCTGTCTGTTTTTGCCCTCACGAATAACCATTTGCAGAACTACCCTGCCAGGCTCTTTTGTGAGGACGTTTATCATACAAGGCATAGTCATTCCGCTGTCTATCTCTACTCCCTCGGAAAGTCTAACCAGCTGCTCGTCTGTTATATCAGGGCGGACGGTTACTCTATAGGTTTTTGTAACGTGCCTTGACGGGTGCATAATATCATTGGCAAAAACTCCGTCATTTGTAAAGAGAAGAAGTCCCTCGGAATTTCTGTCAAGTCTTCCTACAGGATAAACACGCTCGGGAACGCCTTTCACAAGCTCAGACACGTTTCTTCTGTCAAGCTCATCGCTCATCGTTGTAACATATCCCCTTGGTTTATTGAGCATTATATAATATAGGTTTCTTTTCCTCGGAGTGTAAAGCTTTTCGCCGTCCACAGTTATTATATCCTTTCCTGCAAAAGCCTTGTCTCCCAGCTTGCACGATCTGCCGTTGACCTTGACGCGCTTTTGCGAAATAAGCTCTTCAGCTTTTCTTCTGGAACAATAACCTGCTTCGGCTATTATCTTTTGTATCCTCGTTTTTTCCATCAAAACTGCCTTTCATATGTAAAGAACAGATTTTACTCCGTTCTGTTATTCCTTATTCATACCAACCGCCGAATACGATCAAACAATTTTTCAAAGATATTAAGCTCGTCTTCATCTTCTAAAATATTCTCGTTTGAAATTATATCCGTTTTTGCTATCAATCTGCCGTCTATATAATATTGAACGCTGCCCAGATTCTCTCCAATTAAAACGGGAGCATAATTTATCCGGTTTAAAATTACCTTTTGAATTATCTTATTCTCATCATCCTTATGAACATTTACCTTAACTTCACTTATACAGCTTGCGGAAACCGTATCGTTTTCCGAACCGAAAACGGGAACCTTAAAGGAACTGACCGATGATTTTAAATTTATGCTTTTATATTGGGAAAATCCATAGTCATAAAGGTCAGAATGATCACGCCAGTCGTTGGGGTCGTTTAACGTCACGCAAATTAAAGTCGTTCCTTTTCTTCTGCAAGCAGATACCAGGCATCTCTTAGCCTTGTCGGTGAACCCTGTTTTCACACCTATAATACCCTCGCAAGCTCCAATAAGCTTATTTGAATTGGTAAGCCACCTTTCATAAGGAGGGTTCCCGAAATTCAGCTTTACGCTTTTTGTTGAACAAATTTCCTCAAATGTTTTGTTTTTTAAAGCATATGACGTCAGCTTAGCCATATCATAAGCAGTTGAATAATGGTCGTCGGTATAGTCGTCAAGACCTGACGGCGTAACAAAATTTGTAGATGTAAGCCCTAATTCTTCAGCCTTTTTATTCATAAGCGAAACGAATTTTTCAACGCTTCCTGATATTCTGACGGCAGTGGCATTAGCGGCGTCATTTCCGCTGGGGAGCATCATTCCGTAGCATAAATCTCGCATTGTTACTATATCGCCCGCCTGCAAGCCCATTGAAGAACCTTCAACCTTAATTGCGTTTTCATCAACTGTAAACTGTTCGTCAAGATTTCCGTTTTCAACAGCCAGCAGCGCCGACATTATTTTAGTTGTGCTTGCCATGGGCAGCTTCTTCTCCGCATTGTTTTTATAGAGAATTCTTCCGCTGTCAGCGTCAATTAAAATCGCCGCCTTTGCTGAGTCGGAAACCGCTTTTCCGAGAATGCTGAAGCTTCCCGAAAAGCAAGACGCCGTTATTGTTAATATAGTAAAAAAGCTTAATAATCTCTTCATTAAATATGCACCTCATTTCTATGATAATTATGCACATTTAATGAAAAATAATACGTCTTGTCGAAAACAGCAAATCTTTGTTAAAATTAAATAAGAGCTGAAATCAAATATCTGACTGTTCCTCGCTCTTTTTATTAATGAAATTTGTAATTTTATCAATTACGTCGGGAACCATATTAATCAGAGCGTTTTCCTTGCTTGCATTAACGGACATCTGAAGCAGCTTAACTTCGCCGTTAGTTATTGCTATAAAAGCTATCGGCTGCATTGTTACTCCGCCTGCCGTTCCGCCGCCGAAAAGGTCTTTCGAGCCTTTTGTAGGCAAATCAGAACCCCCTGTTGTAAATCCGACAGATACCTTGGAAATCGGAATTATCGTCGTATCATCTGCGGTTATAGGTTTGCCTACAACAGTCTCGCAGTCCGCAAGCTCATGAATCTTCTGCATTGCGGTATCTAAAAGCTTCTCTAAATTGTTATCCTTCATTTTCTGACAACTCCTTATTATTTAACATTTGTTTATGTCTTAATTTATATTGCTTTTTTGCTTTATGACGGTTTTTTAAAAACACAGCCGAAAACTTAACTACGAAACATATTAAAATCGCAAGTATTGTACTTGGTCTAAGCTTAATTTTCCCTGAAAGCTTGTATTCAAAAACACTCTTATCAAATACGCACTTGACTTCGGCTTTCTTTGGTTTATTAAGAGAAAAAACTGTGCCTATTACTCCCAGTCCGTTGAAAAGCGCAATGTTAAGCTTACCGTATTTCATAGCCGCTTCATAAGCGTCATCTTTTCCCGAAGTTATTTCAATCTCGGTATCATAAAATATTATTTGCTTCAAAAGCTTTCTGAAAGCTTTCCGGGACATAGGAATATAATCCTTATATTTTTTCCACTTATATTTAACGTCTCTGATTTTTGCTTTCAAACCGCTTTCTTTATCATTTTCTTTCTTTTCTTTTTTGGATTCTATTTTATTACTCTTGCAGTCCTTTGATTTTGAAAAAGAATCATTTTTACCTTTTTCATCTTCTGCTTTGCTTGTATGAGGTTGGGCTAACACTTTCTTTTGGTTTTCAAGCTCTCTCTCAAGCGATTTAATCTTTTCGCCCGGCTCGTCCTCCGTTTCGTCTGTAAAAACGTCCTTTACCTCTGAAATACTGTACTCTTCAAAATTATCAAGCGGCTTTTTGTCAGATTCCTTTTTCTTATCAGACTTTTTCTTTTTTGATTTCAAAGGCTTTTCAGGTCTTGGATAAAGCTTAAAGAAAAGCCATTTCGCAGAAAGCTCCAGCTTATCAGTTTCACTGTTCACATAATAAGTTATATTAACGGAAAAACGCAGGATAACGTAAAAAGCTAAGATAATACCCAGAATGATATACAAAGCTATTATAATTATCATCCCCATTCCTGCTGAAATAATAAGTGTTTTTTCTATTCTGAATCGTCAGCTTCAGTCAAGCCGATTTCCGACTCTTCAATATCCTTGGCCTCTTCATTTAAAACATCATCGAACGATACCTGACGCTCCTGATTCGGAAGCAAAGGCAAATCGTCAAGAGATTTAAGACTGAAGCTCCTCAAAAAGTTTGATGTAGTCTTAAAAGCTATAGGACGTCCGGGAACATCAATTCTTCCGGCTTCTTCAAGCAAGCCCTTCTCAACAAGCGAATTCACAACGCTTGAACTGTCGATTCCTCTGACATGCTCGACAAAGCCCTTAGTAACCGGCTGGTTATAGGCTATTATAGTAAGCGTTTCTAACGCCGCCTGAGAAAGCTTAGCATTATTTTTAGTTTCCATCGCCTTTTTTATGTACGGCGAATATTCTTCACGAGTTCCGAGCTGATATGAATTTTCAAGCTGATAAACTGTCAAAGCGCTTGCACAGTTTAAATACCTGTCGTTAAGAAGCTTGATAAGCTTGTCAAGCGAAGCTTTGTCAACTTCAACAGCTTCCGCCAGCTTTGAACCTTCGATAGGATCGCCGCTTGAAAATAAAATAGCTTCCAACACTGAAATTTTTTCATCTATTTTCATGTTTACCATCCTGATTACTGTTAATTCTTTAATTTATTTCTGCGATTAAAATAAAGCTCGGAGTTATCATCACTTAACATAATTCTGCCTGACTTTGTCAGCTCAAGAACCGCAAGAAAAGTCGCAACACGCTCCGACCTGTCAAAGATACCGTTATATAAGCTGTCCATATTGCATACGCCTGTTGTATAAAGCTTCTTAAGCACAAAGATTATCTTTGAGGTCACAGAAACTATTTTTTTTGAAACTATCGGCTTGAAAACGGACGCATCCAACGCAGGAGCTTCTTTAATCCGCACTGAAATTCCCATATATGCCTCTACCAGCTCCTGCGGGTCATGCTCTTTCGTATATGTTTTGTCTATTTTAATCGGTATCGGAAACCGAACAAAAATTTCCCCTCCGACATAGCTTTTCTTTAACTCCTCCGCTGTCTGCCTGCAAAGCGAGTATTCAATAAGACGTCCTTCAAGTTCTTTTTTAAGCTCCTTGGCTTCATTAGGCTGCGGCAAAAGAGAAACCGTTTTTATATATATCAGCTTCGCCGCCATTTCAAGAAATTCACCCGCAATCTCAAAATCCTGTTCGTTCAAGCCGTCTATATATTCAAGATACTGCTCAAGAAGAAGCGATATTTCAATATCGTTTATATTCAATTTGTGCTTCGAGATAAGATAAAGAAGCAAATCAAGAGGACCTTCAAAAGCTTCCAACTTAAATTGAATTTTATTCATTAACTAAATGCCTTTCGGTTTTTCGTTCCTACTAATATAAAACAGAACTCATTATAACATCTATCCATCTTGTCAGGAACTCAAATATTTCAAAAATTTTATCTCCGACCCAATTCATAGGTCCATCAAGAAAATCAAACAGCAAAATAAATACAATAAATACTATATATATTATCTGGCTGTATCTTTCCATTGTTTCTTCAAAGCTGTCGGGCAGAAAGTAACAGAGTATTTTTGAGCCGTCCAGCGGCGGTACAGGTATAAGATTAAATACAGCAAGAAAAATATTTATCGTTATAAAATAATAGAATATTAAATTTATATACGCATAAACATTATAACTTATTCCGTTTATCGAAAGCCATTTGATTACCTTAAAAATCATCATACCTATATACGCTACAATCAAATTTGACATAGGTCCTGCCAACGATGTTATAGCCGTTCCGGCCTTTCTGTTTTTAAAGTTATACGGATTTATCGGAACAGGCTTCGCCCAGCCGAATCCCGTAAGCAGCAGGCATACAGAACCCAAAATATCAATATGTGAAAAAGGATTAAGAGTGAGCCTTCCCAAATGACGGGCAGTATCATCTCCCAGCTTAGACGCCGTCCATGCATGAGCAAGCTCGTGGACAGGTAAAATCATAAAGATAATCAGTATTCTTACTCCGTATTTTAGAATTACTTCTGTAGTCATGGTACTCACTCCGCCGTTTTGATAATATTTATTTAATTATACAATGTTTATGCATAAAATTCAAGTCAAAATAATACATATCTGAAAATAAAAACCGCTCGGCATAAGACAAGCAGTTTACAGCTTTTTATTTTAATCTATCCGTTTGAACAGATGAACTTTTATTCCTTTTTAAGTATATCATTCGGTTGGTTATTGCATATTATCAAAATCGGTATAATTGCTGACAAAACCAAATAAACAGCGGCGGAGAAAAGCATTATCAATAGTTCTAAAATACCAAGTTTGATAACCGTCAGCGATTTATTCATTAAAATAATAATCGCAGCCGTACTTATCAGTCCCGATAACATACACACTATAAGCGAATATAAAAACGATATAAACGCACAGTCATGCCACTTTGCTCCGCAAATGTAGAAAACTGCATAAACTCTAAGCTGACTGTCTACCGAAATGCTTATTACTGAAACTGTTGTTATAAGCGTCAATAAAAATATACATAAGGCTATCGGAAGCAATACATAAAACTGTTCGTTTATATAATCAAGGCTGTTTTTTTTAATTTCTTCAAGCGAAGCAGTATAACCAGATGAATTTGCAATCAGATAATTATAAACCTCTTTCATTTCGCTTTCGCTCAATCCGTCACAAAGTACAAAACTCATTCCGCATACTATATTACTACTCATACCGGCATTTTCAACCTCTGATTTAGGTAAAAACAATCCCCATTTATTTTCTACTTTTGAGTTGTATGTATAATACATATCAAGAAAATTCATTCGGTTGGCTAAATCCGTTTGCATGAACGCAGAATAACCCACTGCATATTCCTCGTCCTTCATTACACCTATAACCATTGCCTCAACGGCTTCGCCTAACGAATCGTTCAAAGTAAATATATCGCCCGTCTTTAATCTCAGTTCATTATCCTGTGTAACAACAGCATGAATATATCCGTCATCAGGCAATTCATTAAGCCAGCTTCCGTTTTGCATTTGGGGAGTATATGCTTCAATCCATTTTTCAGTCATTACATCAATATTCGGACCGTAAATGCTCTCATTATTCTGGTCGACATCGTCAAAATGAATATTTACAGTATAATCTCCGACATATGTAAACTCACATTTTGCTCCGTTTACATTATCTAAAATTTTTTGATCATTTGTTACTTCAGTACCTTCAAATTCGCACAAATAGCCCTTAGAATTTATTTCATCGGCAAAAGGCAAATAAAGCTCCATTCGCGATTCTATCATGCTAACAAGAACGCATAATATCGTCATAACCGCCGCAAGCTGAATTATAATAAGTATATTCATAAACAGATTTTTTCTTAGCTGTTTTAATGCCGATTTTAAAATCATTATTTGCCACCTGCTTTCAGCTGAACAATCGAACGTCTAAGAATATAAATGCTTATCATTATCAAAAGAACAACAAAGCTGGAAATTGCATATATACCGAAAATGGCAAGATAAAGTAATGGCGAATATGCAAAACCGATATATTCAAACACGCCCGACAAAGCCGGCAGTGCAAGTTTGTCAAAGGTAAATAAGGTAAGTGCAAAAAGCGGTAGACCTGCAATCAGACACTCGGAAAGATATATAAGAATTATTTTAAATCTTGTACAACCGCAAATCCTGAAAATCGTCAAGGTTTTAATTCTTTTTTGAAGTATAAACCTGTAAAGAGCTGCAAAATTTAATGCGGCAAGTATTGAGATAAGAGCCGAAACAAAAAGAATGGTTCTGTAATAAAAAAGCTCAGTCACCGGCGAAATTTCCATTTCAGAAACTTCTGCGTTATCACCCATAGTTAAATAAACCGCACCTGCAATATCATCATATTGCGAGCGGCTTATATCCGTTTTAAAAGTTATATCAATACCCTTACTGATAGGAGTGTCATCATTAAATGCAGTTATAGGAGCGTTTAAAACTCCAAAGTTTATTGGCGTATCAATAATTTCATAATCTTCACCGTTGATTTCTATTGTATTTGAATCACCTATACTTACCGCATCATAATCACCTATATTTATACCGATTCCGATTCCGGGAATGTCATCTCTAATATGCGGATTGACAGCAACAATTCTTTTATAGGAATTATATTCCTCATCGGTGAACACAGCAAAATCACCATAATCCCGAAATTTATTATTTATATATATAAATTCAAAATCAAAAAGATTTAACTCAATAGCCGATGTTGGTTGAATTGAGTTACATGAAAATACTTTTATATTATCCAGCGTTTCCTGAGAAATTGCTTTAACAAAATTAATAACCATTTTTGTTGTAATTGAACTCTCTGTATCGCTTAATTGTTCAGTAGGGTTTATTGATAATACACGCTCTTCACTTTCACCTTCATCTATTTTAATATTGTAATTTTGATAAATACCGTAAGAAAAGCAGATTACGAACGCTGAAATTATTATATTCAATACTATTAACATTGAAATCATTCGATATTTTTTTAAATCATGATAAAGTATTTTAAATATATTCATAATCTGCATATTCCTTATGTTTATTTATTAATTCAATAAGGGTTTGCCCGTCATTCAACGTGGCAAGGGTCGGCACTGCCGACCGACCGTTCAGTAGTGGGATACAATCCCCTACTGAACGGGTAATGTCCCCCCCGCCTCTATATGCGGGGAGACATCTTGCCTTAGTTATAATATTTATATTTAATGTATTGACTCGCTTGTCCGGAGCTTGCTGATGTTCCTTTATATATAGTTGAAGCATGATAAGCATAGTAAATCTGATTTGTTGAACCGATAGCATAACACTCCCTATAAATGCCAGCGGCTGTTTTACCAGAAGAATTATTTGCAGCAATACTGCCTGTTTTACTAAATATTCTAGCAATTACAACCATTCGACGTTTTTTACTGGTAACATTTTTACCCTGACTATATGCTGTATAATTGTTAGTTGTCGTTTCACCACCTGAATAATAAAACTTTTGATAGCTGTCCGAAAAGGTCTTATTATACGTACCAAATGCACTTATAGAAAAAGAACCTATCAAAATGACTGACACAATAATTGCAGTAATTCTTTTTAAAAATTTTCGCATTTTAAATTTCCTCCTTATTTATATTAAATTTTTACCGGATCAAATACCGAATGGAACTGATTTAACTGCTTAAAAAATAGTGATAATTTGTTTAAAATAATATAAAAACAGTAAATATAAGAATTCCAGCAATTACATTATATTACGCATGAAAATATTTGTCAATGCTTTTTGTAAGGTTTTTGAATATTTTTATGAAAAACGGGCATACTAATTAACTTATAGGTAAATATGAGTCGAAAAACTGTTATTGCTTATTATTTGCTTAATTTCACAGATTTTTTGCAGAAATAGAAAAAGCCTCCTTGTATCCGGTTAAAATTGCAAAATTCCTGTTAAT
Source organism: uncultured Ruminococcus sp. (assembly GCA_964617585.1). Lineage (GTDB taxonomy): Bacteria > Bacillota > Clostridia > Oscillospirales > Ruminococcaceae > UMGS1601. Next base: position 26,975 of record CAZTXS010000021.1, read on the forward strand.
AATTTCATTTCATTTTTTACTGAAAAGCGAATAAAAGCAAACGAATTATAGAATAAAAAGGAATTGTCATATAATAAGATTGGCTTTTGAGTATAAAAAAGACACATAGATTTTTATTTCTATGTGCCTTAAATATTTGTATTTATTAATCCTTAATCTTGTTTGAGTTTATTACTTAGAGTCGTTCCTGATATTTTATATGACGCTGTATCACCGCTTTTACTGTCATAAATAAATTTTTCATCGGCAACTTTATTCTTGCCTAACGCAACAACTGCTTTTAACTGAACTGTCGCACTATCGGGTATCTTTGTACTGTTTAAATCAATTACACGCTCTGCTGCTGCACATATATCGTGATAGCCATTCGGTTCATACTCGCCATGACTTTCATTACCATGACCATCTGCACCTGACCAAATAACTCGCATTTTTACAACAAACGCTCCATTATTTTTTAGCTTAAAATATCTAATTTTATCCATATGTTTTCCTCCATGAATTATATTAATGTTTTAGCATAATCAAGCAAACTAATGAAATTTTCTGTAAGCATTGGACCATAAATAGTATTTTTATCGTTTTTATAAGAAAATGAATTTAAACTTATAACTGTATTGGTTCCTTTTTTTACCCATGCACCGCCTGAACATCCTCCTCCCATAGTATTACCTTCCATTTTAAGTGTACCGGTATTAAATTGGTTAAGTGTTATTTTTGAACTAACTGTTTGCATTTTTTCTCCTGATTTATAGTTGCTCGGATAACCAAAAGCCGTTGTGTCACATACCGAGGTATCAATTTCGTAACCCAATATATCAACAGATGATGCTTCTGATGCTACACATAGCGCATAATCCCAACAGTAATTTTTTTGGCTATACCAATAAGCCTTAATTGCAGAAGCTCTTATTGAGATATTTTGCTTGCATAACAAATAATTATATCCTCTCTTAAAAACGATATTTTCAGACCACTCACCGGTATCCATATCTCTGATACAGTGTGCAGCAGTAAGAATCAGATTTTTATCTGCACAAAACTCAGCGCTTCCTACATAGTCACTACCTCCTTGAGTAAAAAACAGCTTCCCTCCCGGCTTATATGGCATAACATTAATATCTGCATCTTTAACCTCAGAAACAACAGTTTCTTTATTTAATGTCATACCATCAGGCATTGGAACAGTTATTTCTATTGGTATTGCATTTTTCATTCTTTCCTCAGTCCAATAATCACTTGCCTGAAGCATTCCTTCTTTGTCAAAAACTATGGCTTCATTATCGACATTATTAATTAGTTTATAACCCATTAGTCTTCACTCCTTATATAAATATAATATTATAATAAATGAAAAAATATAACTTGTTGTTTTGTTATATTAGATTCCCCATCAACTTCATAGTTGTTTTTTACAGCGCCTATTTCATAAGCGGGCAAAGCCCTATCTTATTAGCGGCACCTTGAAGGTGCTTGTCAGTCTGACACTTGCGTTTTCTCCTTACTTGCGACCCGTAAACGGATTTTCATACTCCTTGATGCTTATTTGATTATACATCTTTTCCTCCTTTAACTGATTTTGTATGTACTCTGCTATTCGCTTTGTATTCTTTCCTGCTGTATCGACATAATAGCCTCTGCACCAAAAACTTCTATTGCCATACTTGTATTTTAAGTTTCCGTGCCTTTGATGTATTATCAGACTACTTTTTCCTTTTAGAAATCCTACTAATCCTGCAACGCTCATCTTTGGCGGTATTTCTACCAGCATATGTATATGGTCTGGGCATACCTCTGCTTCTATATCGTTGTTGTTCAATTTGCAACTCTCCTTTTGATCTATGTTTTTAGTACAGTGTGTCAGACTGTACTTTATATTTTAATCAAAAGGAGTTTTATTTTAAATACACCGCTTAAGCTTCACTGAACCTCCGGTACAACCGGGGTTTACATTATACAAAAAAACTGTGCAAAAAATTTAGTTGCACAGTTATCATATTGGCTCCCCAAGCTGGACTTGAACCAGCGACATCGTGATTAACAGTCACGC
>CAZTXS010000022.1:0-25291 GCA_964617585.1 uncultured Ruminococcus sp.
GATGAGAATAATAAATATTATTATTACTCATATTTCTATTCATAGATACACTTGCATACATCTTCTTACCTGTATTTGTATCACATTTGCAAGAAATTGTAGCGCCTGTTGTAATATTCTTTTTTACAATTACAGCTTCAACATACCTAGAATATGATGTAGGATTTGAAGCTTTAGTCTTAACTTTACTATCTGTTCCCTTAAAAACCCACTTCATTTCATTTTCAGTATCAGAATAATTATAAGTTGAGTAATACTTGTTATAATTTCTGGTATACGCCAAAGCCGTAGTTGTCAGCAACATTAATGTAAGAACTGACGCCAAAATGATTGTTACTATTTTTTTTAATTTTCATAAAAAATCACTCCTTAAAAAATAAAAATTTGTTTGTAAATCGGTAATTTATTAAAGTCAGCAACACCTTCAATAAAAAACCTTAGTACGAATAATACGATATTTTGTAAATTAACAAATATATCTGTAAAAATATTGTATACCGCTTAATAGTATATGTCAATAGCTTTTTAAATTTTTCTCATAATATTCCGCGGCTGATTCCTTTGCATTATAGCTGTAACCGCTTTTATATGATTTACTATAACTCATTACGGTTACTGCACCAGCCGAAGCCACTAATAATACTGCCATTAAAATGCTTATAATTTTTTTAATTCGCATATTTACAAATTCCTTTCTGTAACAATTTTTATAATTATAATACTACCATACCAGTTATAGTGATTATATTACAATAATTAGTATTGGTCAATTTTTCAATAAGGGCTTGCCCGTCATTCAACGTGGCAAGGGTCGGCACTGCCGACCGACCGTTCAGTAGGGGATTGTATCCCACTACTGAACGGGTAATGGAACCCGCCGCCTTTAAAGGCGGGGGACATCTCGCCTTAGTTATAAATTAAATTTTTAATTCTTGGTATTTATTCACTTTTATTTACTAAAAAATTTATGTGAAAAAATTATCATCATATGATACAAACAATGAAAAAACAAAAACAGCCTATACGGTGACTTTTGCCGCCGTATGACTGCTTTATATAATACAATATATAACCCCAAATTCTTTTCATCTTCTCGACCTTAATATGCCTTGAATTTTACCCTGTAATTTAAGTTTACTATATTAAAAGAAAAATGTCAAACAAAATGCTTACCTCTGAAAAACACATTTAAAAGATAAGCCTTTAAACAACTAGAATTTCAGTTTTTTGATTCTTTCAACGGCTTCCTTAGTTTTTTCTCTGTCGCCAAAAGCTGTCAGTCTGAAATAGCCTTCTCCGTTCTTTCCGAAGCCTGCGCCGGGCGTTCCGACAACATTAGCTTCATTGAGAAGCTTATCAAAAAATTCCCAGCTTCCCATACCGTTCGGGCATTTCAGCCATATGTAAGGCGAATTTTTACCGCCGGTGTAGTAGATGCCAAGCTCGTCAAGAGCGGAAGCAATAATTTTAGCATTCTCCTGATAATAGCTCAGGTTTTCCTTTATCTGCTTTTGTCCCTCGTCAGAGAAAACCGCAGCGGCTGCGCATTGAACTGGATAAGAAACTCCGTTGAACTTTGTTGCCTGACGACGATACCATGTATCGTAAACCGAAACGTCTTTGCCTGATTTATTTTTTATCATCAAAGACTTGGGTATAATTGTATATCCACAGCGGGTTCCCGTAAAGCCCGCAGTTTTTGAAAGCGAACAGAATTCAATAGCACATTCTTTAGCACCCTCGACCTCATAGATGCTGCAAGGTATGTTCTCCTCGGTTATAAAAGCTTCATAAGCGGCGTCGAACAAAATTATTGCGTTTTGGCTCTTTGCATAATCTATCCACTCTTTAAGCTGATCTTTTGTATAAGCCGAGCCGGTAGGATTATTAGGCGAGCAAAGATAAATCAAATCAGCCTTTATGTTTTTGTCCGGCATTGCCGCAAATCCGTTTTCTTCAGTTGAATCAGCGTAAAGTATCTTTCTTCCGCTGATTATATTAGTATCAACATAAACAGGATAAACAGGATCGGTAACTAAAACTGTGTTGTCTTTATCGAAAATATCAACTATATTTCCGCAGTCTGATTTAGCGCCGTCTGAAATGAAAATTTCGTCAGAAGCAATATCAACACCGTTCTTGCTTTTATAATAATTTGAAACAGCCTCCCTCAAAAACTCATAACCGTCATAATCAGGATAACCCTTGAAGGTTTCTTTTTGTGAAAGCTCGTCAACTCCCTTGTGCATTGCGTCAATTACAGCCGGAGCAAGCGGAAGCGTTACGTCGCCTATACCAAGTCTTATAACGTCAGCGTCAGGATTTGCTTTTGTATATTCGTTCACCCTTTTTGCAATCTCGGCAAATAAATAATTAGCCACAAGATTGTTAAAGTTGTCGTTCATCTTAGCCATAAATATTCGTCCTTTCAAATTAGATAATTACAGTTCCGGTGCATACTGTCACTGCTTCACCCGTCATATAAACAGTTCCGTCGTCGGTATATCTGATAACCAGATCCCCTCCGCGGAGCTTAACGGTAATATCAGTATTTCTCTCGCAATAACCGTTTAATATTGCGGCAACCGCAGCAGCGCAGGCACCCGTTCCACAAGCCCATGTTTCGCCGCTTCCTCTTTCCCAAACTCTCATCTTAAGAGTTTTCTTGTCAATTACCTGAATAAACTCTGCATTGACTCTTTCAGGAAAAATCTCGTTTCTCTCAAATTTAGGTCCTATTTTTTCAAGCGGGAAAGTATCAACATTGTTTATAAATGTAACGCAGTGCGGATTTCCCATGGAAACACAAGTTATATTGTAGTCCTCTCCGCCGATATTAACCTTTCTGTCAATAACGCTTTCACCGTCAAGCGCTACTGGGATTTTTTTCGGATCAAGCTCTGCTTTGCCCATCGTAACTTTAGCGCCGACAACCTCTCCGTAATGCCTTTGCAGCTCAACGTGAATGATTCCGCTAAGAGTTTCAATGTCCATCTCATCCTTATCGACCAGACCGTTATCCCGCATAAACTTAGCTACGCATCTTATACCGTTTCCGCACATTTTACCCTCAGAACCGTCAAGGTTGAACATTCTCATCTTGGCGTCCGCAACCTTTGAACGACGAATTAGTATTACTCCGTCTCCGCCTATGCCGAAATGTCTGTCTGAAAGGCGTATGCTGAGTCCCTCAGGATTATCCAGACGCTGGTCAAAGCAGTTAAAGTAGATATAATCGTTTCCGCAACCGTGCATCTTTGAAAACTCAAGCTTTTGCTTTTCCTTTCTCATATCGTTAATGTCAACAAGCTCGGTAGAAAGCTCGGAATACTTGCTCTTTAAGCTCGAAGCTATTGCGTTTGCAGTATCAATCGATGTCAGACAGGGAATATTTCTGTCAACGGTTTTTCTTCTTATCTTAACGCTGTCACGCTCAGGGTTTCTTCCCTTTGATGACGTTGAAATAACATAGTGAATCTTTCCGCTTTCAATAAGCTTAAGCGTGTTATTTTCGCCCTCGTGAATTTTATCTACAGCAATTGATTTGATACCGTTCTGCTCTAAGGTTTTCGCAGTTCCCTTAGTAGCGTAAATCTCAAAGCCCAAATCCTGAAATGCTTTAGCAGTTTCGGCGATTTCCGGCTTATCCGAATCTCGTACTGTGATAAACACTCCGCCCTCTTTTTCAAGAGTGTATCCCGCTGAGATAAGTCCTTTATATAATGACTCTTCAAGCGTGTTTGCAACAGCCAGAACCTCTCCTGTGGATTTCATCTCAGGTCCTAAGTGGTTATCAACGTCAATAAGCTTTTCAAAACTGAATACAGGCACTTTTACGGCAATGTAAGGAGAATTAGGGTAAAGTCCCGTTCCGTAACCCATGTCGCTAAGCTTTTCGCCGAGCATCGCCCTTGTCGCCAGCTCAACCATCGGCACGCCCGTAACCTTTGAAATATAAGGTATAGTTCTTGAAGAACGCGGATTAACCTCGATAACATAAAGCTCGTCATGATAAATAAGATACTGAATGTTTACAAGTCCTTTGGTTTTTAAAGAAACCGCCAGCTTCTTGGAACAGTCAACAATTCTGTCCATAAGCTTATCGGAAACATTCCACGCCGGATATACGGCGATTGAATCTCCTGAGTGAACTCCGGCTCTTTCAATATGCTCCATAATTCCGGGTATAAGGATTTCTTCACCATCGCAAATAGCGTCAACTTCAATCTCAGGTCCCATAAGGTATTTATCAATGAGAATCGGATTTTCAATTTCCTGAGCAAGAATTATAGCCATGTACTCTTTTATATCATCGTCATTAAAGGCTATAATCATATTCTGTCCGCCGAGAACATATGATGGCCTCATAAGCACAGGATAGTGAATTTTATTAGCGACCTCCAAAGCTTCTTTGGTAGTCATAACCGTAAAGCCCTGCGGACGTTTTATCTGATGCTCTTCCAAAAGCTCGTCGAATCTTTCTCTGTCCTCCGCAGCGTCGATACTGTCAGGAGGAGTTCCGAGAATATTTACTCCGTTTTGAGCCATATGTTTGGTAAGCTTTATAGCCGTCTGTCCGCCGAAAGCAACAACTACTCCGTACGGCTTTTCGATGTTGATTATATTCATAACGTCCTCGTTTGTAAGAGGCTCAAAATAAAGTCTGTCGGCTGTATCAAAGTCGGTTGAAACAGTTTCAGGGTTATTGTTTACGATAACAACGTCAAAGCCCTGCTTTTTCAATGCCCATACGCACTGAACCGACGCATAGTCAAACTCAATACCCTGTCCTATTCTTATAGGCCCCGAACCGAAAACTATAACCGTCTTTCTGTTTGCTTTTTTTGCTGAATTAATAAACGGTTCAGCCTCGTCATCCTCGTCAAAGGTTGAATAGAAATACGGAGTCTGCGCTGCGAATTCAGCCGCACAGGTGTCAACCATCTTAAACGACGCATATTTTTTATTTTCAATTTTACAGCCCGAAATTTCTTCTATTACCTTATCTAAATATCCGAGCTTCTTAGCTTTAAGATAAAGCTCGTCGGTCAGAACGCCTTTACTAAGCTCTCTTTCAACGTCAATAAGCTTCTGAAGCTTATACAAAAACCACTCGTCGATTTGTGTTATCTCATGGATTTCATCAACTGTAACGCCCCTTCTCATTGCTTCATACACAACGAAAAGCCTTTCATCGTCACACTTATGAATTCTTTCTCTTATTTCTTTATCGCTCATTCCCATATGCTTTTCGGAAAGAAGCAAGCTGTGTCCTATTTCAGCGCCCCTGACAGCTTTCATTATAGCCTGTTCAAAAGTCGTTCCTATAGCCATAACTTCGCCGGTTGCTTTCATCTGGGTTCCAAGAGTTCTCTTAGCATATACAAATTTGTCAAACGGCCACTTAGGAAGCTTAACTACAACATAGTCAAGAGCAGGCTCAAAGCAGGCATAGGTCTTTCCTGTGACTGCGTTTTTAATCTCTGCAAGAGTGTAACCTATAGCGATTTTTGCCGCAACCTTAGCAATAGGATAACCCGTTGCCTTTGAAGCAAGCGCCGACGAACGGGATACTCTGGGATTTACCTCGATAACTGCATATTCAAACGTATCGGGATTCAAAGCGAACTGACAGTTGCATCCTCCCTCAACCTTTAAAGCGTCGATAATTTTAAGAGCTGCCGAACGAAGCATCTGATACTCCTTATCAGCAAGAGTAACAGCAGGCGCAATAACTATCGAATCTCCCGTATGCACTCCGACAGGGTCGAAATTCTCCATTGAACAGACTGTTATAACGTTACCCTCACTGTCACGCATAACCTCGAACTCAATCTCTTTCCAGCCTGCAATACACTTCTCAACCAAAACCTGCGTTATAGGAGATAAATACAGTCCGTTTCTTGTAATATCTATAAGCTCCTGCTCATTATTTACTATTCCGCCGCCTGTTCCGCCGAGCGTAAAGGCCGGACGAATTATAAGAGGATAGCCGATTCCGTCCTCGTTGGCAAAAGCAACCGCATCCTCAATAGTATTAACGACCTTAGACGGAATACAGGGCTGACCTATAGCTTCCATGGTATCCTTGAACATCTGTCTGTCCTCGGCTTTATCTATTGTTTCAGGATTAGCTCCCAGAAGCTTGACGTCGTACTCGTCTAAAAATCCTTCCTTTGCAAGCTCCATTGAAAGAGTTAGTCCCGTCTGTCCTCCCAAGGTTGAAAGAACGCTGTCCGGCTTTTCTTTCTTTATAACCCTTTTTACCGTTTCAAGCGTCAAAGGCTCTATATAAATCTTATCCGCCATAGCTTTATCCGTCATAATTGTAGCAGGATTTGAGTTTATAAGTATAACCTCAAGACCTTCCTCTTTCAAAGCACGGCACGCCTGAGTTCCCGCATAGTCGAATTCAGCCGCCTGACCGATAACGATAGGTCCTGAACCGATAACAAGAACTCGTTTTATGTATTTATTCAAAGGCATAACAATTTTCCTTTCTGCTATTCATTAATTTGGATTATCTGTATCCTATAGTTTTTGATTAATCAAGCTTTCCTGTTTCAATAAGCTTAATAAATCTGTCAAACAAAAATCCTGTATCAAGCGGTCCGCCGCAAGCCTCCGGGTGGAACTGCACAGAAAATGCAGGCATATTTTTATAATTTACTCCCTCGCAGGTTCCGTCGTTTGCATTTGTAAAACTCAAGAACGCATTGTCGCCCAGACTGTCGTTTACAACGGCATATCCGTGATTTTGGCTTGTGATATAAACCCTTCCCGTTTTTTCGTCCTTGGCAGGCTGGTTTGCTCCCCTGTGACCGTACTTAAGCTTTTCGGTTTTTGCTCCCTGCGATAGAGCAAGAAGCTGATGTCCTAAGCATATTCCGAAGGTAGGTATCTTTTTATCGCACAGCTTCTTTATCTCCTCAATAACCTCAATGTTTTCGGCAGGATCTCCCGGTCCGTTTGAAAGCATAATGCCGTCGGGGTTAAGCTCTAAAATTCTTTCCGCCTTTGTAAAGCTAGGCATAACCGTAACTTCACAGCCGCGTTTTACCAGCTCACGGCAGATGTTTGCCTTTGCTCCCAAATCAAGCAGGCAGACCTTGTACTTTACTTCGCCGTCCGGCTTGTGTGTAGTTTCCTCACGGCAGGTAGTATTATAAACTGCGTCGTTGATTTTATAGTTTTTCAGCTCGGTCAATCCGAAATCGGTCGTTCCCTCCATAACTATCTTTCCGTTCATTACTCCCGACTCACGGACAATTTTCGTCAAAGCTCTTGTATCTATTCCGTAAAGGCCTACGATTCCCTCCTGCTTTAAAAAAGTGTCAAGATCACCCTCGCAGCGGAAATTGCTGGGCTCTTGACACCAATCTCTTACAATATAACCTTTGACATACGGTTTTGAACTCTCAAAGTCAGATGGAATAATTCCATAATTTCCAATAAGAGGAAATGTTTGAACAACAATCTGACCATAATAGCTGGGGTCGGTCAAAGTTTCCAAATAGCCGGTCATTGCCGTTGTAAAAACAATTTCGCCAACAGTTTCACCGGTCTGTCCGAAACTTTTACCCTCAAAAATCGTCCCGTTTTCTAAAATTAGATACGCTTTCTGCACCGTGAATCCTCCCATTCCTTATTTATGCTTTTAATCGTTATCTTTTTTAGTATACACTATAAAACTTTTTTTGTCTATATCAAAAGTATTAATTTTCATAAATTTTTATTATTTCAATTGCTATCTCCCTTTTAGTAACTCTCTTATCCATAGCCTGCTTTTCCAAATACCGATGAGCCTGATTTTCATCAAAGCCAAGATACTGCATTAATGCAAATTTAGCTCTGTTTACCAGCTTCATTTCTTCAATTCGCTGATGAAGCTTCTGATTTTCATTTCGCAAGCCTGACAGCCTGTTTCTGGAAGCGTTTATGAATCTTATCGCCTGGAAAAACAAAGCTTTATTTACAGGCTTTTGTATAGTCATTATACCCATAGGCTCTACCGTTTCGCTTACACTTTCATAGTGTTCGCTTTTTACAATCATCAGGCAGCTTGCATTAGTTGACGTAACGCATATTTCCGCTGTTTCATGACCGTATTCGTCGCTAAGCGGAGTATTTATAACAACCAAATCAAAATCTGATTTTGAAAACATTCTTTTTGCTTCGGCAGAACTTTTAACTATGGTGATTTCGGATACTGAGCATCCCTTGAACAAATCAATTATCAAAGCGGTGGCTTTTTCGCCGCTTGAAACTATAAGTATGTTCTCCAAACTAACTCTCCCTCCGCTGCATTTTTTGTTAAACGTATATAAATCTCCAATTAATTGAAACCTTAATTAATTAATATTACAGTGTAAGAAAATATATCCGCTCAAAGCTTTCCTTATCATCTGTTTTGTTATAGTTTTCGTACTGCTGTTTTTTGGATTTCAAAAAGAAATCGACAATCTCTTCAGGCATATAGGTATAGAGAAATTCGCTGTTTTCCGCAAGATCAACAGCTTCATTCAAATTCTGAGGCAGAATTTTTATTTCAGTTAATTCATTTTCATCTGCATCCGCAAGGTTTATATTAACCGAATCGCACAGTTTATCATTGTTCATAACTCCGTCAAGACAAGCATAAATAAGCAGAGACATCGCCAGATACGGGTTGCAGGCGCAGTCAGGCGAACGCAGAATCACCCTTGCGGAATTGTCCTTATCAAGAGGGACTAATATCAGCTGGGCGTGGTTTTGGTGCGACCATGTTATGTATTTCGGAGCAAGATACTCTCCGAATCTTTTAAAGCTGTTCACGGTTGGGTTTAAAAAAACCGTCATGTCTGCAACTCTGTTAAGTATTCCCGCAACGGCGCTGCTTCCCATTTCATTGCCTTTTGACGAAAAGTTTTTAAACAGCTCTTTTCCGTCCTTGGACATTGAAATACCGAAGTGAAGTCCGCTTCCGCTTTTATCTGAAAGAGGCTTCGGCATAAACGACGCATACAAGCCGTTTTTGTCAGCCATATTCTTAACTACCGACTTAAACGTCTGAAGATTATCCGCCGCATTCAGCGGATCGCTGTATTTAAAATAAACCTCGTTCTGTCCCGGTCCGCTCTCATGCCTTGAGGATTCAGGGATAATATCCATCTGCTCCAACGTCAGACATATCTCACGCCGAACGTTCTCTCCTCTGTCGGAAGGAGAAGCGTCCAAATAGCCTGCATAATCGTTAGGCGTCTTTGTCGGGTTTCCGTCGTCGCTGCATTTAAACAGATAGAATTCGCATGAAGTACCGAATTTAAACGTATATCCGAGCTTTTCAGCCTTTTTGACAGCATTGCGAAGAATAGACCGACAGTCGCCGCCGAAGTCGCTTCCGTCAATATTTTTTATATCGCAGTAAAGCCTTGCCACGCCGCCGTGCTGAGGACGCCATGGGAGCATCGCAAGAGTGTCGGGATCGGGAAACAAAAGCAGATCCGATCGGTTGAAGTTCATAAAGCCGTCTATATGCGAAGCGTCAAAGCTGATTCCGTCGGCAAAGGCTCTTCTGAGCTCGCAGCTGTTTATGGAAATATTCTTCTGATTGCCGAACATATCGGAAAAAACCAGCTTGACAAATCTGACGTCGTTTTCCTCAATAAACTGCAAAACATCTCTTTCGGTATACTTCATAATTTTCCTCCTGTTTTATAAATTAAAACCTTTCGTTAAACTTAACATTCAATAGTTATAATCAAAAGGAATAAGACAGAGATACCCTCTGAAATATTCCTTAATAATTATACAATATTTAGTTCGCCGTGTAAAGACGTTTGTACGGATTTTTTGTATCCGGAGTTAAAACGTAAAATTTATGATCCATAATTTCGTTTTTATCGATTCCGAATTTCTTGCAGTATTCCTTAATATATTCGTCTATTTCCGCTAAATCCTCCTTTGTTGCTTCATCAGCTTTAACCTGTTTAGGCAAATCCTCCGGATAGCTGTCGGTTCGCAAAAAAATCTTGCCGCCGTGCATTCCCGTTCCGCAGAAATAACCCACTATCTGCTCTTTCTCATATCCAAGACCCAGAACGATAATATATCCTCCTGCCTGATATTCGCCCAAAAAGCTTCCTGCTTTTCCTCCGATAACAAGCACAGGAACTTTATCCATATATGATTTCATATGAATACCCGCCCTGTAGCCTGCGTCGCCTTTAACAAAAATTTTTCCGCCTCTCATTGCATATCCTGTAGCGTCGCCTGAAGAACCGTTTATAGTTATTGTTCCGTCGTTCATTGTATCGCCTGTTGCGTCCTGAGCGCTTCCGTTAACCGTTATATTGCTTCCGTCAAGATATGCTCCCAACGCATTTCCGGGAGTTCCGTTAATAACTATATTGCCGCTTGAACGTCCTGCGGCTATATATCTCTGTCCTAAGCATTTATCTATTGTAATACTTTTGTCCTTACAAGCCTTCAGCTTTTTATTAAGAAGCTGAAAGTGCATATCTCCAGCTGTTATTTTCATCAACACCGCCTCCTTTATTTCGCAAGAAACTCTTTACGAGTTTTGTTTGAAAAAGCCATCAGCTGCGGCTTTTCTTTTATCAAATCAAAGTCTATTGAGCTGAGCGGCGTCTGCTTGCGTATCAGACTTGTATAAATTCCCGCTCTTTTTATATCGCCTATCATTATATATCCCTTTAAGCGATTTGATTTATAAAATAATTTTTTATAGTTTCCGTTTTCAGATTTAAAATAGCAATCGCCCTCATATGTGCCGGCTGTAATAATGTGCAAGCCGAAAAATCCGATTGAATTCATAGGTATTGCATTATCATAAGAAGCAACTCCGCCGGCCATATTGACTCCGGCTGTGAAGCCCTGCATATAAGCGTTAGGAAGCAAAGCCATAACCTTGTCGCTGTTGCTTGAAACATCATGAGATTCAGTACAGTCGCCTGCCGCATAAATATCCTCGATAGTTGTACGGCACTTTTTATCGGTAACTATTCCCCTGTTGACCTTTCCGCCGATTTCTGAAATCAGCGATGTGCATGGACGAACTCCAACCGCAAGAACCAAAATGTCAAAGTCTATTTCCGTTCCGCTTTGAAGCACGGCTTTATTTACATCAAAAGACTTCACGCTGTCACTAAGGATAAACTTAACTCCCCGGGCTTCAATATGCTTCTGCACAATGCCTGAACCATCGGAATCAAGTATAGACGGCAGTATTCTGTCGGCTAAATCAACAACGGTAATGCTTCCTGCCTTACTGTTGATTCCTTCTGCGCATTTAAGTCCGATAAGTCCTGCTCCGATAATCAAAACCTTGCTTTGGGGAGTTATAGCCTTTTCAAGCTTATGAGCGTCGTTTAACGTCATAAAGCTGAACTTTTTCCTTACCTTGTCAAGCCCCTCCATCGGCGGAACAAAGGGAACGGAACCCGTTGCGGTCAAAAGCTTTTCATATTCAATTTCCCTGCCGTCGGAAAGAACAACCTTTTTATTCTCATTGTCAATAGACGTAACAGTTTTTCCTAGCATTTTCTTGACCTTATTATCTTTATAAAAGCTGTCGGGACGGTATTTCATTCTCTGCTCATCCGTCTTACCGTACAGAAGATATGAGATAAGCGGTCTTGAATATGTGTGATGCGGTTCTGACGCTATAAGCGTTATTTCTCCGCCCTTGTCAATACTTCTTATTCCCTCAACGCAGCCTACAGCGCCTGCTGAGTTTCCTATAATTACATACTTACTCATTATTATTTCATGCCCCTTTCAATATTTCAGACAGTAATTCTAATCCTCTTTTTCCTCATAAACTATTGCTCTGTTCGGACAGCCGTCAACACACGCAGGCTTGCCGTTTGTGTTTTTCAGACATAGCTCGCACTTCTGCACGGCTCCCTCGTCCGACGGCATTATTGCTCCGTAAGGACAAGCCAGCACGCAGGTATAACAGCCTATGCATTTATCACTGTCAATATTGATAACCCCGTCATTAATGGACAACGCTCCTGTTATGCAGCTTTTAACGCAAATAGGATCTTCACAATGACGGCAGGAAACAGCAAAGGATATTCCGTCCTTTTCTTCAACCTGAATCCTAGGGTTAATCGTTACGCCCTTAAGCTTTGCCATATTGTTTTTTCCCGAATTGGCAAAAGCACAGTAGTATTCACATAAATGACATCCAAGACACCATTTTTCATTTACATATATTCGCTTCATAAGTCTTAAAGCCCCTTCCCGGCGTATTTTAATACGCACAAATTATAAAAATTTATTTTGCTTTTCAGAATTATTCTCCTGCATGCTTGATTCCCAAAATCGAAAGCTCTTTCTCGGTCAGACCTATTCCTCTCAGCATAAGTCTGTTGCCCCTGAGCGATTCAATAGAATTAATACCCATACCGCCCATCATTTCCTTGATTTCGTGATTCCAAGCGGTAAGCAGATTAACAAGCCTTTTATATCCGATATCGGGGTTAAGTCTTCTTACTAAATCCTCTCTCTGAGTAGCAATACCCCAGTTGCATTTGCCTTGCTGACAGCTCCTGCACAAGTGACAGCCCAATGCCATAAGCGCCGAGGTTCCTATATATACTGCGTCTGCTCCCAAGGCTACCGCCTTGACTATATCGGCAGAGGAACGTATAGAGCCTCCTACGACTATTGAAACTCTGTTTCTTATACCCTCTTCACGAAGCCTTTGGTCAACGCTTGCCAAAGCAAGCTCTATAGGGATTCCGACATTATCCCTGATTCTTGTAGGCGCGGCTCCTGTTCCTCCTCTGTAGCCGTCGATAGCGATTATATCAGCTCCGCTTCTCGCAATACCCGAAGCTATAGCCGCAACATTGTGAACAGCCGCAATTTTAACTATTACAGGTTTTTTATAGTCTGAAGCCTCCTTAAGTGAGAAAACAAGCTGTCTTAAATCCTCAATTGAATAAATATCATGGTGCGGAGCGGGTGAAATTGCGTCCGAACCCTCCGGAATCATTCTTGTCTTTGAAATATCATCTCCGACCTTTATTCCCGGAAGATGTCCGCCGATTCCCGGTTTTGCTCCCTGTCCCATTTTAATTTCTATAGCGGCTCCTGCATTAAGATAATTTTTATGTACTCCGAAACGTCCCGAAGCCACCTGAACTATAGTATTAGGTCCGTATTTGTAAAAATCCTTATGCAGTCCGCCCTCGCCTGTATTGTAATAAGTTCCAAGCTCTTGAGCTGCTCTTGCAAGACTTTCATGAGCGTTATAGCTGATAGAACCATACGACATTGCCGAAAACATGATTGGAATTTCAAGCTTTAGCTGAGGGGCTAAATTGTTTTTAATTTCTCCCTTTGAATTAAATTCAACTTTTTCAGGCTTAGCTCCCAAAAACACCTTTGTTTCCATAGGCTCACGCAAAGGGTCAATAGACGGGTTTGTAACCTGTGACGCATTTATAAGCATCTTATCCCAGTAAATCGGATAGCCCTTCGGATTACCCATTGAAGAAAGAAGAACTCCTCCTGTTCCTGCCTGACGGTAAATCTCTTTGATATGCTCTCCAGTCCAATTTGCGTTTTCTCTGAAGGTATGATTTGTCTTAACGATTTTCAGAGCTTTTGTAGGGCAAAGAGACACGCATCTGTGACAACAGACGCATTTTGAATTGTCGGCGGTCATACACTCCATATCATCATCGAATTTGTGAACCTCGTTTGAGCATTGGCGTTCACATACACGGCAGCCAATGCATTTATCTTTATCCCTTACTACTTCGTATTCGGGATATAAAAAATCTATAGCCATTACTAATCCTCCCATACTGCGTATATAATACGCTTTATCCTATCTCATAAATTAAACGTTCATTGAATTGAGCGTCGCTATTACAGGCTCTCCGCCTTTCGGCGACCAGAGCTTATCAAGCTCCGGCTCGATAACTCTGATAGCGCATTCTTCGCTCGCCATATAAACCATGTCGTCCTTTTCTCCGATAACCATAGAACGAAGCTTAAGTCTGTCGTTAAGAGCCATAAGCCCTCCCTCAAATCCGAGAATAATTGAAAAAGGTCCTGTTATGAGAAGCCCCGGAAATGCGTTTCTCAGATAATTCAGCTTATCTTTTTCTTTTTTAGGCAGACTGTCGATAGTTGACCAGAACGGTGCGGCGATAACGTTTGCAGCGTCCTCAAGAGAAAGTTTCTGCTTTCTTAAAAGATAGTCTATTATATAGGTTATAACCTCTGTATCAGTCTGAAGCGTACATTTATAGCCGTACATTTCTATATCTCTTCTGTTAGCGTCATAGCTGGAGATTTCACCGTTATGTACTATAGAATAGTCAAGCATTGCAAAAGGGTGAGCGCCTCCCCACCATCCGGGAGTGTTTGTCGGGTATCTTCCGTGAGCCGTCCATGCGTATCCCTCGTATTCGTCAAGTCTGAAATAATCTCCGACGTCCTCAGGAAAACCTACAGCCTTAAATACTCCCATGTTTTTTCCGCATGAAAAAACATAAGCTCCGTCGATATTTGAATTTATATTAATAACGCTCCTTGTTACAAACTCTTTTTCATCAAGCTGACTTTCAGTAAGCTTTGTCGGCAGCGGATTAAGAAAATATCTCCAGA
This sequence comes from uncultured Ruminococcus sp., assembly GCA_964617585.1. GTDB lineage: Bacteria > Bacillota > Clostridia > Oscillospirales > Ruminococcaceae > UMGS1601. The sequence goes on from CAZTXS010000022.1 coordinate 14,632, forward strand.
TAAGCGGTTCAGCAGTAATCGCCTTGTTTGGCTTAACAGGTATCTTAGACAGATTGATAATATCAAAATGCCTGTCTAAAAATCTCTCGCACTCTTCCCTTGACTTATTTGAATCATAAAAAACATGAAAAGCGTATAGATCTTTATACTGCGGATAAATTCCGTATCCTGCAAATCCTCCTCCCAATCCGTTGGAACGGTCGTGCATTGTAGCAATAGAGCTTACAACCTTTGAACCGTTAATCTTTTTTCCGCTTTTGGATATCATTCCGGATATTGCACAACCGGACGGAATTCTTATCTCTCCCTCTTTAAGCATACAAGCTTCCTCCTTATAAATTATATTTAATGTTTTGCATAAATTAAAAAGGCGCCCGCAAAACAGCCGCAGATATATATCTGCCGCCGTCGTGAACACCTTTGTCCCAATATTTATCTATAACATATTATCATATCAATTTACCTTTGTCAATAGTTTTTTGCAAAATAATTATAATAAAATTCATTTTCTTTCGTATAAACTCATAAATTAAAGTGCATTAGCAATATTTTTGCAAGTTTGATAATAAAAACTTGCAAAAATAAGGAATACTATATTTATTATAAAAAACGGTCTGTATAATTATTATAAAAATTCACCAAAACTTTTTCTCAAGCCGGGGTTCAGTTTGAATAATTTCACAAATATAAAGAAAAAACAAAAAAATGCTTGACAAATGAAGTAAAAGAGAATATACTAACAATGTAAACAGCAAAGGCGCTGTGGACGTATTAACGTTCGCAGTGCCTTTTTATTTATCGTTTAATAATTTATACTGAAATGGAGGAACTCATATGAGCAACATTCCCGAGCTTTTCGGCGAAGACGTTTTCAACCTCAAGGTTATGAAAGAAAGACTGCCGAAAGAAACCTTCAAAGCATTGAAGGAAACCATTGATAATTCAAAGCCTTTGGATTTGTCGGTTGCAAATGTTGTTGCAAACGCAATGAAGGACTGGGCGGTTGAAAAGGGCGCAACGCACTTTACACATTGGTTCCAGCCTATGACCGGCATAACGGCTGAAAAGCACGACAGCTTTATTTCTCCAACCAAAGACGGTGGAGTTATTATGGAATTCAGCGGAAAAGAGTTAATCAAAGGAGAGCCAGACGCTTCATCGTTCCCGTCCGGAGGACTGAGAGCTACATTTGAAGCAAGAGGATACACCGCATGGGATCCTACTTCGTTTGCATTTATAAAAGACGGTTCGCTTTGTATTCCCACAGCTTTCTGTTCTTATACAGGAGAAGCTCTTGACAAGAAAACACCTTTGCTGCGTTCAATGGAGGCAGTTTCAAAATCAGCTTTGAAAATTCTTGATTTATTCGGAGTCAAGGCTAAAAGAGTTTTTTCCACAGTAGGTCCTGAACAGGAATACTTCCTTATTGAAAGAGAAGATTATTCAAAGAGAAAAGACCTTATTTACACAGGAAGAACATTGTTCGGCGCTCCTGCGCCAAAGGGACAGGAGCTTGAAGACCACTACTTCGGCTCGGTTAAAATGAGAGTTTCAGCTTACATGAAGGACCTCGATGAAGAGCTTTGGAAGCTTGGAGTTACAGCTAAGACAAAGCACAACGAGGTTGCTCCTGCGCAGCATGAGCTTGCGCCGATTTTCTCAACGACAAATATCGCTTCCGACCATAACCAGCTAACTATGGAAGCTATGAGAAAGGTTGCTAAAAAGCACGGATTCAAATGCCTGCTTCACGAAAAGCCTTTTGCAGGCGTAAACGGAAGCGGCAAACACAACAACTGGTCGCTTTCAACAGATACAGGACTCAATCTTTTAGATCCGGGAAACACACCGGCTGAAAACGCTCAGTTCTTACTATTCCTGACTGCGGTAATCAAAGCGGTAAACAAATATCAGGATCTTCTCAGACTTTCTGTTGCAACAGCAGGTAACGACCATAGACTAGGAGCTAACGAAGCGCCCCCCGCTATCATATCAATCTTCTTAGGCGATGAATTGACTGCAATCTTAGACGCTATCTGTAATGATGTCGATTACGACGGCGACGGAGTGGCTGATCTCCAGATCGGCGTTGACGTTCTGCCGTCATTCCCTAAGGATAACACAGATAGAAACAGAACCTCGCCTTTCGCATTCACGGGTAACAGATTTGAGTTCAGAATGCCGGGTTCAAGACTTTCAATAGCAGGTCCTAACACAGTTTTAAACACTATTGTAGCTGAGGTTTTAGACGAGTTTGCTGAAAAGCTTACGGGTGTTGAGGACTTCCAGGGAACGCTTCATAAGCTTATCAAAACGACTATTAAGGAAAATCAAAATATCATATTCAACGGCGACGGCTACAGCGCAGAATGGCCGATTGAAGCTGAAAAGAGAGGTCTTTTGAATTACAGATCTACTCCTGAAGCTATTCCGCATTTTGCTGATCCTAAAAATATCGAAGTTTTTGAAAAGCACGGTGTTTATACCGAAACGGAAATTCACTCAAGAGTTGAAATACTTTTAGAGGAATACGTTAAAATAATTAACATCGAAGCTTTGACTATGATTGACATGGCCAAGAAAGATATTCTCCCTGCGGTTTCATCGTATGTCAGAAAGCTAAGCCAAACTGCAAAGCTTGCTAAAGAATGCGGCGCTGAACCTACATATGAAATCGATCTGGTTAAAAAGCTGACCTCTCTTGAAAAAGAAGCTTACGATAATCTTCAGAAGCTTGAAGACCTAACGGTCAAGGCTTCGGGAATTGAGAATATAAAAGAAGCTTCAACCTTCTACCACGATGAGGTTCTGACAGCAATGGGTATGCTCAGAGCTCCTGCTGATCAGCTTGAAACACTCGTAGGTGAAAAATACTGGCCTTATCCGACATACGGAAAAATGCTGTTCTATGTATAATATATAATTTAATAATTCAATGTACAAAGAGGTACAGATTTCCCGGGAAAACCCTCCCCTTAGGAAAATCTGTACCTTTTTTATATTTAACTTTCAAAAGGAGAGATTATTTATGATTACTTTAGCTGATAATGTACTTCAAGGAATCACTGAAGCAATTGACGGTACGGTATTCGGAGTATGGTTCCTTATCGGAGCTGCTTTAGTATTCTGGATGCAGGCAGGCTTTGCAATGGTAGAAACGGGCTTTACAAGAGCAAAGAATGCCGGAAACATTATTATGAAAAACCTGATGGACTTCTGTATAGGTACGGTTATGTTCATCGTAATAGGCTTCAGCTTATTACTCGGCGAGGATCTGGTAGGCCTTATAGGCAAGCCGGGATTCGACATTTTAACAAACTACGCAGACTTCGACTGGTCAAACTTCGTATTTAACCTTGTATTCTGCGCTACTACGGCAACTATCGTTTCGGGAGCTATGGCGGAAAGAACCAAGTTCCTTTCATACTGCGTTTACTCAGCGGTTATTTCAGGTCTTATCTACCCTATTGAAGCTCACTGGATTTGGGGAAACGGTTGGTTATCAGATCTCGGATTCCACGATTTTGCAGGTTCATGCGCTATACATATGGTAGGCGGTATATCTGCTTTAATCGGAGCTAAAATTCTCGGCGCTCGTATCGGCAAGTTCACAAAGCGCAAGGACGGAACAATTAAAGTTCATGCTTTCCCCGGTCATAACCTTACAATCGGAGCTTTGGGAGTATTTATCCTATGGCTTGGCTGGTACGGCTTCAACGGTGCCGCTGCAACTTCAGTTGCTCAGTTAGGCTCTATTTTCCTTACAACAACTGTTGCTCCGGCAGTCGCTACCGTAACCTGTATGATTTTCACTTGGATTAAATACGGCAAGCCTGACGTTTCAATGTGTCTGAACGCTTCTCTTGCGGGACTTGTAGGTATCACCGCAGGCTGCGACGTTATGGACTGCACAGGCTCGTTTATCGTAGGTATCGTTTCAGGTCTTTTGGTTGTGTTCGGCGTTTGGTTCTTAGATTACGTTATTCGCGTAGACGATCCGGTAGGAGCTGTAGCGGTTCATATGTTTAACGGTATTTGGGGAACTTTAGCCGTCGGACTATTCGCAACTAAATCCGCTCCGGGAAATGATTTAGTAGGTCTGTTCTACGGCGGCGGCTTCGAGCTTCTCGGCAAACAGGCTCTGGGCGTATTGACAGTAGGAGCTTGGACTGCGATAACTATGACAATAGTGTTCTTCGCTATAAAGGCTACGGTTGGTTTGAGGGCTTCAAGACAGGAAGAAATCATCGGTCTTGACACAACAGAACATGGTCTTGTATCTTCTTATGCAGACTTTGCTCCTGCTGTTTCAGCTATCTCGGCTTACACTTCTGATGACGCTTCAAGCGTTGAAAAAATTACTCCTCCCCCTGCTCCGGCAGTTCCTGTTGATAAAGCGGTTGAGGTTGAAAACTATACTACTGGTAATCCGAAGATCACAAAAATCGTTGTTGTATTTAAGCAGCAGAAGCTTCAGGACTTTATCGCAGCTATGGAAACTATCAACGTAACAGGTATTACGGTTACGAACGTTCTAGGCTGCGGAATGCAGAAAGGTCAGGCGGAGTTCTACCGTGGCGTTGAAGTCGAGGCTAATCTGCTTCCTAAGATAAAGGCGGAGGTCGTTGTCTGCAAGGTTCCTGTTAAAACTGTCATCGAAACCGCTAAGTCGGCTCTTTACACAGGTCATATAGGCGACGGTAAAATCTTTATCTACGACATTGAAAACGTTGTTAAGGTTCGTACCGGCGAAGAAGGCTATGACGCTCTTCAGGACGAATAATATTTCAATTTAACAATAAGTGTTGAGGATATGTTTGCTGTGCATAACACTCATTATTAAAAAACAGCACTATTAACATTGCCCCCATCCCACTTATAAATTATGGTAAAACGCACTCAATGCATAATTGCATGGGTGCGTTTTGCTAAGTAATAATAAAACTGTCAGGGTATTTAAATATACCTTGACAGTTTTACTCATATATATGATAATTGTCCATTAATAAGCTTGACGTTTATCAAAACGAAATATTTTTATCACCTGAAAACAAACAGACTTATTTCAGCGTCACCGTTTCCTACATCAAATCGCAAATCTGATTAGAAAATTCAAGCGGATTTTCAATGCTCATACCCTCAATGAGAAGCGACTGATTATATAAAAGACTTGTATAAACCTTAAGCATATCCTTGTCGGTTTCATAAAGCTTTTTGAGCTTATCATAAATCGGATGCGAAGCGTTTATTTCAAGTGCTTTTTCAGATTTAACCTTGTTTTCGTTATTCTGCGGCATAGAGTTAAGAACCTTTTCCATCTCTATTGAAACATTACCGTCGCTTGACAGGCAAACCGGGTGGGTTTTAAGCTTTGAAGAAAGTCTTACCTCAGAAACCTTGCCGTCTAACGATTCCTTCATGAAGTCGAACATATCCTTGCTTTCCTCAGACTTCTTTTTAACCTCTTCCTTTTCCTCTTCGGTTTCGAGGTCAAGGTCGCCTGATGAAACAGACTTAAACTCTTTCTCCTTATAGTTCATAATCATCTTGATAGTAAACTCGTCCACATCATCTGTTAAATAAAGAATCTCATAGCCTTTATCCTTAACGGCTTCAGTCTGAGGAAGCATTTCGATTCTGGCTTCACTCTCGCCGCAAGCATAATAAATAAACTTTTGATCATCTTTCATACGGCTGACATACTCGTCTAACGTAACCATTTTATTTTCAAAGGAGGACTTGAACATAAGAAGATCCTGCAGGGTATCTTTAGCCATTCCATAGCTCTGATAGATTCCGAATTTAAGATTAAGGCCGAAAGCCTTAAAGAATTTTTCATAATCCTCTCTGTTATTCTTAAGCATCTTGGAAAGCTCGTTCTTAATCGACTTTTCTATATTCTTGGCGATTATCTTAACCTGTCTGTCCTGCTGCAGCATTTCTCTTGAAATATTCAGCGATAAGTCCTGAGAATCTACAAGTCCCTTAACAAAGTTAAAATAGTCGGGAAGCAAATCCTCACAGCAATCCATAATCATAACTCCGCTGGAGTATAGCTGAAGTCCCTTTTTATAGTTCTTTGAATAATAGTCGAAAGGAGCTTTTGAAGGGATAAACAACAAAGCGTCATAGGTTGCGATGCCCTCGGTCTTTGAATGAATATGTGCAAGCGGAGCTTCATAGTCCATAAACTTATCGTTATAGAAGCTGTTATAATCTTCGTCCTTAAGCTCGCTCTTATTCTTCTTCCAAATAGGAACCATACTGTTAAGAGTAACCGTTTCCTTAACTGTAACAGGCTCCGGCTCCTTTTCATCTCCCTCTTTTTTCTCGGGATACTCTGTGCGTTCCATTTCCATTTTTATCGGAAAACGAATATAATCGGAATACTTCTTAACCAAATCCTGAATTCTGTACTGCTCTAAAAACTCGTCGTAGTTTTCGTCATCTGTATTATCTTTAATTTTCAGAGTAATTGTCGTACCGACGCTCACTTCTGCGTCACAATCGTCAATAGTATATCCGGAAACGCCCGATGATTTCCAAATATGAGCTTGTTCATCACCGAAAGCCTTTGACACGACCGTTACCTCTTTAGCTACCATAAACGCCGAATAGAAGCCCACGCCGAACTGTCCGATAATATCTACGTCCTCGCCGAGCTCGTTGTCGTTTTTAAAAGATAGCGATCCGCTTTTTGCGATAGTTCCTAAATTGTTTTCGAGTTCCTCTTTGGTCATTCCTATACCGTTATCCGAAATTGTAAGAGTTCTGCTCTCCTTATCCGCTTCTATATTTACAGCAAAATCGTCCTTGTTAAGTCCTATGCTCGTATCTGTCAGAGATTTAAAATAAAGCTTGTCAATAGCGTCCGAAGCGTTTGAAATAAGTTCTCTTAAAAAGATTTCCTTATGAGTGTAGATTGAATTTATCATCATTTCAAGAAGTCTTTTAGATTCTGCCTTAAATTGTTTTTTTCCCATTTTGACCAGTCCTTTCAACGTCTTTATAATTCTTAAAAAGCAGATTAGCACTCTCTTATTTCGAGTGCTAATAGTATTATATCACCGCTGAAGCAAAAATCAAGCGTCTGTTATGTATGTTCATAGTTTATTTACATATAGCAATTTTGATACTTTTTAAAATGCTCAAACCGCTTAATAACCGATGACTTCACAAATTATACTTGAAAAGATTTAATATTATATGATATAATACAAAAACAGCGATCTGTCCTGACCGGATTTATCCGTCTGTTTTTATTCATTATTAAAGAAAGCGGTGCAAAGCCTATGAATGACCGAATATCAGCTGAATTTACGACGGCTCAGCAAAATGAAAGAAAAGCTTTGCGTAATAATGTAACAAAGCTGGGCGTACTGTTTTTGCTTTACGACCTGATATTTATGTACTTTGCAAAGCAAGTTTTTATATACGGTTATTATGCCATTTCTGCCAAAAGTCTTAATTTCAGCGCAGAGCTTGTAAACGATTTTTTACAAAACAAAGAGGATATGATAAATTCCACAGCCTTTAATATGGGATACTCCTGCTTTGTTATAGTTGTCGCTCTGATATTTGTGATAATAACCGCAAGACTTATGGGAATAAGGGTTTTAAGCACAGTTAATTTCAGCAAAAGCAACGTCAAGCTGGGTCTGTGGGCATATCCCGTAGGTCTTGTTATCAACACTGTTCTTACGGCTGTCACCAATATCATAACGAAGCTGTTCAGCAAGGGAGGAACGACCATTCCCACTGCTGATTTTTCAGTTGATTCGTTCAGCGCAAAAGCCATAATTCTTACAATACTTTATCTTGTTGTCATCGCTCCTATTGCCGAGGAAATCGTTTTCAGAGGACTTATTCTTAAAACGCTCTCCCCTTTCGGAAGAAAATATGCGATTATGCTTTCAGCTCTGTTGTTTGCTCTTATGCACAAAAATATTCCGCAGGCAGTCGGAGCCTTCGCAATAGGAATAGTTTTTGCCATTGTCGATACAAAGGCAAATTCAATAGTTCCGTCTATAATTATGCATTCGCTTAATAATGTTCTCCCCTGTCTGATGAACATAAACGCAAGCATTAATTCATCCGCTGTCACATTGATATACAATCTGCTGGTAGACGCAGTTGTTCTTGCGGGTATAGCTATAGCTTTCATCAAAGGAGGACAGCTTTTCAGCCTTAAATTGAAAACCTGCGATGAAACTACAACACTTTCCGAAAGCAAAAAACGAATTGAGATTTTTCTCAACCCTGTAATACTTATTTATGTTGCAATACTTGTTTATTCGCTGATTTCTAAAATAATTATTGCGAACAGCTAAGATTTAAGCTTACGCTAAAACCGTCTCTGCGTGTCTTGTCACATGGCATCCTATGTTTACCGCCACAGGAAGTCCGGCTATATGGGTCGGAGCTTGTTCTATGTTCACCGCAAGAGCAGTCACAGTTCCACCGAAGCCCTGAGGACCGATTCCCAGTCTGTTGATTTTTTCAAGCATTTTTTGCTCCAAATCAGAATACAAAGCTTTGGGATTTCTTACAGACACAGGTCTGCACAATGCTTTTTTAGCGTTTAAGGCACAGCTTTCAAAATCTCCTCCTATGCCCACTCCAACAACAATCGGGGGACAAGGATTCGAGCCTGCCTTTGCAACTGTATCAACAACAAAATCGACTATTTCCTCGTTCGTTGCAGAGGGCGTCATCATCTTTAGCGCCGACATATTTTCACTTCCGAAGCCCTTGGGCGCAACAATAATTTTAACCTTGTCGCCGTCTGTAATAGTTGTATGTATTACGGCGGGAGTATTATCGTTAGTATTGACGCGTTCAAGCGGATCGGAAACTATTGACTTTCGCAAGCTACCGTTGGTATAACCTCTTGCCACGCCTTTATTGATTGCTTTATATAAAGAACCGCCCGTGAAATGAACGTCCTGACCGATTTCTAAAAATACAACAGCCATACCTGTGTCCTGACATATCGGAATTTTTTCTTCTCTGGCGGCGTTAATGTTTTCAGCTAAATCAGAAAACACATTTTTTCCGACCTCTGATTTTTCTTCACAGGCTCTGCGCTTAATGCAGTCCTCCAAATCTCCGGGCAGATAAAGATTTGCGCTTATACAAAGCTCCGAAACCTTTTTCTCAATTTCCTTGACGTTTATCTCTTTCATCTATACTTCATCTCCGTTTATTATTACTTTAATCGGACTGCTCATTACCTCGAAAGGATTAGAATTAAACATTGCAAAATCCGCATCCTTACCCGCCTGAACAGAACCGATTCTGTCAGACAGCCCTAACTGCTTTGCCGGGATTTTTGTAACGGCTTTCAAAGCTTCGTAAAAATCCAGTCCGTTTTTAACTGCAATCCCTGCTGAAATAGGAAGATACTGAATCGGCACCTCGCTGTGATCCGTGCATATTGAAACCTCCACCCCTGCTAAGTTCAGCAGACCGCAGTTTTTCGGAGTAAGATTAGCAAGCTCAGGTTTGGATTTATCACAGATTATTGGACCAATTACTGCTGAAGCACTTTCTTTTTTCAGTTCGTCTGAAATTAAATGTCCTTCTGTGCAATGTATCAAAATATAATCCAAATCGAACTCTTTTGCTATTCTTATCGCAGTAAAAATATCGTCGGCTCTGTGGCAATGAAAATGCGCCCTTACTTCTCTTTTCAGCAAGGGTATCAAAGCCTCGCACTTTGCGTCATACTCGGGAGGCTCATCATCGTTTTCTTTATCTGTCATATATTTTTCAGCTTTTTTCAACGCCTCTCTTATAAGCGAAGCTATCGCCATTCTTGTTACGGGAGCTGCGTCCTTATCCATATACGTCATCTTAGGATTCTCACCGAGGCTTATTTTCATTCCCACTTTTCCAAGCGACATATTATCTATGCGTTTTCCGACAGTTTTTAAAGCTATTATACTTCCGCATACTGCGTTTGAGCTTCCCGGAGAAACGGCAACGGCAGTGATCCCTGCTTTTCTTGCATCCTTAAAAGCCGAATCCATAGGGTTTATTCCGTCAATGACGTTTAGCTGAGGCGTAACCGGATCTGAATCCTCATTAAAATCCTCTCCCTCTATACCTACGCCGCCTGTGAAAAGACCAAGGTGCGTGTGTGCGTCAATAAAACCCGGATACAGCGACATTCCATCGGCGTTCATCATTTCATCATTTATAACATCAGGTCTGCCTTCGCTGACTCTGACAATCTTTCCGTTTTCATATTCAACAAACCCGTTTTCGATTATTTCATCGCTGTCATTCATTGTGTAAATTTTCGCATTATATATTATCATCAATTTCACTCCGGCAATATAAATTTTACTAACAATGATTATAACACAATAAAAAAAGTATATCAACAAAAAAATCATCCTCCGTATAACTAAGGCAAGATGTCCCCCGCCTCTGTAGGCGTCGGGTTCCATTACCCGTTCAGTAGCGGGATACAATCCCCTACTGAACGGCCGGTCGGCAATGCCGACCCTTGCCACGTTGAATGACGGGCAAGCCCTTATTGAAAAAAAGCGCTTAAGTTTCCTTAAACGCTTAATTAACTATTTAATTTGCAATAATTATTTTACTTTAACCTTTCTGAGCTTTTTATTCCATGCGCTGTAGACCTTTATTTTTT
>CAZTXS010000023.1:0-24958 GCA_964617585.1 uncultured Ruminococcus sp.
ACCGTCAAGAATCATCTGGACGCCTGTGTAAGCGTGAATTGTTGACATGATACCGCTCTGGATTTCAGCATATTTGTTAAGCGTGTCCGCCATTGGAGCAAGACAGTTTGTTGTACATGAAGCTGCCGAAATAATTGTATCGTCTTTAGTAAGAGTATCTTCGTTAACTGAGAATACTATTGTTTTAAGATCGTTTCCTGCCGGAGCTGAAATAACAACCTTCTTAGCGCCTGCGTCAATGTGTGCCTGACTCTTTTCCTTGGAACAATAGAAACCTGTACACTCAAGAACTACGTCTACTCCAAGCTCTCCCCAAGGAAGCTCAGCAGCGTTTGCTTCTTTATAGATTGTAAGAGTCTTACCGTCAACAGTAATTGTGTTTGCTTCATCGTCAGCCTCAACTGTGTGAAGTCCCTCGCCGATAGTTCCGCAGTATCCACCCTGAGCAGTGTCATACTTTAAAAGGTTAGCGAGCATTGAAGGCTTTGTCAGGTCGTTGATAGCGACAACCTCATAACCTTCTGCGCCAAACATCTGTCTGAACGCCAAACGACCGATACGGCCGAATCCATTAATTGCGACTTTTACTGCCATAATTAATATACCTCCTTTAAAATTTATATTAATTATTTTACAACATTCAAAAGCATATTTCAAGTCTTTTACTAAAAAATAACTTAGATTTATAATAAATTTTACCTTACATTATTTATCATCATTGTTAATTAAATCATCTTTGAAATTATTATGTCCTAAATTTTTATAGGCATACTTACAGCATTGAACTACTATATTGCTAAAGCTGACTTCATTTTTTGCTGCTAATTTGTCAAGTTTATCTATAAGATCATCAGGCATTCTTATTGTTTTGTTTGTTGATTTATTCTTTTCAACTTCAAACATAATTTTACCGCCTTTCCTGTTTAATATATTATAATTATACATTACTTTTTTCAGAAAAGAAATATTCAAAATTTTATTGAAATTTACATTTAAATTTTTAATTTACAATATGTTCAAATAATAAATACCATTTGTTATTAAAAAATTCTTGACATATGGAAAAAAACCTGTAATAATGTAAACACATACATAAGTTTGGGAAAAGTTATGGATTTGAGAGATTTAAATTAATAACTTAAATTTACATTTAACTTGCGTCACGCAAGTTATCAACCCCAAGTCCCTGCATAAGGGAAGTTATAAAGAGATAATAAAAAATTAAATTGATTGACCTATTGAGATTTTCATCATCACAAAATGCAGTCTCATTTTTTTCAGTCGAAATTCATTTTTCGACGTCGAATTGTTATTTTATTTTTTGATTTTCTGTAGCTTTTTCCGATTGTGTATGTTATAAATTAAGCACAGACATAAGCTTGGAAAAAGCTATGGATTTGAGAGATTTAAACTAACAACTCAAATTTTTTTAACTCGTGTTATGCGAGCTGTCAACGGTATCTTAATGTCATTGAGATTAAGATACCGTTTTCGGTCTAATTCAAGAATCTTCAAGATTAAATCGCAAAATATTGTTTAATCTTACGAATTTCGACACAAAATTGTTATTTTATTTTTCGATTTTCTGTAGCTTTTCCCGATTGTGTATGTTATAATGTACTCGAATTTATGATATTCAGACAAAAAGCGTCATAAGACAGACAAAAAATTTTACATTGGAGCTGTAATTATGGATGAAAGTAAAGTTAAAGTATTATCCCAAGTTTTTTCTTCTTCAAAGGAAAAAATATTTATTGTAAATCAGTATATGAGTATTCTTTGGTCTAATATTAAAGACGCACCGTACAGACTCAGAAAAATGGATTTTTATGAGGCTAAGACAGATCAGAAGGATGTTTTCTGGGGCAGAAAGAACGGTAAAAAATATGCAGTAAAGTTTCCGGTGACGGAAGAAAAGATGCTTATATATGAAAACGACGAACATTTTTGTTCGGTGAACGTTCTTCCTGTTTTCAGTGATGATGAAGATAAGAACCTTGAAGGTTATGTAATAACAATGAATGACTTTTTCGGTGAGCTTGAAAAGTACATATATTCGCCGTTTGTGTCGACGCTTAAAAAGTTTTTAATAACGCTGAGAAACAGCGCTACTGAAATAGCATTTAATGCCGACATCATTGGTAAAAGGATGGAGGATCTTGAAGAATATGATCTTATGGACAGAAGTGCGCATATAAATCAGACGTTGAATAATACGCTTGCTTCCTGCATTAACTTTGAAGAAATGTTTGCTTACGGAGCTAATGATTTTAATATTATTCTGTCTAATGCGTCTGAATTTATAAATGATTTGCTATCCGCCATAAAGCGTTCGGCGAACAATCAGGGTATGAGCTTTAATTACCTGGTTGAAAAAGATATTTATTTAAAAACTGACTATTCAAGATATACTGTAGCTATAATGAATATTATTTCAAACAGCATAAAGTATAACAAGAATACGACAAAGCAGTTATTTGTGGAGTTTAAAAAGGAAGGCGGCTATGCGGCTTTAGTTGTTTCGGACAACGGCATAGGAATCGACAATGAAAAAGCCAAGAACATATTTGAACCGTTTTCAAACGCAAATAAGCTTGATTTGAGAGAAGCGCTCGGACTTCCTTTGGTAAAGCAGTTTGCAGATAAATTTGAAGGTTCGGTTGCTTTCAGAAAGAGAGAGTTCGGAACTGATTTTTCTCTCAGGCTGCCATATGAGATTGAGGTTGACAAGGACGAGGTAAATGCGCCTAACACAGATTATTTCCAAGGAGCATATTCTCCTATTGATATGTATATACTAAAAGCCGTAATGAAAGACGGTTCAAATAAATAAAAATATATGAAATAATTTTCATAGTTTTATCAACAGTTTTTCATATGCGTCTGCTATTATTTAAGCGTTCATAAATTTGTATGCGGATTAAACGTTATACAAAATAAAAGAGGCGGCGTTATTATGAAAAGCGTTGACAATGTTAAAGAAGACGAAGAAGATATTTTAGTAAGCTTTTTTGAGGAAGAGGACTTTGACCGTGCTAAGCAGATGTTTGAACAGCTAAGGCAGCTTATGATTTATTATAACTGCGCCATGATGGAGATTGAAACAAAGTTCAAAGTATTAAACGAAGCGTTTTCACCTCAGCTTGTTCGCAATCCCATAAGCAATATAAAATGCAGGCTTAAATCTGTAGAAAGCATTAAAGAAAAGCTTGAACGATACGGACATCCATTTACGCTTGATTCAATCGAAGAGCATTTGAACGATATAGCGGGAGTCAGGGTTACCTGTCCTTTTATAGAAGACGTATACATGCTTGCGGACGCTCTGCTCAGACAGGATGATATAACTCTTATTTCAAAAAAGGATTATATTGAAAACCCTAAGCCGAACGGGTATCGAAGTCTTCATCTTATAGTAATAGTTCCGATTTTTCTCGCCGAGGAGAAGCAGTATGTAAAGGTAGAAATACAGCTCAGAACCATAGCGATGGATTTTTGGGCTAGTCTTGAGCATCAGCTTAAATATAAGAAAAATTTTGAATATACTGATGAAATGGCTCAAGAGCTTTTTGAATGTGCGGATATAAGTTCGCAGCTTGACAAACGTATCGATAAATTGCGAAAGTCGGTTTTGATTAAGTAACAGACCGATTAATTTAAAATCTATGGAGCTTTAATTGTTTAGCGTTAATAAATTCAATTATGTCAATTAGCACAAAATAAAAGATTAATGTTGATGTTTTTTGAGATAATATGCCGTTGACATATGGAAATTAATTTGCTAAAATCTAAGCATAAAGTATCTAGACAGAAAACACAGTGTCGTGCAATCGTTACGGTACTGTGTTTTTTCTGTAATCGGCGGAATAAAAATGGCAGAATAAAATATTGACTTTTAGTCATTTTTTTGCTACAATACACTAAATATAATGACGGGCAAGCCCTTATTGAAATTTTTAAGTATTATGCGAATTATAAATTGATATAATAAGCATAGAGCGTGCGCTGACGGACGGCTTTTTTTGTGCGTTACAAAGGCATGGTGATTAGAATGGTAAAGCGAAATGACAATCCTCTCGGTAGAATATTGAGAGAGATGATTCCCGGACTGTTGATTTTAACGGTATCTGCGTTTTTAATATCGCTTTTTTGGGGATTCAGGCTTTCGGTTTTAATTGGTTTTTGCATAGGCTTTGCATATGCGGTTTTGTCGCACTATTATTTGGCGGAAACAATTATAAGGGCGGTTGACCTAAGCAAAAAGCAGGCGCAGCGTATGATGCTTCGATGTTACTTATTGAGATATTCAGTTCTTATTTTAATATGCTTTGCTGCATATGCGACAGAGATTATAAATGTTTTCTCGGCGCTTGTTCCTCAGCTTTTTCCGAGGTTCATACTTATGTTTATTAACTACAGAGAAAGGAAGGCGGTTTTTAATGATACGTCCGCAGCTGATAAATAACGCTTTAGATATTCACGGACCTAAAGTTGTTTTTACCATTCCGTATATAAATGTTGATATAACCGAATCGGTGGTAATCGGATGGCTGTTGATTGTTGTTATCGCCGTATTATGCAAATATCTTTCGCACAACCTAAAGGTCAAGCCTGAAACAAAAAGACAGGTTATCGCAGAGTACGCCGTTGAGTTTGTAAATAAGAGCGTAAAGACCTCAATGGGCGAAAAATATATGTGCTATTCGCCTTATATTGCGACTTTGCTGGTTTATGCCGCTTTAGGAAGCCTGGTAAGTATAATAGGCCTTCGTTCAATGACGGCAGATGTAAACGTAACTATATCGTGGGCGCTTATAACGTTTGTGATGATTGAATATACAAGATTCAAGAACAAGGGCTTTTTAGGCTTCTTTAAGACCTTTACCGAGCCGGTTGCCGTTATAACCCCGATAAACATAATAAGCGAGGTTGCGACGCCTGTTTCCATGGCGTTCCGTCTGTTTGGAAACGTTGCAGGAGGAATGGTTATCACGGGCATTATATATATGGCTTTGGGAAGCTTGTCCGAGCTTCTTCACATAAGCTTTTCGATAGGCGGTTTTACAATTAACATAGCGTCTATCGGTATACCGGGCATTTTGTCTATTTATTTTGATTTGTTTGTAGGTTGTATTCAGGCTTATATATTTGCTACTCTTACAATGGTCAATGTTGCGGGAGCGGCGGATTAATTAAAATTCAGGAGCAATCCATTGACAGGAAGTTAAAAAGCCTGCCTTTGGTTTTGATAAAAGAAAATAATTAAATTGGAGGATATTATTATGGATTTAATTGCAAAAGCTATTGTTATGGGATGTTCGGCGCTGGGCGCAGGCTTGGCAATGATAGCAGGTATAGGACCCGGTATCGGTGAAGGTTTTGCAGTAGGAAAGGCTATTGAGTCAATGGCAAGACAGCCGGAAGCTTCAGGCGACTGTACAAGAACTATGTTTATCGGATGCGCTATCGCAGAGTCTACAGGTATTTATGCATTCGTTGTAGCTCTGTTATTAATGTTTGCAAATCCATTTATCGGCAAGCTGTAAAAAGCACAGTAAAAAGTTTAAAGATAAGGTCTGAAATATAATGACGGGCAAGCCCTTATTATATTTTCAGGCTGAAGGTTTTGTTTGCCTTATTTGATAATACAAACAAAAAACATCGGAAAGGAGTGCATATTCTCTCTTGGGAATATGGTCATAAAAAATGATTTACGCCGGAGTAACTGATTTTTTCTCAATAGATTTAGGGACGATAATTCCTACATTGCTAAATACCTTAATTATGTTTTTGGTGCTTAAGCATTTTCTTTTCAAGCCTGTAAACGCAATTTTAGACAAGAGAAAAGCCGAGGTTCAGAAAACCTATGACGACGCTGATGAAGCTAATAAGATTGCCGAGGAATATAAAGCGGAGTATACCAAAAAGATTTCAGGGGCTAAGGAAGAATCGGCAAAGATCATTGACATTGCCACAAAAAGGGCAAATTCACGTTCTGATGAAATAATTACCGAGGCTAAAACCGAGGCCGGACATATTGTTGCCAGTGCGCATAGTGAAATCGAAAAAGAAAAGAAAATTGCCGTTAATGAAATCAAAGATGAAATTACGGGAATGGTATTCGACGTTGCAGGAAAAATCGTTGACAAGGATCTCAGCACGGGCGACAATGAAAGGCTTATTGAAGAGTTTATTGATAATGTAGGTGAGCTGTAATGAATGGTTCGTTGGAAAATAACTATGCCGAGGCTTTGTTTGAGCTTTGCAATGAACGCAGCAGCTTAGAAGAAGTTCATGACGAGATGATTTGGCTGTCTGAGGTCTTTGAAAACAACGAGGACTTGGTGAAGTTTCTATATGCTCCGACAGTTGAGCAGGAAGATAAGAAAAATGTTCTGAAAAATATTTTTCAAAGCGAGCTGTCTGAAACGGCTTTTGATTTTCTGTGCGTGGTTGCAGACAAGAAAAGAATAAGATATTTACCTCGAATAATAAAAAGCTTTAACGCTTTGTATAATGAGGAGAAAAATATTCTTGAAGTAACTGCAATAACGACCGTACCGTTGTCAGAAAAGCTGAGAAGCAAGCTTATATCAAAGCTTGAGAGCGTTTCGGGTAAGACTATAGTGCTGACAGAAAAGACGGATAAGTCAATAATCGGCGGCATTGTACTTGAGTACGGTAATACTCAGATTCAGGGAAGCATAAAGCATAAGCTTGACGAGCTTCGGGCAAGGATTAATTCGGTAATTGCATAGCGGCTTTATGCAATAGGCTATCAGAAAGGTATGGTATTTGATTATGAAATTACGACCTGATGAGATAACGGGTATAATCAAAGAACAAATAAAAAATTACAAAAGCGAGATTCAATATGCCGATGTCGGAACGGTTGTAACGGTCGGCGACGGAATTTCCAAAATACACGGTCTGGACAACTGTATGTCGGGAGAGCTTTTAGATTTCGGCGGCGGAGTATACGGAATGGCTCTTAACCTTGAGCAGGATTTTGTGGGAGCGGTTTTGCTCGGTGATGATGAAAATATCAAAGAGGGTACTCTTGTTAAACGAACGGGTAAGATTGTATCCGTTCCTGTCGGCAATGAGCTTATCGGAAGGGTTGTAAACGCACTCGGCGAGCCGATAGACGGAAAGGGAGCTATTCTGACTACTGAAACAAGACCTGTTGAATGTCCTGCTTTCGGTATTATAACGAGAAAGTCGGTTGATAAGCCGCTTCAGACAGGAATCAAGTCTATTGACTCTATGATACCTATAGGAAGAGGACAGCGTGAGCTTATCATAGGCGACAGGCAGACGGGAAAGACAACCATTGCTCTTGATACAATTATAAATCAGGCAGGCCAAGACGTTATATGCGTTTATGTTGCTATCGGTCAGAAAAGCTCGACAGTTGCGGATGTTGTAAATACTCTTGAAAAAGCGGGAGCTATGGATTACACCGTGGTTGTAAGCGCTTCTGCGTCGGAGCTTGCGCCGCTTCAATATATAGCGCCGTATTCAGGCTGTTCTATCGGAGAGCATTTTATGCTTCAGGGAAAAGACGTTTTGTGTGTTTATGACGATTTATCAAAGCACGCAGTAGCGTACAGAACCATGTCGCTTCTTCTGCAAAGACCTACAGGACGTGAGGCATATCCCGGAGATGTATTTTATCTGCACTCCAGACTTCTTGAACGTGCCTGCAATTTAAATGAAGATTACGGCGGAGGTTCGCTGACAGCGCTTCCTATTATAGAAACTCAGGCGGGCGACGTTTCGGCATATATTCCTACTAATGTAATTTCTATTACAGACGGACAGATATTCTTAGAGAGCGAGCTTTTCCATTCGGGCGTAATGCCGGCTGTAAACCCCGGTATATCGGTTTCCCGTGTAGGCGGTGACGCACAGATAAAAGCAATGAAGAAGGTAGCGGGTTCGCTTAAGCTGCTTTATTCACAGTACAGAGAGCTTCAGTCTTTCTCACAGTTCGGCTCCGATTTGGATAAGGACACAAAGAAAAGGCTTGACCGGGGTGAAAGAATCGTTGAGGTACTAAAGCAGGATAAGAGCGCTCCAGTCAAGGTTGAAAATCAGGTTGTAATTATTTACGCTGTAATTAACGATTATCTTAAAGATATTCCTGTCCACAGGATAAAGGAGTTTGAGTCCGAGCTTTATAAGTATATGGACTCACAGGGTTCTGATATAATAAGCGAGATTGCAAAAACTAAGGATCTGTCAAAAGAAACAGAAGAGAAGCTTATAGAAGCTCTTGACAAATTTGTCAAGGATTTTAAGGCTTCAGAAAAATAAAATTAAAGGCGGGTGACCTGTGTGGCAGCGGCTAACATAAAAGACGTCAAAAGAAGAATAAAAAGCGTTGAAAATACTATGCAGATAACAAAAGCTATGGAGCTTGTCGCATCCTCAAAGCTCAGGAGCGCAAAAGACAAAGCGGTTGCTTCACAGCCTTATTTTAATACTCTGTATGAAACGATGTGCGAAATTCAGAGCGACAGGGGATTTAAGTCGGTTTATACGAAAAAGGAATTTTTGAAAACTGTTTTAGTAGTTGTTCTGGCAGGCGACAGGGGATTGGCAGGCGGATTTAATCACAATGTTATTAAGCTTGCCGAAGAAAAAATAAAATCGCTTCATGACAGCGGTCATTCGGTTAAGGTTTTCCCAATCGGTAAAAAGGCGGTTGAGCATTTTGAAAAACGCAAAGCCGATATGTACGATTCAGAATTTCTGATAAGTGAAAATTTAAGCATGAGCAGGGCGTTAAAGCTAAGCGAGAAGATTCTGTCAGGCTTCAGAAGCGGAATATACGACAAGGTTGAGCTTGTATATACTACGTTTGTTTCAACCCTTGTACAGAATGCTCTAAGCATTACGGTTCTGCCGATTGAGGACAACGATATAAATGCGGCGGAGGAAAAGCAGGCAAAAGCTCTGACGCTCTATGAGCCGTCGCCGGGCGAGGTTTTTGACGGACTGATTCCTAAATATATTTCTGGGCTTATGTTTTGCTCTATAATAGATTCTTATGCCGCTGAACAGGCTGCAAGACGAACGGCTATGGAATCTGCGAGCGACAACGCAAGTGAAATGATAGACAGCTTATCTCTTTTATATAACAGGGCAAGGCAGGCTCAGATTACTCAGGAGCTTAATGAAATTGTTTCAGGGCAAATGGGTAATAACTAGAAAGGTGGTATAATCGGTGAGTGAAAAAAACGTCGGAAAAATAGTGCAGATAGTCGGTGCGGTTGTTGATATTCAGTTTAATAAGGACAATTTACCGAATCTTTTGCACGCTATTGAAATTGACAATAACGGAACAAAGGTTGTAGTCGAGGTTGCTCAGCACATCGGAGATGATATTGTAAGATGTATTTCCATGAGTTCGACAGACGGTCTTGTAAGAGGAATGGATGCCGTTAATACCGGAAAGACCATAACTGTTCCTGTAGGAAAAGAAACTCTTTCAAGAATGTTTAATCTTTTAGGCGAGCCTGTAGACGATAAGCCGGCTCCCGAGGCAAAAGAAAGATGGGAGATTCACAGGAATCCTCCTTCATATGAGGAGCAGGCGGCTTCAAATGAAATTCTGGAAACGGGAATCAAGGTTATAGATTTGATTGCTCCTTATCTTAAGGGCGGAAAGATAGGACTTTTCGGCGGAGCAGGAGTAGGTAAAACCGTTTTGATTCAGGAGCTTATCAACAACGTTGCGAATCAGCATGGAGGCATTTCTGTTTTTACAGGAGTAGGTGAGCGTACCCGTGAGGGCAACGACCTTTATCATGAGATGAAGGATTCAGGGGTTCTTGATAAAACGGTTTTGGTTTACGGTCAGATGAACGAGCCTCCCGGAGCAAGAATGAGAGTAGGTCTTTCGGGACTTACCATGGCGGAATATTTTCGTGATGTCGAAGGACAGGACGTTTTATTGTTCATAGATAATATTTTTAGATTTACGCAGGCAGGCTCTGAGGTTTCGGCGCTTTCAGGACGTATGCCGTCCGCCGTAGGGTATCAGCCAACGCTGGCTACCGAGATGGGAGCGCTTCAGGAGAGAATAACCTCTACAAGCAAGGGTTCGATTACGTCTGTTCAGGCGGTTTATGTTCCTGCCGACGATCTGACCGACCCGGCTCCTGCGACAACATTTGCTCATTTGGACGCTACTACCGTACTTTCCAGAAGTATTTCCTCGCTCGGAATTTATCCGGCGGTTGATCCTCTTGAGTCGACTTCAAGGATTCTTTCTCCCGAAATAGTCGGGAAAGAGCATTATGATGTTGCAAGAGAGGTTCAGTCTATTCTTCAGAGATATAAAGAACTTCAGGATATTATAGCTATTATGGGTATGGACGAGTTGTCAGACGAGGATAAAACTACCGTAAACCGTGCAAGAAAGGTACAGAGATTCCTTTCTCAGCCTTTCTCTGTAGCAGAGCAGTTTACGGGAATGAAGGGCAAGTATGTTCCTATAAAGGAAACCATTCGAGGTTTTAAAGAGATTATTGAGGGCAAGCACGACGACATACCTGAATCAGCTTTTCTGTTTGCGGGAACTATTGACGATGTTGTTCAAAAGGCAAAAGGCATCGAATAGTCTATAAGTTTACCACAGAAGGGAATTGTGTGAGAGCTTTCATGCAAAACGGTGATAGATATGAAACCTTATAAACTTAAAATTGTGACGCCCGAAAAGATTTTTTTCGACGGTGAAACCGAGCAGATTACAATAAGAACCACAGAGGGAGACATTGGAATACTTGCAGGGCATATTAATTATGTGTGCAATATTGCGGCGGGCCCGCTGAAGGTGAAGCAGGAAAGCGGCGAATATCGTGCAGCCGCACTTTCAGAGGGAATCTTAAAGGTTTCCGAAGACGGTGTAACGGTCTTGGCAAGCACTGCTGAATGGGCAGATGAGATTGATTTAGAGAGAGCTGAAAGGGCTAAACAAAAGGCTGAGGATATCCTTTCCGATAAATCAAGAGAGCATGAATTTGAAAGGGCGGAAATTAAGCTAAAGAGAGCGTTAGTGAGAATTAATATCAGTAAAAAATATTTATAACTTAGGCAAGATGTCCCCCGCCTCTATAGGCGGCGGGTTCCATTACCCGTTCAGTAGCGGAATACAATCCCCTACTGAACGTCCGGTCGGCGTTGCCGACCCTTGCCGCGTTGAATGACGGGCAAGCCCTTATTGAAAATTACAAATCCCTCGGATATTTTATCCAAGGGATTTTTTAATCGTTAATTTACTTTGTAAAAATAAATGATTTTAATTCAAACAGACAGCGTTCGTTTAAAATTTCACCAGTCCACCCTGAGTAATCGGTGCTTATCTTAAAGAACAAAGCATGCCGTCCTGTTACCTTTTTGACCATAGCAGTTGCAATTGAATTGTCGTGACCGATTTGACAGCTTCCAATCTCTTCACCGTTTTCATCATCTATCATAATGTGAATAGTACAATTACAGCCGAACCCGTTTACATGGGCAGAAAACTGCATTGTTTTGCTTGAAAAATCATCACCGAAATCAAAATACTTATATCCGATTATGCAGCCATTTTTGATATTAGTTATAACACGCTCAAAAATATTCTTTTCAGTTATCAGCGCTCCGCCTTTAAGCACACAGGCAATGTCTGCAGATGTTTCACGATATGGAGAAAGCGATTCTTCAAAACCGAGTGAAGTCATTTCTACAGTAGGAATTGTTCCGTCCGCCAGTATTTCAATTTTTTCTACACAGCCTCGTCTTGACATTATTGTTCCGTTTGTCATGCGGTGGTAAAAAATATACCACTGTCCATTTATACAAGCTATAGAGCCGTGATTATTTCCGTCGGGATATTCATCACCGTTATCAACTATATACCCGCGGTATTTGAAAGGCCCTGTAGGTTTGTCGGAAGTTGCATAGGCAAGTCTGCTTCCTTTTTTAGGGGAATAAATCAGATAATAAGTGCCGTTGACTTTACGCATAGAGGCTGCCTCAAAAAAGAGCCTATCTGTTTCATCGAAGCCGTTTTCTTCTGACAGTTCGCATGGGATAATATGTTCAATACAACTGCCGTCTAAAATTTCATACATATTTTCGGGGTCTATCTCAGCCATAAATGAGCGTTCAAAACCACAGTAAATATAAACCTTTCCATCATCATCGATAAAAACACCGGGATCGATAAACCATCCGTCACAGCATATCTCATCGGGAATAGTATATTTATATTTTGACAGAAGCTTAAAAGGACCTTCAGGTCTGTCGCTTATCGCAACACAGCCCTTTGAGTTCATGATGTAAGCGTAAAGATAATACTTACCGTCTTTTTCTACAACATCAGGAGCATAAAGCTCATTTTTATCAGTAGTCCAGTCGGTATCAGAAGGATGGTCAAAATCTGCCTGAGTATGAAAAATATCTCCGTGACATACCCAATCATTAAGATTGTCAACCGAAGCACTCCAGCATTTTAAAACATAATCGCAGAACTTGTCAGAACCAGCTTTATCGTGAGAACCGTATACATAAACACGGTCACCGAAAACTCTTGGCTCACCGTCGGGAATGTATTCCCATTTTGGAAGATATGGATTAGCCATTGTTTTCTCCTTTATACTTTTTATAACTAAGGCAAGATGTCTCCCGCCTCTATAGGCGGCGGGTTCCATTACCCGTTCAGCAGCGGGATACAATCCCCTACTGAACGGCCGGTCGGCAATGCCGACCCTTGCCGCATTGAATGACGGGCAAGCCCTTATTGAAATTAGTTTGTTCTTAATCCACAACAGTAACCTTTAAAAGATTAGTAGTTCCCGAAATACCAAGAGGAACTCCGCAGGTGAGAACAACAGTATCACCCGATTCAATTAGACCATATTCAACTGACTTTTTTACAGCTTCATTCAAAAGATCATCGGTTGTTGTCATCTCATTGATAACAGCGGGAGTAACACCCCACGACATATTCATTTGCCTGCAAGCGATTTCGCTTGTTGTAAGTCCTAGAATTCTTGACTGCGGACGGTATTTTGAAATCATTCTTGCGGTGCTTCCGCCCTTTGTAACAGCAATAATTGCCGCTGCATTCAGGTCGTGAGCAGTGGTGACTGTCGCATGGGAAATCGCATTTGTTATGCTTTTGTTTGTGTCATATTTTCTTTTTGAAAATCTGCTTTCATAGTCAATGTCCTGCTCGGTTGTTTCGGCTATAAGAGCCATTGTTTTTACCGCTTCGACAGGGTAGCCGCCTGCGGCGGTTTCACCCGAAAGCATAATGGCTGACGTCCCGTCATAAATTGCGTTTGCAACGTCGGTTATTTCCGCTCTTGTAGGACGAGGATTCTTTATCATTGATTCAAGCATTTGCGTTGCAGTGATAACCTGTTTTCCTGCGTTATAGGCTTTCTCGATGATTTCTTTCTGAATTGCGGGAATCTGCTCGAAAGGAATTTCAACACCCATATCGCCTCTCGCCACCATAACTCCGTCGGCAGCCTCTAATATAGAATCAATGTTGTTTACACCGTCCATATTTTCAATTTTGGCTATAATCTTAGCTGTATTCCAGCCCAGGCTTTGAGTAAAGTTTCTCAGGTATTTTACATCAGCGTCGCTTCTGACAAATGAAGCAGCAATGAAATCGAATCCCATTTTAGCTCCGAATTCAAGGTCACGCATATCGGAGGAGCTGATATAAGGCATTGAAAGCTGTACTCCCGGAACGTTTACGCCTTTGTGATTGGAAATAATTCCGCCGTGGATAACTCTGCATATAATGTCAGAACCTTCGATTTTTTCTGCTTTGAGTTCAATCAGACCGTCGTCTATTAAAATACATGAGCCTATTGAAACATCGTTTGGAAGATGTTTAAAAGTGATTGAGCATATTTTATCTGTTCCTGTAACGTCTTTAGTTGTTAATGTGAACAGCCCGCCGTCTTTTATCTTAACGGGCTTATTGTCTTTAAAGCTTCCGACTCTGATCTCAGGACCTTTGGTATCAAGCATTGTAGCTATCGGCAGATTTAATTCATTTCGCAGCGAAACTATTTGATTAAACCTTTTTTCGTGAGTTTCATAATCGCCGTGAGAGAAGTTAAATCTTGCAACGTTCATACCGGCGAGCATAAGCTCTTTTAATATATAGTCATTATCGGTTGACGGTCCTATCGTACATACAATTTTAGTCTTTCTCATTAATAAATAATCGTCCTTTCTGTAGTTCTATATTAATTATACATATAAGTAATTATTCAGTCAATTAATATTTTTTTATTTACTTATTTTTTACTGTTTTGTTAGCTTTAAGCCGTTCGCCGCAGCCTGCCGGCTTTGAATGATTACAATGGCTTCTCTCCCACATTCCGCCGTTTGTCTTATAACTAAGGCAAGATGTCCCCCGACTCTATAGGCGGCGGTTTCCATTACCCGTTCAGTAGCGGGATACAATCCCCTACTGAACGGTCGGTCGGCATTGCCGACCCTGCCGCGTTGAATGACGGGCAAGCCTCTTCTATTGTAAACCTACAAGGACAGTTTGACGAAGTTATAAAATTGTATTGTAAAAATGTCCGAACAGTGGTATAATTATAATTTAGAAATACTGAAAGGGAAATTGTATGAAACGCTGGGAAATAAAAAATCCTGATGAAGAAAAGGTAAATGAAATTCTTAAGAAAAGTGATCTTACCCCGCTGTGCGCCGAAGTGCTTGTTTCAAGGGGCATTGACAATATGGATATGCTGGTTGAGTTTTTTGAAAACGGCGAGCTTTCCGACCCTATGCTTCTTAAAGATATGCCGCAGGCGGTTGAAATTATTTCCCGGGCAATAGATTCAGGAGATCTGATATGCGTATACGGCGATTATGACTGCGACGGAGTTACTTCTACCGTTGTCTTGGTTAAATATCTAGATTACGCCGGGGCAAACGTCATGTATTATATACCTCAGCGTGAGGAAGGCTATGGTATAAACAAGGAAGCGGTCGACAAGTTGAACGAAAAGGGAGTATCTCTTATCATAACGGTTGATAATGGTATTTCAGCGATTGCTGAAGCAGAATATATAAAAGAACTCGGAATGAAACTCGTTATCACAGATCACCATCAGCCGGGAGATGAGCTTCCGTGCGCCGACGCTGTTGTTGATCCGCACAGGGAGGACTGTCCGTCGCCTTTCAAGGATTTGGCAGGCGTGGGAGTGACGTTCAAGCTTTGTGCGGCGCTGGACGGGGATTATTCAATAGTGCTTGAACAGTTTTCTGATTTAGCCGCCGTGGGAACAATTGCGGATATAGTTCCTCTTAAGGGAGAGAACAGAACGTTAGTTAAAAAAGGCTTGCAGATGATTGAAAACAGCGAGAACTACGGTTTGCTGTATCTGTTTGAGAAATGCGGTATAAATAAAAGCTGTGTGACGTCATCGTCGGTTGCTTTCGGCATAGCTCCCAGAATCAATGCGGCAGGGAGATTTGCTTCAGCCTCAATAGCTGTAAACGCTTTGCTGTCTGAGGATGAAACCTCAAAATTTGACGTAGATAATCTTTTTATGCTGAATAACCGCAGGAAAGAAACCGAAAGCTTAATAATCAGGGATATTTTTGAATATATTAATACAAATCCTGACATATTAAATAAAAAGGTTTTAGTTATCAGCGGAAGGGGATGGCATCACGGCGTTATCGGTATAGTATCTTCAAGGATAATGGAGCTTTACGGAAAGCCTAATTTTATAATTTCGGTCGACGAGGACGGAATCGGACGAGGGTCGGCAAGAAGCTTTGAGGGCTTTAACATATATAAGTGCCTGAAATACTCTGCTGACGTACTGTTAAAGTACGGAGGTCACAGCTACGCAGGCGGTTTTACGATAAAATCAGATGATATACCTGAATTTATCAAAAAGGTTTCTGAGTTTGCCAAAGACTGCGATAAGCTTTCAGGAATGAAAATTACTGCGGATAAGCTGCTTAGAGCTAAGGATTTTGACATTAAGATGGCAGAGAGCTTAAAGCTATTAGAGCCGTTCGGAGAGGGAAATAAAGCTCCTGTTTTTGCTGTAATAGGAGCAGAAGTAAGAAAAATAATTCCTTTGTCGCAGGGAAAACATTCTAAGATTGAATTTATTTATGACGGAGTTTGTCAGTCTGCGCTGATATTTTCAAAATCTCCGCAGGAGCTTCCGTTTAATACGAATGATAAAATAGATATGCTTGTTAATATGGAGGTTACTCAATATAACGGACATGATCGGCTGTCGATAAAGGTTGTGGATTTTAGAAATCACGGTATTTCCGGAAACCGGTATTTTGCAGCTAAATCCTGTTACGAGGCATATAAGCGGGGAGAGGCTGTACCTCAAAATGTAATTCATCGT
The DNA here is from genome assembly GCA_964617585.1 of uncultured Ruminococcus sp. Taxonomy (GTDB): domain Bacteria; phylum Bacillota; class Clostridia; order Oscillospirales; family Ruminococcaceae; genus UMGS1601. The sequence continues at coordinate 16,413 of CAZTXS010000023.1, forward strand.
GTTAAGCCGTCAAGAGATGAGCTTGTGAAAATTTATAAATATATCATGGCGGTGAAGTGTGTTTCAATAGATAAGCTGTTTATGAAATTCAATTCTCCGTCGATGAATTATTTTAAGCTGAGAATCTGTCTGGACGCTTTCAGCGAGCTTGGACTTATAAAGCTTTCTGCGTCAGAGCAAACGGTACATATAATTGAAGTAAGTCGAAGGGTTGACTTAAATAATTCGACTGTTTTAAATAAAATTTATTCTCTTTAACAATAAGGACTGAAGCGAAATGGGAAATTCAAATAACTATTCAATAGACCTGCTGATTGAGAAAATCACTAGCGAGGATAAAAAGTATGACTTGGATAAAATAACCCGGGCTTTTGAACTTGCGGAAAAGAAGCACGAGGGTCAGGTGCGTGATTCGGGCGAGCCGTATATTACTCATCCTATAGCAGTTGCTTTGATAGCGATTGATTTGGGAATGGATACTGATTCTGTTGCTGCAGCTTTGCTTCATGACGTTGTTGAAGATACCGACTTTACTGTTGAAGAAGTCAGAAGTGAGCTGGGACCTGACGTTGCTATGCTTGTTGACGGTCTTACAAAGCTGAGAAAGATTCCGCTTGCCACTAAAGAGGAGCAGCAGGCTGAGAATGTCAGAAAGATAATTCTTGCGACCAGTCAGGACATAAGAGTAATCATTATAAAGCTGTGCGACCGGCTCCATAATATGAGAACTCTGCAATACAGAACCGACGCCAAAAGGCGGACTACTGCGCTTGAAACTATGAATATTTACGCTCCTATCGCTCACAGGCTGGGTATCCGTTCGATTAAAGAGGAAATTGAGGATTTATCCTTTCAATATCTTGATCCTTATGCCTATGAAGAAATTGATAAGCAGATGAATATGCGTAAGGAAAAGCGTATAGAGCTTATTGAAAAAATAAAGGATAAGATAAGGACTCGTCTTTCCGACGAGTTTAATCCTGTTCCTGAAATTGAGGGAAGAGTCAAGAGCAATTACGGAATCTATAAGAAGATTTTCCGCGACGGTAAGGATATTGACCAGATATACGACAAGTATGCAGTCAGAATCATAGTGAATACCGTAACCGAGTGCTACAGCGTTTTGGGTATAATTCATGATATGTTTAATCCTATTCCTAACAGATTTAAGGATTATATTTCAACGCCGAAGCCGAATATGTATCAGTCGCTTCATACAACCGTTATAGGACGGGAAGGCATACCCTTTGAGGTTCAGATAAGAACATGGGAAATGCACCACACTGCGGAATACGGAATTGCCGCCCACTGGAAGTATAAAGAGGGCATAACAAAAAAAGACAAGAATGACGAGCGTTTAGTGTGGATAAGAAAAATCCTTGAAGCTCAGAAGGAAGCTGACGATGTTGAGGAGATTGTAAGAACAATTAAAAACGACCTTGCTCCCGAGGACGTTTTTGCCTATACTCCTAAAGGCGATATGATTTCGCTTCCTATAGACGCCACCGTTATTGATTTTGCATATGCGATTCACACTCAGGTTGGACACAGAATGATAGGCGCAAAGGCTGACAATAAAATGGTTTCTATTGACCATAAGATTCAGACCGGCGAAATTATAGAAATTCTGACGTCCAATAACGAAAACCATGGTCCCAGCAGGTCTTGGCTGGATATAGCTAAAACAAATGAAGCAAAATCTAAGATACGTTCATGGTTTAAGAAGGAACGCCGTGAGGAAAATATCGCAGAGGGCAAGGCGGAGCTTGAAAGAGAGTTTAAGCGCAACTTTATCCGAATTCCCGAAGGCGATCTTGAAGAATTTTTGGCTGCCGATATGAAACGTCATAACTGCGACAGTCTTGAAAGCTTTTATGCCGCTATAGGCTACGGCGGAGTTCAGCTTCATAAAGTTATAAGAAGGCTTAAGGATTCATACGTTAAAAAATATGAGAAGCCCGGGGAGATAGACAGGTCAGAGCTGGAAATTCACACACAAGCAGGTAAAAACAATTCGTCAGGAATCATAGTTGACGGAATAGGGGACTGCCTTGTTAAATTTGCTGCCTGCTGTTCGCCGCTTCCGGGAGATGATATTGTAGGATTCATCACCAAGGGACACGGAATTTCCGTTCACAAGAGAGATTGCATTAATTTTATAAATCAAACTAAATCAGAAGAGAATCGTCAAAGGTGGGTAGCTGTGCATTGGGCTGAGGACAGAAACACCTCATATTTCAAAGCTACTCTTGATGTTGTGGCTTATAACAGAATAGGTTTGCTTGCAGATATTTCAAACGTTTTGGCTGCGATAAAAATACCTATGCATGAGGCGGTAGCAAGAGAATTAAAAAACGGCAACGCTAACGTTATAGTTACAATAAGCGTTGCAGGAAAAGAACAGCTTGACAATGTAATCGGAAGGCTTAAAAAGATAGACAGCATTATTACGGTTGACAGAACGGGAAAATAACAAAGCTTTAAAAAGCTTAATCTGACATAAGTAATGGCTTATAATGACGGGCAAGCCCTTATTGAATAAAGTCATGTATCAAGGCAAATTAATTTTATAAGAACAAAAGGTGGTTTCATTAAATTGTCAGATGGAAAAACATTGACAGCAAAACGTGCTTACGGGCTTCAAACCGGTCATATTGCCGGTCTGGACGGTTTGCGTGGTATTGCAATAATTGCAGTTACGCTTTATCATTTGTTTCCGGATGTTATAAAAGGCGGTTTTTTAGGTGTATCCTTATTCTTCGTTTTAACCGGTTATCTTTTAACGGTAACAAGTGAGAGAAGCTATGACAAAGGCAATTTTCACATTTCGTCTTATTATAAAAAACGAATACGTAGGATTTATCCGGCACTCTTATTAGTTATATTTATGACTATCGGAGCATTGAAAATCTTAACTCCGGATGTACTTAACGGAATACAGCATGAGGTATTCAGCATTATATTCGGATATAATAATATTTGGCAGATATCACAGAATTCGTCATATTTCGCCAAGATAGCCAATTCGTCGCCTTTTACGCATTTATGGTTTTTATCTATAGAAATACAATTTTATATTTTATGGCCGTTGTTTTTTCTTGTTTACCAAAAAATAAGAAAAAGCAGACATAAATCTTTGAGCAACGGCGTTTTTATACTACCTGCATTGTTATCAATGCTTGCTCTTATTATACTTTTTGAACCCGGACAGGACGCAACAAGAGTTTATTATGGTACTGATACCAGAGTGTTTTCTTTGTTTTTAGGAGCGTTTGTCGGTGCGCATCAAAAAGATTTCAGAAATTATAAATGGTCCGGCAAAAGAAAGAGAACAAATATTATTCGCTTTATCTTTTTTATGCTTATCGTTCTTGTTTCTTTTGTCTTTATGGATGGTCAGTCGGATTTCACTTACAGAATAGGGTTGATAGCATCAAGTCTGATTTTCTGTTTAATATTAAAATATGCAGTGAATCCTCAGCTTCCGATCGGTAAATTTCTGGATTGCAAGCTGTTGTCATGGATTGGGAAGATAAGCTATGAAATCTATCTCTGGCAGTTTCCTGTTATATTTATTTTTCGTTATTTAAAGCTTAACTCTGTTTATTATATTCTGCTGACAGTAGGTTTAATCCTGGTATTGTCTGTATGGTTACATATGTTCTTAAATGTAATTAGCGGAAAAATAAAATTGGGAGGAAGTAAATTTTTAAAATCCCTTCAAAGGTTTATTGTTACTACAACTGCTTTAGTATTTGCAGTAGTATGCTGTTTTGGTATATTTAGTACAATAATTGCTCCCGATACTAAAAAAGAATCTCAAGAACAGCTAAGAAAAGAGCTTGATATAAATTCACAGAAATTAAAAGAGCAAAGTTCTGTTACGACATCAAATTCAACAGCAGTTAATGCAAATACCAATAATGAACAGTATAAATCTATTACGGCTGTCGGCGATTCAGTTATGCTTGGAGCGTCGTCTTCAATTCAAAAGCTAATCCCCGACTGTATAATAGACGCTGAGGAATCAAGACAGGTTGATGATTCTCAGGATATATTTAACTCTTTAAGCAACAGCGGAAGGCTTGGTGATATAGTTATTGTCGGTTTGGGAACTAACGGATCGTTTGATCTCAAGACAGGACAAAGCCTGATAGACAGTTTTGGAAAGAATAGAGTTGTTTATTGGATTACGGCCTATGGAGAGCATTTGCAATGGCAGGATAAAACAAATTCGGTTATATATAAATTAGCTGAGATTAACAGTAATGTAAATGTTATAGATTGGGCAAAGTATGCTAATTCACACTCCGACTGGTTTTATGATGACGGAATTCATCTAAGCTCAGAGGGACAGAGGGCTTATGCAGAATTAATATTGCAAAATATTCCTAAGCTCTCAAAGGTTCAAAGTGTAGATAAAGAAGTAACTGATGTAAAAAAGAATTAAAACACTAATCAGAAAGGAGAACTATTCCGTTTAAGGAATATTAAATTAATATGAAAATTATAAAGCTTAAGCCGTTAAGTCCGTTTGCGACTAATTCTTATATTGTTGAAACAGATAAGAAAAACGCAGTTCTTATTGACGCTCCCGATGATGCGGATTATATAAAAAACAAGCTAAAGGAAAATAATCTGTCTTTGCAGAAGATATTACTCACTCACGGTCATATCGATCATATAGGAGCGGTAGCTGATTTAGCTGAAAAAACCGGGTGTGAGGTTTATATTCATTCAGATGATTTGGAGAATTTGAGCGATTATGACCTTAGTCTGTCAAACTATTTAGGTATTCCGCTTAAAGCTTTTAAAAAGGCGAAGCCTTTGAAGGACGGAGATAATGTTACGCAGGATGAGCTTGTATTCAAGGTTATATCGACTCCGGGACATACAAGCGGATCGGTATGTTATCTTTGCAAAGAAGTTATGTTTTCAGGCGATACGCTTTTTTACCGCTCTGTAGGCAGAACCGATATGATTGACGGAGATTATTCAAAGCTTAGAGAGTCTTTAAATAAACTTAAAAATTTGAACTTTGACTATACCGTTTATTCAGGGCATGGCAATCCCACAAGTCTTTTTGATGAAAAGGTCAGAAATTCATTTATGAAACAATAAACTCGAAAACGAAATTTAAGAAAGGAGAAGCGCTTGACATTAATATTCAGCGGAAATGATTTTAAATACGAGCTTGAAAGCGTAGTTAAGCTTTTTATTCCCGCAACGCTTTTTGATATTCATTATGATATAAGGTCTGAATATTTTCAAGATGATTTTTGCTTTATAAGGCGAAAAAAGGGTAGGAAGAGAACATATCTTTATACAATCTGCAAAATCGGCGGTAAAACTGTTAAAAGAGCAGAGAGTATGTTAAGCTTTGAACAGAATTATGATGGCGTTTGTGAGATTGCGCTTGCACAGCTTCTTTTTATGTGTCTTAAAACACTTACGGGTAAGTCTGCAAAGTGGGGGATTTTAACGGGAATTCGTCCCGTTAAGCGAGTAAATAAAATGCTGGATGATGGAATGTCAAAGCAGAAAATTGAGGATGAGCTTTCAAGTGTATTTTTGTGTAATGATGAAAAAATCAATATAGCTTATAAGACAGCTCTAACTCAGAAAAAAGCACTTGAGAATATGAGGGATAACTCATTCAGCCTATATATCTCGATTCCGTTTTGTCCTTCAAGATGTTCTTATTGTTCCTTTGTTTCACAATCTGTAGAGAGCAGTATCAAGTTGATTCCCGAATATGTTGACAGGCTTTGCGAAGAGATTGCTTATACTGCAAAGCTAATCTGTGATAAGGGATTAAAACTTGATACAATATATTTCGGCGGCGGAACTCCGACATCTTTAGAAGCAAATCAGCTTGAAAAGATAATGAAAACGATTTCACAGAATTTTGATTTATCAAACCTTAGAGAATACACAGTTGAAGCAGGAAGAGCAGACACCATAACCAGAGAAAAGCTGGAGGTTATAAAATCATGCGGTGCAGACAGGATTTCCATAAATCCTCAGACTTTAAATGACAGAGTTTTGAAAGCAATAGACAGACGTCACACAGTAAAACAGTTTTTGGACAGTTTTAAGCTTGCGAAAGAGATTGGTTTTAACAGTATTAACACTGATTTGATAGCAGGACTGCCTGCCGATACGGTTGAGAGTTTTAAGAAAACAATAGATGAAATTATCAGTCTTAATCCTGATAATGTGACAGTCCATACGCTTTCAATTAAGCGTGCGGCTTTCCTTAATCGTGAGAGTGATACTGTTATTGACAATCCGGCTGAACAGATGGTAGATTATGCGTCATATAGGCTTATGGACAGCGGTTATAATCCTTATTACCTTTACAGACAGAAGAATATGCTTGAAAATTTAGAGAATATAGGCTGGTCAAAGCAGGGAAAAGAAAGTCTTTACAATATATACATAATGGAAGAAAACCAGTCTATAATCGCATTGGGTGCAGGAGCGTCAACAAAGATTGTTTTAAAGGACGGACATTTAAACAGGATATTCAATTACAAATTTCCGCTTGAGTATATAAAGCATTTTGATATTATGCTTAAAAAGAAAGATGAAGCTGCAAATTTGTTAATCAGCGGTTAAGCAACAGAGTGGTAATATGAAGAAAAATGATATTGTAAACCTAAAAATAGAGAGTATTTCAAACGAGGGCAACGGCGTTGGCAGACATGAGGGAATGGCTGTTTTTGTTCCTTTTACGGCAATCGGTGATGAAATAAACTGTCGCATAGTAAAGCTGAAAAAGACATACGCTTACGGTATTATCGAGAAAGTAATTACTCCGTCAAAGGACAGAATCGAGCCTGACTGTACTACATATAAAAAGTGCGGAGGCTGTTCGTTTCGGCACATAAGCTATAAGGCTGAGCTTAAAGTAAAGCAGAGCAATGTTCAAGACGCTTTTGAAAGAATAGGAAAGCTGGATATTAAATTTGATGATATTCTGGGCTGTGAAGAAATCTATCAGTATAGAAATAAAGCTCAGTATCCTGTTTGTGAAAAGAACGGAAGACTTGTATGCGGATTTTATTCAAAGCGTTCACATAGGGTAGTTGATAATAAATCCTGTTTTCTCCAGCCTGAAATATTTAATAAGATTGCGAGCACTACGGTTAGAGTATTAGATAAAAATGGATTTAAAGCGTATAATGAGGAAAGCGGTAAAGGTCAGATAAGGCACATTTATATTAGGCATGGATTTCATACAAAGGAAATAATGCTGTGTATTGTTGCAGTCAAAACCGATAAGCGGTTTAAACTTATTTCCGGGGAAATATCAAGGGCATTTCCGGAAATAAAAAGCATTATGCTAAATATTAATCCGAACAAAACAAATGTAATTCTCGGAAACTGCAATGAAATTCTTTTTGGAAAAGAATATATAACCGATATTATGTGCGGTAATAGGGTTCAAATCTCACCGCATTCATTTTACCAGATTAACACCGCTCAGGCAGAGAAGATTTACGGCATTGTCAAGGAATATGCGGAATTAAAGGGTGATGAAACACTTCTTGATTTATACTGCGGAATCGGAACGATAGGTTTTTCGCTTGTAAAAGAAGTTAATAAGCTTATAGGAGTTGAGATTGTTCCTGAAGCGACAGAAAACGCAAAGCTTAATGCTGAGATAAACGGAATCAGCAATGCAGAATTTATCTGCGGAGACGCTGGGACTGTTGCAAACAAGCTTATTGAGCGTGGAGAAATTCCTGATATAATTATTGCCGATCCCGCAAGAAAAGGCTGTGACAGCGTTTCTCTTGACGCAATGCTTAAGATGAATCCAAAGAAAATAGTAATGGTTTCCTGCAATCCGTCCACTTGTGCAAGAGATATAAAATACCTATGTGACAACGGATATAACGCTGTAAAAGGACAAGCAGTTGATATGTTTCCCAGGACGACGCATGTTGAGACTGTCGTTTTGATGTCAAGGGTCGAAGGGAAATAGCTGCGAAAGCTTAAGTATACTGCGGTTTTCGGATAATCGGGCAATTTAGTATCGGGCAGGACAATCGCTCTGCGGTAACTTATCCAAGGGAGACTTTGTTCAAAAATAGGCAGGATTGGAGGCGATTAAAATGATTTTTGAAACAAATAATCCGGTCAGACAAATGCTATGGGGCAACCTTTTGCTGGTGGCCTGCTGTGCGTTTTATTTGTTATGGTGGGTTTTAGCGTTCAGACCCACGGGTGCCATCAAGGGAATGAAATCCGGCTGGCTGCTGATTCCTGCTTTCCTTCTGGGCATTGTCGCAGTGCTCATGATTATCAAAGGGTCAAACGGCGCAACTACAGTCCGGTCCTTCTTTTCCGCCGGAACAGTTCTTCTGGTGGCTGTAGTAGCCTATGCCGTACTGCTCGTCGTGACGCGGATTGCGTTCCATCGGCAGGTCACGACCGAGCTTCTCCTGATTATCAGTTGGACCGCGCTGGTTTTTCTGGAGAGCAATGCGCTTTATGGGATGGAGATGATTGCACGAAATGGGACGCTTGGCTTGTTT
>CAZTXS010000024.1:0-23616 GCA_964617585.1 uncultured Ruminococcus sp.
CTAAAAGCACACCATCGGTCATATATTCAGATACGTCAGTTGAGAAAGTTCCGCCTTCTACACTTACATTATCGCTAGTGCCGTTCTTAGTAGTCACGGCATATCCATCAGAGCTATTAGTAACAAATGTTCCTCCTGTTATCTTTACACCGGAGTTTCCTTCACTGTCTTGGTAATCAGTTGCTTTGTAAATATATACTGCATTACTTATTTCAGAAGTGAATTCTCCTCCGTTAATCGTTAATATGCCCGGGTCGACGGCAGTACCGTAGCTGTAGTTACATATAACTGACCTAATTGTTGAAAAACTTCCGCCGTTGATTTCTGCAATACCATAGTTCAAAACTCCATACTGTGAATTTTCATTGGTAAGTTTAAATGTACCATCGTTTATTACTAAAATACCGCAGTCGTCATTTTTAACAAAATATATTCCGCCTTCAAATGTTCCGCCGTTTATTGTTAAAGTAGGATTATTTCCAGTTGTGTTGTCTTTTGAAGAATCATAATAACCGTTTTCAACCAGGCTTGAAAAAGCTCCGTCTGAATATACTGATGTAGGAGAATTAATCTCCATTTCACCCCAGTTTTGGATAACATAATAGGAGTTGCCTCCGTTAGTATTTGGATCGGTTCCGGCTTCTTTACTTCTTGTAAATGTACCGCCGTTTAATGTAACCTTTCCTGTCTGATTGTTCATTAACGCTGCTTTGGCATGAGTCACGTTATCAACAGTTCCTGTTTTGCCTTCACTGCTGTCTGTTATTGTCAACGTACCGTTGTTGGTAATTGTATGGTCGCTGACGTTGGCAAGCGTGTATCCGTTTAAATCCAATGTAATATCAGTGCCTGTTGGAATTACAACATCTTCGGTTACGTCGCTTATAAGAACGATAGTGTCTCCTTCGCTCGCTGCCGTTACAGCTTCAGCTAACGTTTCGTACTCAGTTTCGCCTATCTTAGCGACCCCGTCGTCGGCAAATACTGCCAAGCTTGGAACCGAACTAAGCAAAAGCGCAATACAGCTAAGAAAGCTGAAAACAATTCTTTTTGCCCTCATGTTAATTCTTCCTTTCGTTTTTTTACTTGATTTTGTACCCTTGAAGCATCTTGTAATATTATGGTTAATGATAACTATAATTGTAAAAATACCGCAAAATACTTACCAACTTAATATTAATATAAAAATCATAGTATGTAAACGAATTACATTTGAACAATTTTAATATATTTAATTAATTGGTAAATAAGCTTAACATATTAACCTCCTTTTTTTTGTTTTTTTGTCATAGCAGAAGCCTAAACATAATATTTTAAAATGCTTCAAATTTGTAAAGGACAAGCATATTGTATCATATTTAAATACAAATTGCAATACTTTTTTATTGTTTTTTGTGCGCTTATATTGTTTATAATAAAAAGGTATAATAATTACGAGGTGAAAGATATGAATAATAAGTTTATAATTACGCCTAAAAAAGACAGAACCACGACGATAACTATTCGAATCACTGAAAGCACCAATAAAGTTCTTGAAAACCTATCCTTTAAGAGCGGGCGTTCAAGAAATGAAATAATAAACATGGCTCTGCAATTTGCTTTGGATAACATGGAATTTTCCGAACAATAAATATACTATAAAAAAAATTACGCTCCTCACACAGAGGAGCGTAAATTTTATTTTAATCAGTCGATAATTGACTTCTCGGTTTCTTTATCAAAGATATGAATCCTGTTAGGATCGATAGCAACCTTGATTTTATCCTGAGGTCTTACGTTATTTCTCGGTGAAACTCTTGCGATAAGCTGAATACCAACGCAATTAAGATAGAGATACGTTTCAGCGCCCATCATTTCAGTAACCTCGACGGTAGTGTCGATTATACCCGTCTTAGCAGATGAAATGAACATTTCCTCATCGTGAATACATTCGGGGCGAATACCCAAAACGATTTCCTTACCTACCAGCGGCTCAAGAAGCTCTGCGTCAGCCTTAGCTTCAGGAACCTCAACGGTATATTTAACTCCGCGGGTTTCCTTAGTATCTTCAGTACCGAACTCTACAACATACTTTCCGTCAGCCTTAATCAGCTTGGAATCGATAAAGTTCATCTGAGGCGAACCTATGAATCCTGCGACGAACTGGTTGTTAGGATGGTTATAAAGATTTGCAGGCGTATCGACCTGCTGAATGAAGCCGTCCTTCATAACAACGATTCTGTCGCCCATTGTCATAGCTTCCGTCTGGTCGTGAGTTACGTAAATAAACGTAGTTCCCAATCTCTTATGAAGCTTTGCAATTTCCGTTCTCATCTGAGCTCTCAGCTTTGCATCGAGGTTTGAAAGCGGCTCGTCAAGTAAGAATACCTGCGGCTCACGAACGATAGCTCTTCCCAAAGCGACACGCTGTCTTTGACCTCCTGACAAAGCCTTAGGCTTTCTGTCGAGAAGATGAGCGATATCGAGGATTCTCGCAGCTTCTTCAACCTTCTTGGCAATCTGATCCTTAGGTACTTTTCTGAGCTTCAGACCGAACGCCATATTCTCAAATACCGTCATATGAGGATAAAGAGCATAGTTCTGGAAAACCATTGCAATATCTCTGTCCTTAGGAGCAATATCATTAACAAGCTTGTCGCCGATATAAACCTCTCCGTCGCTGATTTCCTCAAGTCCCGCAATCATTCTTAATGTGGTTGATTTTCCGCATCCCGACGGACCGACCAAAATGATAAATTCCTTATCCTTAATTTCAATGTTGAAGTCTGAAACAGCCACAACATTACCGGGATATTTTTTATAAACTCCCTTTAGTGATACACTTGCCATTTATTTATGACCTCCCGTTAAAATATTTTTTACAAATATAAGTTTGCCCAATAATATAATAACAAATTTGCATAGGTAATTTCAACGGCTTTTTCACTAAAGTTTAAATACAGAAATTATTTATAATTACTAAATCTGTATAATATTCTTTCCAACGTCACAAAATCTTTTCAACATATTTGTGCATAAGTTCCAAACACTCACCAATCTGTAAATTTTCGTCAAGGTCCGGTCCGCCTATACTTACACGCTTCAAATATATTACATTATTATCCGGTTTTAAAACATTTTTTTATCTGCTGAATCGTCAGCCTAATTCGTACTGCTTTCCTCAGAAGCCTCGCTTACAGATTCGCTTTCCCCGGAGGAAGCTTCATTGCCGCTCTGCCCGGTATTGCTGTCAGAGCTGCTTGTATCGCTTTCGTCAGACTGCGAATCGCTGTCAGAGCTGCTATTTTCACTATTTTTATTGCTCTTCTTTTTAGCTGCTTCCGAGCTGTTTTCATCCTCTGAGCGGCTTTCGCTGTTTTCATTAGCCTTTACGTCCGAAGCCGTATCGGGATTTGAATTTTTCAGTCCCTGCATAAAGCCGTCCAGCTCGCTGCAGGAAACGTCGCCGCCTATAAGCTTACCTTCAAAAACCAAAAGGTTTATAACGACGTTATCAGACTTTTCGGGGTAATTATACACCTCATATGTATAAATTTCAACCATTTCGCCCCTATATTTTTTCAGGTTAAAGCCCTGTTCCTTCTGAAGCTCGTTATAGCTTTCGTAGGTGTCGTTAAAATCCTCAGGTATAGAAATCACCTTGCAGCTTGTATATTCTTCAGAAACCTCCCAGCCCATTTCGCTCATAAACTTCTGTCTGTCGCTTTCTGTTTTCATAGTATAATTCTTTCCTGCGAATTTATGAACAACTCCGAATACAACAAGTATAACTAATAATGCAATAAGTATTCCGCCGCACATAACCAGTCCTTTTTTTCTGACCTTAAATGTTTTAACAATCATATTTACGCCCCTCTTTCCGTGTAGTTTTTAATCTATATATATGAAAGAACGAGCAGGAATATGTCCGCAGTTTCAATAAAGCTTGCCCGTAATTATATCAAAAGTAAAAAAATCAAAGCTCTTATACTTTAAGATCCCGGGCATAATAAAAAACCCTTAATCATAAGAGATCAAGGGCTTATATTATTATCCGTTCAGCCAAGCATATCGTCAAGAGTTTGTTTAAGCTTATCAATATTTATAGGCTTTGCAAGATGTCCGTTCATTCCGCACTCAACCGCCATACGCTTATCTTCCTCAAAGGCGTTCGCCGTCATTGCAATAATCGGTATGTCGGAAATCCCCGTTTTATTCATCTCACGAATTTTTCTTGTAGCCTCGTATCCGTCCATAACCGGCATTTGAATATCCATAAGCACTGCGTTGAAATATCCGGCAGACGATTTTTCCAGAGCCTCATAAGCTTCTTTGCCGTTCGAAACGGATTCAACCTTATACCCGAAGCTTTCAAGAATCTCAACAGCTATTTCTTTGTTAAGCTCATTATCCTCGGCAAGTAAAATGCGTTTGCTTAAATTAACGCTTTTCAAAACTTTTTTATCTTCATGATTATTTCTCGCAACCTTTATTGATAACGCTTCGCAGATACAGCCGTGAAGCTCGGATAAAAACAGCGGTTTACCGCAGAATACAGAAACTCCCGCATTTTGAGCTTCCTCCTGAATATCCGACCAATCATACCCCGTCATAATAATAGGAACCGAAGCCGCTTGCGCTTTTATCTTTTTTGTAAGCTCGATAACGCTCATATCGGGAAGCTTTCTGCCGAGAATAAACATATCAAAGCTGTTGATTCCAGCTCTTTGTTTTATAAGGTCTAAGGCTCTTTCTGCGTTCGTTACAACTTCAGACCCTACTCCTATCAAGCCAAGCATCTTGGACATGGTTTTGCAGGTGTCCTTATCGTCGCTTACAACTAAAGCTTTCAGACCTTTCAGTTCAGGGGCGGGCTTAAACTCATGCTTTCCGCTCTGCAAACGGAACTCAACGTTTATAATGAATTCCGTACCTTTGTTCTTTTTGCTGACGACAGATATACTGCCTCCCATAAGCCCGACTATGGTTTTGGTGATATACATACCCAGTCCCGTACCCTGAATACCAGAAACCGTCGACGTGTTTTCACGTTCAAAGGCTTCAAAAACGTGCTTTTGAAATTCCTTGCTCATTCCTATCCCGGTGTCTTTGATACAAAACGTAAATGAACCGTACCCTTCGGGAGCGCCGTCATTTTCATAAACGCTGACCGAAACCTTTCCGCCGGACGGAGTGAATTTGATTGCGTTGCCGAGAAGATTGAGAAGTATCTGATTCAATCTGAGCTTATCGCACCAAACCGCATTGTTTCTGACGTTGGTCATATCTATGTAAAAATCCAAATCATGCTCTATAAAATCATGCAGAACGACATCTCTCAAATCCTTTAGAACCTCCGAGATATGACATTCCTTTTCCTCTATCTGAATCTTGCCGCTCTCAATACGTGACATATCCAAAACATCGTTTATAAGGTCAAGAAGCTGATTGCCCGACAAAGCTATTTTAGACAGATAATCTTTCACAAGCTGAGGATTATCCGCATGAGAATCCGCCAATGCGGTAAAGCCTATGATTGCGTTCAAAGGCGTTCTTATATCGTGCGACATATTAAACAAAAACGTCGTCTTGCTCCGGTTAGACTGCTCGGCCAGCTTATAGGCTTCCTGAAGAGCCATATGCTCCTTCATCTCAATCTGCTTCATTTCGGTAACGTCCTGCCGAACAAACAGAAACTTTACCGTTTTGCCGTTCTTTTCCTCCAGACGGCATACGCTTATATTATCCCAGTGATCGCCGTTCTCTTTTGTATGAACGTTGAAGTTCAGATTTGAAACCTCATACAGACATTCCTTTTTGATAAGTTCTTTTACCGATGAGCGATCCTTTTCGTTATAGATATTTTCTGTAATGTAATTCCTATAGTCCTCAAACTTTCCTTTAACCGCAATTTTAATATCCTTGGGCTTTGACAGCAGATATTCATAAGTATCCTCTTCTAAATCCACCAAAACAAATCCGTTAAAAATCTGCTGTATTCCTGACGCTACATAACTTGAATTTCTGGCCTGCTTTTTAAGAATGTTACGTTCGTGCAAAGCGTTTATTGTAAGATAAACTATATATATTACAAATAATATGATTATCTCAATCTGAAGCTTAGCTCCGGCCGAATTAGCGTCTGAAATAATCTTTTGCGCCGCATTTGACGGGAATGTTTGTATAAGCATCCAGTCGCTTGTTTCCAGCGGAAGAAGATATCCGCCGGTTCGTCCGGCAGTTCCTTCATAGTGAAACACCGTTGACTCCGAGGCTTTAAAGCTCTTATGAAAGTTTTCGCTTTCGGATTCGGAAAAATATTTCTTATCATCTGTAAAGTCGTAAATCGAGTCCATATCACCCATAGTAGTCGAACCGGCGATAATATCTCCTTCCCCGGTACATAAAAAAACCTCGGCGGAATATCCGAAAAAGCTGCCTGACAATATGTCCGATAAAGTATTCTCGGAGCATAATCCGATTAAAACGCCTATAACCTCGCCGTTAAAATCAACCGGGGAATAAAAGCCTACCATTTTTTCGCCGTTAATACGCGAAGAACTGTTAAAAATATCTGTTTTTCCGTTCATTCCGTCTTTAAAATATTCTCGGTCGGAAACATCTACCGACTCGCCGTCGCTGGTATAATTTGTACCGTTAACGTCAACAAAACGTATCCAGTCGAAGCTTGTGTTATTCTCCAGATCTTTAAGCAGCTCAAGATCCACATCAGGAGTGTTCAGGGATGTGCCGTATAACAAAGCAATTGAACGAATTGAATCAAGATTGTCCGAAAATATGTAATCAAGACGGCTTGCCTTTTGGTTGGCGGCCTCTTCAATATAGCTGTCGTTTTCTGAAATAACTCGGTCTTCATTCGTTCTGGAAAAGCTTGAAAATGCAAATACGCACCCTATTATAATTATGACAGCAGGCAACAGCTTTCTTTTCATCACATATTCCCTCCGCTTGAATTGAAATAATGTCGAATAATTATTTTGACGGCTTTAAACTTACTTTGATACTGCCTCCGACAAAATAAGACACCTGTGATAAGTGCCTTAATAAAACAAATTTAAAATTTATCGCAACGTTCCTTTATTTTTGCAAACGTTTCCTCTGAAATTATATGCTCTATCTTGCAGGCGTCAAGCTCCGCATTTTCTTTCGACACGCCCATTTTCTCCAAAAACGCCGTAATAACAAGGTGCCTCTGATAAACCGATTCCGCCTTTTCCTTGCCCTCTTTTGTTAAAATTATCTGACCCGACGGCTCGACAGTTATATAGCCGTTATTTTTTAAAATACCCATAGCGCGGCTGACGCTAGGCTTTGAATATCCAAGCTCGGTCGCAATATCTATCGAACGTACATACCCGGTCTTATTGTGAAGTATTAAAATGGTTTCCAAATAATCTTCTCCGGATTCATGCAGACAGCACTGTTTCATAATATGCAATCCTTTCAAAAGTTTCAATAAAGGGACGATGCCCTTAGAGTTTTAAGCTAGGGATTTTCCCAACTTAAAGTGTAAATAGAACCCTCTCCGAGGATAATCCGTGTTCAATAAGGGCTTGCCCGTCATTCAATGCGGCAAGGGTCGGCATTGACGACCGGCCGTTCAGCAGGGGATTGTATCCCGCTGCTGAACGGGTAACGGAACCCGCCGCCTATAGAGGCGGGGGGACATCTTGCCTAAGTTATATCATAATAGCTTCGGGTTTTTCAAAGCGTCAATCACAGCTTCGGCCGAATTCTCTTCAGCGTGAAGAAAGTTGACAGGCTCATTAATATCCCCGAGATAATGAGCGTCCGAATTAGTAATAACCTTACAGCCGTTTAAATAATCATGCTTCGCCTTTAATTCAGGAAGATTGTTTATATTTTTAAGCTCTACCGTTTTAAATTCAGAATCGGGCGGAATAAATCCCAGATTCGCCAAAAGAGAATTTGACTGCTTATCTATATGAGCAGGTATCGCAACTCCGCCTAAGGCTTCAACCAAAGGAAAAACCTTGGAAAAAGATATAGAAGCAGCGTTTATAAGAAGCTTGTTCTCATGACCCGTTATCTCATCGTCGCTGTTCATAATTAATTGTTCTCCGAATATTTCAGGCTTATTCTCAACAGGAATAATTCTCTTATTAACATATTCGTCAAGCTCAAGCGCCTTTCCCAAGCTCGGCATTAAGCATACAACATGAACCTCCTCCTCGGTGGTGATTTCCATACCGCAGATAAAGGTTTTTCCGTAAGCTTTTGCAACTTCGGCGGCGGCAACGCAGTTTTTTGAGGTATTGTGGTCGCACAGCGCTATGACGTCAAGCCCTTTGACATATGCCATTCCCACAATGTTTGCAGGAGTAGACTCGTTATCTCCGCACGGTGAAAGACAGGAATGTATATGCAAATCGTACGACAGGCTAAGCATTTTCTTTAAGCAGGGTGTGAATCAGCACCGCCGTTTCATATATAGGCTTGTCTGACTTAACTATGGTTATCCCCTGCGATTCAGCCTTGGGTATCATATTTTCATCAACAGCCGTACCCTCGGCAAGAATTATCATGCTCATTTCTGTCAGAGCCGCAACCGCAACTGCGTTGATGTTTCCCATAATGGTTATCCATGCGCAGTCCTCAAAGCCCTTTGACATAACGACGCTAAGCAAATCACAGCAGTATACTCCGCTGATATTTCTGTCTTTATTTTCTTCAGGAAGATTAAGAATCTCGAATCCTGCCTTTTCAATGAGCTGTAAAGCGGTCATAAATAATTCCTCCCATACTAAATATCGTTTAAATCGCTCGATATTTTATGTATATATTCACGAAGAAGGTGAATACAGTCCTTTTCATTGGCGATTCCTCTTACAATATCCTCGGCTAACGCCTTGCAGGTCGGCGCACCGCACGAGCCGCAGTCCAAGCCGGGAAGCTTATTCATAAGCTGTTCTACCTGCTCCATTTTTGCAAGCCCGTCCGCAAAATCCCGTCCGAGGTTAAACACAGGCTGATATTCCAAAGCCTTATCCCAAAAGGCGTTATCTACGCCGCCTGACTCTTCAATATGATTTTTGGCTACAGGCAGATATTTTCTCAGGTGCTTAAGCTTCGATTTAGCCGCATACGGATTTTCAACCTGCAGAACGCCGCCCACGCAGCCGCCCGAACAAGCGTTAAGCTCTATAAAATCAAGATTTGAAATCTTTTGATCCTCAAGCTCCTCCAAAACCTTAATAACATTCTCTATGCCGTCCGCTGCAAGATAGCTGTCGGTTAGAAGCCCTCCGGCTTCACCGCCCGAAGCCCCCCAGCTAAGACCGATTTTCCCGGACTGAACAAGATCCTCACTGTCGTTTTGAGCTTCAACCATAAACGGAAGTATCTTTTTATATACGTGCTTTATTGCGACAACTGCGTCAATCTCCGAACTCTCTTTTACTATCGGGTGTCTTACCGCAGAAACCTTTGCCGGACATGGCGAAATAAAAATTATGCCTATCTTCTCCCTTGGAAGCCCCGTATCCTTGACGGCTTTCCCGGCAGCTTCCTCAGCGGCTATATCTACAGGAGCGTTTATCGGCAGAATATGCTCGATAAGATTCGGAAACCTTACCCTTATAAGCCTGATTATCGATGGGCAGGCGGAGCTGATAAACGGAGCCTTGTCCTTATGCTTTTCTATGTATTCCCTTGAAAGCTGAGAAACGAGCTCCGCCGCTGCGGAAACCTCGAACACATCGTCAAAGCCCATTTGCTTCAACGCTCTCAGAACTATGTTCACATCCTCTAAATTATTGAACTGAGCGTAAAAGGACGGAGCCGGGAGAGCAACCGTGTACTCATAATCATTTATAACGTCCAGAGGGTCATAGTGAGCCTTTTTAGCGTGGTGCGGACATACTCTTATACATTCGCCGCAGTCGATGCAGAACTCGGGAATAATATGAGCCTTGCCGTTTCTTACCCTTATAGCCTGAGTAGGACAGCGCTTTATGCAATTTATGCATCCCTTGCACAGATCCTTGTCAAGCCTGACCGAATTCACAAAATCATCCATTCCCCTCACCTCATTTCAAAACCTAAAATCCTTAATTTAGCCGATTATTTTATGTTAACCTTCATAGTTACGGTCGTTCCGACTCCGAGCTGCGTATCTATATCCAGCTCGTCGGAATACTTTTTCATGTTGGGCAGTCCCATTCCCGCTCCAAAGCCCAAAGACCTTATATTTTCATTCGCAGTTGAATAACCTGCCTGCATAGCCTTTTCCACGTCTGGTATTCCCGGTCCTATGTCTTTAAGCGTAATTATTATCTGCTCCGGCGTTACCTCAACGGTTATATCTCCGCCCTTTGCATGAACGACCATATTAATTTCGCCCTCGTACATAGCGATAGCGACTTTCCTGACGACCTCAGGGTCAACTCCCATTTGCTTGAGCTTGCCCTTGACGCTGCTCGAAGCTTCTCCCGCACGGGTGAAGTCCTCTCCGTCAACGGTATATTTAAATGTCATAGACGCACTCAATGCTTTGCACCCCCACGAAGACCTTTTTCGTACAAAATTCCGCAGGCTTCAAACATTCTCAAATCCGTAGCCATTAAAACGAGTCCCCTATTATCAGCCATTTCAATTATACTTTGGTCGGGAACCTTTCCTCTTACAAAACATATGCAAATAATGTCCATCATTTCAGCAGTCCTGATGACCTGCGGATTGTTAAGCCCTGTGATAAGCACAGACTGATCCTTAACAAAAGCAAGAACATCGCTCATCATATCAGAGCCGCAGGCGGTATGAACATCTTTATTAATATTCTCTTCTCCGCAGAGTATTTTTGCTCCGAGATAATCCTTAACCTCTGAAATTGTCATATGAATCCTCCTCTTTAAAATATGAAACCTTTCGATTAAAGTGCTTACGCTGTAGAAGTTAGCGGGTAGAATTTCATTTCTTGCTTCTAAACATTTTTCCTCCGGTAAAAGACATATTGTCCAAATTTTCAATAAGGGCTTGCCCGTCATTCAATGCGGCAAGGGTCGGCATTGCCGACCGAGTAATGAAACCCGCCGCCTATAGAGACGATGGACATCTTGCCTAAGTTATATATGTACAGCATAAGCTTAAAAATCTACTTGCTTTAACCCAATGCTCTTCCAAGCGTTAATCCAAAGAACACTCCTGATAATGAGCCTATCAGGCTGACTGCAATACAGACTGTTCCAAGGATAACCTTTCCGCCCTCAATTAAAGTTATCGCTTCCAGCGAAAACGTAGAGAAGGTTGTAAAGCCTCCGCACATACCTGTTTTCATAAACAGCTCAGCGGTATGTGATACATCCTTATCAATTACAAGACCCGAAATAAACCCAAGTGCAAACGCACCGATTATATTTACTAAGAACGTAGCCATAGGAAAATCACCGCGAAAAGGAATAAAACTCACCATATATCTTAAAACTGCTCCCAGCGCACCGCCTGCTGCAACTGCTAAAATCGATTTTAAAGTCATGTAAAACTCCGTTTCTTTGATAAAACTATTTGAAAATAGTATTAAATTTTACAATCTAATACTTAATATAAAGCTTGTAATTATAAATGACAACCTTTTGTCGAAAAAATATTACTCAACTAAAAAGTTAAAACATATATATTAATAATATCATTTA
This sequence comes from uncultured Ruminococcus sp., assembly GCA_964617585.1. Taxonomy (GTDB): domain Bacteria; phylum Bacillota; class Clostridia; order Oscillospirales; family Ruminococcaceae; genus UMGS1601. The sequence goes on from CAZTXS010000024.1 coordinate 11,652, forward strand.
TTTTATTTATTTTCAAGACTATTTTAAGTTGTTTGTGAAAAAAGTATTGCGGATTTAACAGATAAAAAAATACTTATTACACAGCAAATTGTACAGTTTCAACAAAAAATATAGCTTTTGTATGTCTATAATGTTTATAGCAGTTCAGCAAAAAATATGTTATAATGATTTTTAAGTGATTATTATACATTTAACAGGTCTTTCAGCGGAACCGATTTCCTTTTTCCGCTGTTTGTGCTGAATATTGAGGATTTTTAATTTCAGCTTGGATACTATGTCTAATTTCACACTATTTAAGGAGGTTCACAAATGGCAGCAAAAGAATGTTCTATCCCTTTCTCAGGCACTAAGGAACAGGAAGCTGAGCTTAAAAAAGTTATAGCTTCTCACAAAAGTGAAAAGGGAGCATTAATGCCTGTTCTTCAGGAAGCGCAGGACATTTACGGATATCTACCTGTTGAGGTTCAGAGAATAATTGCAACCGAAATGGATATTCCGCTTGAAAAAATTTACGGAGTAGCTACCTTCTACTCGCAGTTCGCTTTAAACCCGAAAGGCAAATACACTATTTCTGTTTGTCTTGGTACTGCCTGCTATGTCAAAGGCTCGGGAGATATTTTTGACGAATTATCTAAAAAGCTGAGTATCAAGGGCGGAGAAACCACTTCCGACGGAAAATTCACGCTTGTTGACTGCAGATGTATCGGCGCTTGCGGACTTGCTCCCGTGCTGACTGTCAACGATGATGTTTACGGTCGGTTGACCGTCGACGACGTCGATGGAATTCTTGCTAAATATGCAGATTGATGATGACGGAAATTTCTCTCAATGTTTTAGACGTAGCGCAAAACTCTGTCAAAGCCGGTGCAAAGCTTATAAAAATATCGGTTTTAGCTGATTCGGCGGAAAATAAGCTTATTATTGAAATTGACGACAACGGCTGCGGAATGACGGAAGAACAGGTTTCTCAGGTATGCGACCCGTTCTTTACGACAAGAACCACGAGAAAAGTAGGTCTGGGCGTTCCTTTCTTCAAAGAAGCGGCAGAGAACACCAACGGCACTTTCAACATCAAGTCGGCGGTCGGCAAAGGCACAAAGGTCACTGCGGTTTTTACGCTTGACCATATAGACCGTATGCCTCTCGGCGATATGTCGAGTACAATGCACAGTCTGATAACATTGAACAAAGACATTGATTTTGTTTACAGTTATACGGTAAACGGCGAATCTTTCACTCTGGACACAAGGGAGCTTCGTGAAATTTTGGGCGACGTTCCTTTTGATGTTCCCGAGGTTTCAGCTTATATAATGGATTTTTTGAAATCCAATAAAGCCGAGGTCGATAAAGACCTTATTTTCTAAAATATTAAGGGAGGAAATATTAAATGAAATCACTTGAAGAGTTAAAGGCTATCCGTGAAAAAATGCAGGGACAAGTCGGACTCCGTGAAGAAGACGACACAGTCACCCGTGTTGTTGTCGGTATGGCAACCTGTGGAATTGCAGCCGGAGCAAGACCGGTGCTTAACGCTTTCGTTGAGGGCGTTGCCGAAAAAGGCATAGGAGATAAAGTTATGGTTACGCAGACAGGCTGTATAGGTATGTGCAAATACGAGCCTATCGTTGAAATTATGGCGCCGGGAAAAGACAAGGTTACATATGTGAAAATGACGGCTGAAAAAGCAAAGGAAGTTATCGATCAGCATTTAATCAGAGGTCAGATAGTTTCCGATTACACTATTAACTAAGGAGGAGCACAAATATGTATCGTTCACACGTTTTAGTCTGCGGCGGAACAGGATGTACTTCTTCCGGAAGCGCTCAGATTATTGAAAAACTTGAAAGCGAAATCGCTAAAAACGGTCTGTCGGACGAGGTTCAGGTTGTAAAAACAGGCTGCTTCGGACTTTGCGCCTTGGGACCGATAATGATAATTTATCCCGAGGGAACGTTCTACTCAATGGTTCAGGAAGCGGATATTCCCGAAATCGTTTCAGAACACCTTTTAAAGGGAAGAATAGTTTCACGTCTTGTATATGACGAAACAGTTACCGACTCAGGAGTTAAATCGCTTAACGACACGGCATTCTATAAGAAACAGCACCGTGTTGCGCTCAGAAACTGCGGCGTTATCAACCCTGAAAATATCGAGGAATACATCGGAACGGGCGGTTATGAAGCTTTAGGTAAGGTTCTTACCGAAATGACCCCTGAGGACGTTATTCAGACTATTCTGGATTCCGGTCTGAGAGGAAGAGGAGGCGGCGGCTTCCCGACAGGCATGAAGTGGAGGCTCGCAAGGAACATTGTTCCGGACGCAGATCAGAAATACGTTTGCTGTAATGCAGACGAGGGCGACCCGGGTGCGTTCATGGACCGTTCTGTTCTGGAGGGAGATCCCCACGTTGTTTTGGAAGCTATGGCTATCGCAGGTTATGCTATAGGAGCTTCACAGGGTTACATTTACGTTCGTGCGGAATATCCTATCGCCGTTAAGCGTCTTGAAATAGCTATCAATCAGGCAAGAGAATACGGACTGCTCGGAAAAGACATCTTTGGCACAGGCTTTGATTTTGACATCGGGTTAAGACTCGGAGCAGGAGCTTTCGTATGCGGTGAGGAAACGGCTCTTATGACTTCTATCGAGGGCAACAGAGGCGAGCCTCGTCCTCGTCCGCCGTTCCCTGCTGAAAAGGGACTGTTCGGCAAGCCGACAATTCTCAACAATGTTGAAACATACGCAAACGTACCTCAGATTATCGTAAACGGAGCTGACTGGTTCGCTTCAATGGGAACAGAAAAGTCAAAGGGTACTAAGGTATTCGCTCTCGGCGGTAAAATCAAGAACACAGGACTTGTTGAAGTTCCTATGGGTACGAAGCTGAGAACTATTATTGAAGAAATCGGCGGCGGAATTCCTAACGGAAAGAAATTCAAGGCTGCTCAGACGGGCGGACCTTCCGGCGGATGCATCCCTGCAGAACACTACGATATTGAAATCGACTATGATAACCTTATAGCTATAGGCTCAATGATGGGTTCGGGCGGACTTATCGTTATGGACGAGGACAACTGTATGGTTGATATAGCTAAATTCTTCTTAGCGTTTACGGTTGACGAATCCTGCGGAAAATGTACGCCTTGCCGTATCGGTACAAAGCGTTTGTACGAGCTTCTTGACAAGGTTACAAAGGGACAGGGAACTCTTGAGGACATTGACAAGATTGAAGAGCTTTGCTACTACATAAAGAACAATTCTCTCTGCGGCCTGGGACAGACTGCGCCGAACCCTGTGCTTTCAACCCTTCGTTATTTCAGGGACGAGTATATCGCTCACGTTGTTGACAAGACCTGTCCTGCGGGAGTATGTAAGGATCTTCTCAAATACGTTATTGACCCTGATAAATGTAAAGGCTGTACTCTTTGCGCAAGACAGTGTCCTGCCGGCGCAATAGAGGGAAGCGTTAAGAATCCACACGTTATCGATCAGAATAAATGTATTAAGTGCGGAGCTTGTATTGAAAAATGTAAGTTCGGTGCAATTTCAAAGAAGTAAGGAGGCGTTTTAGATGGATATGATAAACATTAAAATAAACGGAGCAGACTATCAGGCTCCTAAAGGTTCGACAATCCTGGAAGCGGCTCGTCTTGCAAATGTAGAAATTCCTACGCTTTGTTTCTTAAAGGAAATCAATGAAATAGGAGCTTGCCGTATCTGTGTTGTTGAAGCTCAGGAAAAAAGAGGCGACGGCTTAGGACCGAAGAAAATAGTTGCTTCATGCGTATATCCGATTTCAGAGGGAATGAATATTTTCACAAGCACCCCAAAGGTAATTGACTCAAGAAAGAAAACCCTGGAGCTTATCCTTTCAAACCATGACAGAAAATGTCTTTCATGCGTTAGAAGCGGAAACTGCGAGCTTCAAAAGCTTTCAAAGGATTACAAAATTGAGGACGAGGGAATATATGACGGCGCTAAAACCGAAGCAATTGTCGATTATTCATCAGCTCATATGGTGAGAGATAACAGCAAATGTATTCTCTGCCGCCGCTGTGTAGCCGCTTGTGCCAAAACACAGGGAATCGGCGTAATCGGTGCTAATGAAAGAGGCTTTAAAACAAATATAAGCTGTGCATTTGAATGTGATTTAGGAAGCACCTCGTGCGTATCCTGCGGACAATGTATTGCAGTTTGTCCGACGGGCGCATTATATGAAAAAGACAACACATCTGATGTATTTGAAGCTTTGGCTGACGATACAAAGACTGTTATCGTTCAGACAGCTCCTGCTGTAAGAGCAGCTCTGGGCGAAGCTTTCGGACTTCCAATCGGCACGGACGTTGAAGGAAAAATGGCGGCTGCGCTCCGCAAGCTGGGCTTTGATAAAGTGTTTGACACCGATTTTGGCGCTGACCTTACAATAATGGAGGAAGCAAACGAATTTGTAAGCAGAGTCCAAAACGGCGGAAAGCTTCCGCTTATTACTTCATGCTCACCGGGCTGGGTTAAATACTGCGAGCATTACTTCCCTGACATGATTGATAATCTTTCAAGCTGTAAATCTCCTATGCAGATGTTCGGCGCTACGGTTAAGACATACTATGCTGAAAAAATGGGACTTGATCCTAAGGACATTGTTGTCGTTGCCGTTATGCCGTGTACGGCTAAAAAGTTCGAGATAGGACGTGACGACGAGGACGCAGCGGGCGTTCCCGACGTTGATATTTCAATCACTACAAGAGAGCTTGCAAGAATGATTGAAAGAGCCGGAATCAAGTTCTTAGAGCTTGACGATGAAGAGTTTGACGATCCTCTCGGAATTTCAACGGGCGCAGGAGTTATCTTCGGAGCAACCGGCGGAGTTATGGAAGCTGCGCTTCGTACCGCTGTTGAAACATTGACAGGCGAGGAGCTTCAAAACGTTGACTTCCATGAAGTTCGCGGAACCGACGGAATCAAGGAAGCAAGCTATGACGTTGCAGGCATGAAGATAAACGTAGCAGTAGCTTCAGGTCTGGGCAACGCTAAAGAGGTGCTTAAAAAGGTTGAAAGCGGTGAAGCGGATTATCACTTTATTGAAATCATGGGATGTCCGGGCGGTTGCATAAACGGAGGCGGACAGCCTCAGCAGCCGGCTTCGGTAAGAAACACTGTTGATATTAAATCGTTGAGAGCGAGCGTTCTTTACAAAAATGACGCAGCCAAGGCGATAAGAAAATCTCATGAGAATCCTGCAATAAAGGAAGTCTACAACGAGTATTTCGGCAAACCCGGAAGCGAAAAGGCTCATCACATCCTGCACACCTCATATGTTAAGAGAGAGCTTTACAAATAATCTTTAAGCTGATAAAACAAAAGGCATACGGGTTTTCGTATGCCTTTTGTTGTTTAGGTTTCATTTTAAACTAAAAACGGCGGTATAATCAAATATACTGCCGTTTTGCATTTGTATTTTATCTTATATTCCTTAATCCCTTATAATCAGCCTTGTTTTTATACATATTTTTGTCGGCTTCCCTGAGCGTTTCATTAAAGCTGAAACCGTCGTGATATCGCTTCACTGCATACCCCAAGCTTGCGTGAACCTCATAAGGCTTATCTGAAACGCTGTTGTACCGGGCTAAATAATCGTTTACGTTTGAAACAATTTCATCAGCTTCCCGGTTTGTATAATCCCCCACTCCGAGAATTATAAATTCATCGCCTCCGATTCTCGCACAAACCTCATTCTTTATGCAAGCTACACGCAGAGCGTTAGCTATAGTTTTAAGGGCGTTATTACCCTCAAAATGACCGTAGGTGTCGTTTGTAAGCTTTAAGTCGTCCATATCAACCGAAATAACAAGCATACTCTTCTTAGTAGCTTTCAGTTCTTTAATAAGCTCATTGCAGTAAGTGTTATAACCATGAGTATTGTTTATACCCGTCAGCGAATCGGTCATTGAATCTTCCCTCAGCATATTGTTAAGCGTCTGCATACAATTTGAAGTCCTCATAAACTCCAGTGAAACGGACAAGGATTTTGTCCAGTTCCAATACACCTCGTCGCATGATTCGTATGAGTTCTCATAATTGAAAACCGTATAACCGAACGTTCGATCGTTAAAATGTATAGGAAAGAAATAATAAGCCCCCGGGTATTCTTTTTCAGCCCACAAATCGGGATACATGAATTTTGTTTTAAAGGGGATTCTCTGACTTGCATCTCTTAAAACAGGGGTCATCCTTTCAGTAAATCCATATGTTTTATAATCCTTATCGCTTGATAAGCTGTCCCAGTCGTCACACATACACAAATCCACCTTTGTGCAGTTGCGTATTATATATGTAAGTGAAATCAGGCAGTTGCAGAATTCATCAAACGACTTGCAAGCCGTCAGCTTTTCGAGCATATTGCTAGTTCTGTAATATTCCTTATGAGTCTGTATATCTCGGATATGCTTTTTCTGATTATCCATATTCCGCTGATTATCTTCTTTACAGCCGCAGCTTTCCCCGAAAATAAAATAACCGCCTGTCTGATATGCCTTTGTACATTCCTTGTCGGTTAAAATTTTATAAAGCATACAAACAGCTTCTGCTCCTGCGTCAATATCCGGAGTCTGATAAGTCGTAATGGTAGGTTTGTTGTCCCTGGATTCATTAATTCCGTCATAACCTACTATCGCTATGTCGTCAGAAACCCGTATGCCCAGGTCGGTCAGCTTATTGCAGAGATGTATAGCCATCCAGTCGTTTTGACAGGCAATAGCGTCGGGACGTTCAATATTACCCTCATAAATATCCGTCGCCAGCTTAACCGCTGCGTCATACCAAAAGTCGCCTTCAATTATATAGCTGTCGTCATAGTGTAAACCATGCGAGTTCATAGCTTCATAATAACCTTCAAGCCTTATCTGAGTTTGATAAAAATCAGGAGTTCCCGTAAGGCAATATATTTTCTTGTAGTTATGCTTTTCAATTAAGTGCGAAACAAGATTTGAAAAGCCCTGCTTATCGTCTACCATTGTATACGGAAAATGAGGATTTTTAAAATCCACGCAAACAACCGGCTTGCCGAATTTCAACAGCATATCAGTGACAATATCCTGAAGCTCCACCGATAAAAAAGTAGTTTGAGGAAAAATAAAACCATCAATAAGGTCAGGATTTATCAGTGAAAAAATATTCTTTTCACCTGTTTCAAATTCCTTTAATTCAACATATTCATCAATCATTGAAAAAACCGCAACATTATAATCAAGCACATACGCCTGACGGAGTATACCCTCCAAAACCGATTTCTGAAACTTGTTTTCAATGCCTCTTGTTACAACTCCTATACATTTCCTGCGTTTTTTCAATATTAATACCCCCCTTCTGTTAATCTTATATTGCCGCCTTATAACTATGATGAAAAAGTTATATTATTATATTATATAATAATATATTATATTTGTTAAACAAAATTATATATTATACATAGTTTTTTTAAACTTCAGAAATTCTTCATAAGTTCCGCTGCGGTCGATTATCCCATCGGGAGTTATTTCTATTATTCTGTTGTCAACCGTCTGCATAATTTCGTGGTCATAGGAAGTGAAAATAACTTAGGCAATATGTCCCCCGCCTCTATAAGCGGCGGGTTCCATTACCCGTTCAGTAGCCGGGATACTATCCCCTACTGAACGGTTGGTCGGCAATGACGACCCTTGCCGCATTGAACGATGGGCAAGCCCTTATTGAACAACATCCTTAAAAAGCGTCTGCCTGATAATTTTTCTATCTGGCTATTTCCTCTTGATTTTATCAAAAAAGCTTTTCTTCCCCATAACGACTTCTACGGTATGTTCGGTTTCGCTTTCAAACAGCGGAAGAATGTTGCCGTCAATATGCTTTCCGTCAACGGTAATGCTCTTAACTCCCTTTGAAACGTGATCGGGGTTTTTAAAGGTTATGTTATATCTTATCCCTCTGAACTCTCTTGAAAGCTCATAGCCGTCCCATTCCTTCGGAATTGACGGATCAAGCTTCAAGCCTGAATAGTCGGGAATGATTCCTAAAATATACTGCGAAATCGCAACAAAGTTCCATGCCGCCGTTCCGGTAAGCCAACTGTTTTTAGCTTCCCCGTGCCGCTTTGCGTCCTTTCCTGCAATCATCTGAGCGTAAACATAAGGCTCGGTTCTATGTATGTCTGAAATATCCTCCAGATAAGCGGGAGCTATCTTTGAATAATACTCAAACGCCTGATTTCCCCGTCCTAAGAAAGCTTCGGCGCAGATTATCCACGCATTGTTGTGACAGAAGATTCCGGCATTTTCCTTATATCCGGCAGGATAGGTAGATATTTCTCCGTATTCGATATAATACTTTGTAAAGGCAGGATTGTTTAAAACAAGACCGTATTTTGTATCGAGATATTTTTTGACGCTGTCCATAGTCTTAATGTCAAGACCCTCGTCCTTACCAATTTCGCTCATTACGCAAAATCCCTGAGGCTCGATAAATATTTTTCCCTCATCACATTCTTTGGAGCCGACTTTATTTCCGCAGTCGTCATAAGCTCTTAAAAACCACTCGCCGTCGAAGCCGTGTTTAAGAATATTTTCTTTCATCTCGTCAATAGCTTTTTGCGCCTTGTCAACTTCAGCGTCAAGCCCTTTGTATTCGCAAAGCTTTACATATTCAGGACCTATAAATGTGAACATTCCCGCTACCATTACAGATTCAGCAACCTTGCCGTCTTTAGAGGTTGAAGTCTGAAAGCTTTCGCCCGGCGTATCTGAAAAGCAGTTAAGGTTAAGGCAGTCGTTCCAGTCGGCTCTGCCGATGAGAGGAAGCCCGTGAGGTCCGACATTGTTTACAACATGATAGAACGACTGGTGAAGGTGATGCATCATTCTCTCCGACTTGGACTCATCATTATCATAAGGAACCATCTCGTCTAAAATTGAATAATCCCCTGTTTCTTTAATATACTGAGCGGTTGAAAGTATCATCCACAGCGGATCGTCTGAAAAATCTCCGCCTAATTCATTGTTGCCCTTTTTGGTAAGAGGCTGATACTGGTGATAGCAGCCTCCGTCCTCAAGCTGAGTAGCTGCTAAATCCAGAATTCTCTCCCTTGCTCTTTCGGGAATCTGATGAACGAAGCCAAGCAAATCCTGATTTGAGTCCCTGAATCCCATTCCTCTGCCGATACCGCTTTCAAAATAAGAAGCCGAACGGCTAAGATTAAACGTAACCATGCACTGATACTGATTCCAGATGTTGACCATTCTGTTAAGCTTATCGTCGTCTGTTTTTACAGTGTATTTTGAAAGGAGCTTATCCCAGTTTTCCTTAAGCTTTGCTAAAGCTTTATCTGCCTTTTCACTTGTGTTCATAGCCCTAATCATTTCATAGGCTTTGGTCTTGTTTATAGAACCGTTCTCGTTCCATTTGTCGTTATCAGCATTCTCTGCATATCCGAGAGTAAACACCAGATTCCTTTTTTCACCCGGCTCCAATGTGATTTCAATACAGTGAGAAGCAACAGGCGACCAGCCGTACGCAACCGAGTTATTAGGCTTTCCCGACATAACGGTCTGAGGGTTTCCGAAGCCGTTATAAAGCCCCATAAAGCTTTCTCTGTCAGTGTCGAAGCCGTCTATTGGGCAGTTTACGGTGTAAAAAGCAAAGTGATCCCTGCGTTCCTTATATTCGGTAATATGATAAATCGTCGAATCCTCAATCTGCACCTCGCCCGTGTTAAAGTTCCTCTGAAAGTTCTCGCCGTCGTCCTGAGCGTTCCACAAGCACCATTCAACAAATGAAAACAGCTTAAAGGTTTTAGGCTTGCATGAAGTATTTTCAAGACAAACCTTTTGAACCTCGCCACTGAAATTAAGCGGAACAAAAAAAGTTATCTCGGCTTTAATGCCGTTTTTCTCGCCCGTAATAACAGTATAGCCCATTCCGTGACGGCAGCTATAGCTGTCAAGCTCGGTTTTCACAGGCGACCAGCCGGGCGACCATACGCACTCGCCGTCGTTGATATAAAAATATTTTCCTCCCATATCAATGGGAATGTTATTATAACGGTATCTTGTTATTCTTCTAAGCCTTGCGTCTTTAAAAAAGCTGTAACCTCCGGCGGTATTTGAAATAAGCGAAAAAAACTCCTGTGAACCCAAATAATTTATCCAAGGATAAGGCGTTTTCGGATTGTTTATCACATATTCTTTCTTTTCATCGTCAAAAAAACCGTATTTCATATTTATTTCTCCTCATCGTTATTTTTAAATCTATAAGCATAGAACCTCTGCCAGCAGCTAAAAGTTTCGCCATTTGAAAGCTCTTTATACCCGCTTATTTCACGCTCCAGCGAAAGATTCGGAGCGTTTATCATAGCGGTCATAGGCTCAGGACAGAAATATCCCTTATCGCCCTTGTCGTTCCATATATTCCAAAACTTAAAATTATGCGAAACCTCGTTGCAGACCCTAACTCCCGTCCTATTGTCGGTGACATACGAACCGTAGAAATCCTCTCCGTCAAGCTTATTCATACAAGCCGTATACATATCGTTTGAAATATCCTGAAGCGTGGGCATTTTTGTTCCTGTCTTATATTCTTTATCCCGGTCGGAAAGCTCGTTAAGCCTTTCGGTAGGCAGATTTCTGTTATCAAGCTCGCACCTTAGTCCAATTGGAACAGAGAGGGACATATCCGCTTCATTTCCGCCGCCGCATATGGGCGCATTAAGACAAGTATGTGTGCAAATCGACACGGGAAGCTTTTTTTCAGACTTGTTTGTCAATGAAATTTCCTGCTTTAGACCGTTTTCTGAAAGAGTAAAGGTATATGAAATTCTGAATTTAACAGGAAAGAACTCAAAGAACTCATCATTATCATCATAATCATAATATGTAACCAAAACCGCCGAGTCGTTTCCAATGTCCGCAAGTAGCTTTTCAATGTTATGAGCTCTGTTTTGAACAAAGCCGTGAAGGTGATTATTCAGTTCCTTTTCATTTATCGGAAGCTGATATACAGCGTCTGAAGTTTTCAAAATTCCTCCGTCAAAACGGTTTGGAAGGTACAACGTCGGAAGCCCCCATATTTCTCTGGCTTTGTTAATAGTTTCCATAGTTACATTGTCATTATACCTGAAAATTTCAGCGTTAAGATCTTCCTGCCTTAGCCGCAAAACTCCAGCCCCGATTTTAGGAGCGACAACTGCCGTATATCCTCCGGCTTTGAGCATTACGCATTCTTCACCTTTAAAAATAGTTTTTTCAGCGATTGACAAATCTGTTCTCTCCTTTATACACATTTAAATAATTATATCACACCCGATGTATTTTGTCTATTATCTTTAAACTTAATAACAAAAAACCGAAGCGCAGTGGCTTCGGGATTTCAATAAGGGCTTGCCCGTCATTATAAGACAGATATAATGCCGTTTAAATACATATACGAAATAAAAACAGACCCAAAGTGCAAATCGACTTCAGGTCCTTCATGGCAGGGGCAGAAGGACTCGAACCCTCGACTTACAGTTTTGGAGACTGTCGCTCTACCAGCTGAACTATACCCCTAAATATGGTGGGCCATCAGGGACTCGAACCCCGGACCAACCGGTTATGAGCCGGTTGCTCTAACCAACTGAGCTAATGGCCCATACGTTAGAAATAAAAATAAACAAGCATTATCTACAAGATGTGCTTGAATCCAAACTACATTAAATTCACCGCTAATCAAGCGGCATGGTGACCCGTACGAGATTCGAACTCGTGTTGCCGGCGTGAGAGGCCGGAGTCTTAACCGCTTGACCAACGGGCCATTTTGGTACACCATCACGGGCTCGAACCGTGGACCCACTGATTAAGAGTCAGTTGCTCTACCAACTGAGCTAATGGTGCATATTATAATTTATTTCTTTACCCCCAACACAAACCAAACAAATCGGGGAAGAGAAAAGCTTACTTTTCTCTCA
>CAZTXS010000025.1:0-22511 GCA_964617585.1 uncultured Ruminococcus sp.
GTCAAGATAACTGTATTTTGTATATCCCGAACCGTCGTTATTCTTCAAAGCCGATAAGGTTTTTAAAACGGAATTTGCTTTGTTAAGCTCCGAACGAATCTTTTTCACACTGTATTTAACAGTATTGGAACTTTTAATTTTTACAGATTTTACCTTGCTGTATTTACCATAAACCCTGGTTAGCTTACCGTTGTATTTTAACTCTTTATAGCCTCTTAGCTTAACATAATATGTCTTTCCGGGAGTTAGTTTCTTTAAAACGACAGAATTTAGTTTTCTGCTTTTAGCAACAAAGAACTTATTGCCCTTTGAAAAATTCTTATATGTCGATAATTTGATTCTGTATCCGGAAACGCCCTTAAGCTTTTTCCAATTAAGAGTCATCTGCCCTTTTTTATAAGAAACAGCAGACGTTATCTTACCTCTTGAAATTTTAACCGAAGATCCGGCAGATGAAACTATTACTTCAGATAGAATAAAAGTATTTAAAACAGCAATACTCGAAATCAAAGCAATTATTCTTTTCATTATGTACTTCATTTTTATACCCCAATCATTCAAATCAATAATATTATCAGCATATCGACAGATAATAAAAAAGAATTTTTAAACAAATATATAATAAGTAAAAACCAACAAAATTATATCATAAAATCCGAACGATTACAAGAATCATATATTTTTATTTTTAAATCATGAAAAAATAAATGATTTGTGTTGACATATGCGTAAATGAGTTGTATAATAGCTTTACAATATATTTAATTCTAAAATTAAATAACCTTATCAAGAGCGGCGGAGGAATCAGGTCCTTTGAAGCCCGGCAACCTAATTTTTATATATTAAGGTGCTAAATCCTGCGGTAATGAATCCGAAAGATGAGGAATTTATATGTTAAATTCATGCGTTTCGGTTGAAGCGCTTTTTTTGTTTAGTTTTTTTAGGAGGGAACTTAAATGTCAAGAAATCTTTTTACTTCCGAATCGGTTACGGAAGGACATCCGGATAAAATCTGCGACCAGGTTTCGGACGCAATTTTAGACGCAATGCTCGAACAGGATCCATACTCGAGAGTAGCCTGCGAAACTGTTACAACAACAGGAATGATTATGTGTATGGGTGAAATAACAACAAAGGCTCAGGTAGATATTCCCGATATAGTCAGAAAAACGGTAAATGAAATAGGCTATAACAACGATGATTTCGGCTTTAACGGTAACACCTGCGCTGTTTTTACAACAATAGATAAGCAATCTCCGGATATTGCCCATGGCGTTGATAACGCTTTAGAGGGACGTGAGGAAAACTTAAACGACTTAGGCGCAGGAGATCAGGGAATGATGTTCGGTTATGCATGCAATGAAACTCCCGAGCTTATGCCTATGCCTGTTTCTCTTGCGCATAAGCTTGCTTTAAAGCTCTCAGAGGTAAGAAAAAACGGTACTCTCTCATATCTTCGTCCGGACGGTAAAACTCAGGTAACTGTTGAATATGATGAAGACAACAATCCATTAAGAATTGACGCTGTAGTTGTATCTTCTCAGCATGATGAAAAGGTTTCGTTAGAACAGATAAGGGAAGATATAATAAACTGTGTTATTAAAGAAGTTATACCAAGCGGGCTTTTGGACAAAAACACAAAATACTTTGTTAATCCTACCGGCAGATTTGTTATCGGCGGTCCTAACGGTGACAGCGGACTTACGGGCAGAAAAGTTATAGTAGACACCTACGGCGGCATGGGACGTCACGGAGGAGGAGCTTTTTCAGGAAAAGACCCTACTAAGGTTGACCGATCAGCCGCTTACATGGCAAGATATGTAGCTAAAAATATTGTTGCAGCAGGGCTTGCAGACAAGTGCGAGGTTCAGCTCGCATACGCTATCGGCGTTGCGTCTCCGGTGTCCGTTATGATTGACATTGAAACCTTTGGAACCAGCGACTTAAGCCCGGACAAGCTCAGAAAAGCTGTACTCAAGGTCTTTGACCTTCGTCCGTCGGCAATTATTGAATCTCTCGGTCTGCGTAAGCCTATTTATAAAAAGCTCGCCGCATACGGACATATGGGACGTGAGGATTTAGGCGTTGCATGGGAGAAAACCGACAAAGCTGAAGAGCTTAAAAAAGCGGTTCTATGAATTCAATAAGGACTTGCCCGTCATTCAAAGTGTCAAGGGTCGGAATTACCGACCGGGTAACGGACTCCGCCCCTATATAAACAGCGGACATCTTGCCTAAGTTATATGACAAACTTAAAACGCAGACAGTTTAAAGCTGCCTGCGTTATTTTTTATTCAATAAGGAATTGCCCGTCATTCAAAGTGTCAAGGGTCGGAATTACCGACCGGATAACGGACTCCGCCCCCTATATAAACGACGGTCATCTTGCCTTAGTTATAAAACTATTTTTTCGTTTTCACTTGAACTCGGTCTTGTCATGAGATCTTTCAGCGCCAGATCAACCTTCTTTCCGTCAAACAAAACAGAATAAAGCTGTTCGGTGATAGGCATTTCAACTCCCTGCTTCTGAGCGAGAGCATAAGCTGTTTTTGCACAGTAATAGCCCTCGACAGTTCCCACAGTTCTGACCGCCTCATCAGGAGGAGTTCCCTTGCCTATCAGAATTCCCGCTCTGCGGTTCCTTGAATGCATACTTGTACAGGTTACTATCAAGTCCCCAATTCCCGTCAGACCTGCAAAGGTGCTGGTTTTAGCTCCAAGCGAAACTCCCAGACGTGCAATCTCGCTTATACCTCTTGTCATAAGAGCTGCTTTAGTGTTATCTCCGAATCCCATTCCATCGCAGATTCCTGCCGCCAAGGCAATAATATTCTTTAATGAGCCACCGATTTCACAGCCCACAACATCGTCATTAATATATATTCTCAGCACTTCGCTTGACATTGAGATCTGAATAAATTTAGCTGCGGCATGGTCCTTTGACGACACAACAACTGTAGTCGGAATACCCTTTGCAAGCTCTTCAGCGTGCGACGGACCTGTCAGAACTACTATTCTGTTTTTATCGAAAACTTCTGAAACCACAACGCTCATTCTCTTAAGCGTACCGTTTTCAAGTCCTTTGGAGGTATTGACAATATAGGTCTTTTCATCAATAAAAGGCTTTGCCGCTTCACAGGTTTCTCTTACAAATGAGGACGGAATACCTACAACAACTATATCCTTGCCATTTACGCATGATATATCGGTCGTAAGCTTTATATTTTCAGGTATTATCACCCCGGGAAGCTTCGCTTTTAATTCTCCCGCTCTTTCAATAGCGTCAATCTCGTCTTTAAACTTTGACCAAACCGTAACATTGTGACCCAGATTATCACACATCACAGCAATCGCAAGTCCGAATCCTCCTGCGCCAAGAATAGCTATGTCCGCCATAATGAACCCTCCGTTATGAATTATTTTTATCAATCTTTTCGTCTGAAGCTAAGCTTATTTTCCTCATGATTCTTCAACCTGATAATATTAGCCTTATGCTTATAAATCACCAAGGCGGGAAACATTACGGCAAATATAACATTCAGCCATATTCCGTCATAACCTCTGAAAGTCTGAGTGATAACAGTAAAAACAGGATATGCCGCCGTTGAAATCATCGAACCCAGCGAAACGTACTTTGTTATCGCTACTATTATAATAAAAATAGCCAGACACAAAAGCGTAGACACAGGATCAACCGCAAGCATGGTAGTACAGGAGGTCAAAACTCCCTTTCCTCCCTTAAAGCCGTAATATATAGGGAAAATATGCCCTAACACAACGCATATACCTGCAACATAACCTATAAATAAATCATCGCCGAAAAACAAAACGTTTAAAATATCCGTTACTATAAATCTTGCCAGAACTACTGCTATTATACCCTTGAAAAGGTCGAAAAGAAGCGTTAAAATCGCAGCCGTCTTTCCGTACACCCTCAGCACGTTAGTAAGCCCCGCACTTTTACTTCCGTAATTTCTTATATCATCATGCTTCAAAACCCTGCACACTATAATTGCAGAATTCAGACTTCCGAAAAGATAGGAAAGTACAGCCGTAACAGCTATGCATAGAATTCCCGTCACAATAATCCTCCGTTTCTGCGAATAAACTTATTCACACTGTGAATATGTTTACTTTGTATCTGAAGCTCCACGTTCTCTCACTATAAACCTGACCGGAGTTCCCTCGAGAGCAAACGTTTCACGAATTTGATTTTCCAAATACCTTTGATATGAAAAATGGAAAAGCTCTGATTTATTTACAAAGGTTACAAATGTAGGCGGCTTTGTTGACGCCTGAGTCATATAGTATATTTTAAGTCTTTTTCCCTTATCTGAGGGCGGCTGAACTCTGCTTGTCGCATATGCCAGAACATCGTTAAGCTTTCCTGTTGAAATCCTGACAGAATTCTTTTCAGCAACGAGCTTAATAACGTCAAACAGCTTATCCAATCTCTGACCTGTTTTGGCAGATATAAATACAAACGGAACATAAGACATGAAGCTGAAATCATTCTTCAGCTTATTTGTATACTCGTCCATGGTTTTATTATCTTTTTCAACAGCGTCCCATTTGTTCACTGCTACAACACAGGCTTTCCCCTGTTCGTGAGCATAACCTGCAACCTTTGAATCCTGTTCGGTAAAACCAACGGTTGCGTCTATTACGATGACTGCAACATCTGCCCTGTCGACAGCCATATACGCCCTTAAAACACTATACTTTTCTATACTGTCAAGAACCTTTGATTTTCTTCTTATACCTGCGGTATCAATTAAGATAAATTTACCCTTTTCGTTTTCCACCACTGTGTCGGTCGCATCTCTTGTCGTTCCGGCTATATCCGAAACGATTAAACGTTCTTCCCCGCAGATTTTATTTATAATTGAAGATTTGCCTGCATTCGGCTTACCTATAACGGCTACTTTTATTGATTCAACATCGTCTTCAGCGACTCCTTCATCAGGAAAATGTTTTACAATCTCGTCAAGTAAATCTCCCGTACCGTGACCGTGAACCGAAGAAACAGCAATAGGTTCGCCTATTCCGAGATTATAAAACTCATAAAGCTCAGGAGGAGGATTTCCGACACTATCACATTTGTTTACGCAAAGTACAACGGGCTTGCCCGATTTCATCAGCATTGAAGCAACCTCATAATCATTTGCGGTTACTCCCGACCTAATATCGGTTATAAATATTATAACATTAGCGCTTGCTATTGCAACTTCAGCCTGACGCTTCATCTGCGAAAGTATAATATCGTTTGTTTTAGGTTCTATACCTCCTGTGTCAACCAGCATAAACTGATTTCCCAGCCACTCGCATTTTGAATATATCCTATCTCTCGTCACGCCCGGAGTATCTTCAACAATAGACAGCTTCTGACCTATAAGCTTATTAAAAAGCGTTGATTTTCCAACGTTGGGTCTTCCTACTATTGCAACAACAGGTAATGCCATATTCTCACCCCTTTAAATTTTATACAAGAAAAAAGCAGAGAAGGAAAAACTCCACCTCTGCTTTACAAAGATGTAAATTACGCCTCGCTTTTCTTAATTACTTCTACACCTTTATAAAATCCACAATTTTTACAAACTTTATGTGGAGCTGTAAGCTCACCGCAATTAGAACATCTGCTCAAAGCCGGTGCATCTAATTTCCAAACAGCAGAACGTCTTTTGTCACGTCTGGCTTTGGATACCTTTCTCTTTGGTACTGCCATTTTCGGCACCTCCTCTTAGGATATTTTAAGTATTGTTGCGGCTATTAACTCTTTGAGCATTCGCAAGTCGCTTCGTTCAGGTTTTGTCCGCAAACAAAGCATAAGCCCTTGCAGTCTTCCTTGCATAAAATCTTTGAAGGCAGCTGCAACAATAAATCAGAAATAGCCAACTCATTCAAGTCAAGAATCATATTTTCACATACTATATGCTGGTCATCCTCAATGCTTGTACTCTGAACCAAAGTATGCTCAAAATCATATTCATACTCCTGCTCGAATTTTTTAAGACATCTGTCGCAAACGTGATTTAAAACAAAACTTACATAAAAACTTATTGTTACAATTCCTGCTCTGTTTTCAACTTCCCCGTTTACCGATACAGGCGTTTTGAATGAAACTGCCTTATAGCCCTCAAGCTCTTCCAACGGGATTTCATAACGAAACTCTTTGCGTTCACCGGCTATGTCAAACAGCTCTTTTAATTGTATTTTCATCATTACACCTCAAACATCACAAATTACATTATAACTATTATACTTTCCGTTGTCAATAGTTTTTATGTAATTTTTAAAGAAAAGCTCCCCCCTTAAAGGCTTACATAAAAGTCTTTACCTTTTCCGAAAGCTCCTGAGCGTCAGCCGACACGGTAAATACAATATTTACGTCCTTGGCATGAACGTTCAGCTTTTCAAACAAATCGCCGAGCTCATCATAATCTCTGCCGCCTATTTTCAGAATTCCGTCTACAAAAACCTCTTGAATATCATAGTTTCCCGCAAGCATACCCATTACAAAACCGTAAAAGGTGTCGTAGCTTTCAATAGCGTATTCCTCAGCGTCAACAAGTCTTACACTGTGCGGAAGATCATAAGTAAGTTTCATTCCCTTTTCAATACATACAACATTTCCTGTCGCCTTATCAGAAGCCTCGGTAATTTTGTCAACCAAGATTTTAGTTTTTCCTGTTCCTTTTTTTCCTGTTATAATGCTAATCATAATAACACTCCGTTCCGCCCTAGGGCAAATTTATTTTTCCGGGCGGAAAACCTCCGCCCGATAAAAGCTAATATAATGACTGGCAAGCCCTAATTGAATTCAGGGTTTTACTTCAGTTTTTCTTCAAGCGCAGCCTTCCGGTCTTCATATCCGGGCTTGCCCAACAGAGCGAACATATTCTTCTTATAGCTTTCTACTCCCGGCTGATTAAAAGGATTTACGCCAAGAATATATCCGGATACAGCGCAGGACTTTTCAAAGAAATAAACCATTTCTCCGAAATTCTCCTCATCAAGCGCATCAACCTCTATAACAATGTTAGGAACTCCGCCGTCGGTATGAGCAAGAATAGTTCCCTCAAGAGCTTTTCTGTTAACATCAGACATATACTGATTAGTCAGGAAGTTCAGACCGTCAAGATTTTCCGAGTCCTCTTCAAGGAAAAGATCAGCCTTAGGCTTTTTTATATCGACAACAGTTTCAAACATTATCCTTGAACCGTCCTGAATAAACTGTCCGAGAGAATGAAGATCTGTCGAGAAAGTAGCGGACGATGGATATATACCCTTGTTATCCTTACCCTCGCTCTCGCCGTAAAGCTGCTTCCACCACTCCGCCATCATTGTAAAGCTTGGATCGTAAGAAACCAGCATTTCAACCGACTTGCCCTTTCTATTCAAGATATTTCTTACAGCCGCATATGTGTAGCAGTCGTTGCCGTCGTCCTCGGAATACTTTTTGCGTCCTTCCTGAGCGCCCTTAATTATTTTATCAATGTCGCATCCTGCAACCGCAATTGGAAGCAAGCCTACAGCGGTCAGAACCGAAAATCTTCCGCCTACATCATCGGCTATAACAAAGGTTTCATACCCCTCTTTATCAGAAAGCTCCTTCAAAGTTCCCTTAGCAGCGTCGGTAGTGGCGAAAATCCTGTTCTTTGCTTCTTCCTTGCCGTACTTATCCTCAACAAGCTTTTTAAAAATTCTGAAAGCAAGAGCAGGCTCAGTAGTAGTACCGGACTTTGAAATAACGTTTACGCATATGTCTTTTCCCTCGCAGGCAGAGAGAATTTCCTGCAAATATGTCGGGTTAATGTTGTTTCCCACAAAATAAATATCCGGAGTATCTTTATTAAGAGTATTGTAAAAAGGAGATTTCAAAAGCTCAATAGCGGCTCTTGCTCCGAGATATGATCCTCCTATTCCTATAACAATGAGAATATCAGCCTTTTCTTTGATTCTTTCAGCTGCAGCTTTTATCCTTGCAAACTCATCTTTATCATAATTTTCAGGAAGGTCGACCCAACCTAAAAAATCACTACCCAAACCGTTTCTGTTTTTAATGGTGTTATGCGCTTCGGTAATATGAGATTTCATAGCCTCCAATTCGTGTTCAGCGATAAAAGGCTTTAAATATTTAGTATTTAATTTAATTGCCACTTTCCAAATTCCTTTCTATTTTTTAGCTAACTTCATTTTACTATAAAACAAGTTAATTTTCAAGTGTTCTTTATGCCAACTTTTTGTGACCGTCAAGTTTTGTGCAACTAACACAAGTTTGTTATTAATTTCTCAACAAACTTAACAAAAGTTTTTTATACGCACACACTAAATCTATGCGTTCGACATCTTTTTCGGTATATATATTGTGTTTCATAAGCTCTCGGGTTCCCATATAAAACACAAGCTCGCCAACCTTAGTATTCTTCTTCACGGGAGCTTCTATTTTATCTACTCTGTTATAATCTACGCTTATATCACCCGCCGTGCCTCTTTTAATCACCAATTTTGTCGTTCCGTCGATGTAAGTACTTGTTTTAAGCTCAGAACCGTGAATTACATTTATATCCTCCGTTACATCTTCAGAAATTTCCGGTATAAACATATCATAGTTGTCAAATCCAAAATCAAGCAAAGCTTTAGCGTCGCTTGCCTTGCTGTCATTGTCCTTTGAATTGAGAGCAACTGCAACAAGATTCATTTTATTTCTGTCGGCAGAAGCCGCTATGCAGTTTCCCGCTTTCTCAGAAGCGCAGGCTTTAAGCCCGCTTATTCCATTATAATTCTTTACAAGCGTATTTAGATTTACAAGCTCGGCTTTTCCCTCCCGGACGGTATCCATCCACGTTGTAAAATACGCTTTTAAGCTTTCATGCTTTAAAAGCTCTGATGATAAAACCGCTATATCCTTTGCAGTTGAAATGTTTGAGTCGCTTATTCCGGTACAGTCGACAAAGGAAGTATCGTTCATTCCAAGCTTTTTGGCTCTATTGTTCATCTCGCTGACAAAAGCTTCTTCACTGCCGGAAATACCTTCTGCCAAAACTGTGCAGGCGTCGTTTGCGTTGCCTATGGTAATCGACTTCAAAAGCTCCTGCACCGTGATTTCTTCACCGATGTTAAGCCATATCTGCGAGCCTTGCTTTGAGTTTGCCTCCGAAGAGGTTATCAGCTTTTTGTCAAGAGTGAAGCTTTTATCGGTTTCAAGCTTCTCAACTGTCAGGAGTATGGTCATAAGCTTTGTAAGATAGGATACCGGCGCTCTCTCATCCGCCGACTTGTTATATATTATCGTGCCTGTGACAGCTTCAAATAATACTGCATTTTCAGCGGTAACAGTCAGACTCGCTTCTTTTTGTTCATTATCTGCGTCAAGCGCCGTTGCAACGGCTTCTTGATTTTTATTTCCGTCCGCAAAAGCTCTGACAAAAAACAATGAAACGGTAACTGCGCACAATAATACCGCAATTAAGTTTTTAACTATTTTCATATGTATACTCCCTCCGAAAAATAATCATATTCACGCCTTTAATTAAATTTTATGCGACAAGCTTTTGTTTATGCAATTTAAATTTTGCAAAGAAAAAAACGGTATAGCATGAAGCCGTACCGTTGTCGATTCATAATATGGAGTTTTCACTTCTTAATTTCTTACTTCACAATGAATTTCGATATTTGTCCGAATAAAGCCTGCGTATCATCCGTATAAGCGATAAGTTCAATAGCGTTTGTAAGGTCAAGGCTGAAAATTCCCATAATAGATTTAGCGTCAACTGTGTATCTTCCGGAAATCAAATCAACCTCAAAATCACACATCGATACAGCGCTTACAAATTCCTTAACATCTGAAATCGATTGCAGCATTACCTTTGTCTTTGTCATAATAAATTCCTCCCTAATTAATGTTTTATTGAAAACCCTTAGGAATTCAGAGAATGAACCTTTCATTCTTCAAATCAAATATATCACATCTATTTTAATTGTCAAGGGGTAATTGAAAAAAAATATCAAATATAGTATAATGTTCAAGTAATTTAAAAATCCAATCTATTATTTGTGCATATTTAACAACTAAACAACTATTTATTTGTATGATATGTACACGCTTTATTTAAAATGAGGTAATAAATGAAAGTCTTTTACTATACTTTTGGATGCAAGGTTAACCACTATGAAACCGAA
Source organism: uncultured Ruminococcus sp. (assembly GCA_964617585.1). Taxonomy (GTDB): domain Bacteria; phylum Bacillota; class Clostridia; order Oscillospirales; family Ruminococcaceae; genus UMGS1601. Next base: position 10,183 of record CAZTXS010000025.1, read on the forward strand.
GCTCTTAAAGAAAAATTCACAGCGTCGGGTTTTGAAACCGCTGAAACAATTTCACAAGCAGACATAGCCGTAGTTAATTCCTGCACCGTTACAGGACAGGCTGATTTAAAGTGCAGGCAGATGCTTCACAAGATAAAAAAGCAGAATGAAAAATGTATACTTATTCTCACCGGCTGTTTTCCTCAGGCGTTTGAAGAAACGGTCAGAGCCTTCAGCTTCTGTGATATAATATGCGGTTCTTCAAATAAAATGAAAATTCCGGAGCTTTTAATCGATTATCTTTCGCACAGAGCAGATTCTAAAGACAGAAATATTCAAATCGTTAATATTGAAAAGCACAGAAAGCATGATAAAATCGAAAATATGAATATAAGCGGATATGAATCAAAGACAAGGGCGAACGTTAAGATTCAGGACGGCTGCGACCAATACTGCGCTTATTGTATTATCCCCTACGCCAGAGGTCATATACGTTCCAAGGAATTAAATGAAATAAGAAAAGAAATTGAGAAACTCGCAAAAAGAGGTCATAAAGAGGTTGTGCTTGTCGGAATAAACCTATGCTGTTACGGAAAGGATTTAGGAAAAAACGGAGAAATAAGCCTTGCGGACGCTGTCAAAACAGCCTGCAAAGTCAACGGCATAGAACGCGTCAGACTTGGTTCTATCGAACCTGAAATGCTTTCCGACGAGGATATTGAGAGAATGTCGGGCTTGAAAAAGCTTTGTCCTCAGTTTCACCTGTCGCTTCAAAGCGGCTGCGATAAAACGCTTAAAGAAATGAACAGAAAGTATAACGGCGCTCAATATGAAGAGCTTTGCAATAAACTCAGAAGCTTATTTCCCGACTGCGCAATTACAACCGATGTTATGGTAGGCTTTCCGGGTGAAAGCGATGAGGATTTTAATTCCTCACTGGAGTTTGTTAAAAAAATAAAATTTGCTAAGGTTCATATTTTTCCCTATTCAAAAAGAGAAGGTACGATTGCAGCTGAAAGAACCGACCAAATACCGGGCAATATAAAAGAAAAACGCGCAAAAATTATGGAATCGGTGTGCAAAAATACTTCGGAGGAGTTTTTAAACGCTCAAATAGGCAAGATTTATCCCGTCTTATTTGAAAAAGAAAAGTCGCCGGATTATTTTGAAGGTCATACTCCGAATTTTATATTTGTAAAAATTCCGAGAAAAAACCTAAAAATACCTCAAAACAGTTTGCGAAATATTATATTATATGTTAAAATAGACAAAGCTGAAAAAAATTATTGTATCGGCAGCCTTGTTGATAATCTATAAATAAATGCAATTTGCCGAAAAAAACTTATATAAGGAGCTGTAACTATGTCAGTTTATCGAATTTATGTTGAAAAGAAGCCGAACTACGCTTCTCAGGCGGAAACGCTTCTCAGCGGCATTAAATCCGTTCTGAAAATTCCAGATTTAACGGGAATCAGAATTGTAAATCGTTATGACGCAGAGGGACTTTCTGAGGAGGACTTCATAAAGTGTATACCCGTTGTTTTTTCCGAGCCGTCTGTAGACGTCACCTACAATGAGATTCCGGGGCTTCAAAGCAATGAAAATATTATCGCTGTGGAATATCTTCCCGGACAATTTGATCAAAGAGCTGACTCGTGCGCTCAGTGTATTTCTCTTCTTACCGGCGGAAACAGACCGACGGTCAGGACTGCTACTATTTACATTCTTCAGGGAGATATTTCCGAAAAGGACATTAACGATATTAAAAATTATATTATTAACCCGGTTGAAAGCCGAGAAGCTTCGCTTAAGCCCGTTGACACCTTGGATATAAAGTATGATATTCCCGAAAGAGTAATCACTATCGAAGGGTTTATTTATTCCAGCGATCTTGAGCTTAAAGCTCTTATGACTTCGCTCGGACTCGCTATGGATTTTGACGACATCAAGTTCTGTCAGGACTACTTTAAAAACGTAGAAAAGAGAAATCCTACAATTACGGAAATCCGCATGATAGACACATACTGGTCGGACCACTGCCGTCATACGACGTTTTCAACCATAATTGACGAGGTCGAAGTAAAGACACCTTATATTGAAGAAACCTTTAAGGACTATTTAAAAACAAGAAGAAGGCTTTATGACGGAAAAGCAGACAAGCCTGTCACACTTATGGATTTAGCTGTTATCGGAGCTAAGAAGCTAAGCAGTGAAGGGCTTTTAGCCGAGCTTGACGAAAGCGAAGAAATAAACGCTTGTTCTGTAAAGATAAAAGTTGACGTCAACGGCAAAAACGAAGACTGGCTTTTGATGTTTAAAAATGAAACTCATAACCACCCTACCGAAATTGAACCGTTCGGAGGAGCGGCTACCTGTCTTGGAGGAGCTATAAGAGATCCGCTGTCAGGACGTTCATACGTTTATCAGGCTATGAGGGTTACGGGCGCTTCTAATCCTCTAGTTCCCTTTGAGGACACAGTCGCAGGAAAGCTTCCTCAGCGTAAAATCACCGAGGGCGCTGCTAACGGCTATTCCTCTTACGGAAACCAGATAGGTCTTGCTACAGGTCATGTAAACGAAATTTACCACCCCGGCTACGTTGCTAAAAGAATGGAAATCGGTGCTGTAATAGGCGCTGCTCCCGCTGAAAACGTTCGCCGTGAACGCCCGAAGCCAGGAGATATTGTTGTTCTTCTCGGAGGTAAAACCGGACGCGACGGCTGCGGAGGAGCTACAGGCTCGTCTAAATCGCATACAATGGATTCGCTTGAAACCTGCGGCGCAGAGGTTCAGAAAGGTAATGCTCCCGAGGAAAGAAAGCTTCAGAGACTTTTCAGAAAGCCTGAAGTTACAAAAATGATTAAAAGATGCAACGACTTCGGCGCAGGCGGAGTTTCGGTAGCAATCGGAGAGCTTACAGACGGACTGAAAATCAATCTTGACGCAGTAACTAAAAAATATGACGGTCTTGACGGCACCGAGCTTGCAATTTCAGAATCTCAGGAGAGAATGGCTGTTGTCATTGCAAAAAGCGACGTTGATAGGTTCTTATCAGAAGCTGAAAAGGAAAACCTTGAAGCTACCGTTGTCGCTGATGTTACGGACGACAGACGCCTCAGAATGAACTGGAAGGGCAATGAAATAGTTAATCTTTCCCGTGATTTCTTAAATTCAAACGGAGCGGAAAAGCACACAAAAATAAAGATTACCGATCCCTTTATTATCACTAACGACCATATTGACAACAGCCCTGAAAAGTGGGAGGCTATGATTTCAAATCTCAATATCTGCTCACAGAAAGGACTGGTTGAAAGATTTGACTCAACAATCGGAGCGGGAACAATTTTAATGCCTTACGGAGGAAAATATCAGAATACTCCTACCCAAGCAATGGCAGCAAAAATTCCCGTTCTTCACGGTGAAACTACTACCGCTTCCGTAATGGGCTGGGGATACGATCCGTTCTTATCTGAAAAAAGTCCTTATCACGGCGCTATCGGCGCAGTTGTTTCTTCGATTTCTAAAGTTGTAGCGTGCGGAGGAAGCCATAAAAAATGCTGGCTGACCTTCCAGGAATACTTTGAAAGAACTCAGGACGATCCTAAACGCTGGGGAAAGCCTCTTGCCGCTTTGCTCGGAGCTTATAAGGCTCAGACCGAACTCGGCTGCGCTTCTATTGGCGGAAAGGATTCAATGAGCGGTACGTTTGAGAAAATTGATGTTCCTCCGACTCTTGTATCTTTCGCAGTATCAACCGCAGATTCTTTCAACGTAATGTCGCAGGAATTTAAAGAAACAGAATCAAAGGTTATATATATCGCTCCTGAATATGATAATGAGAACGGACTTATCAATTTTGAAAGCGTTAAGGACGTATTTGACCGAGTTGAAAAGCTTATTAAAGACAATAATGTTTCGGCTTGCTGGTCAGTATCGTTCGGAGGTATTTCCGAGGCAATAGCTAAAATGGGCTTCGGAAATAAAATAGGCTTCAGATTTACCGGCAAGGTTACTCCTAAAGAATTGTTTACTCCATGCTACGGAGCGTTCGTAATTGAGCTTAAATCTAATGTTGAAACCGAAGAAAGAATTATCGGTGAAACAATAGAAGATTACAAAATCTACACGCCTGATTATGTTCTTGACCTTGATAATCTTCAGGCACTGTGGGAAAATAAGCTTGAACCTGTCTTCCCTACCCATATCGACAATGATCACGGAGTAGTCAGCAAGTATTCATATAAAGCGAAAAACCGCATTAAGCCTATGGCTCCTATAGCTAAGCCGAGAGTACTTATTCCCGTATTTCCGGGAACCAACTGCGAGTATGACACGGCAAGAGCTTTCAAAAAGGCAGGCGCAATCCCAGAGATATTTGTTATCAAAAACTACTCAGCAGAAGCAATCTCAGAATCGGTTCAAGAGGTCGAGAAGCTTATAAGACAATCTCAGATAATTATGTTGCCCGGAGGATTCAGCGGAGGCGACGAGCCTGACGGAAGCGGTAAGTTTATTACTTCTTTCTTTAGAAATCCACGGCTTACGCAAGCTGTTCATGAACTTTTAAAATACAGAGACGGACTTATGCTAGGCATATGCAACGGCTTCCAGGCTCTTATAAAGCTGGGATTAGTTCCTTACGGTGAAATTACGACAATGAAAAACGATTCTCCTACACTCACCTTTAATACAATTGCACGGCACCAGTCAAAAATGGTCAATACCAGAATCGCTTCTAATAAATCCCCCTGGCTTGCTTCATGTGAAGTCGGAGATATTCATTCTGTCGCTGTATCACACGGGGAAGGAAGATTTATAGCAAGCGATGAAGAAATTGCAGAGCTTGCCGCTAACGGACAGATAGCAACCCAATACGTTGATTTTGCCGATCGTCCTACAATGAACATTCACTGCAATCCTAATACTTCTATGGACGCTATTGAGGGTATTACATCTCCCGACGGAAGAGTATTTGGCAAAATGGGACACTCTGAAAGAATCGGAGAGGACGTATCCAAAAACGTTCCGGGAAACAAGGATCAGAAAATTTTCAAAAGCGGAGTTAAATACTTTACCGATTAAATATCACAAAAAAACGCCATATGAAAATTATTCTCATATGGTGTTTTCTTTTCGCTTTATACTATTTTCTGAATCTTCTTGAATTTCTCATTTTGCGTCGCTTAACTACATCGCTGACAGCTTTGTCTGCATAGCTTTCACGTTCTTTTTCAATCATAATGCCCAATCTGCTTATCCTGGATCTGCACTTAAACGATACGGCAATTATTATTAACAGAATAAAAATAAAAACTATCTGTAAAATTGACTCCCACATTTCATAAGTATTCTTTTCATTTTCAAGCCTTGAGGAAACAGCCGTGTTTAAAATTTCCTGAGAGCTGCTTATATAGTCTATGCAGGAAACATACTCGTTTGAAGAAATATACTTCCTTGCCTCGGACGGCTTGGCTTCTTGAATCATTTTGTTTAAAGCATTTTGTTCTGCGGGAGCAATGTACTTTTCCCATGCGTTTTCTATCTGGGTTATAATTTCCTTTTCGTCATCTTCAAGACCTATAGCTAAAAGCATATTTTTAGCAGTATTCATATCCCCCGTTATTACATTTTCACTCATATATTCAGAATAATAATCAACATTTGAAGAGTCAACATAAAGATAAAGAAGATTGTTTCTTCTTAAAAAGCTTTCCGAATATTGATTTGAATACTTAACCAAATCATTGTACTTATCATTGGTTGACATCGCAGCTCTTCCGAAAAAAAGATATAAAAGTAATATTATAAAAGTGATAATGCATAAAAATATAATAACAGGTATCATGCTGAATGATACCATTTTCTTTTTCAGCTTTGCCATAATCAGAAATCTCCTCTTTATAAAAAGTCATCGAACTTATATAATTATTATTATGCTATTAGTACAATTATACTTTATTCGACTGCTTATGTCAATTAATTATATTGACTTTTTCGATCGGTTTTAATATACTTATCAAACATAAAAGAAAACTTTTTAAAGGAAAAAGTATGATATATAACTAAGGCGATGTCCCCCCCGCCTCTATAGGCGGCGGATTCCATTACCCGTTCAGTAGCGGGATGCAATCCCCTACTGAACGGTCTGTCGACAATGCCGACCCCTTGCCGCATTGAATGACGGGCAAGCCCTTATTGAACATCATACTAAAAGGTGATTTATATGAAAAATAAAATTTTTATCCTCATAATGTGCATTTCAATCGGCGTCTTTTCTGCTGTTTCTGCCTTTGCAGATGATGAAATACGCTTTAAGCTTTCCGCAGAAGAAGCGGAAAACAATATGTCGGAGGTTATTTTGGTCTGCGACAGAAATCCGGGAATCTCAGAAGCCGAATTCAATATTCTTTATAACTCCTCAATTATAAGCCTGAACGGTTTTGAATTCAAATGCGAGGGATTTTCAACAGAAGAATTCGACGATGAGGGAAGGATAAACGTAAAGTTTGAAAAATCCGAAAACGACTTAAGCGAAGGCGGAAAAATCTGCTCTTTGTTCTTTGACATAAACAACTCAAACGAAGAACTTGCGGGAGTGACAATAGAATTTGTTGCGCTGAAAGACACTGACGGCAACGAGCTGAGCAGACTCGTTGAAGCCTGTGATATTTCCATTCCCGACGGAGTAGAAGAAATCACTGAGAATTCTGATGAAAACGCTTCACAAAACGACAAAAGCATTTCAGACGAAGAAAGCGAAGCAAACTATTCGGAATCAAAAACTGATGAAACCGATGAAACTGATGAGGATAGCTCCGAAAAAGATGCTTTGTCAACCTCAGTTGAGGAAAATAATAATACTGCGGAAATTATTCTTCTTATAATAGGCGGAGTTATGATAATAGGCGGCGCAGGCGTATTGATCCTTAACTTAAAGCAAAAGAAAAAATAAAAGTATTAAGAATAACGGACGCTTAAAGCTGAACTGCTCCCAAAAAGTCGGACAATATGATTATAACAGTCATATAGCCAACGAAGGGAGTGCAGTTCAAAGCTTAAACGTCCGTTTTGTTATGCCGAATTATTAATATATTATTTTAACGTCAATTTAAAGCCTATATGTGAATCATCCTTTTTATAAGCTGATATTCTGCTCCGATGATTCTGAGCTATTGCTTTCGCTATGGATAACCCTATTCCAAAGCTTCCGTTATATGTTCTCGATTTATCAGAACGGTAAAAACGGTCAAACAGCTTTTCTATTTCTATGTTATTAACTTCACTGTATACATTTTCTACGCATATAACCGGATGCTTTCCTCCTGATAAGCAAACGGAAATTTCACCGTCAGAGTCGCAGTATTTTACTGCATTATCAAGAAGTATTGAACACAAGTGCCTGAGTGCGTTTTTATCGCCGAAATAACTTATATCAGGTTCGATATTCATAGATAGTCGCTTATTATACTGCTCAGCCAAAGTTTGAAAGTCAACGCACACATCCGATACCAGCTTGCTCAAATCAATATCTTCAAACATCATATTAGTTTGACCTTCGTCCATTCTTGTAAGCAAAACTAATCTGTTCACTAAAGCGCTCATATGCTCGCTTTCGCTTCTTATATCGCTGAGCCATTCGTTCTGACCTATTTCCGACTCTACAATATCAAGGTTAGTGAGTATTAGCGTAAGCGGCGTTTTAAGCTCATGATTTGCATCGGTGATAAATTGCTTTTGCTTTTCATAGCTTTCAGCAATGGGCTTAACCGCCTTATGCGAAAAAAATATTATAAGAAAGAAAACTATAAGAAAGCTTCCTAAAAGAACAAGGCATGCGGTTAACACGGTTGAAGCCGACATTGAGCGGTTCATACTTCCGTCTACAAAAACGACCGACTTCCCTTTCTGGGTTGAATAAATCTTATATCTGTAATAGGAAGTCCAGCCCCTGTTGCCCGATTTATCCAATGCTTTCTTAGCATAAGATATTGCTTTTTCTTCGGTTATTGAAGAAATTGAATCCAGATTCACAGAGATAATATTATCTTCACTATCCATATCAACAGAAAAATATCTTGTACTGAATTTTGTTTCTTCTGTTATAAATCCGTCAAAGCCTCGATCATCAGACAAATGAGGATTATCAAATTTATCGGGAAACCTCCCTCCGTTTGAAGATATTTTATCTGTAAGCTGATCCATAGCTCTGTTCAGCTGATTCTGACTGAAAACTATTATCAATCCGAAAATAATTATCAGAATCGCCGCCAAAGCAGCTCCGCATATTTTAACAAATTTTTTCTGCAGACTGTAAATCATTCAAGAGCCTCCAAAATATAACCAACATTGCGGATAAACTTTATAGATATAGGAGCGTTTATTTCATCCAGCTTCTTTCTGATATTAGATATATGAACCCATACGACGCTTGTATCAACGTCAGCGTCCCAGCCCCATATATGAGTAATAAATTGCTCGATTGTCATTACCATATGCGGCTTCTGCATAAGCATTTCAAATACCTGAAATTCCTTACTGCTTAACGTCTGAACACTGTTTTCAAACGAAATTTCATAAGTGGAACGGTTCAAATTCACTTCGTTGAACGAAATAATATCGGGAGTGTAATTCTCTTTTCTTCTAAGCATTGCCCTTACGCGGGCAAGAAGCTCAGGTGTGGAAAAAGGCTTGGGGAGATAATCATCCGCTCCTGCGTCAAGACCTTCAACTCTTTGCTCGACTTCTGTTCTTGCAGTTAAAAAAAGAACAGGAGTTTTAATATTTTTCTCACGCAGCTTTTTTAATACCTCTATTCCGTCCAGCCCCGGCATCATAATATCAAGAACCAATCCGTCATATTCGCCCATCAAAGCATAGGAATATGCATCATTGCCGTTTGAAACGCCGTCGGCGAGAAATTTATTAGAATTAAAAATATGTAACAGGGATTTAAGTAATCTTGGATCATCCTCAGCAATTAAAATACGCATAAATCTATTCATATTCCCGACGGAATATGTCCTCCTTTTTTATTATATCATACATTCAAAAGTTTTTCCAGCATATCAATTCTTATTCATACAAAGAAAAGAATTATAAAACGAAATCGGATTCAATCGGTACAGTTTTCTGCTTTGCGTTTTGAAGACCCTTTTGTCTTTCCCGTCTGATAACTAATCACCATTGCCGGAGAATTCTTTATCATAATGTTCTTTTGATATAACACTATATGAATATTATAGACCTTGCAAGGTTTTTCCGCTTGTCCGAAGCTTATACGGTTATAGTCATCAAGAAAAAAGTAATCGGGAGCGGTTCCTATAAGCCTTCCGTTTTTTAAAAGTGAAGCTCTTACAACGCAAAAGTCGAAATCCTGATAAACTGCTGTTTTTATCGGCTGCCATTCCTGGTTTTGCATAGTTCGGGGAACAGCATTGAATTTTAGCTTTCTGTTTCTCCTAGAACCAAAAATCGAAACAACATCAGTAATATGTACCGAATTATCGGCTCTTTTAAGGTTATTTTCTATAGTTGAAAACATAATCTTTTCTCCTAATCAAGCTTTCAATTATATATTACTTATTATCACTAAAGCGACGCTAAAGAAAGTGCGGGCGGCATTTAATTTTTTCAGGCATAAACAATTTTGGCGTTTAATTAACCGTTGACAGTTAGTTTTAATAAGGGCTTGCCCGTCATTATAATACAGCTTATGTCACACGTTCTAATGCTGCCGAAGCAATTTAAATTTCTTAAATTTCGTCTGTTTTAAAAATAACTTCAAATATGAAATTATTGTTTTCAATGCTTATATTAAAGTTTCCTTTATACTTATTCACCGTTTTCTTTATATTGTACAAGCCGAATCCGTGATATTGGCTGTTTTGTTTGCTTGTCTTTATCGACGCGTTATTGTCTATTTCAACTTCCTCACCTATCGGATTTGTTATCCTGATTATTTGTACGTTTTGAATATAAGCACATTCTATATTAATTATCTTTATATCCGACGTGTTTATTTTCATACACGCTTCAAAAGCATTATCAAGAGCGTTTGACAGAATCGTACACATATCCGAAGGAGGTATTCCGTCAAAAATTTTTCCGCTGAATCTTATTGCTATATTCATATCGCCGGATGTACGCAGTCTGTCGTTTAATATAGCGTCCGCCGCCCTATTCCCTGACAATATATTATCAGACTCTATAATATTCAGCTTTGTAATATTTTTCACATAATTTTCAGCTTCGCAATAATCCTTATTCGCTAAAAGACCTTGAAGGCAAATCATGTGGTTTTTATAATCATGCCTGAACTCCCTTATTTCATTGTTTAAAGCGTTTAAGCGCTCATAATATTTTATTTGTTTTTCTATCTGGCTTTCAAGGGCTTCAGATACATTCTTTAAATAATTCTTTACAATACATGAATATAGCAAAGCTATTATTACAGAACCCAGAATAATAATTGTTATAATCGTAAACACCTTTGTCAACAGATTCTGAAGAAATATGTTAGACGTTTCAGAAACCTGATTTTCGAGCAACGCTCCCGCAAAAATGAACGCAACCAAAGTGAGAAAATATATCTTATCGCTTATTAAGTGTATTCCGGGGTTTATGAATATTTTTTCTTTTCTTAAGAAACAGCTTCCTAATATAAAAACCAAAGTATTAAATATCAGTGAAGTTATCCATACAACCTGAGATTTATCAGTACAGTTGAAAATTCCTCTTGCAATTATAAAAGAAACAGTCTGAATCATTGAGTCTATCATCTGATACATTATCGTAATATATGCGGATTGTTTTATCATTCGCCTGCTTATAATATGTACCGATCCTACCATTACGGTATAATAAAGCATAATCGTTAAAAGCCTTAACAGCGGCGGACAATATTCCTTAACAGGAACTATAACTGCCGAAACGCAAAAATATACTATAACTATTAATTTAGGTTTAATTCCATGCCGAGTTCCGAAAAGGAAATTTGTAATCCTTAATATGTTCAGTAAGTATAAAAAAGAAATTATTGTATACTCGACAGTATATAGATATAACATAACTATCCACCTAGGTTTTTTCTTTTGAGATAATTAAAATATGCATTTTTAAACCCTTTAAACTTTGTTTTTGTAATCAATGCTCTTTCTCCGTTTACGAAATATATTTGTGAATCAGAAAAGCTTTCTATGTAATCAAAATTTACTAAAAACGCTCTGTGAGTTCTGAAAAAGCAATCGGATTTTATGCTATTTTCAAAGCTTGAAAGCGTTTTATTATACCTGTAGCAGTTATCGCTGGTTCTTATTTTTGCGTAGACATTATCAGCTTCAGCATAGATAATTTCACTCTCGTTTACACGGCACATTCTATCATTTTCAACATCTTTGAAAATTTTATAGTGTTCGCTTTCATAACTTTTTATAAAAGCGCTTATCGCTTCATAAAGTTCGTTTTCATCTATTGGTTTTACAAGAAACCTGAAAGTTTCGACTTTAAGACTGTCATAGACAACTTCACTGTAATTACTTACGAAAATAACTTTTGTTTTAATATTCCTTTTTCTCAGCTTGCTTACAGTATCGATACCGTTAATGTTCTTCATCCGGTAATCCATGAATATTAAATCAAAAGCCACTTCAGATTCCAACAGCTCATATCCGTCGCCGTATTCGTAATAAGTAAAATCATAACCGTATTCTTTTGCAAACTTAGAAAGTCTTCGACAAAGCTCCTCTCTGAAATACTTTTCATCATCACAAAACGCTAATCTCATATACTTTCACCTCCTACAATAATTGTAACATAATATTATAATATTTACTATTATATTTCCAGATTTATCGTTTTACTTAGAAAAATGGGGTTCTTACTAGAAATTTATAGATATTTGCATTATCACATTATACACTTTGTTTAGACCAAGCAAAGGAGATGATTTTTAATGTGGTATTTAATTCTTGATGTTTTTTACAGTTTTTTTAAATAAGGCGGCGCTTTAAAATTCACTGATTCCTACATTCAAACTAAACAAAACTCAACATTAAAAACATTCTAATTTGGTAAGTGAAAACGAGCTGTAAAAATCAAAACTGAATGCAAAAAATGCAATCAGAAATGTATTAATAACTTTAATGGTTATTAATGCAAAATGGCTTGATGTCCGCACTAAGGGTATCAAGCCATTAATTTATCAGTTAAATTTTTATAACTTAGGCAAGATGTCCCCCGCCTCTATAGGCGGCGGGTTACATTACCGTTAAGTAGCGGGACACAATCCCCTACTGAACGGTCGGTCGGCAATGCCGACCCTTGCCGCGTTGAATGACGGGCAAGCCCTTATT
>CAZTXS010000026.1:0-20224 GCA_964617585.1 uncultured Ruminococcus sp.
TAAGCAAGCCGGAAACGGCGTAACTGTTACTGTAATACAAAAAATAGGTGAGAGAATATGAAAAAAGAATACATAGACTTTTTGAAAACCAAACAAACAATTGCAGTAAATGCAGGGTTTGATATAGATAAATCAAAACTAAATCCTTTGATGTTTGATTATCAGAAAGATATTGTTAAATGGGCGTTGAAAAAAGGAAAAGCAGCTTTATTTGAGGACTGCGGATTGGGAAAAACGATTCAGCAGATTGAATTTGCCTATCAGGTGTTTAAGAAAACACACAAACCCGTACTGATAATTGCTCCCTTAGCGGTTGCAAAGCAGACTCAGAGAGAGGGAAAAAAATTTGGCTACAGCGTGAATATCTGCCGTAAGCAGGAAGATGTAAAACAAGGAGTAAATATCACAAACTATGAAATGATAGAGCATTTTGAGTCCTGTGCGTTTTCGGGCGTTGTACTTGACGAAAGCTCCATTTTAAAAAGTTATACGAGCTCAACTAAAAATTATCTTATTGAAGCATTTAAAAATACTCCGTATAAACTGTGCTGTACTGCGACACCGTCTCCGAATGATTTTACTGAGCTAGGCAATCATGCAGAATTTTTAGGCATAATGAGCCGAACAGAAATGCTTGCAACATTTTTTGTACATGACGGCGGAAGCACTAAGGATTGGAGACTCAAAGGTCACGCAGTAAATAAGTTTTTTGAGTGGGTAGCATCATGGGCTTGCTGTATAACCAATCCTGCTGATTTAGGATATGACGGAACAGATTTTGTATTGCCAAAATTGGACATTATCGAACATATCGTAAAATCCGACAAGTTAGAGGATGAGGACGGACAACAGATGTTGTGTGCAAATATGTCAATGAGTTTATCAGAACGGCGGCAGGCAAGAAAAGATAGTGCTGAAAAACGAACAAAGCTAGCTGCTGAAATAGCTAACGGTTATGACGGTCAAAGTCTTGTATGGTGCGATTATAATGACGAAAGCACAATGCTTAAAAATTACATTGACGGAGCGATTGAAGTCAAGGGTTCGGACAACCCCGAACACAAGTCTAATGCAATGATCGGATTTTCTGAAGGCGATGTTAAATGCCTTGTAAGCAAGCCTAAAATCGCAGGATGGGGGATGAACTGGCAAAACTGCGATAATATAATCTTTGCAGGGTTGTCAGATAGTTTTGAAAGCTATTATCAGGCAGTACGCCGATGTTGGCGTTTCGGGCAGAAAAAACCTGTTACAGTACATATTATCACGTCAGAGGCAGAAGGTGCAATTAAGCAAAACATAGAACGTAAGCAAGCCGATACAGAACGAATGAAAGCAGAGCTAATCAAGTATACAAAGGATATTTTAAAATCAGACATACGAAATACGGTAAGAATGACAGAAGACTACCTTGCTTTTGAAAACATAATTGTACCACAATGGATAGGAGGAAAAACGTTTTGAAATGTAAAAATAGCCATATTACAGATGATTTTGCGCTATATAACGGTGATAGTTGCGAAATAATGACAGAGATACCGTCTGATAGCATACACTATGAGATATTTTCTCCACCGTTTGCAAGCCTTTATACATACTCAAACAGCGACAGAGACTTGGGAAATTGTAAATCAGACAAGGAATTTTTTGAACATTTTGAATACATAGCCAAAGAGTTATACAGGATTTTAAAGCCCGGACGGCTTATGAGTTTTCATTGTATGAACTTACCTACATCAAAAGAGCGTGACGGATATATCGGAATTAAGGACTTTAGAGGCGAGATGATAAAACTATTTCAAGATATGGGTTTTATCTATCATAGTGAGGTTTGCATTTGGAAAGACCCTGTTATTGCAATGCAAAGGACAAAGGCACTAGGACTTTTGCACAAGCAGATTAAGAAAGACAGTGCAATGTCACGTCAGGGCATTCCCGATTATCTTGTAACGATGAGAAAACCAGGGAAAAATGATGAGCCTGTTACACATACAAACGAGAGTTTCCCGGTTGACATTTGGCAAAGGTACGCAAGCCCTATATGGACGGATATTAACCCCTCAGATACTTTACAAACAAAATCTTGCAGGGATGAAAAAGACGAGAAGCACATATGCCCATTGCAGCTTACTGTTATCCGCAGGGGCATAAATCTTTGGACTAATCCGGGAGATGTTGTGTTTACTCCGTTTATGGGAATAGGTTCTGAAGCTGTAACTGCTCTTGAAATGGGGCGAAAAGCAATCGGCATAGAGCTAAAAACGTCATGGTACGATCAAGCGGTTAGAAACTGTGATGGTGCAACGGCTTCCGAACAAATATCTTTATGGTAGGACATTGTAAAACTGAAGGAGAAAAGCAATGATGAAAAAAGAATGTAAAACCTTTAATTGCGATAAATACCGATACAATAAATGCTGCTATTATTGCATAGATAAGCAAGCTTGCAAAAATCGGTGCTTAAATACTCCCGCCAAATGCGGGTTGTATATACAAAACATACAGAAAACAAACAACGAGGAAATAAAAAAAATAATTAGGAGATTAGAAAGGAGTTAGCATGACGAGCAAACAACTAAGAAACTATCGCAGTATTTGTGCGGAGATTGAGGATTTGAGGGCAGACCTCAATACAAATCATAAAGTCAAAATTGCAGTATCATCCGCAAGTGATTATCCGCATAGCAAGCATACCGTCACTGATGAGGGGTACGACTTGTCTATTCCAGGGACAAAAGCAAAATTAGATTTGCTATACAAGCTCAAAAACGAAAGGAACGAAATAGAGGAGTTTGTTTACAGCATACCTGATGTTAAAACAAGACGGGCGTTAAAGCTATACATGAACGGACATACAAATCAATACATAGCTGCTAAGTTGGGATATTGTTCTGAGGGAACAATAAGAAATTTAATTAAAAAAATTTTATAACTTTGCGATTTTTGCGATTTAAGTGTGCTATAATTTAAACTGAGGAAAGTGTAAATCTACATATAATCACTTCTGAGGGTTAGCGGTTTATCCTGTCTCTGGCTGGCAAAAAACCGCCATATTGCATAATAGCTTAACCGAGTAAAGCGTCTACAAGAGTTACAGGTTCAAGTCCTGTTTATGCAACCAGGGGTATTAATTGCCCTGCGTTACTCATTTTTTATTCTTCTATTTTTTTATAACCGCCTGAGTATTAACAACTTGGGCGGTGAGCTTTTATGATTTATGTTAAAAAGGCTTGACAAATTTAATTGTTTTATGTTATAATTATCACGCACTCGAAAAGGACAAGTTATTGATACATCAAGATGTATCTTTTACGTCGTTTTTCGATATTTATTTTACATTAGTTTTGAATAAAATATTTTTATAGCAACATATCTTATTCAAAGCTAAAACACGCCACCAGCTTAAAAGTGGTGACGTATTTCAGTTGTGACGATTACTGCTCTCTTAAGATTTGTAAAAACGTAGAAAAGAGAATAGCAGCGTCGCTCAAGTCAAATTCAGCTCCACGTATTAAAGCCGCCATAATCATGGAAAATAATGCTAGTGCTAGTAGCATTTTATTATTTGGCTGGGTTGGAGGACGGGAGCTGTTTTGATTTTCTAGATTCAGATATGACATATCAAGTCCCCCTTTTTTGGTTATATTAAAAAAAGGCTTTCCGCGAATGGTAATTGCATCACAGAAAGCCCTATTAACCGAGTTTTAACCCAAATTAATATGGCAAAATATAAATTTCCTTATTATGGTGTAGATCATTTTTTTTCATAACTATCACTCTTTACAAAATGGACTGTAAATTACTCTAACATTATTTTATTATACTTATAGCAATTTGTCAATATTTAAAATTCCAAAAACATTCAACATTTATGTATAATATATACAAACAACAGTTGACATCAACCAAAATCAAGATCTTAACTCAAGAAAAAGAAACACTAGGATTTAATACAAAAAGATAACGACTAAGACATCTCTTAGAGGTGTCTTTTTATTATGCAAAAAGAAAGGAACGGTGTCACCGTGACAGCAAGACAAAAGAAATTCGCTGAATATTATGCACAGAGCGGTAACGCCGCCCAGAGTGCAATAAAAGCAGGATATAGTGAGAGCTACGCAACACACAGAACAGATGAAATGTTGAAAAATGTGGAGATTGCAGAATATCTAAAAGAGCTTTCGCAAAAAGCTCAAGATGAGCGCATTCTAACGGCTAAAGAACGTCAGTCAATGCTTTCAGATATTGCAAAGGATGAGAAAAACTCACCATCCGACCGCATCCGTGCAGTTGATACGCTTAATAAGATGACTGGGGAGTATACAGTTAAAGTAGACACAACAGTTAAGACATCAAGCAAGTTGTCAGACGTGTTCAAGCAAATAGGCGGTGAGGGACTTGTGGAGTAATGTGCAGGCGAGGTGTAAGCAATGACCGATAACAAAGGAGTGATTTAAATAGGAAATTTTCCGTTATCTGAAAAGTATATTGACTTTATAAACTCAGTCAAAAATGTTTCGGCGGATTTTCTTGAGGGTACAACAGCTTCGGGAAAAACAACCGTTGGAGCGGGCATTAAGTTTATGCGAATGGTTTCGGCATCTCCTAAGAAGTTACACATTATAGCAAGTAAGACAACTGGAGTTGCCGAAAAAAATATCATTCAGCAGGATAACGGCATACTCGATTTACATCGTAATGCGCAGTATTTCGGTAACGGTGATAAGGATAACAAGCTTCCACACATAAAGTTTGAGGGCAAGATAATTTATGTTCTCGGCTACGATAACAAGGATAAGTGGCAGAATGTCCTTGGTTCGCAGTTTGGATGTGTATTAATTGACGAAATTAACACAGCGGACATTGCATTTGTGCGCGAAATTTCAACAAGAAATGATTATCTTATGGCAACACTCAACCCTGATGATCCCGGTCTTCCTGTTTACAAGGAGTTTATAAACCGCAGTCGCCCATATAAAAAATATGCTAAAGACGTTCCTGAAGAAATAATGAAAGAGCTTAAAGAAGACCCTGTATCGAATTGGAGGTACTGGTTCTTTTCTTTTGCTGATAATCTCAGTCTGACACAAGAGGATATAGACAAGAAAATAGCTGCAGCACCTAAAGGAACTAAATTGTACAAAAATAAGATTTTAGGGCTTAGAGGACGTGCTACAGGTCTTGTATTTAATTTTGAAGATAAGAATAATATAACGCTTGAACAAGCTAAGAAGCTTAAATTTATTCGTTTCTCGGCGGCTCTTGATACGGCTTATTCTCAGTCATCACCTGACACGATAGCTTTTACTTTTGTGGGAATAACAGACGACAGAAAGTGTGTAACGCTTGACGAGAGGGTATATAACAACAGGGATTTGAAAATACCGATTTCACCTTCAGATATTCCACCCGAATTTGTGAGATTTCTCGAAGCAAATCGTCAAGTATGGGGTTTTGCAAGAGATGTTTATATAGACAGTGCGGATCAGGCTACGATAACAGAATGTACGAAGTATAAACGTTTAACAGGCTGTATATATAACTTTATTCCTGCATTTAAAAAGACAAAAGTAATTGATAGGATTCACTTGCAGTCGGCATGGATGACGGCAGGTGATTTTTTAGTGCTTGAACATTGCAAACACTATATCGCAGAGCTTAATATATACAGTTGGAAAGAAGATAAGTATGAACCAGAGGACGGTAACGACCATTGTATTAACTCGTGTCAGTACGCATGGCTACCATATAAATCGATGATAGGAAGTGTAAAGATTGAAGCTTAATATAGGAAGTAAGGTGAGAAAAATGATACTTAATTGGCTTAATGTTATCCCAGCGAGCGAACAGAGCATAACGCTCATGGAAAGCACAGCGTTTAACACAGAAGTATTGCGTGCCAGGGTGTGGTACAGAGGTAATGCGGACGAGATTATACAGTTTTTTAAACAGCTTAACACTTACGGAGATAGGACAGGATTCTGGGAAAGTGTTCCTCAACATCAAAAAGATAAAATACGCAAAATACACAGCGGACTACCAGCTATTATAGTTGATACGCTCGCATATATTGTTAAGTCCGACCTTGATATAATAGATATTAAGCGGTCAGATTGGGAGGACATTGCAGAGCAAATAAATTTTGAAAATCTTGTAGGCAAATCAATTGTAGACACGCTTGTTGATGGTGACGGTGCTTTTAAGATTTCAGTTGATACTGAATTATCATCTTACCCTATAGTTGAATTTGCAGGGGCTGATAGGGTTGAATATGAGCAGTCAAGAGGTATTATAACCGCTGTTATCTTCAAAACGCTTTACACAGTAAAAAGTAGCAGATATGTTTTATATGAGCGTTATGGAAAGGGCTTTATTGAAAGTAAACTGTATAATGATAACGGGAAAGAAGTTCCGCTGAACACCGTTAAACAGCTTGAGGGTATAAAACCGCTTGTTGAGTTTAAGGGCGATTATATAATGGCTGTACCGCTTAAATTCTACGCCTCAAAGAAATTTGCGGGCAGAGGCAAGTCAATATTTGACGGCGGCAAGTCGGATTGTTTTGATGCACTTGACGAGGTTGTATCTCAGTGGTGGGATGCTTTGAGATTGGGCAGAGTAAAGCAGTATATTCCGAAGAGTATGATTCCTGTAGACCCTGAAAACGGTTCGGTCAGTCCTGCTGACTATTTCGGTAACAGTTATATTGAAACAGATGCACCAATACAGGAAACAGTTGCACCTAAAATAGAGGTTGTCCAGCCTGATATAAAATACGAGGCATTCTTGAGTTCATATACAAATGCAATGCTAATGTGTCTGCAAGGGCTTGTATCTCCGGCAACGCTGGGTATAGATGTTGGAAAGATGTCAAGTGCAGATGCACAACGAGAAAAGAAAGACGTTACTGGTAACACAAGAAACACGATTACCTCAGCACTCGAAAAGGCATTGCCAAAGCTTATTGAAGCTGTCATGTATACATACGATAACATGAGGGATAAAGTTCCTGAGGATTGCGGAGATATAACCGTATCCTTTGGAGAGTACGGAGCACCTGACTTTGACAGTAGGGTTGAAACAGTTGGAAAGGCTTCAAGCTATGGAATTATGTCGGTAGAAACTCAGGTTGACGAGCTTTGGGGCAGTTCAAAAGATGATAAGTGGAAAGCCGAAGAGGTTAATCGCATCAAATCTGAAAAAGGACTTGTTCCGGGAGATGATACCGCTGTAGGTGATGAGCTTGCTTAATTTCAAAGATATTGCAAAGATATTTGAAGAATTAGAGCTAAATCTTATAGCCTCTCTCAAACGCAATCTATCAAGACATAAAGATTGGGAAAAAGAGGAAAACTTTAGCTGGTCTGCCTGGCAAGCCGAGAAGCTTCAGAATATAGAAAAGTTCAGGCGTGAAAATCAAAGCATTTTGGGGGAATACAAAGATGTTATAGACAAAGAAACTCGCACACTTATGGAAGGACAGTTTAAAGAGGGTGAGGAGCTTATCAACAGTCAGCTTGCGGAGCTAAGAGAGAATATGCCTGATACAACTGAAAGCAATTTAGTAAAATCAGACAACTTTTTTGGTGTTAATCAAAAAAAGATGGACACTCTTATAAGCGATATTACTCAGCTCGAAAAGAATGTTTCTTCTGCTGCTCTGAGAATGACTGATGATATTTATCGTCAGACTTTGAATAAAGTGCAGTTGTCAATAGGAACAGGCTCAGAAACGCTCTCAAATGCAATAGACAGTGCTGTAAAGGACTTTCTTGATAAGGGCATAAACTGTATTGAATACAAAGACGGACGGCGTGTGAACATTGTTGACTATGTCAGAATGGCATTAAGGACTACCTCAACAAGAGCGCAATTGCAGGGTGAAGCAAAACGCCGTAGAGAGTTAGGCTATGATACAGTTGTTGTAAGCCAATACGGAATGTGTTCCGAAACTTGCTTACCGTGGCAGGGCAGAGTTTATATTGATGATGTATTTACTGTGTGGAGCGGCGAGATAAGCGGAGATAAAGGAAAATCAAATTACTGTGGTAAGTGGTTTAAGCTTTTATCGGTTGCTATAAAAGGCGGCTTGTTTCACCCTAATTGTAGGCACTCGATAGACACTTGGATTGATGGCGTTAGCACTTTGCCAAAACCATTGGATATAAACAAGGTCAGAGAAAAGGCAAAGCTTGAAGCAAAACAGCGCAGGCTTGAGAATAACGTTAGAAAGGCAAAACGAAAGGTTTTAGGATTTTCCGACCCTCGCAATATTAAGCAGGCTAAAGCTGACCTCAGAGAAGCGCAAAAAGAATTGAGAGAGTTTGTAAGTGAACATTCTGACATTCTTAAAAGAGATTATAGCAAGGAAAAGGTTTATGAAAACGAAGTGAGAAATAACTACCCAAATGCAGTAGAAAATTCTGCTGTTCGTAACACAAGAACTCGATTAGAATACAACCCTAAATCGGACTTTAAAATCAGCATTGAGAATTATGATAATAAAATAAATGATGGCTTATCAAAAGCTTGTCATGAAGTGGCAGAATTAGGCGGAAAAGACGGATTAGAACATCTTTGCCTTGTTGATTTGGATACAGGAGATACAATTTACAGGGAAACAGGAAAAGAAAATGAGGTAGGCGGTTCTGACTTCTGGTCATTTATAAGGAATAATTCTTACAAAAATATATCATTTGTACATAATCATAATACAGACGGATTCTTTTCCGAAGCAGATATGAGAACACTGTTATCCACAGATTGCATAAAAGACTTTTCTGCTGTCAGAATTGATGGAGTGATATATTATACACAAAAAAAGCAGGATAAAAAGCTTATGGATTTTTACCTTGACAGAGTTTATGAAAATGAACTAAAAGAATTGACAGCATTAGTTAGGAGTGGTAAAATATCAATAGCAGAACGAGTTATAAAAAGAGAAGAAATAATTGTTGAAAACTTATTAAAAGATTATACGAAAGGTTTGATAGAATTTGATGGGAGAAAATAATTTTGATGATTGGGCAACTCCAACATTAAAAGAGGCACCGTTTTATTTTGATGGTATTACTCCAGAGCAGTATGAAACCGAAAATGAATATCTATGGAAAAACATGGACAAATTAAAAAACGGAACATATAAGCCTTTGTGGAAGCAGAAAAACAATCAATAAATAAAACCTAATATGACTTTAAGCACTTAGTTTCGGCTAGGTGCTTTTATTATGCCTAAAAATAAGGAGGTGAGCTTATGCCGGTATCTGTACAAATAGCGCTGATTATCTGCGTAGCTGTGGTTAGTATTTTCGGGATAATAACCTTTGGCGGACGCAAGTAATTATAAAATTTTAAGAAAGGAATGAAAAACGATGCCAGAAGAAAAAAAGAAAAAGCCCGAAGATGAAAAGGAGAAAAAGCCAGATACTTTCGAGCAGGAGAGATCTGAAGAGAAAAAGGAAGAAAAAACTGAAACCTCTGAGGATAAAAAGTCCGAAGAGGAAGCAACGGACGAAAGCCAAGCTGACGAAAACGGCGAGGGTGCAACAAAGGACGAGGAAAAATCCGAAGATGATACGAAAGAAAAGTCCGACAATAAATCTGAGGAAGAAAGCAAAGTCCCCGAAACTCCTGAGCTATCCGAAGCTGACCAGCTAAAAGCTGAAAACCTCACGCTGAAAACACAGCTTGAAGCAATGAAAATCGGATTTACACCTGACTGTATGGAGGATGCCGTCACACTGGCGGAGGCTATTGTCAAACAAGACGGTGTTGAAATTCAAGAGGCATTACAGTCGGTTGCAAAAAAATATCCTGACTGGAAGTCTGACGGCAAAGAAAAAGACAGCAAGTCAAAGGGCGGATTTAAAATCGGAGCAGATAGCCAAGATAATAAAAATGCGTCTGATGACAGATTAAACCAAGCGTTTGGAATCAAAAAAAAGAAAGGAGATAAATAATCATGCCAAATGTAATTAATTATGCTGAAATTTACTCGAATCAGTTAAGAGATCTTTACGGACAGGATTCTGTGTCTGACGCTCTCTATCACTCTAACACAGACATAAACATAACGGGAGGAAAAACAATAAAAATCCCTACGTTAAGCGTATCGGGATATAAGGATCACACAAGAGCTTCATTGGGATTCTCACAGGGTAGTTATACAAACGACTACGAAACTAAGACCCTCGATCACGATCGTTCTATTGAATTTGTCGTTGACCCAATGGATTTTGACGAAACAGATACAGTTGTATCTTTGGCAAACATTCAGAAGCGCTTTGAGAAAACTCAGGCTATCCCCGAAAGGGATTCTTACACATTTTCTAAGATATATTCCGAGGCTGTAAGAGTTGGTGCAGTAGTCAAAACAGACGAACTGACAGTTAAAAATATTTTAGAGGATTTTGACAACAACATTGAAATTCTTGAAGATAAGGGAATACCGCTCGACAGACTTATTCTGTTCTGCACCCCAACATACAAAAAGCTTTTGAAAAATGCCGAAGGAATACAGAGAACCCTTGATATTAAGCAGGGCGGCGGTATTGACAGACGAGTACACTCGGTTGACGACATTGGTAACATTGTGACTGTTCCCACTGCTCGATTTAAGACAGCGTATAACTTTACGGATGGTTGTGTTCCGGCAACTACAGCTAAGCAGATTAACTATATCCTTATTGACCCGGAATGTCAGGTGTCGAGGGATAAATACTCATATATACATCTGTTTGCACCTGGTTCGGACAGCCGCACATCTGATAATTATTTGTACCAAAACCGTAAATATAACGGTACATTTGCCATTGATGAGCTTATGGTTGATGGTTGTATTATCAACGTTGAGGCAGATAAGGAGAGTGACGCATAATGAAAGCAGTTAAGAACAACAAAGAATATACGGTTGACAATGACACAAAGAAAACGTATTTAGCTCAGGGCTACAATATTTGTGATGATAACGGCAAGGTTGTTGAGTATGCCCCGACTGCAACTGTAATGCGTACCGAGTACGATAAATTATTAAAAGAAAATAATAAACTAAAAGCAGAAAACAAAAAGCTTAAAACGTCAAAATAAGGGGTGAGGACTGATGTACCTTACCCCGGAGGATTTTGAAAAAATCTGTCCTGACAGCGATATTACCGAAGAACAGTTTGAAAGCTTAGAGAGCCGAGCTGAAATCGACATAGATTGTCTTACATTTAACAGGATTACAGCAAAGGGCTTTGATGCTCTCACAGACTTTCAGAAATCACGTATTAAGAGTGCTGTTGCCATGCAGATTGAGTTTATAAGTGATAATCAGGAGCTGTTGGATAGTCCGCTGAGCAGTTACAGTATTTCAGGCGTTTCAATGTCGTTTGATAAATCAAAGATTGCGACTATAGATAATGTTACAACGACCTATCAAGTCTATAATACCCTTATACAAACGGGTCTTTGCTATAGGGGATTAAGTTAGGAGGAAGGATTATGAAATATCCAAAACTTGTACCTGATAGGGTATGCACAACCGATTGTATTGTCTATCGCACCGACGGTATTAATCGTGACGGCTCGAAAAAATGCACGATTGTTTTCGAGGGAAAATGCTTTTATTCCGAAAAATCAAAGCAAAAGCTTAACGCTGATAAGCAGCTTATAACTCTATCCGGCACAGCCTTGTTTAACGGTGATATAGCTCCCGACAGCCCCATTATTGATGGATATGTAGATATAAGCGGCTGTGAATACAAAATTTACGGTTCGGAAAAAGCTAAAAATCCGAATGGAACGGTGAATTATACAAAACTGGAGCTGATATAATGGGTATCAAAATAACTCTTGATATGCAGGCTATTAACAGGCTAGAAGAGGAAGCTAAGAAATCAGCGGAGATGACCATGGAACAGCTTAGAAAGGACATCAAAGACGAGCAAACAATGCCGTTTGATACAGGAGATATGCAGAATAATCAGACATTTGTTACTGCCGAAGATGATTGTGTAAGACTTGTTACAGGGTCACCGCAGGCACGGCGGCTGTACTATCACCCCGAATACAACTTCCAGCAAGGCAAAAATGCGAATGCTGGCGGCGAGTGGCTTGAACCATATATAAGCGGTGATAAAAAGTATTTTGCCAGAGACACATTTGTTCAAATTTACAAGAAAAGGGCTGGTGTATGATGACCTTGCTTAATATTGCAGATATGCTTGCAGATGTAATCAAAATCGAGGACGTTTTTGCAGGCAACATAGACGGCAATAAAAATAAGTGTATTGGGGTTTACAATGCCAAAAACAGTAGTCAGCATAAAATCTGCATAGGCGGCAAAGCAAACACAAAAACAAAAGAAAAGCACATATCGGTGTTAGTCCACTGGACGGACAATCCGAGCGAGTGCGAACGACAAGCTCAAAACGTACTAAATGCACTGGAAAACATAAGACAGTATAATATTGACGAATATAACGTCAACTGGATTAGATGTAATAACCCTGTATCAGTTGATAAAGACGAACGGGGAATATGCGAGTATGTAATTGAGGTGACAATTTATTATCAATATAAGGAGGAAGAATAGTTATGGCAGGTAAAACAGGAGTATTCCCGTGTTATGAAAATCAGTTCAAAATTGACACATCGGGTGGGGATGGCAGTACGGCAAGTAATCTTGCGACTATTGCCGACACCGAAAGCTTTAGTGTGTCGATTGACGGGAACGTAGAAGAATGGAAACCTTTTGACCAGGAAGGTTGGACGAGACGTCTTGCAACGGGCAAGAGTATTACAATATCAATTTCAGGCAAGCGTAATGTAGGAGACGCAGGCAACGACTATGTAAACGGTCTTGCACTTAAAACAGGAGCAGCGGCAACTACAACGCTTGTTTGGACATTTCCTGATGGTGCAACGCTTATAATCGCAGGGGTTGTCAGCGTAACGGAATGGGGTTCGGGCGAATCGACAGCCGTTGCCCCACTTGCATTTGACTTCATGTCAGACGGTAAGCCAACTTTTGAGGCAGCATCATAAACAATTTGATTATTCATAACAGCGTTCTGCTTTTAGGGCGCTGATTTTTTATGAAAGGAAGAATTAAATATTATGGCTAAGATGTACACACTTGACGATAAATTACTTATAGGCAGTCCTGAAATCAGGATAGGTGATGAAATTTTCATGGTAGACGACCGAAAGAAAAACGTTGAGAAACTCCTAAAGCTTTATGACGGCAACGATAATGATGATAATACAACCAATATCACAAAGCTTGACGAGTGCATGAAGATTGCGTTAGGAACAGCAGGATTTAAAAAGCTCGAAGCTCTAAATTTGTCTTGGGCGGCATACCAGGAAGTATTTAGCCTGATTATGTCGGCAGTCACGGGCGAAGACCCCGAGAAAGTAAAGGTGCGATTTTCAGAATCAGAGGAAACTTAAAAATGAAGAACCTGTTTACGACCTTGAATTTGACAAGGAGCTTATAAAACAAAGCATAGCTAAACAATATCATATCTTGCCGAGCGAACAAGATGATATGCACTACAGCGATTGGTCGTTACTTGTCAGCGGACTTATGAATGATACTCCGCTCGGTAAAGTGGTTGAAATACGCTGTGAAACGGACAAGGAACGCATAAAGATGTTTACTCCGGGCGAAAGGCGTATACGCAGGGAATGGCAGGAATTTTTGACTAAACAGAAAAAACCTGAGGAGTTACAAAACGATATTAAAGAGTTTGAGCGGATGTTTGCTCGGATGTTCGGATAAGGGGGGTGGCTAATTGACTTATGAGTGAATCTATAGGCGCTATATCGCTTGATTTAACGTTAAACAACAAAATTGAAGAACAGTTAAATAAGCTGACTAAAAGCATAGCGGGAAAATTTTCAGGAACTGTTGAAAAAAGTTTTTCCAAGCCTTTTGAGAATATGCGGAAAGTGGCGGAGCAAACCGATAAAAAAATTGAAAAACCTTTTGAAAACATGAAAAAATCAGCGGATAGCACGGCTGATAGTGTAAAAGAATCTTTTGAAAGCTCTTATACAGATATTGAAAACGCCGTTAATAAATGTGTAACAAGAATACAAAAGGAACAGGATAAGTTGAAGGATTCTGTACCTGCCGCTAATGCCGATGCAGATACAAATCCGTCTAAGACATCCGCTACTGCTATCCCTGCACCAAGCACCGAGGCTTTGGATAAATATATATCCAAAGCGGAAGAAAAGGCTGAAAAACTGGCTGAATCTTTCAGAGCGTCAACCAATCCTATTGAACTTTTAAATCAAAAACTTGACGTAACATACGCTAAAATAGGGGACGCTCAACGAGAAGCAGACGAGCTATTTGCAAAGTACAATGAGGTTGCTAACGCTAAAGGTGCAGACAGCGATGACGCAGTAGAAATTGATAAAGCGTTTACTGTTGCACAGGAAAAGTTAATCAGACTGCAGGAGCAGGCATCAAGGACGGAAAGCAAGCTTAATGAAGCAGTATCAGAATCGGGACAATCGGTAAATAAGACTGCAAGCGCATCAGCGACGGCAGTTAAAAGCTCTGCAAATTCCGCAGGTTCGGTGGTAAAAAACAAACTGACCGCACCGATAAACCAAAGCGTTTCACAGGCTAAAAAATTGTCTAACGCTTTCGGCAAAGTAAAATCTGCTATAGCCAAGGTAGGCAACGCAGGTAAAACAGCATTCAGCAAACTCAGGTCGCACCTTAAATCAACTGACAAATCCGCTAAAACCACACACGGTCTTTTTTCCAAACTCGGTAAGACTGTTAAAAGTGTGTTCAAAGCTACGTTTATAACAGCGGCGCTGTATGCAGGCTTTCGAGCTTTAAAATCCTTGTTTTCAGACGCAATGGAACAATCAGAGAATTTTCAGAAATCATTAAACAGCTTAAAAGGTAATTTTAAGATAGCGTTTCAGCCGATTATATCAACCGTACTGCCGATTCTTACGAAGTTAATGAATAAGCTTTCACAGGTTATGGCTACAGTTGCAAGCTTTATCTCAGGGATTTTCGGCACGACTTACGAAAAGTCAAAAGAGGCGGCGAAGCAAGCCTCTCAGACTGCTAAAAAGTCCTCTGAGGAAGCTCAGAAATATCTCAATAGCTATGATGTGATGAATAAAGCTCAGGACACAAGTTCTGACGGCTCATCAAGCGAGGATGACGACAGCATAGACTTTGACAGCATAAATACTCAGGGGAGTAAAGCGGCTGAAACCTTGGGTGCAAAGTTTAAAAAAGTGATGTCAGATTTGTTTGAACCAATAAAAGGTGCATGGGCTAAACACGGTCAGCCTGTTATGGACAGTATAAAAAACACTGCCGGAAAAATAAAAACTCTGTTTGTTGATATGGGTAAGGATTTTAAAGCCGTTTGGACGGACGGCACAGGTGAAAATCTTGTAAGCAGTATTTTAAAATACGTAAAAAGCATTGTTGATACTATAGGCAAAATTGCAGGAGCTTTTGATCGAGCGTGGAATAAAGGCAATAAGGGTAAAAAAATGATTAAGTCTATCCTTACCTCTGCCACTAAATTTTATAATATGCTCACGGCTATATCTGACAGTATAGGTACTGCGTTTGAAAGTCCCTCCGGCGAAAAGTTTTTTGAAAACATTCTGGGAATAATTACAAACATAAGCAACTTTGTCGGGAATCTCGCAGGACAGTTTACAGCCGCCTGGTCTAACGCAGGCTTGGGTAATCAGATTATGACGCATTTGCTTGACCTGGTTAACTCTATTACAGGCTTTGTTGAGCGTATAACGAGTTCGCTTGCCACATGGGCGGGAGAACTTGATTTTACACCGCTCTTAGAGAACTTAGACAGCTTGCTTGTAGGGTTTACGTCACTCACTGACGCAATAGGCGGAACTTTAGGCGATGCGTTTGAACAAGTCCTTTTACCTCTTGCATCATGGACCATTGAGGATTCAGGTCCTGCTGCACTTGACACTTTATCAACGTTATTAGACGGACTTGGCACTATTATTGATACAATACGTCCGGGATTATTATATTTTTACGAAAAGGTACTTAAACCAATAGGCTCATGGGCAGGAAGCGTTATAATAGAGGCTTTAGGCAAGCTAAAAACCCTGTTTGGTACTGTTGCCGGGGTATTTAAGGACAAAGGTTCTCAAATACATAACATTATCAGCGGCATCAGTGACGTTGTGTCAAAAATGTGGGAGTATGTTAAGCCTACACTTAATACCATAAAAAATTTTGTATTTGGTATATTTGACAATGTTGTCAGCACAATTAAAGGTGCGCTGTCGGGCATTATTGACGCTCTCAGCGGGATAATAGATTTTATTAAGGACGTTTTCAAGGGTGACTGGAAAGCTGCATGGAACGACGTAAAGAAAATTGTAAAAGGCGTTTGGAATGCCATTTACTCAGTCATCAAGGGAATTATTAATAACATAATTGAAGGCATCAATCTGATGTGGAAAGGTATATACAGAGCGATAAGCGGTATCGTCAATGCCGTAGGCAAAGTAGCCGGAGCAATAGGCGATTTGTTTGGTAAGGATTGGCACTTTGAAATGCCTGACGAACCTCCGACAATTCCTAAGCTTGCCGGAGGCGGTCTTGCAACTGCTCCTACGCTTGCTATGGTCGGTGATAACAGAAACGCTAAAACAGACCCTGAGGTTATATCTCCTTTGTCAAAGCTTAAGGGAATGATTGACGACAGTTCGTCAAACAGTGAAATTATAGCTTTACTGGAAGAAATACTTGATTTTTTAAAGGGAATGAGATTAACGTTTCTTGGCGAGCTTGACGGAGATGTATTGTATAAGCATATAGTAGAGCTTAATCAATCTAACACAAATCGAACGGGGGTGAACGCTCTGACTTAGGAGCATACATATTATGAATGTATGGATAAAAGGAACTAAGCTTCCCAGTCCTAATATGGACGGGTCAAATCTTACGCATCCTAAAACGTGGACGGCGAACTCAGGGCGTACAGCTTCCGGAAAGATGACAGGTCGTGTGCAGTATTATAAGTATAAGCTTGTGTTAAAGTGGGGTTGCTTAAGCAAAAGCGATTATAAAACCCTGAGAAATCTGGTCGAAACAGAACCACAGTGGTTTGCAGTTAAGGTTACGGACGGCACGGGTACAACCGAGTTTACAGGTTACTCCGGAGATATAGCATATGAAAAATGCTCAGTCATAAACGATAGTGAAGAATACTATATGGGCGTAACCGTGGAGATAGTTGAAAGGTAGGTAATATCATGCTTACAGATGTAACGTATAGCTTTAAAAGTCTTATGCTGTCAGGGTCAGGAATTATAAAATCAAAGCTTGTATTTGATGATTTTGAATTTACCGACGATGATATATACAACATAGATTTTAAGACAGGCTCATCCGATGGCAAGACGATAGCTCCGGGAACAGTATATGTCCCGGAGCTTATCTGTGAAATCACGCCGACAGAGGAATGGCTCAGAAACAAACAGATGAGTTGGTATGTCGGTCTGTCAGAGAACGGAGAAGCTTACGAATGGGCTAAGGTTTGTACAGCATGGGTTAAAACCATAGAAAAGAGTACAGATAAAGTTAAGATTACCGCATACAGTAAGATGTACGGTGTGGACAAAACATATTATTCCGAGCTTACATATCCATCGACTACAATAGCGGTGCTTAACGAGATAGCAGGTAAGATAAATATGCCGATAGACACAGACGGGTTTACGGCTTACACAATAAGTGAACAGCCTGTTGGTTATACTTACAGACAGGTAATTGCAGATATAGCAGGACTGTACGGCTGTTTTGTACTGCCGAACCGTGATGATACTAAGCTGATGTTTAAGTGGTATGAGGACAGCGGACTTACGATAGAGGATGACTATGACGAGCCGCAGTTGGAAGAAATGGATGTTAGCGTTGGCAATTATGCTGTTAATGCAAGCGGCACATGGATAACTCATTTTACAAGCGGTTACATCATGGAATGGTCGTGTAAGTATATGACAAGGGCGATTTTAGACGATCTTGCTGATGTGCTTAATATAACATACCGTGTAGGCAGTTTTAATTTGTTAAGCGGAAATATATTGATTGACCCTTGGGACATTGTAACTCTTGTATATAATGGTACAGAATATAAAATGCCTGCCGGCATACTGGAGCATAAATATGACGGTGGTTTGACCACCGCTTTACAAACTCCGGGAGATACTGACGGAAGTACAACGTCCTCATCTGTCAGTACGTCCGCACAAACCACCGACAGATTGACAGCTCAGATAATACAGACACAATCAATGCTTGCTGACAAAGCGGATATAGTTGAGCTTACGGCTATTAAAGCCGATATAAACAAGCTTAACGTTAACAAAGCGGATATAGATCAACTCGAAGCAGTTATAGCAGAAGTCAACAGTCTTGATGTTAAATATGCCAGCATAGATTTGTCAAATATAGAAAACGGCACGATTAAGCAGGCTATGATTGCCGCAGGCGCAATTGGCACGGCACAGATAGCGGACAGCAGTATAACGGACGCTAAAATAGTGGAGCTTACTGCAAATAAGATTACAACAGGCACATTGTCTGTCGAAAGGCTGATAATCAGAGGAAGCGAAAACAGTATTATTTATGCAATAAACAATATTACAGGTGCATTGCAGGCGGAAAATGTTGATACGATAAACGGAGAGGTACTGACCGAACGAACCGTTACTGCGGATAAAATAGTTGCAAATGCGATAACAGCTAACGAAATAGCGTCTAAGACCATAACGGCAAATAATATTTTGTCGGGCACAATAACGTCAAGCGAGATAGCAGCAGGAGCAATTAATACAATAAATATTGCTGCAGGAGCGATAACAGCGGATAAAATAAGCGTTGACAGTTTGCAGGCTATATCTGCACGTATCGGAGGCTTTGACATAGGAGATACCTATTTGTCAGCAGGTACAGACCAACTCGGCAGTTACGAGGTACAAGCAAATACGCAAATTATAGATACTATATCCACAGGTAGTGGTAGCAGCTTTAATGAAATTATAAATATGCCTTATTGCGCCGATGTGTCAAAATATCCGATAGTGGTATATTACTCGATAGACGGTAGTGACAAAGTCGCCAAAGAAATAAAATATACAGATACCAGTATTGAGATATATAACATGAGTACTGGTGGTTGCACCGCTACATATTCAACTGAAAATGAAACGCTCACCCTCAGTGGCGGTGGTTTTCACTATGAAGTTGATTTTGAAGTCGTTTGGTATAAAGACATAGGGGGATCTGTTTACCTGGGCATTGACGGTATATCCTGCGGCAGCACGTTTATAGTTAATGACGACGGTGATCTGACGGCTACATCAGGTACAATAGGAGGATTTAATATAACTGATGATACTCTATCTACAGCCGTACCTGTCATAGACAGAACTTATTACTGCTATATTAACAGAGAGAGTGTTATTGATGGCTCTAACACATCTTTAATATCAGATTACTCTATTTTTCTTGCGGCTAAAGCGCCCTATGAATACGGTGCGGATGCAAGCGAAGATACACCGGCATTATACATAACCCACGGTGGTGATCTTGTATCAACCGACAATACCTACAGTGAAGAATTGCGAATCAGCGGGGCGAGTATGTCTATGCCTACGGATCATTATATCTCTTCAAACGGCAAGAAAATTTATGGTATGAACGCAGCAGGCAGGGTAAAAGTTAATTACGACGCTTCGTGTGGTACAGATATTTCTGCTGCAAGTGGTTATAGTATTAATTTTTATGTAGGGGGTTCGCTGAAAGGTTGGGTTAATTCGTCCGGCATAACCAGCTCATCCGATGCAAGGCTAAAAAGTAATATTGAGGATATGGACAAAAGGTATGTGCAAATTGCGGACAAGCTCAAACCTAAGACATACAAATACGATGATGATTTGTCTAAAACCAGTATGGGATTTATCGCTCAGGATTTACAAACTGTTATTGAAGAATTAGGCATTGACAGTGAGAGCTTTGCTCCATTGAGTAACAGTGATGATGGTTGTTTGGGTATTAACTACATACAGCTTATACCTATACTGTGGGCAAAGGTACAGCAGCAGGATAATACAATAGAAAAACTAAGTGAAGAAATAGAAAAACTGAAAGGAGAAACCAATGTCAACAAACTATAAAAAATCACTCGGCAAACGCCTTGCC
>CAZTXS010000027.1:0-19236 GCA_964617585.1 uncultured Ruminococcus sp.
CGGGTAATGGAACCCGCCGCCTATAGAGGCGGGGAACATCTTGCCTTAGTTATATGAAAATTAACTGGGCATAAGTTTAATTACATATTGTCTATTATGCTTTTAAGCTCGGAAAGCTGCTCTCCGCTTCCCCCTATAACCGACTTTATGTCGTCAATCGAAGCTTTTTTCAACGCCTCCTTGGTTTTGAAATGCATGATAAGCTTTTTAGCCTTCGCATCGCCTATACCTTTAACCTTTGTCATCTCAAGCTGATAAGTGTTCTTCTTATGCTTAGACGACTGAAATGTTATCGCATAACGGTGAACCTCGTCCTGAATACGGGTAATAAGGTTAAATGCGGCTTTCATCCGGGTAACGCTTATTTCCCCTCCGCCGGTGGCAATGGCTCTGGTGCGGTGCTTAGAATCCTTAACAAGTCCGTAAAGAGGAATATTAAGATGATACTTTTCCAATATAGAGCTTACAGCGTTGACGTGGCCTTTTCCGCCGTCTAAAAATATAAGGTCGGGAAGCGTTTTAAAACCCTCGTCGGTTTCTTCGGGATTTAAATATCTTTTTATGCGCCGCTCAATAACCTCCTGCATACAGGCATAATCGTTTTGCTCGTAAACCGTCTTTATAGTGAATTTCTTGTAGTTCTTTTTAAACGGTCTTGCGTTTTTGAACACTACCATGCCGGCAACCATATTTGAAGAAGCAAGATTGGAAATATCATAGCACTCAATGTATTTAGGCGGGTTGGAAAGTCCTAAAAGCTTTGAAAGCTCGTCCAACGCTATAACTTCTTTTCCGGTTCTGCCGACCTTGATTGAAATTTGCTCTACTGCGTTGGCTCTTGCCATTTCAACAAGTCTTAAGCTGTTTCCCCGCTGCGGGATCTTAATAGTCACAGCCCTTGAAGCTTTATCTGACATAAACTTTTGTACAAGCTCAATATCCTCGACCTCGCCGTCTAAGAAAATATATTTCGGAATATCCGCCTTATCCGAATAAAACTGATATATGAAATCCTCACGCATTTTCTTGGTATCTTCCGTTTCGCCGAGCATAAAGCTCACCTTGTCGAACAAGCGCCCTCCCCTGTACATAATCACGCTTGCGCAGGCAATTTTAACGTTTTCTGCTAAGGCTATAATATCTGCGTCCTTCATATTTTCATCTATTATCTTCTGATCCTCGGATATTTTTTCAATCGCACGGATTCTGTCCCTAAGCTTTGCCGCTTGTTCAAAATCCAGCTCATCAGAGGCTTTCTGCATAAGCTCAGTCAGTCTTTCCACCGACTTCACCGAACCGTTTTTCATATAATCAACAGCCTGACCGATTATTTCATTGTAATCCTCCTTAGAGATTCCCCCTAAGCAAAGCCCCATGCATTTATTTATATGGTGATTCAGGCAAGGTCTTGACTTTTTAAAATCGTCAGGGAATTTCTTATTGCAGGTCGGAAGCTTAAACACCTTGTTAGCTTCCTCTACCGCTTGTTTCACCGCATAGCTGCTTGTATAAGGACCTATATAAACGGCGTTGTCATCGTCCTTTTGAAGCGCCGCTGAAATCCTCGGAAATTCCTCTTTTGTGATTTTTATATAACTGTAGCCCTTGTCGTCCTTTAACAGGATATTATATCTGGGCATATTTTGTTTAATAAGAGAACATTCCAAAACAAGCGCTTCAAATTCGCTGTCGGTCACAATAAAGTCATAGTCATAAACCTGAGATACCATTTTAGCCACCTTCGGAAGATGGTCGGCGGACGCTCTGAAATAGCTTGTGACGCGTTTTCTCAGGGATTTGGCTTTTCCTATATATATTATTTTTCCCTTTTCATTTTTCATTATATAGCATCCGGGCGACAGGGTAAGCCTGGAGGTCTTATCCCTTAAAAACGGGAGCCTTTTATTTTCATTTTCAGTAACTTTCATAAAAATTCCTCAACAAGTTTTTTAATAATTTTAACACAAGCGGAAACAACCTGCAATATTATTATTAACAAAAAAATAACTTTTTTTGATTGACAATCGATAAACTGATTTATATAATAAAAAACGTTTGAAAGGAACACAGAAATTGTCTTTCGGCAATTTTCCCACTGTTCTTAATCATTATTTTTAAGGTGTGCGGTCACGGCATTACCGAAAGGAGAGAGCTTTTATGGCAGCGCAAATAGTGGCGGTTATCATTTTTGCGGCAATGTTTTTACTGATTGTAATAGATAAAATCGAACGTCAGTATATTACCTTAGGCTGCGGATTGATGACATTGGTACTCGTATTCGGAGTATGTATGAGAGATGTAAATGCAGTAATAGAAACGCTTAACATCAAGCCGATTTTTACACTTCAGTTCTGGCACACTATGGGAAGTGAAAGCGAGGCTTCGAGCGGAATTAACTGGGCGACGATTATTTTTATCGCAGGTATGATGATAATGGTTGCGGGAATGGCAAGAGTGGGCTTCTTTAGATGGCTCTGCATGAGATTGGCAAAGCTTGTACACTATAAAACCATACCTATTTTTATAGTATTTATGCTGATGTCGTTTGTACTGGCAATGTTTATCGACAGTATCACCGTAATACTTTTCTTAGCGTCGGTTACAATAGAACTTGCAAGGCTTTTGGGCTTTAACCCTGTTCCGATGATACTATCAGAGATTTTCTGCTCAAATTTAGGCGGCTCGGCGACAATGTGCGGAGATCCTCCGAACATAATTATAGGAACTTCTCTGGGATATTCATTCTTTGATTTTATTACAAACACAGGTATTATTGCTGTTATATCGTTAGTATTTATAGTAATATACTTCTACTTTGCTTATCATAAGGAGCTAAAATCAGAAACGAAAGCTACTGATTTCTCAAAGCTTCCTTCTCCGGAAAGTGCAATAACTGACAAAAAAGGGTTTATTATCAGCACAGTGATTTTCCTTGTCGCTGTCGTTCTTTTAATATCTCATGCCGGCACGGGACTCACAGTAGCGTTTATCGGCGTGTTTATTGCTGCGATAACTTTAATTACATCGGGCAGACATGCTTTGGAGCTGATTAAAAATGTAGACTATAAAACGCTTTTGTTCTTTATAGGATTATTTATAGTGGTCGGCGGACTTGAACAAACCGGCACGCTTGAAATTCTGGCAAGCTTTATTGAAAAGGTATGCGGCGGAAATATAATGCTTATGGTCGCTATTATCATTTGGATTTCCGCTTTTGCCAGTGCATTTGTAGATAATATTCCCTTTGCGGCAACTATGATTCCCGTCATAAGGTCGCTCGCAGCAACTACAACGGGCGTTAATCTCGAAGTCCTTTCGTGGGCGCTTTCAATGGGTACCGATATAGGAGGAAGCGCAACTCCTATAGGAGCTTCGGCAAACGTAGTAGGAACATCTGCGGCTGCAAATGCCGGCCACCCTATAAGCTGGGGAAAATACTGCAAAAAGGTAGTTCCCGCAACGGCTATTGTACTGATTATAAGCACCGTTTATATTTTCACGGTTTATTTATAACTAAGTAAAAATGTCCCTCGTCTCTATAGACGGCGGGTTTCATTACCCGTTCAGCAGCAGGATACAATCCCCTACTGAACGGCCAACGGCCGGTCGACAATGCCGACCCTTGCCGCGTTGAATGACGGGCAAGCCCTTATTGAATCCATTATTGAAAATAATCAGGAGAAAACTCAATCGATTGTAAACCAAGTCTTAAAGGAGGCAGTTATGACAGAACAGATTATCATTACTATCGGACGTGAGTTCGGCAGCGGCGGTCATGAAATCGCACGAAAGCTTTCGGAACGTTTTTCACTTTCTTTCTATGACAGAAACATTCTCGACGATATAGCCAATGAAAAAAATGTCGGTGCCGATAAGCTTCACGAGTATGATGAAGCTCCGAAAAATCCACTGTTTTCAAGGACAGTAAACGGTTTTTCAAACTCCCTTGAAGAAATCATAGCAAAAATGCAGTTCGATTATATTAAGTCCAAAGCAGACAGCAAAGAATCTTTTATAGTAGTAGGACGCTGTGCAGAAGCGGTTCTCAGAGGCTATGAGGGACTTATTTCAATTTTCATTATCGGTGACGAGGACGTTAAGGCAAAACGAGTCAGCGAGGACAGAGGGATTTCGATAAACGAAGCAAAATCCGTTATGCGAAGACATGACAAAAAGCGTAAAGCGTATCACAACTCTTATTCTCAAATTAAATGGGGAGATTCAAGAGGTTATGATTTGACTATAAATTCAAGCAAACAAGGCATAGACGCTACTGTTGATTTGCTGGAAAACTATATTCGTGTGAGAATAAAAGAGCAAAAAAATCAATAATAGCGTATTTAAGCTTATAACTAAGGCAATATGTCCCCCGCCTATAGAGACGGGGACATATTGCCTTAGTTACTATACTCTAATCGGACAAGAAATCCCGTCCGCTCGTAATTAAAAATTATCTGCTCTTTTCTTTAATATACTTGTCAATCGCCTTAGCTGCGTCTTTTCCGGCGCCCATAGCGAGAATAACCGTCGCCGCTCCCGTTACGGCGTCGCCGCCTGCATATATGCCTTCTCTTGAGGTTTTTCCCGTTTCCTCCTCGACAACAAAACAGCCTCGCTTGTTCGTTTCAAGACCTTTTGTAGTGTTTCTGATAAGAGGGTTAGGAGAAGTTCCTATAGACATAATCACACAGTCAACGTCAAGAACAAACTCGCTTCCCGGCTTTTCAACAGGTCTGCGCCGTCCGCTTTCATCCGGTTCGCCCAGCTCCATTTCAATGCACTTTACACTTTTTACAAACTTATGCTCGTCGCCCAAAATTTCAACAGGGTTATTGAGCGTCTTGAAGATTATGCCTTCCTCCTCGGCGTGTTCAACCTCTTCAGCACGGGCAGGAAGCTCGTTCATCGAACGGCGGTAAACGATATATACATTTTCCGCACCCAATCTTTTAGCGCATCTGGCAGCGTCCATCGCAACGTTTCCGCCCCCGACAACCGCCACGCTCTTAGCATTATGAATAGGCGTGTCGCTGCCGTCTTTGTATGCTTTCATAAGATTAACTCTTGTTAAGAACTCATTGGCGGAATAAACGCCCTTCAGGTTTTCTCCCGGTATTCCCATAAACCTCGGGAGTCCTGCTCCGGAGCCTATGAATATAGCTTGATATCCGTATTTAAAAAGCTCGTCAACCGAAAGAGTTTTTCCTATTACCATGTTAGTGTTTATCTTAACTCCCATTGCCTTGAGATTTTCAATTTCTTTCTGAACAATAGCCTTGGGAAGTCTGAACTCAGGGATTCCATACACCAAAACTCCTCCCGCTAAGTGAAGCGCCTCATAAACGGTAACGTCATATCCCATTCTTGCAAGATCGCCTGCGCAGGTAAGACCTGAGGGACCCGCTCCGATTACAGCCACCTTATGACCGTTCTGTTCGGGCTTCTGCGGAATTTCCTTATTGTTCTGCATATGATAGTCGGCAACAAAGCGTTCAAGCCTTCCTATAGCGACAGGCTCGCCCTTTATTCCTCTGACGCATTTGCTTTCACATTGAGTTTCCTGAGGGCAGACTCTTCCGCAAACGGCAGGAAGCGAGCTTGACTGAGAAATAATCTTATAAGCTCCCTCAAAATCTTCTTCTCTTATTTTTGCGATAAACTCAGGTATGTCTATTGAAACCGGGCATCCGCTTACGCACGGCTTGTTTTTACAGTTCAAGCATCTGTTTGCTTCATCTATAGCCTGCTCACGCGTGTAGCCCAAGGTTACTTCCTTGAAATTTTTATTCCTGACATCAGGAGTCTGAGACGGCATTTCATTTTTATTAAGCGACATATTAGGCATTATTTATCCGCCTCCTTAAATAAATTACAGGTTTCTTCATATTTATGTCTTTCAAAACCCTTATACATATTGGAACGCTCTATTGCTTCGTCAAAATCAACTAAATGTCCGTCAAAATCCGGACCGTCAACACAGGCGAACTTAGTTTCACCGCCGACAGTAAGACGGCATCCGCCGCACATTCCGGTTCCGTCAATCATAATAGGGTTCATTGAAACCATCGTTTTAATTCCGTATTTCTCCGTCAGTCTGCAAACAAATTTCATCATTACAAGAGGACCTATAGCTATAACCTCATCGTACTGCTCTCCGCTTTCGATAAGCTTTTTCAGAGCGTCGGTAACAAGTCCCTTATCTCCATAGCTTCCGTCGTCAGTCATAACAATATACTTATCGCTTACGGATTCGAATTCGTTCTCCAGAATCAGAAGATCCTTATTCCTGAAGCCTACCACAGAATGCACCTTGCACCCCAGATCATGAAGCTTTTTTGCTACAGGATAAGCAATAGCGCAACCTACTCCGCCTCCGATAACGGCAGCCTTTTTAATCCCCTCTGTATGAGTAGGCACGCCCAGCGGACCTACAAAATCTTTCAAGCTGTCGCCCTCGTTCAGGTGATTCAGCTTTTCGGTAGTTGCTCCGACAATCTGAAATATAATAGTAACAGTTCCTTCATTGCGGTTAAAATCCGCTATAGTCAGCGGGATACGCTCGCCCTCCTCGTCAACACGAAGAATAATAAACTGCCCCGGCTCTGCTTTCTTAGCGATATGCGGAGCTTTTATTTCCATTAAAGTAACTGTTGGATTAAGAACATTTTTCTTAACTATTTTAAACATTTTTCCCTCCGGCTTAAAAATTATTTTATCTTGTCAATACAAACTCGGGCAAAACCCAACCGACAGATTTTTCGCACCAAGCAGAGGAAAACCCTCTTATTGAATAAATATCTAACTTTTTAATTATACTTTAGAGAGAGTTATTTGTCAATAATTTAAGACGATTGTAAAATTATCTCTTCTCCTCCCGATAAGCCGCTGACTATTTCGGTATCGCTGTCATCCTGAATTCCTATTTCAACGTCGGTTTGAATCTTAACGCCGTCGACAAGAACATCGACATAGTATTTTTCGTTTACGGTTTTAATCGCCTCGGTCGGGACAATAACAACATTCTCTTTGGAGTAAACTTCAATAGAAGCATCAATAGTTCCGCCTGAGCGGTCAAGCTTGCTCTTCTTTTTATTCGGCGTTATTACATAATAATATGAGCTGTAGCTTTCCCCGCCGTCCTTGAAAACTATATCTGTAACCTTTCCGCTTTCCGTTATTTCCCCCTGAGTCAGGGTAACGTTCGTTCCAAAGCTTACGTCGTCAAACTGTTCATCATCATATATCTCGACGCAAAGTCTTTCACCGTCCGGATTACTCATCCGGCAAAGCTGCTGACCTTCCGCCACTTGAGAACCTTTTTTGATTTCTTTGCCCTCCTCTAGTTGAATGTTAACCTCGCCTTTATAAGGCGCTTTGATTGTATAATTCTCCAGCTCGAAAAGAAGCTGATCATAAGCGTTTTGCTCAATCTGAACGTCATATTCAGCCGATGAAATCTCATTGCTGTCTGCGTCTTTATCCTTGTTAAGCTTTGTCAGCGTCTTTTTTGCCGAATCAAGTCTTAGCTTCTGTTCCTCAATCTGCTTATCTATTTCATCCGTGTTGAGCTGAGCCAGAACCTCGCCTTTTTTCACCGTTTGCCCGTCCTCAATATCAACAGATGAAACTATTCCCCCTACGCTGAATTTTATTGTATCAACATACGGATTGTCATAAACGGCTTCGTGATAATACTTTTTATCTATAGAGCCTATTTCAGCCTCCACGGTATTGTTCCCGCCTGCTTCGTTATCATCATCAGGTAAGTATATTTCCTTTGATACGTCAGCGAAGTTATTCTGCTGATTACATCCGGCAAAGAAAACAACGCAGCTCAAAATCATTATTAACAATGCAAGCGCCCTTACGAAACCTTTCAAGAGGAATCAACCGCCTTTCATATTTTAATATGCCGTTTAATCGCTTATATAAAAGAAGCTATTAACGTGTTTGAAACTAAAAATCCGCTTTTAGTCAAAGAAATATTCTTCCTGTTGGGTGAAACGTTTATAAGCTTATCACCCGACAATTCATTTAATCTCTCAGCCGAGCGGATTATATTTTTATACTTCCCTGTGCTGTCAAGCTCGCCCAGCCTGTCGACGCTTAAGCCCTCTGTCAGCCTGAGCGAAAGCATTATATATTCTTCAGCCTTATTTATATTATCATCGGTCACGCTTATCTGAGGTCTGCCGTTATTATCAATAAATTCCTCAACGCTGCTGTTTTCAAAAAAACGCTTGCCGTCCCAATACGAATGGGCATGAGAACCAAAGCCTAAATACTCACCGCACCGCCAGTATTTAAGATTGTGTCTGCTTTCAAAGCCCGGTTTAGAAAAATTCGAGATTTCATACTGATTAAATCCCCTTTCTTCAAGAGAATCACACATCATCAGGTATCTTTCTGACATTTCGTCATCGTCCGCAATGCTTTTCTTTAAGCTTTCATCTTTAGTTATCATGGAGCAAAGAGGCGTATTTTCCTCAACCTTTAACATATAAGCTGAAATATGACTCACAGGAAGAGAAGTAATCTTATCTATTGAATATAACAAGCTTTCACCCGTCTGATTTAAAATCCCTGCCATAATATCCGCCGATATATTTGAAAAGCCTGCTCTTTCAGCGTTCAGAACCGCTTCCTCCGCCTGCTTGAAATTGTGAAGCCGT
Source organism: uncultured Ruminococcus sp. (assembly GCA_964617585.1). Lineage (GTDB taxonomy): Bacteria > Bacillota > Clostridia > Oscillospirales > Ruminococcaceae > UMGS1601. The sequence continues at coordinate 8,673 of CAZTXS010000027.1, forward strand.
GACAAAGCAGACAGCTCGCTGTTAACGGCTGACTGAATCCCAAAGGAAATTCTGTTAAACCCGCCGTTATAAAGCTCCCTAAGGCTCTCATATGTAACGGTGCAGGGATTCGCTTCAACCGTAATTTCCGAATCATTCGAAACATTGAAGCTGTTTTTTATAGCTTCCAGAACCGAAACCAGAGCACTGCTCCTAAGCGTCGTGGGAGTGCCCCCTCCGAAATAAATAGTATCAGCCATTAAAGCCTTATCCGACCTTAAAGCAATATTATTTTTTAAAGCTTCCGCATAATCCTGCGACAGCTTTTCATCAAAACGCATCGAATAAAAATCACAATAAATACATTTCCGTCTGCAAAACGGAATATGAACATAAATTCCGCACATTAATTTTTCCTTAATCTTCTTCGCTTTCAGGTTCGTCATCAAAGGCATTTTCTATATAGTTCTTTGCTGCGAGCTGATTACCTTTAAGCTTATTAACAAGCTTATGAAATCCGAATTTCAGCAAGCATATCAGATAAGCGGAAATTAATATCAGCGCCGCCGATATATAATAATTAAAGTGCTCTGTATAGGTTAATTCAAAATACTTTGAATTTTCAGTCAGAAAATCATAAACAAGCTCATGAATAGGAATATACAGACACAGCCCCAAAATTGAAGTCATGGCAATCATAACCGTTACGCCTAAAAACGCCTGTTTAAGCTCAAACGCAGATATTCTGAGCGCCGCAATAACAACAAGAATCAACAGCAGCAAAACCGAAAATGTTTTTCCGATATTTGCATAGCTTTCGTGTATAAGCGGCAGCAAAACTGCGCCTGTAAAGCCATAGGCGAGCGAACGTTTCATTACACTTTGAATATTTGTCATAATCACACCCCAAAATCAACCTGCCGCCGCAAAAATGCGTTACTCGTCCAGCTTAAGCACGCTCATAAACGCTTCCTGCGGCACTTCAACCGAGCCTAACTGACGCATCTTTTTCTTTCCTTCCTTCTGTTTTTCAAGAAGCTTCTTCTTTCTCGTTATATCTCCGCCGTAACACTTTGCCAAAACGTCCTTACGCATAGCTTTAACTGTTTCTCTTGCAATAATTTTTCCTCCGATTGCCGCCTGAACAGGTACTTCAAAAAGCTGACGGGGAATTGTTTCTTTAAGCTTTTCACAGATTCGCCGACCTCTTGCGTAAGCCTTATCCGAATGAACAATGAACGAAAGCGCATCGACAACATCGCCGTTGAGCAAAATATCAAGCTTAACCAAACGGCTTTCCTCATAGCCCTTAATTTCATAATCGAATGAAGCATAGCCCTTAGTTCGTGATTTGAGCGCATCAAAAAAATCGTATACAATTTCATTCAGCGGAAGCTCATAATGCAAATCAACTCTTGTTTCATCGATATATTTCATATCTTTAAATGTGCCTCGTCTGTCCTGACAAAGCTCCATAATATTCCCCACAAAATCGCTCGGAGCCAGAATATGAGCGCTTACCACAGGCTCTTCGGCTTTCTCAATTAATCCGGGATCGGGATAATTGGTAGGGTTGTCTATATATAAAACCTCGCCGTTTGTCATTGTTACCTTATAAATAACCGATGGAGCGGTAGTTATCAGGTCGAGATTATATTCACGCTCCAATCTTTCTGCGATTATTTCCATATGCAAAAGTCCCAAAAAACCGCATCTGAATCCAAAACCGAGAGCAATAGACGTTTCCGGTTCAAAAGACAGCGAAGCGTCGTTAAGCCTCAGCTTTTCGAGAGCGTCACGCAAATCGGGATATTTAGCTCCGTCAGTAGGATATATACCTGAATAAACCATTGGATTGACTTTCTTATATCCCTCCAGCGGCTCGGAGCAGGGATGCTCAACCGACGTTACTGTATCGCCCACACGGGTATCGCCTATATCCTTTATAGAAGCTGCTATATAACCAACCTCTCCTGCTTTAAGCTCACCCGACGGCACTAGGCTTGTCGCTCCCATATAACCTATTTCAACAGTCTGAAACTGCGCTCCCGTAGCGAAAAGCTTTATAGTTTCGCCCACCTTAAGCGTTCCGTCCTTAACCCTTACAAATATTATTACTCCTTTATACTGATCATAATAGCTGTCAAATATAAGAGCCTTCAGCGGAGCTTCGTCATCGCCTTTTGGAGCGGGAATGTCAACGATTACCCTCTCTAAAACCTCTTCGATGTTAGTTCCCATCTTCGCTGAGATTCTGGGTGCGTCAAGAGCGGGTATACCTATAACGTTTTCAATTTCCTCACAGGCGCTTTCGGGGTCCGCACTGGGCAGGTCAATTTTATTTACCACCGGCAAAACCTCCAGGTCATGCTCTATAGCAAGATAAGTGTTAGCAAGCGTCTGGGCCTCTATTCCCTGAGAAGCGTCAACAACTAAAATTGCGCCCTCACAAGCAGCGAGCGAACGCGAAACCTCATAGTTAAAGTCAACGTGTCCGGGAGTGTCTATCAGATTAAAAACATAGACTTCACCGTTTTTAGCCTTATAATTCAATCTTACAGCTCTTGCCTTTATAGTTATTCCCCGTTCACGTTCTATATCCATATTATCCAATAGCTGTTCTTCCATATCACGAAGCTCAACAGAGGAAGTAAGCTCTAAAATTCTGTCCGCTAAAGTAGACTTGCCATGATCGATATGTGCAATTATACAGAAATTTCTGACATTATCTTTTTTCATTTTTTATCGTCCAATCATAATTATCGAATATACTAAATTAGTATACCATAAAACAAACAAAAATTCAATATTGAGAAATCTTCCAGAGTGAAAATAGTTGTAGCATTACAATAGATGTAAGACCGAAAGGTATAAAAAAGCGATTGGATAAGTTAGAATAAGTCAATAAAACACAAAAATCCAAAAACCCCGACGAGAGTTATCTCACCGGGGTTTAAGAATTGACTTTCCTAAAATAATAAACATAGCTTAAGAAATTCATTTCCTTAAGTCAGAAAAGCAACCGGGCGATTGCTTTAATTGAAACAGCCGCTTTGCCTCCCTTTGGATAATTTGCCCTTTCAGGCTATATTTAGGAATAATTTAGAAGGTTAGTTTCTCTGCCGTTTCAGAAAGCTTGTTTTATTTCAAGCTTTCCGAAGGCAGACTGAATGCAACGTTGCGTTGCTATTTTACTTTAACCTTTCTGAGCTTTTTATTCCATGCGCTGTATACCTTTATTTTTTTATCCTCGGCGTTTTTGTAGGCAGTATAAGCTCTTACCCTTACATAGTAAGTCTTTTTGCTCTTTATCTTACTGTTCTTGACAGTGAGCTTTTTCTTAGACGTAGTTTTATCAACAATGTTTTTCTTGAAATTCTTTTTTGTCGATATTTGTATCTGATAGCCTTTAGCTTTCTTAACCTTCTTCCATGAAACGGTTATTTTTTTCTTTGCCTTGCTTTTGACTGTTAATTTTGTTATCTTAGCTTGCTTCATAGCCTTTTCAGCGGCTTTCGCTTTTACCGCCGCCTTACTTGCCTGTTTGCTTGCCGATATGCTTGCTTTTTCACTTGGTGATTTGGTTGTTTTGGTTGTTGCAGTTGTATTAGAAGTCGGTATATACGGGTTATTGCTTTTGCCTATAGCTTTAAAGTTTGAAAAAGCGTCTTCAAAATTCAGTCCTCTTAATTCACAGTAATCTTGCATATATTTTTCAAGAACACCGCCGCTGTAGTAATATACAATAGTAGTTTTAGGGAAAGATGATTCATAAATAGTTGTTACACTATCGGGAATTGTTACTTCTGTTAAGCTTGTGCAATTTTTAAACGCACCACATCCAATTTCTATAACACCGTTCGGAATAGCTACGCTTGTTAAGCTTGTGCAATCTTCAAAAGTATAATCTCCTGTACTTGTTAAGCTGTCCGGAAGGGTTATTTCCGTTAAGCTTGTGCAATATGCAAAAGCATTATCACATATGGTTGTTACGCCGTCGGGAACAGTTACGCTGACTAAGCCTGAGCAATATTGAAAAGCCCACTTACCTATAGTCGTAACACTGTTGGGAATTTCGATTTCCTTTAAGCTTTTACAACTTGAAAAGCAACTATTACCTATGCCGGTTAAGCTGTCAGGCAAGGACACACTTTTTAAACTACCAAAAAGAGAAAACGCACCATTATTAAGTTTCGTAATGCCGTTTTCAACTACTACGTTTTTTGCACTTGCAAACGAAGGATAATAATCCGGAAACATTACGCCATAGTCATATGTCGATCCCGTACCTGAAAGAGTAAGGGTGTCGGTATCATAATCATATGTCCATGTAACGTTTGCGCCGCAAGTGCCGCTTTCCGTATCGGCAGAGGCGGTTATAGGAATAATACCGATAAGGCTGATTGTCATTGTTATCGCCGTCAGGGCGCTTATAAGCTTTTTCATATTTTTCATATTTTTCATATTAATTTATCCTTTCACTTTCTATGTCAATCACATTATACAATATTTTGTAATAAGTGTTTATCTTTTGTAAAGCTTGTTGTTAGTTTTTACTATTAGTTTTACGGCTGAGCTGCTTACGGCAAGTGCTACGCTTTTTCCTTTATAAGCATAACACTTATTGTTCTTGACAATTGCTTTTTTATATTTGGAAGATTTAAGTGAAGCTATCTGTATTCCCTGCCTTCCGCCTTTAACTGTGTTGCCTGAAACTTTTAAGGTCGCTTTGCTTAAGGAGCTCGTTGAACCTTGTGCAATAATATTTAGGCCTACTGAATATGACTCGCTTGTTCGTGTTGAATTGGAGGTGATTTTGTTGTTTTTAACCGTTGCGTTTTTTACATTAAAGAGAGCAAGTCCTTCTGCACTTTTACCTATAATAGTGTTTCTCTTTATTGTTATGTTGTTATGAAATTTGTTTTTATACTTGTCTTCAAGCGAAGCAAAATTTGCGCATATGCCTCGACTTCCAACAACGGTATTTTTAATGATTTTAATATTTTGACATGTCTGACCATTTACATATTTTGCTCCGTATTGTACCAATCCGGGAGCAGTACGAGGAGTTGCCACGTCAATTTGAATCGCTTCTTCAACGGAGTTTGAAGATTTCTTGCCCAATGCTTTTACAGTACAATTTTCTACAGTTACATTTTTCATGGCTATCAATTCTATTCCATGTCCTGAATAGTTGGTATAAATAGTTGCGTTCTTAATTTTAACATTTTTGCCATGAGCAAAACGCATCATAGTACAAGTACTGTTTGCTGTTGAAGCGTTTTTCCAAAGGCCTCCGTTTATAGTTATATTTTTCACAGAGTTATAATTTAAAGCGTCTGCCTCTGTTAAGAATATTCCCTTGCTTTTATCCGTCTGTATTATCGTAGCCCCTTTTGCATTGATGGTTGTGTTGCTTCCCAAAGTAATATAATATTCAATAGGTACTTTAGAGCCGCTGGGTATAATAACAGTTTTTTTCTTATCATTGTTGCAAAGTTGATTTAATGCATTTGCATTCAACCTTGCCGCACTAACCCCGCTTACTGATTTTGTTTGAGGATTGAAAATAATGTTTCCATCCTCATCATAAGTTCCAATAACAATCTTATGAACTCCGATAATTTCATCTCCTGCTTTTGCTGTTGCTATCGGTACGGCTGCAAGCATATTCATAATTATTGCGGTTACTGCAAATAAACTAATTATTGTTTTTTTCATATTGGTCGTTCCTTTCACTGTTTTTGTTAATTTGATTATATCTCTTTTTTGGAAAATGTCAATAAAAATATTTTGATTAGTACAATTATTTGTACTGTAAAATCGCATTTTTCATTACAAACTGCTAATTTCGACTTAATTCGACTGTATGATTTATTCTTTTAAGTCTTAAAACGCCGTCTATACTTTTAAATATCGATTTTCCTTTCCTTTTGGCTTCTTTGCTATTATAACCATATCATAATTGCAAGGTGGGTTTCAATGTCTTTTAGTGGCGTATGTATTGACTTACAGCTTTTAAACCTTTGTTGTAAACTTAAAAAATCTAAAAATACATCTCATATAACTTTCTACCAATTTTTTATGCGAATGTATATGTCATATATAATCCAAGCTTAAAATGATATTAGCAAACTGTGGAATTCAGAGAAGCCATACTTTCTTATCAAATATAAACTAGAGGTTGATAATTAGTAGTTATCTGTCGTTATTCAACATTCAACGTGGCAAGCCCTTATTGAATTTATCCAATTTTAAAAAATGTCTTAAGACATTTTAATAATTTCTGTGAATATCATATCCAATTTTACAAAAAAAAGAGGCAAGAAGTTTTATTACTTCTTACCTCTAAATTTTTTGCTTATTTAGCCTGACGTTGTGAAAGGCTTTATAATTACAAACTCCCAAAAAGCAAGCTGCGTGCAGGGGACACCCCTGCCGGCTAAACCTCAACCGGAAAAATCCAGCCGAACTCGTCAGGAAGTGTTCCCCACTGAATACCTGTCATCGTATCGTAAAGCATCTGCGATATAGGTCCGATTTGGTTGTTGTTGATAGTCATAATCTTGTCGTTCCATTTCAGGTGACCGACAGGAGAAATAACAGCGGCAGTACCCGTACCGAAAACTTCTTGAAGCTTGCCGTTGTCATAGGCTTCGGCAATTTCTTCAATAGAAATTCTTCTTTCTTCAACCTCATATCCGTGATTTTTGCATACTTCTATTGCAGATTTTCTTGTAATACCCGGAAGAACCGAACCTGTCAGCGCAGGCGTTATAATCTTGCCGTCGATAACAAAGAAGATGTTCATAGAGCCTACTTCTTCAACATATTTCTGTTCAACGCCGTCCAGCCACAGAACCTGTTCATAATCCTGCTGATGAGCCTCATCCTGACCTTTAAGAGATATAGCGTAGTTAGCGGCGGTTTTAGCAAATCCCGTACCGCCTCTTACGGCTCTGACATATTTATTTTCAACATAGATTTTAACAGGATTAAGACCTGTAGAGTAATAAGCTCCCGACGGAGAAAGGATAATCATAAATAAATAGTGATCGGCAGGACGAACGCCTACATAAGGGTCGGTTGCAAAAATAAACGGTCTTATGTATAAAGAAGTTCCCTCCGCATTAGGAACCCAGTCCTTCTCCACTTTAAGAAGAGCCATAAGTGCGTCAAGGCAGTCCTGTTCATTGACCTTAGGGATAACCATTCTATCATTAGAAACGTTCATTCTCTTGAAATTCTCATCAGGTCTGAAAAGCTGAATAGAGCCGTCTTTGGTTCTGTAAGCTTTAAGACCCTCAAAAATCTCCTGACCATAGTGAAGGCACATTGCGGCAGGTGAAAGAGAAATATCGCCGAACGGAACTATTCTTGCATTATGCCAGCCCTCGCCGGTATCATAATTCATAATAAACATATGGTCTGTAAATATATTACCGAAGCCAAGCTTAGATTCGTCTTTCGGCTTTTCTTTCAGCTTATCTGAAAGCTCATACTTAATTTCCAACATATTAAATTACCTCTTTCATAAAAATTATATATCACATTTATTATATACTCTAATAATAAAAATTGCAATATAAATTATCAAATTATTCGTATTTTCAATAAAAACAACAATTTTGAGAAGATTTAACGGTTATTTTGATGAAAATAAAAGGTCCGTCCTTCATTTTTTTAAGAACAGACCATAATTATTAAAAGTAAGAGTTTATTCAGCCGGCATATCCCAGTTGTGATAAACCTCCTGAACATCGTCGTTGTCCTCCAACGTTTCCAGAAGAAGATTCATCTTCTTTATAGAATCCTCATCAGTTAACGACACTCGGTTGGAAGGTATCTGCTCAGCTTCAGCCGACAGAACATTATAGCCTAAATCTGTCATTGCGTGATTAACGTCCGAAACATCGTTCGGAGCGCAGGTAATCTCGATTATATCATCTTCTATGCTGAAATCGGAAGCTCCCGACTCAAGGCAGTCCTCCATAATCTTATCTTCGTCCGCTCCGTTATTTTCTAAAACAACTATTCCTTTCTGCTCAAACATAAACGAAACACATCCGGTCGTTCCCAGATTGCCCCCGAACTTGTCAAAATAGTGTCTTATATCACCTGCCGTACGATTCTTATTATCCGTCAGACATTCGACAATAAGCGCTACCCCGTTCGGTCCGTAACCCTCATACACCATTGTTTCATAATTATTTTTGTCGCCTTCACCTGCAGCCTTTTTTATCATTCTCTCAATATTATCATTAGGCACATTGTTGCTCTTAGCCTTCTGAATCAAATCACGAAGCTTAGAATTGTTAGCAGGATCAGGTCCGCCCTCTTTAACGCAAACCATCATTTCTCTTCCGATTTTAGTGAATATCTTTGCCTTTGCAGCGTCGTTTCCCTCTTTTTTTCTCTTGATATTACTCCACTTTGAATGTCCAGACATAAAATTCTCCTACTTTCATAACTTTTGCTGCATAATATTTTATCACAATCGAAAATATAAGTCAACATTTCATAAATTGCACAAAACATTACCCTATCTGCACATTTTTTCATAATACTCAATCAAAATGTCAGCCTTGTCCATCGGCAGGCTTCTGTACAGCGTCAGAAGCTTCTTTTCATTATCGTTAAGATAAGCATTCTTATCAGGCTCGTCGTTAAAAAACTCTGACAGAGTTATACCCAAGCTGTCGGTCAGCCTTTTTAAAACCACAATAGTCGGCTGTTTTATTCCGTTCTCTATATTCCTTATATGATTCTCAGATACATCGCTCAGCTTTGAAAGCTTATATACGCTGAGCTTATTTAAACTTCTCCAATAATAAAGCCGTTCACCTATATTCATCATAAGTATTCATACTCCAATTTTAATTTTCAGACAACACTTACCACAAATAATTCTGTATTTATAGTGTAACACAAATACATCTTTTTAATAACCGACCTATAGATTTGACTTTTATACACTTTAGGAGTATAATTTGAATATTGGCTACAGGGAACGAAAAAATACATAGAATAATACGAAAGAAGGAATATCTCTGAAACTGACAAACAAAACATCAACGTACAATAAAAAAGAAAATCTTATGGATTACGAGTATAATGAATTAACGGTCAAAGCTCTTAATCTGCATTATAATTTTTTGTTGATTTCCTCTGTTATATGTCTGTTTATTGAAGCAATATACTACTTTGTTCTGTCATATCTTAATTTATTTACAGACTCGGGAGTGAAATATATTGTTAAATTTATCTGTACTCCTTTAGCTATTAATCTTTTACTGATTATAATCAATAGAATAATTATGAGCAGAAAAAAACTGAGCCTTATTGCCAAAGCTTATTTTCTTTCGCTTTCGACAGTAGCTATCGGATTGGAATTAGGTATCATACACACAGTTTTTCCGTCCGTGTACATATCCTTTGACATTGCTGTTGTTCTTACTATTTTCTACGGCGACAGAATTCTTTTGACCGCTACTTTTATTTTTTCATTTTTATGCAGAACAATTGTAACTTTTATATCAATAGACAAAACCGCAGTGCACGGCAGGTATCATTTCACCGACGCAGCTGTATCGCTTATAATACTTATTATTATTTACTTTATCTCACTTCAAATAATAACAATAGAAAAGAAAAAGCAGAACATTATAATACAAAGCAGAAAAGAAAGAGAAAACCTTGAAATGTGCGCAAGGGTTGATAACCTTACAAAGCTCATGAACAGAAAAGCGCTGACCGATTCTTTTAAAAGCATTTACAAAAACAAGGCTGAGTTACCATCGTACTTTGCTATTTTTGATGTAGACAACTTCAAAAAGATGAACGATACATACGGTCATATTTACGGTGACAAAATTTTAAAATTTATCAGTCAGACTTTTCTTGAAAGCAATGATATTGACTTTTTCAGATACGGCGGAGATGAATTCTGCGCATTTATATACAAAAGCTCTCTTGAAAATACTGTGTCGAAAATAAGAAACATTCAGAGCAGGGCAAAAAACTGCATGGATATTTCGGAAAGTGAAATTCCTATAGAGGTAAGCGTCGGTTTAACTCATTATACAAGCAGTTCAATCAAGCCTGAAACGATTTTCAGTCAGGCTGATTACGCTTTGTATCATTCTAAGAGAACCAATAAGGGCAGTATAAGTATTTTTGAGAAAATTGACACTTCCGATTATAATGAATATATAACAAATAAATTTTTCAGATAACTTAATATTATAATAAAAAGGTTCGGCTGTTAAACGCCGAACCTTAAAATTTATATAATTTTCACTTTAAATTCAATAAAGGTTTGTCCGTCATTCAACGCGGCAAGGGTCGTCATTGCCGACCGAGTAATGGAACCCGCCGCCTATAGAGGCGGGGGACATCTTGCTTAAGTTATATTAACGCTTTTCTTTCCAACGGTGAGGTCTTCTGATTTTGTAACACATCATTGACAAACCTACAACTTTTTAACAAGCTGAATTAATAAAAAAATAAAACGGTTCATTTAAACAGCATTATTTTGTATATTTAATAATATATACTATGAGGCTTAATTTTAGCATTATCCTGC
>CAZTXS010000028.1:0-18426 GCA_964617585.1 uncultured Ruminococcus sp.
TTTTTTGCTGAAAAGCTTTCAGACGTTTAAAAATGTAAATTAAACACCTCCTTTGTGCAAACACTTTTCTTTCAGCTTTTTACATTGAATAAAGCTCTGATAAAAGTGTATAATAAGAGTGGGATTTTTCGCAGAATAAATCCTTCTGCGAAAAAAGCATTAAAAAAGCTGCAAACCTTAGTGATTTACAGCTTTTTATTTATTACTTGTGAATGGAATTAAGCAGTTCAATTTGAGCTTTTTTGCGTTCCAGCGATGAATGAACATAAATATTCATAGTGATTGAAACGTTGGCGTGTCCTAAAATCTCGCTTAACGTCTTTGTGTCGACGCCCGCCTCTATACATCTTGTTGCAAAGGTATGTCTGAGCACATGAAAATTTACGTGTCTTAAACCGCACTGTTTAAGATAACTTTCAAATCTGTACTGCATAGTTCTCGGGTCTGCAAAGTCGTTATTTTTGTTTGAAACGACGTATTCCGATTCGCTTTTCTCATAAAACGGCAGAATATATTTTAACAACCAGCTTGAAATAGGCACTATTCTGTTTGAAGAAGCGGTTTTCGGTTCGCCGAATGCCAAAAAGGTTTTCGGCTCGTTTTCCCCGGCGTTGATATTTTTTATTCTCTGAACTGTTCGCCTTACGTTTATAGTTGAGTTTTGAAAATTAATATCGTCCCATCTGAGTCCGCATATTTCGCCTATTCTCAACCCGGTGTTCAACGCAATTAAAACACCGAGCTTAAATTCTTCCATATCGCAGGTTAAGAATTTTTCCAGAATAAGCTGTTCGGATCTCGATATAACGTCGATATTTTTTCTTTCGCCGGGCGGAGAAGTAAGACTGCCCAGCGGCTTTTTTACATATCCTTTTTCCGATGCATAATTAAACGCCGATTGTATAATGTACACCATAAGCTTTATGCTTCCCGATGACAAACCGCTGTTGCCGTTTGATTTTCGGACGGACATTTTCTTCTCTATAAACGCATTAATTAAGTTCGAATTGATTTTCTTAATTTTAATTTTTCCCAGTTCAGGAATTATATGATCTGAAATAATTCCATAATATTTTATATAAGTCGCATACTTGATTTTAATTTTTGCGTCTTCCAGCCACTGCAATAAAAGACTTCTAAACGTCATATCATTCAGCAAGGTCTTTTTTTCTGTCCTGTTTTTGTCTGAACTCTTTGTTACACTGCAGTTTTTTACAGAGCGCACTTTTTCCGAAAGTACTCTGTCATTTAAATTTACATTTTCCATAAAAACCCCTCTGTTGCATTTTAATTGATTGTAACCTATTGACAAAATACTCTAATATATATTATAATGTGTGTAATTAAAATATAAATATAGTAATTTTTCGCAGAAGGATTTATTCTGCGAATTTTTTTGTCGATTATTTGGTAAAACTTAAGGATTTCAATAAGGGCTTGCCCATCATTAATAAGTTCTATATTTATAATAATTGGAAAGTAGTTATTTTTCAATATATTGTTAATAAATTATCAAAACAATTCCAAATATTTTTTATTTTTCTTGAAAATTTTAATAATTTGGGTTATAATTGCCACAATAAATAAAAACAAACGAAAGGTGATTTATATGAAAACAGCTCTTGTAACAGGGGCAAGCTCCGGCATAGGATTTGAAATTTCGAGAATTTTGAGTCATCTGGGATATGAATTAATTCTTGTCGCACGCCGTGAAAGCAGACTTGAAGAGCTTCAGAAGCTTCTTGAAACTCCGTCGGAAATCATAACCTGCGACTTATCCAAGGAAGATGAATGTAAGGAGCTTTATAAAAGGGTTAAAAAGAAAGACATTTCAGTCCTGATTAACAACGCAGGCTTCGGGCTGTGCGGAAATTTCAATGAAACGGATTTGAACCGTGAGCTTAATATGATAAATGTAAATGTAAAAGCGGTTCACATACTGACAAAGCTGTTTTTAAGGGATTTTATCAAAAAGGACGAAGGATATATCCTCAACGTTGCTTCATCGGCAGGGCTTATGGCGGGAGGTCCGCTTATGGCAGCTTATTATGCAACAAAATCGTATGTAGTCGACCTTACCAGAGCCATCAACACCGAGCTTTCCGATATGGGCAGCAGCGTATATATAGGAGCGCTATGCCCCGGACCTGTCAATACCGAATTCAATGAAGTTGCAGAGGTGAAATTCGGTATGAAAGGAATAGATAAAAAATACTGCGCAAAATATGCGCTTTTCAATATGTTTGAAAAGCGAAAAATGATAATAGTTCCTACTGCCGGAATGAAATTTTCCGCCTGCGCTTCTAAGCTTCTTCCCGACCGTCCCCTTCTGGAAATAACCAAGCACATACAGAAAAAGAAAAAATACTAGACAATGCTTTTGTCAGTATTCAATAATGGCTTGCACGTCATTCAATGCGGCAAGGGTCGGCAATGACGATAGGTCAATCAGTAGTGTATTGTATCTCACTACTGAACGTGTAATGTCCCCGGTCGCCTATAAAGGCAGGGGGGGGACGTCTTGCCCTAGTTATATATAAAAATTATTGTTATAATTAATTGTTTAGCTCATTGAAAATTTAAATAATTCATGATATAATTTAAATATAATATTTTTGAAAGGAAGTAACAAATATGAAAATTAAAAAAATTATTGCAGGCATTTCAGCCTCTGCTCTGGCAGTTACTGCTTGTGCAAGTTTTTCAGCATCTGCGGCAGACGATCCGTATATTGCATATTTAATGTTCGCAGATTCTCAATGGCTGTGGTCAAACTGGCATAATCAGGTAAGCGGTGAAGGCTATGGCGTTGACGCTGAAATAACCAAGGACGGAACATATACTGTTTCTATCACAAGCGATACCGTTGACGGCAACGATAACAGCGAAAATCCTCAGGGAAAAGGCGGAACCGACTATGCAAACGGTACTGTAGTATTTTGTGTTGATATTCCGGGACTTATGAAAGCAAAAAACTTTAACGAAAGCAACGAAAAAGCAAAGGGCGTTTATGAAAACGGTAAATACTCTGAAAACGATATTAAATGCAAGCTGAAAAGCATTAAACAAGACGGTAAGGAACTCGAGTTTGACTCAAGTAAAATTATTTACGGTCACATAGAGGATGAAACTACTAATTACAGAATTGAAATCTACAACGAATACGGCGATACAAAGGACACAGAGCCTATCGATCCTGCCGATGTTGCATGGTCCGAAAGCTTAGAAGTTACCTTTGAGATTTTAGGTCTTGGCGGCGGAGAATCTGACGATTCATCTACTGAAACAACAACACAGGCTGCAGCATCTGCAATTGGCGGCGGAGCTGATACTACAAACACATCAACAAACACAAGCACAGGCGCTGAAACAGGTCTGGCACTTATCGGTCTTGCATTAGCAGGCGGCGCTATTGTTCTAACAAAAAAGAGAAAGTAAATTTAAAATAATTAAAATACAGTACGAGTTAATTTTATAACCCTTTTGTGAAATATACATAAAACAATATATCTTTTATTGGTCATTTAGTACATTGAACAATCCATAATTTTATAGTACAATATAGAGTGTAAAATAATAAGAAAAGGAGTTTTCAAATATGAAACTTAAAAAGGTAATTGCAGGTATTGCTGCAACAGCAATGACAGTTTCGACTTGCGCCGGTTTATCAGCTTCGGCTGCTGACGGTTATAATGCATTTTTAATGTTTGCCGACAGTAACTGGTTATGGCAAAGTATGTCTGCTCAGGCAGGCGGCAGCGGATACGGAGTAGACGCTAACATCACCAAGGACGGTACATATACCGTTTCTATTACAAGCGATTCTGTTGACGCTAACGACAACGGCGAAAACCCTCAGGGTAAAGGCGGCACGGACAGTGCAAACGGCGCTGTAGTATTCTGCGTTGATATTACAGGTATATTGAAATGTAAAGACTTTAACGCTTCTACAGAAAAATCAAACGGCGTAACAGAAAACGGTACTTATTCTGAGGATGATATCACTTGTACTCTGAAGAGCATTAAGCAGGACGGAGAAGAACTTAAATTCGATGCAAGCAAGATTATCTACGGAAACATTGAAGACCAGAACACAAACTACAGAATTGAAATTTATAATGAATACGGCGACACAAAGGACACAGAGCCTATTGATCCTGCCGATGTTTCATGGTCTGAAAGCTTAGAAGTTACTTTCGATATTTCAGGTATTGGCGGCGGAGAATCTGACGATTCATCTGCTGAAACAACAACACAGGCTGCAACTGAAGCAGTAGGCGGCGGAGCTGATACTACAAACACATCAACAAACACAAGCACAGGCGCTGAAACAGGTCTGGCACTTATCGGTCTTGCATTAGCAGGCGGCGCAATCGTTCTTACAAAGAAGAGAAAGTAATTCAAATTTGAATAAGAAAAAATCTTTTTGGGGCGCTTTCCTTACATAGGGGCGCCCCAAAATGGCTTTATATCTTAAATAAAATATTGTTGTGATGAAACGGTATAGCGGTTACTATGCCGTTTTTGCTTTGCGATTCAATAAGGGCTTGCCAATCATTCAACGCAGCAAGTGTCGGCATTGCCGACCGGGTAACGGAAACCGCCGCTTATAGAGGCGGAGGACGTCTTGCCTAAGTTATTATGCAAAAATCACAAGTTGACATAAACGTTAAAAAATGATATACTGTTTATTGCGAGTAAGCTATGCGGTAGCTGGACGGCTATACGTTCAGAGGAAAGTCCGAGCATCACAGAGCAGGATAGCTGCTAACGGCAGCCGAGGGCGACCTTAGGGCCAGTGCAACAGAAATATACCGCCTATATGGTAAGGTTGGAATGGCGAGGTAAGAGCTCACCGGAATACGGGAAACTGTATTGCCATGTAAACCCTATCCGATGCAACTCCAATGGTAGACATTAAGTCAATGGTTGCTCGTCAGACTTGTGTCTATAGGGGGCTTGAACCTTACGGCAACGTAAGGTCTAGATAGATTACCGCACTCGACAAAACTCGGCTTATCGGCTTAGTCGCAGTGAACATAGAAACCTGAGAGCAATTCTCAGGTTTTTTTAAATAAGTCTTGACAAAAATGATTGATTTGTATATAATAGGGTTTAGTATTAAAAGCTATGACGAGGGCAAATCAGTCTGGAATCTTTTTCAGAAAGCTGACGGTTGATGTGAGTCAGCAGGGTTTGACTGCAATTTATCACCTCTGAGCTGACGGCTGAAATTTTTACAGTAAGCTTGTTCGGGGACTCCCGTTACAGAGTAATGCATTGTCGGATGCTGTTGAGGGTAATGGATATACATAAAACCATTGCCGAATAAGAGTGGTATCACGGACGTTTTTACGCTTCGTCTCTTAAGGCTTTTATGCTTTTGGAGTGAAGCGTTTTTTTATTTGATTCTCTTAAAAACCTTTTGAAATTAAATACAAATATCTGAAAGGAGGTCATATTCCCTGAGGGAATATGGTACAAGGATGAGATTAAACGGTTCTGACATTATAATTGAATGTCTTTTGGAGCAGGGCGTAGACTCGGTATTCGGTTATCCGGGCGGAGCGGTCTTAAACATTTACGACGCTTTGTACAAATACAAGGATAAAATCAAGCATTACATAACGGCTCACGAGCAGGGAGCTTGTCATGCTGCCGACGGATATTCAAGAACAACGGGAAAAACAGGAGTTGTTATTGCTACATCAGGTCCGGGAGCTACAAACCTTGTAACGGGTATCGCAACAGCGCATATGGATTCCATACCGCTGGTTGCAATAACGGGAAACGTAGGGACTCCGCTGCTGGGGCTTGATTCGTTTCAGGAGGTAGACATCTGCGGAATAACAATGCCTGTCACTAAGCATAACTTCATTGTAAAAGACGTTACAAAGCTTGCCGATATAATAAGAGAAGCTTTTTATATAGCAAACGAAGGAAGAAAAGGTCCTGTGCTTATTGATATTCCTAAAGACATAACCGCCGATGTCTGTGAATATGAAAGGAAAGAATCTAAAAAGCCTGTTTATCATAATCCTGACAGCCTAAATGAACAGATTGAAAAGGCGGTTAAGCTTATAGAAAAAAGTAAAAAACCATTTTTATACGCCGGCGGCGGTGTTGTTTCCGCAGACGCCAAGAATGAGTTTGAAGCTCTGGCAGAAAAAATAAACGCCCCTGTTTCGCTTTCTCTTATGGGACAGTGCGCTTTTGACAACACAAACAGGCTTTACACAGGTATGCTGGGTATGCACGGCACAAAAGCAAGCGCTTTATGCCTGGAAAACTGCGATCTTATGATAGTTTTCGGCTCAAGGTTTTCAGACAGAGTTTTATGCAATGCTAAGACCTTTGCAAAGGGAAAGAAGATTATTCACATTGACATTGATCCTGCCGAAATAGGAAAAAATATCAACGCTTATCTGGCTGTGAACGGCGATGTAAAATATATAATTGATAAAATGAGCAGTATGCTCGCTCAGCTAGACCACAACGAATGGGTAAATCAGGCTGTTCGCTGGAAAGAGGATTACCCGCTTTTCATGAAGCCTTTTAAGAAAGACAGCGAGGTGCTTCCCTCTGACGTTCTGAAATCTCTTGACGAGATAACAGACGGCAAGGCTATTATTACGACCGAGGTCGGTCAGCATCAAATGTGGGCGGCGCAGTTCTATAATTTTAAAACTGCCAGACAATTTGCTTCAAGCGGCGGTTTAGGAACCATGGGCTACGGCTTGGGTGCGTCGATTGGCTCGAAAGTAGGAAACCCTGACAAAACTGTTGTAAACATTGCGGGCGACGGGAGCTTTTTCATGAACATGAACGAATTATCAACATTGAAAAAGCATAATATTCCTGTAATTGAACTTGTTTTTAACAACAACGTTTTAGGTATGGTTCGTCAATGGCAAAGGCTTTTCTATAAAAAACACTTTTCCGAAACCACAATCGACAGAAATACTGATTATATGAAGCTTGCCGAAGCGTTCGGAATCGACGGTTATATAATATCAAAGAAATCCGACATTAAGCCTGTCCTTCAAAAGGCGGTTATGTCAGACAGACCGTGTATTATCGATTGCAGAATCAATAAGGACATTAACGTACTTCCTATGGTCCCAGCCGGAGCCGATATTAGCAATCAGATAATGGAAATAGAAATCGACGACTGATATATTTTATTATTCAAGAACGGAGAATTTTTATGAGAATTTCAATATATGATTCCACACTGAGAGATGGCGCTCAGGGGGAAAATATGAACTTTTCGGTTCAGGATAAAATAGCTGTAACCAAGGCTTTGGACGAGATGGGAATTGATTTTATCGAAGCCGGAAATCCCTTTTCAAATCCGAAGGATAAGGAATTTTTTGAAGTGAGCAAAAGCCTTGAGCTTTCTCATGCGAAAATCGTTGCTTTCGGTTCAACGAGAAGAGTCGGCGCTAAGGTTGAAGAAGATAAATCGGTAAATGTAATGTCAGAAGTGCCATGCGATTATGTTGCCATATTCGGCAAGAGCTGGGATCTTCACGTTGAAAAAATTTTAAACACAACTCTTGAAGAAAACCTCGGTATGATATATGACACTGTAAAATACCTTACAGATAAGGGAAAGCGGGTTTTTTTCGACGCAGAGCATTTTTTTGACGGATATAAAAACAATCCGGAATACGCTTTGAAAACTCTTAAAACCGCTGAAAAAGCCGGAGCGGTATCCATTGCCCTTTGCGATACAAACGGAGGATGCTTCCCTCATGAAATTGAAAAAATCGTTAAATCCGTTCTTAAAGAAATAAGCTGCGAAATCGGTATTCACTGTCACAATGATTCAGGCTGCGCAGTCGCAAATACGGTTTCTGCCGTTGTGGGCGGAGCTAAAAGCGTTCAGGGAACCTTCATAGGCGTCGGCGAAAGATGCGGAAACACCTGCCTTTCAACGGTTATTCCTAATCTTCAGCTTAAACTGGGTTACGAGGTCATACCTGAGGCTTCTATGAAAAAACTGACCTCCTATGCAAGATATATCGCAGAGCTTTCAAATATCACCATTGCAGACGGCTTATCCTATGTCGGAAAATCGGCTTTTGCTCATAAGGGCGGAATGCATATCGACGGTGTATCCAAGCTTCCTAAATCTTTCGAGCATATTGATCCTTCTCAGGTCGGAAACGAGCGTCAGTTCCTTTTGAGTGAGGTTTCGGGACGAACCGCCGTATTATCAAAAATAAAATCCTTTATTCCCGACATTCAAAAAGGCTCTCCCGTTCTTGCAGACATTCTGGAAATGCTGAAAATTCAGGAACAAAAGGGCTTTCAGTATGAAGCGGCGGACGCTTCGTTTGAGCTTTTGGTAAAGAGATTTTTAGGTCAGCTTGACTCGTTTTTTCGCATAGAATACTTTAAGGTCATAACCGAGCCTGAAGCCGACCGAATGTCCCCTGCCTGCGCTATGGTAAAGGTAAAAGTCGGCGACAAATGCAAAATGGCAGCCGATGAGGGCAACGGACCTGTAAACGCTCTCGACAAAGCCATCAGAAATGCGCTTTCCGAATACTATCCCGATGTTCTGTCAAGCATGAATCTGATAGACTATAAAGTCAGAGTCGTTGATACAGCTTCGGCAACCGCCGCCGCTGTAAGAGTTTTAATAGAATCTACAGACGGTCAGGACGTCTGGACTACTGTCGGAGCTTCAACAGATATAATAAACGCTTCTGTAAAAGCTTTAGTCGACAGTATTGAGTACAAGCTGCAAAGAGATTTATAACTAAGGCAAGATGCCCCCGCCTCTCTATAGGCGGCTTCCATTACCCGTTCAGTAGCGGGATACAATCCCCTACTTAACGGATAGTCGGAAATGCCGACCCTTGCCGCATTGAATGACGGGCAAACCCTTATTGAATTAAAAGTTCAGATTAAAAATATACTCCTGCTGAAATCAACAGGAGTTTTTGTTTTATAAAGGGCTTACCCCGTCATTATAATAATTATTCTCTCTCCAGTCTACTGCCAATACTTTCTGTCTAAGCTCCTGTATTGAACAGCCTGCGCAATATGAGCTTTGTCTATCACGGGACTTTCGTCCATATCGGCAATAGTTCTGGCAACCTTGACTATTTTATCATACGCACGTGCGGAAAGCCCCAGCTTCTCAAACACGCCTTTTAGCATGATATTCGCACTGTCGGTCATTGGACAAACCTCGTGTATAATATCGGACGTAATATTAGCATTACAGTTTATATTAGTTCCCTTAAATCTTTTGTTCTGAACTTCTCTTGCTTTAAAAACACGCTCCCTTATCCTAGCTGAAGATTCCTCCTTTGCCTCGGATGATATACTTTCATATTCGACCGGAGCTACTTCTAAATGTATGTCAAATCTGTCTATCAGCGGCCCTGAAATCTTAGAAAGGTATCTTGAAACCTGACCGGGAGAGCATATACACTTTCTGGTCGGATGACCGTAATATCCGCACGGGCACGGATTCATAGCGGCAACCAGCATGACCGAACACGGATATGTAACGTTTCCCCATGCCCTTGAAATTGTGACCGAACCGTCCTCCAAAGGCTGACGAAGCACTTCCAAGGTTCTTCTGTCAAACTCGGCAAGCTCGTCTAAAAAGAGAAGTCCGTTATGTGAAAGCGATATTTCACCGGGCTTAGGCACTGAACCGCCGCCCGTAAGTCCTGCCTGAGAAATTGTGTGGTGCGGGCTTCTGAACGGTCTTTTGGTAACTAAAGGAGTATCGGAATTTAAAATTCCCGCTACCGAATATAGATTGGTGGTTTCGATAGACTCGTCAAAGGTCATCTTCGGCAAAATAGTGGGAAGCCTTTTGGCAAGCATACTTTTTCCGCTTCCCGGAGAACCTATCATAAGAACGTTGTGACCTCCGCAAGCCGCAATTTCGAGAGCTTTCTTAGCCCCTGCCTGACCCTTGACATCGGCAAAATCCAAAGCGTCAAAATAATCTGTTTCCGAAGGCACATATTTTTTAACGGGCGTGATTGGTTTATTCAAAAAATGAGAAAGAAGCTCGCTTAAGGTTTTTACACCGTAAACGGTAATTCCGTCGACAACCGATGCTTCATAAGAATTCTTCTTCGGCACAAAAACTTCTCTTATTCCGATTTTCTTTGCATACAAAACCATTGGAAGAACTCCGTTCACCTCACGGATTTCCCCTCCCAGCGATACCTCACCTAAGAAGGCTTTATCTTTTGTCACAGATTCGTTTAAAAAACCGGAAACAACTAAAACAGCGGCTGATATTGCCATATCGAACGACGACTGCGTCTTTCTTATATCGGCAGGAGCGAGATTCACTGTGATAGAGTGTTCGGGAAAAGGAATATTGCTTGAACGAAAAGCGCTTTTTATTCTGTCACGGCTCTCCCTGACAACGGTGTCAGCCTGACCGACAATATCAAACTTAGGCAAGCCTTTAGACGCTTCTATCTCAACGTTTACCCTGAATGAATTCATTCCTAATAGTCCGACGCTGTTAACTTTAGCAAACATAGTTTTGTCAATTCCTCTCATTGATGTCGTTATATGAAACTGTCAATCTTCTATTATATGAACGGCAGCCTTAATTCCGTCCACAGCGGCGCTCATTATACCTCCGGCATACCCCGCTCCCTCTCCGCAGGGAAACAGGTTTTCACAGCTTAGAGAATATCCATCGTCCGTTCTTGTAATGCGAACAGGCGACGAGGTTCTTGTTTCAGGCGCAGTAAGCAGCGCTTCTTTGTTATTAAAGCAAGCCATTTTCTTTGAAAAGCTGCTTAAGCCCTGCTCAAGCATATCAATAACAAAGCCGGGAAATAACTCACGCAGCTCAACAGGCTTTAACCCTCTTGAATATGTGCCTCTTATACTCGATTTGATACTTGGTTTTCCGTCCAAAAAGCCTCCTACCGTTACCGCAGGAGCTGAGTAATCGCTTCCTGCAAGCTTAAAAGCGCATCTTTCAATTTCCCTTTGAAAATACATACCGTCAAGAGGATTATCTCCATAGTCGCCCGGCGAAACCGAAACCACGACCGCAGAATTGGAATTCTCCCCGTTTCTGGAAAACTCGCTCATTCCGTTTGTGACAACAATGTCTTTTTCACTTGACGACGGAACTACATATCCGCCGGGACACATACAAAACGTATAAACTCCTCTGCCGTCTTTATTTCTTTCAGAAAGCCGGTATTCGCCTTTAGGAAGCAGAGGATCTCCTACATGACTTCCGTAAAGACTGAAATCAACTTCGCTTTGTTTATGCTCAATTCTAACTCCTACTGAAAAAGGCTTCGGAGATAAAAATATATTTTTACTTGCCAATAGCTCAAAGGTATCTCTCGCCGAATGACCTATCGCCAGAATAACATCGTCAACCGGCAGACTAAACCTGTTAGTCTTTATTTCAACTATTTTTCCGTTTTCAATCGTGAAGTCTTGAAGCTTTGTATTAAAATAAATCTCACCGCCGAGAGAGAGAATTCTCTTACGCATACTTCTAACGATTTTCCTGAGCTTATCGGTTCCGATATGAGGTTTTGCCTTTGTCAGAATTTCTTCGGGAGCGCCGAACTCAACAAAGCGTTCCAAAACATAGCGGCAGAGCTTGTCCCTAATTCTTGACGTGAGCTTTCCATCTGAGAACGTTCCTGCTCCGCCCTCGCCGAACTGTATGTTTGAATTATCGTTAAGCCTTCCGCCCTTCATGAAGCTGTCAACCGATAAAACACGCTGTTTTACAGGTTCTCCACGCTCAATTACTATCGGCTTTATACCGTTCTCAGCCAAAACAAGAGCCGCAAACATTCCGGCCGGTCCGAAGCCTACAACGGCGGTTTTTTTATTTTCATTTCCCCTTTTAAGCTTTGGTGAAAACCCGGAATTCTCGCAATAATTTATAAAGCTGCGCCGTCTGCACAGGTCTTTTTCAAGCTTTGAATCATAAAACTCTGCAAAAACCGAGTGAACAAGCTTCATATTCTCCCTATCCCTTGCGTCAAGAGAAGTTTTGTGTATTTCAATTTTGAGAATCTCATTTGTTGAAATCCCTGCTTTTTTCAAGGCCTTAGAAAATATATTGTCCTTGCTTTCACCAAGCGGAGTTTTAATACCCGAAATAATTATAGGCATTGCCTTTCACCTGCTAAAAAATGAATTAAAAAGAAAAAGGGTGACATTACACTGTCACCCAACACTCGAACCGACAGCATTACGCTGAACTAAATTAGTGTAATTTATTTGCGAAAAAGAGTTGATTTTCTCTGCTGTTAAAGCTTCAAAAATCTGAAATTACTTATCTTTGGCCTCAATAATTATATCATAAGAGCCGTACGCCCATACCTTTCCGCTGCTTGGAGAATATATAGTAACCGACTTTGTATATGAACCTTTCTTGAGCGTTTCACCGTTTAAATCAAGCTCGGCTATAAAATCAGAATCGTCGATATTTGAAATAACATCCTTAGGGCCGTAAATCGTTATGTTTTCAATCTTATTGGTCTTTTTGGAAATCTTATTGTCATCCGACTTATTAATAATACTTATCTGAGATTTATCAAGAGATATTACCTTCTTTGTAAGGTCCGATTTATTAATCTTAACGGTTACGGAAGTAATTCCCGACGCATTTATCTGACCGCTCTCAGTTTTTACATCCATATCAAATTTCATGCCGGGGCGTATATCCTTAAGCTGAAGGTATCCCAAATGCTTAGAAGTTACGTCTGCTATACTGTTGTTCGGAGAAAGAATATCTATACTCTCTTCAGAAAAAGAATAACTTATAACAGACTCATCGAAATTATCCGGCGCTCCTTGAATACCGATTTCAAACGGCAGCGTTTTTTTTATATAAATAAAGAAATCAATAGTGAATTTATCCGTATTCAGTGTAATATCCGACTGATCTATTTCATCATCATTTTGGTATAAAACTATTTCAGAGGACGAAGCAGAGTAAGACTCCGACAAAGACATCTTTTTATTGAATCTCACTTTCACGTCGGTTATCTTTGCAACCTTTTCTTTCGGACCGGTTATTTTAACCGTTTGCGGCGATACAGACGTTTCGGTCAGCGTATAGCCCTCCGCAGCGCTTACCTGTAAAGCCTCTACTGAAACTTCTTTCTCAACGGTTTCAATATAATCAAGCTTAACCGAAACCTTTGGGGGAGTTATTTGTTCAACGGTAAAATCATCGTCGTTTTTCGACTGTATCTTAACATCAAATTCATATTCCCCCGCCTTGCTGACCTTTGAAGCGTCAACAGTAGCGTATAAATCATCGCTTGAATAGTTACCTATTTCATATCTCATACCGTTAATAGTTGCGCTGACCTGTTTAATACCGTAATTAACAACAGACAGTCCTTCACGTTCGGCTTTTGTTCCCGTTAAATCAACGGTGAGCGGAATGTTGGAAACTGTTTTGTGAATCGTCGGGTAAAGAGTAAGAGAAAGCGTTATCCAGATTATAACCGCTATAACAATCGATGATATTCTTAAAAACCATTTATTATCAAACAGGTGTTCTAAATCTATTTTTGTTCTTTTTGTACGCTTTTCCATTTATTCTTCACCCTCTTTGTAAATCCGCCCTTTTCCTTTTCATATATATCAGGTATAAATCGTTTATTAAGAAACCGCTTTAAACTCTCCTTTGAAAATCCGCGAGTCAGTTCTCCTTCCTCGGCAACGGATATGTTTCCCGTTTCTTCAGAAACAACGACTACTATAGCGTCTGATATTTCGCTGATTCCGATAGCCGCTCTGTGCCTTGAACCAAGCTGTTTGTTAATAAGCTCTTCTTTCTGCGGGGTAGGCAAAAAGCAACCCGCCGCTAAAATCTTTGCATCTCTTATTATAACTGCTCCGTCATGAAGAGGAGTATTAGGATAAAAAATATTTCCGAATATCGAATCGCTCGGCTTGCAATTGAGAACCGTACCGTTTGCAACATGTTCGCCAAGCTTGGTTTTTCTCTCGCACACTATGAGCGCACCGGTTTTCGTCTTTGAAAGATTTTCAGCGGCGTCGCATATTGAATCTATACACTCAGACCATGCAGATCTTACCTCTTCATTTTCAGAATTTATAAACGAAAGATTTACAACCTTTGTTCTTCCCATTTTTTCAAGAATTCTTCTAAGCTCCGGCTGAAATACTATAATTAAAGCGACAAAGCCCCATTTAAAGAAGTTTTCAAGCAGAAACGTCATTGTCTTTAAACTGAGCAGCGAAGCTATAAGATAGCATATAAGAATCAGTACGATTCCTTTGACAAGCTGTCCCGCCCTTGTTTCTTTTACAATCTGAATTCCTTTAAAAATTAAATATGACAAAATAGCCATATCTATAATATCTACAATAGTTATTGATTTAAAAACGCTGATAAAAGCCTGAAAGATCTCAGATACTGCAGCCAAAAGATTCACATCCTTTTTTTGATTTCTTCCATTTATATATCGGCAAGCTGTAGAAACTATTACCAACTGCCTCTTGCTTACGATGTTTCAATAAGGGCTTGCCCGTCATTCAACGCAGCAATGGTCGGCAGCGCCGACCGGTCGTTCAATAGGGGATTTTATCCCACTACTGACCGGGTAATGGAACCCGCCGCCTATAGGGGCGAGGAACATCTTGCCTTAGCTATAAAATTATTATATCATATGCACAAACTTTTAACAAGGGTTAAATTCCATAATTATTTAATTTTTTAAGTTCCGACACTACTTTCATTACTTGTTCCGAATTATTAAACACAGACGGTGAAAATCTAACCAGTCCATCCTCCGCTGTGCCCAGCGAGTTATGAGCCAGAGCCGAACAATGGTATCCTCCTCTTAAGGCAAAGCCACGTCTGCTTAGATATTCTGTTACCTCAAAAGAATTTGCATTCTTATAACTGAATGAAACTAAAGGAGCGTAGGTTTTCTGCTCCTCTCTGAAAACATGAAAATCATTCAGACGGTTTACGCCTGAAACAAACATATTGCATAAACTGTCCTCTTTTCTTCTTATATTTTTCATTCCGGCTTTTTTTACAAAATCCACTCCTGCTCCCAAAGAAACTATTCCGGGGACGTTAATTGTTCCGCTTTCAAGCTGTTCGGGAAGAAAATCGGTCTGCTTCAGTTCAAGCGAGGTCGCTCCCGTTCCTCCCTCTATAATAGTCGCAAGCGGATATTTTCCGTCTGATACAAGCACTCCTGTTCCGGAGAGTCCGTATAAGCCTTTATGTCCTGCGCAGCATATAAAGTTTATTCCTCCGCCTAATTTTATATCTAAGATACCTGCTCCCTGAGCTGCGTCTAAAATGAAGCAAATTCCTCTTTTTCTGCAAATATCGGCAATCTCGTTAAACGGAAGCACTTCTCCCGTAACATTTGAAGCCGCCATCATACAAACGCATTTTGTATCAGAGCGAATCATAGATTTAAAGTTTGATATAGTAGCTTCGGTTGTCTTAGCAACCCTCGCAACAGAAACGCTGACGTTCTGTTTTGAGTTCATAATGGCAAATGCAGGCCTTGAAACGGCGTTATGCTCAAGTGAAGATATTATCATATGTCCTCCGCTTTGCATCACGCCTTTCATGGCAAAATTAACGGCGTGCGTACAGTTTAAAGTAAAGACTACGTTTTCGGGCTTGGCGTTAAAAAAATCGGCTATTTTTTCTCTCACTTTATAAACTGCGTCTGCCGCTCTTACAGACATTCTATGACCGCTTCTTCCCGGATTTCCTCCCAGAAATCTGGCTGCATAATCTGCGCTTTCAAATACACTTTTTGGCTTTGGGAAGGTTGTGGCAGAATTATCGAAATATATCATCTTTTCCACCCCCCTCTTTTTATTTATTCAGGAAGCTTTTGAAATGCTTTATGAGCTATATTTTCCTCATCAAGTATAGAAAAGATAAGTTTTATATTATCCCGTACTCTTATTGAATAGCCGCATCCCGAACCGAGATTTTTAGGCGTTCTTTGAATCTCACAGTAAAATCCTCTGTCATTTAAAAGCTTTTTTGCCTTCATGGCATAAGTTATCGATGAAACCGCTATCAGGCTTTTTTCCATTTAAAATATGTCCTCCTCTGTCAAAAGACAATAAATATTAGGGGCATTAATATAATATGACGGTTTCATTTAATCGTGAACAAATTTAGATAAATTTCAGCAAAAATCGTTATTAAACATGGCAAGGGTCGGCAATGCAGAAAAAATCCTCCATTCTGAAAAAAAGAATGAAGGATTTTTAGAATTTCTATTCACAAACCGCCTATTTTAGCCTTTCATCGCTTCTTCAACCGCTACGGCACAAGCCACGGTTGCTCCGACCATTGGATTGTTTCCCATGCCGATAAGACCCATCATTTCAACATGAGCCGGAACTGATGACGAACCTGCAAACTGTGCGTCAGAATGCATTCTTCCCATTGTATCGGTCATACCGTATGAAGCAGGACCGGCAGCCATATTGTCAGGATGAAGCGTACGTCCTGTACCTCCGCCCGATGCAACAGAAAAATACTTTTTGCCCTGGTCGATACATTCTTTTTTATATGTGCCTGCAACAGGATGCTGAAAACGAGTCGGGTTGGTTGAGTTACCTGTTATAGAAACGTCAACGCCCTCTTTATGCATAATAGCAACTCCCTCTGTTACATCATTAGCTCCATAGCAGTTAACTTTAGCGCGAAGTCCGTTTGAATAAGCCTTGCGGAAAACTTCTTTAACCTCGCCTGTGTAATAGTCCATTTCTGTTTCAACATATGTAAAGCCGTTAATTCTTGCAATAATCTGAGCTGCGTCCTTTCCAAGACCGTTAAGAATAACTCTTAAAGGCTCTTTTCTTACCTTGTTAGCCTTTTCAGCGATACCGATAGCTCCCTCAGCAGCAGCGAATGACTCGTGACCTGCTAAAAATGCAAAGCACTTTGTATCTTCCTCTAAAAGCATTTTACCTAAGTTTCCGTGGCCCAGACCAACCTTTCTCTGATCAGCAACCGAACCCGGAATACAGAATGCCTGAAGTCCTTCACCGATTGCAGCGGCAGCGTCAGCGGCTTTGGTACAGCCTTTCTTTATTGCAATAGCACAGCCTACTGTGTAAGCCCACTTAGCGTTCTCAAAGCAAATCGGCTGAATACTTTCAACCTGCTTATAAATATCCAAGCCCTTTTCCTTAGTGATTTCAGCGCACTCTTCAATAGACTTGATACCATACTGCTCTAAAACATCAAGGATTTGTTTTTCTCTTCTATCATATGATTCAAATAAAGCCATTTTAAAAATCCTCCCTATTCTTTTCTCGGATCAATGATTTTAACGGCGTCGTCAACTCTTCCGTACTGACCCTGAGCCTTTTCAAAAGCTGTGTTAGCGTCGTCGCCTGCTTTTATAAAGTCCATCATCTTGCCGAAATTAACAAATTTATAACCGATAATCTCATCATCCTCATTCAATGCTATGCCTGTTACGTATCCGTCGGTCATCTCTAAATAACGAGGACCCTTTTTGAGCGTTCCGTACATCGTACCTACCTGCGAACGAAGTCCCTTGCCTAAATCCTCAAGTCCTGCGCCTATAGTAAGTCCGTCCTCTGAAAACGCACTCTGAGTTCTTCCGTAAACTATCTGTAAAAACAGCTCTCTCATAGCAGTATTGATAGCGTCACATACCAAATCTGTATTAAGAGCTTCTAAAATCGTTCTTCCCGGAAGAATTTCAGACGCCATAGCAGCCGAATGAGTCATTCCCGAACAGCCGACTGTTTCAATAAGAGCTTCTTGAATTATTCCCTCTTTTACGTTTAATGTAAGCTTACAGCATCCCTGCTGAGGCGCACACCAGCCGATACCATGTGTAAAGCCCGAAATATCCTTAATTTCCTTAGCTTTTACCCATTTTGCTTCCTCCGGAATCGGAGCAGCACCATGTGCAACGCCCTGTGCAACCGGACACATTGTTTCAACTTCTTTTGAATAAATCATAAGTCTGATTACTCCTCTCAATTTTTAGTATTTTAAATACCAATATATTATACAACATTTTATCTGTTTTGACAAGTGCCGCAGACATCATTTTTACGCTTTCTTTATGACAGCTTATATAGTTTTTTATTCTTTATGCAAAAACAGACGAACCCTGCGATAAAGGTTCGCCTGCTGAAACTATTTTATATTCTTATAAATCAAAGTTTTACCGATATAAATTTTAGCCTTTTTAACTCCGCTGCCTTTTAGTTGTTTCTTAAGTGACTTAGCAACTTTTTTGTTTTTGACATAAAATTTTATGCCTTTTGGGGTGTTTTTGAAAGCGTCTTCTCCTATTATAGGACTATTTTTTGTGTTCTTAACAGTTACTTTTGAAAGATTTTTGCAGTCCAAAAATGCCTCGTCATATATTG
>CAZTXS010000029.1:0-15994 GCA_964617585.1 uncultured Ruminococcus sp.
CCCGTTTTTCTGTAAAAATAAAATTGTATCAAAGACGGCTTTTAGATAGATGAGGATAGGATATGATAAAAACTTTAACCGCACGGTAAAAGCAACAAAGGAGCTTAACGATACGGCTGTCGAATATATCGGAGGTATTGAAGTAGTTAAGGTTTTTGGAAAGGCGAAAAGCTCTTATGAAAAATTTGTTGCCGCAGCAAAAGAGGGAGCTGCAAGCTATGTTGATTGGATGAGGAAATGCAATTTGCCGTTTACCTTCGCCATGAATATAATGCCCGCTACGCTAATATCTGTTCTGCCTATAGGCGGACTTTTGGTGAGAAACGGTTCTCTTGGAGCTGCCGATTTTATTTTGGTTATTATTCTTGCTATGGGATTGATTACCCCGATTATCAATGTTATGACCTATCAGGACGATATTGCAAAGCTGAAAACTGTCATGAATGAGATTGTATCCATTGTGGATGCAAAAGAAATGCCCCGTCCGCAGAGAAATAGGTCAGAGCCTAAAAATAATGATATACATATGGAAAATGTTCGTTTCGGTTACGGCGAAAAAGAGGTGCTGCACGGTATCGACCTTACATTTAAAGAAGGCTCCGTGAACGCTCTTGTCGGTCCGTCGGGAAGCGGAAAATCTACGATTGCCAAGCTTATTGCTTCATATTGGGATGTTGACAGCGGAAAAATAACATTTGGCTCGTCGGATATACGTGACTTGGCGGCAGACGACTACTATAAGAGAATCGCATATGTATCGCAGGATAATTTCTTGTTTGATATGACGGTTTGTGAAAACATCAGAATGGGAAATCCCGTTGCCTCAGACGAACAGGTTGAGCAGGCGGCAAGGGAATGCGGATGCTATGATTTTATAATGACCCTCGAAAACGGATTTAACACGGTTGTCGGTTCCGGCGGCGGTCATCTTTCGGGCGGAGAAAGGCAAAGAATTTCTATTGCAAGAGCAATGCTCAAAAATGCTCCGATTGTCATTTTAGATGAAGCGACGGCTTATACCGACCCTGAAAACGAAGCGATTATTCAAGGCTGCGTTGCAAGACTGGTAAAAGATAAAACGCTGATTGTTATAGCGCACCGCCTTTCCACCATAACCGACGCCGACCAAATAATTGTTGTAGATAACGGTAAAATTGATAGTACAGGTACGCATAGTGAACTGCTGGGTAAATGCGAGCTTTACAAAAAAATGTGGAATTCACACATAAGCGTTCGCGACAGTCTGAAGGGAGGAGAAAATCATGATTAAGATTTTAAAAAAGTTCTTTGCATTTTGCAGTGAAAAGAATCGCAGGAAATTTTATTTTTCCATAGCTCTCGGTGTACTGACAGCGTTATTTTCCGCATTGAAAATTCCTGCAATAGCCCTACTTCTTGCGGCTATTATGAACAAAAATATCACAGGCAGAGCAGTTATCGGCTCGTTTGGAATAATGCTTTTAAGCATTGTTGCGTCATCCCTGCTTAAATATAAATCCACTATGCTTCAGACGGAAGCAGGCTACGGTACGGCAGCGGATAAAAGAATTGAAATCGCAGAGCATATGCGCTATCTGCCTATGGGGTATTTCAATGAAAACAGTCTTGGTTACATTACTTCGGTAACTACTAATACAATGGAAAACCTTTCTGATGTCTGCACTCGCGTGGTTATGATTGTTACTGAAGGAATACTGACCACGGCTTTGATAACTCTTATGGTTTTCCTTTTTGATTGGCGTATCTGCTTGTTTATTATCCTCGGAATTATAGTTTATTTTATCTTAAATGCGCTGATGCAAAATGTTTCACGCTCAAAGACGGCGGAAAAGACACGTTCCGATTCTGCTCTTGTTGAAAAGGTTATTGAATACATCAAGGGCATTGCCGAGGTGAAATCCTATCATCTTTCAGGGAAATACAACAAGCGGCTTGAAGCTGCGGTTAATGAAAATGTGGCGGCAAATACTGATATGGAGCTTGGTCTGATGCCTTTTATGTTTTTGCAGAATTTTACGGCAAAGCTGATAGGAGTAGGCGTTACCATAGTTTCGCTCTGTTTTTATACGGACGGTTCTATGAGTCTGTTAAACTGCATAATGATGGTGATTTGTTCATTTCTCGTTACCGAAGGTCTGGAAAAGGCGGGTACATATTCGGGGCTTATTCGTATTGTTGATGTAAGCGTAGACAAAGCAAATAAAATTCTCAATCTTCCGGCAATGGACATTTCAGGCGAAGAAATCGAACCGGACGGACATACAATAACAGCAAAAAAAATAGAGTTTTCCTATGATGAAAAGAAAATTATCGACGGTATTTCATTAACCATACCTGAAAGAACCGCAACTGCTATTGTCGGACCGTCAGGCGGAGGAAAGACTACACTTTGTCATTTGCTTTCACGCTTTTGGGATGTTGATAAAGGACGAGTTACACTTGACGGAAGAAATATCAGGGATTACAGTATGGATTCTCTTATGAAGAATTTCAGCTTTGTATTTCAAAATGTCTGTCTGTTTAAGGATACTGTCGCCAATAATATCCGTTTCGGAGAGCCGAACGCTCCTATGGAAAAGGTTATTGAAGCGGCAAAAAAAGCAAGATGTCATGAATTTATTACTGCTCTGCCGAACGGCTATGATACCATAATCGGCGAGAGCGGAGGTACGCTTTCAGGCGGAGAAAGGCAAAGACTTTCTATAGCCAGGGCCATAATGAAAGACAGTCCGATAATTATTCTTGATGAAGCTACTGCAAATGTGGATCCCGAAAATGAAAAGGAGCTAATGGAAGCTATCTCGGAACTGACAAGAGAAAAGACTATTATTATGATTGCTCACAGATTAAAAACCGTGCGGAATGCAGATCAGATTCTGGTTGTTGCAGACGGCAGAATTGTACAGAAAGGCACGCACGATTCCCTTATGGAGCAAGACGGCATATACCGCAGATTTGTAGACGGACGAAAACAGACAGTTAGCTGGAAGCTGTAATTTTCGTTAAAAATCGGATTTTATTAAAACAAAAATTTCTCAAATAAAAAATTGCATTTACGGATATGATGCACATTTATTAAGCAGTATAGACGGTCAAAATGTTTACCGGTATTTTGGTTCCAAAGGGTAAACGGTTATAACTAATGCAAGATGTACCCCGCCTCTATAGGCGGCGGGTTCCATTACCCGTTCAGTAGGGGATTGTATTACTGCGAACAAACAGGAGCATATCAGATATTGCAGGAGATTTCGGTTATAGTAATGCAAGTAAGTTTCCGGCATCTATCCATGAAAGAATAAAACAAGACGGGCAAGGAATAAAATATCCTGCCCGCACTTTTTATTATGATTTACTTCTGCATTCTTTAAACAAGACTGGTTCCGAACATCGCCGTTACCCATTTGACGGTATCCGAAATCGCTAAGCGGCTTTTCCAGTCCACAATGCGGACAAATCCGCGTCGGTTCACTTCCATTATAGCCGCTTGATTGAATTTTTGGCTTTTTGTCATTACCGCTTTTTTGAACACAAGTAGACCTCCTTTTGAAATGCCATCAAACATCTAATCGTTCACAAGGCATATTATCCAATTTACCCAACCTCTTATTGTAGAGGAACGGCGGTCATATGTATTATTACTTTGTACATGATAAAGACCGGCATCTTTCATAATCTGGATAATATCTTCTTTAGCTGGCATAACACCGCTGGCCAAATATGCTTTCAGTGTTTCAGTAAATGCCTTATGAGATAAAATCAAATTACAATATGCAAGCTGACGTTGCTTAAAGCTAAGATTCAAAATCTGCTTTCCCAAATCGGTCAACTGATATATTGGTGTGCCGTTTTCTGTCCGTTTCTCAAGCAACCCTAAATAGCGCGCTGCATCTGTGTAGTAGTTTGTCTGTCGAGCATTAAATGCGTATTTTTCGGTGACATCATTCCGGCTCAATTCCTGTTCATTTAATAATTCGCAAAGATTGATAATCCGTTCAAATGAATCTGCTTGCGGGAATGGAATTTCCGGCTCTGCTGCAACGGACACTTTATCTAGTACGTCCTGAATATCCACAATAGAAATGGCCGTATCT
This sequence comes from uncultured Ruminococcus sp., assembly GCA_964617585.1. Classification (GTDB taxonomy): domain Bacteria; phylum Bacillota; class Clostridia; order Oscillospirales; family Ruminococcaceae; genus UMGS1601. The sequence goes on from CAZTXS010000029.1 coordinate 4,092, forward strand.
TCAATAGAATAATTCTTTTGCTTAACCAGCTGCAACGAACTATAACTGTTGGGATTTACAAACTGATATTCATATAACCTATAAATACCGTTTGAATAAACAAGAAAAATCGACCGAACTGTTTTTGTCACCCGGCTTTGCCATACCCTATATGGATAATATAGTTGCCTTACCAGAAAGTCCTCTGATAAATCACGCTTTGCTTCAATCAAGGCCAAACTTTTACGTCCTTCATAGGCCGCATCAATTTCAATTTGCGAATTATTTACAGTTATATTATGGACGGCATTTCCGCTTGAACTTCCAATGTCAAAACTAAATGTGCCAGAACCCATACGGCCTGATACAGTTGGAATAATTTCATCATCTTCCAAAAAGTTTTCCATAATACCCGCAGCAACTGCACAATTCAACGCAATCGCCTCACTGGGAATATTATTGCAGTCCAGACTTTGAATATATGTCGGCAAAGAAACTTGCGTAATAGGCGTATTCTCAGCTTCAAAGTTATGATATGCCGCAAAGTGGGAAATTATATAATCTCCCCTTGTTATAGGCAAAATCGCAAGTTTGTTGTCTGAAAAAATCTTAGGCAAATTGATAGTATGGTCAAACTTTGCCATAAGGCGCGGTTCGCGAAATTCTTTAATCTGAGCCGCAGAGATTTCAAAATAGCCTTGTGTATTGACAATATTCAATATGTCATATTTTTCAAACAGGCTTTCCCATGCAGTATCATTCAAACTCACCGGGGTTTTACTCATAATTTCTCACCACAACTTCATCAACATCGCCGCGTTTACTTGCAACAGAATTTATAGCTCTTTTTGCCTGTACCGTTATAATACCATAAGCGGAATACTGTTCCCTAATGAATTTTGTAGATGAATTAGAAAGCATGAATTTTATGCCCCTTGCTGTCAAATCATCACAGCATTCCCTCAAACGTATCTGGTCATCACGAGTAAATCCGCCTTTTGAATATCCGGTAAAGCTCGAAGTATCCGACACCGGGTCATATGGCGGGTCAAGATAAACAAAAGAACCTTTGGGCAGACCTTTCAACACTTCCGCATAATCCACAGAAGATAAGTGAATAGTAGCACTATTCAAATAAGCACTAACTGCCCGCAAAACAGGCGCGTTTACAATGTTTGGATTCCTGTAATTTCCAAACGGAGAATTAAATTCCCCCGCATTATTAACACGATACAGTCCATTAAAACAAGTTTTATTCAAGTATAAAATTCTTGCTGCTTTTTGTACATCTGATAAAGCAGCATACTTTTCCCTGTCCCTGTCCCAATCACGAACGGAATAAAAGAAGTCGGACTCATTTTTAAATTCCGAAAGAGTTAAGATGAGGTTTTCAACATCTGTTTGTATGACACTGTATACTTGAATTAAATCGCCGTTTATATCATTAACATACGCAGTGTTAGGCTGCATATTAAAAAGCATTGCACCGCCACCAACAAACGGTTCACAATACGTTGTAATTCGTTTTGGAAGCAATGGTGTTAAGGTGTCTAACAGTTGTCGCTTTCCACCTACCCATTTCAACACTGGGGCAACCAACTTATTTTTCTTCATTTTAATCGCCCCTTTCTCTGGACATAATTATACATTTCTAATATACAGGCAAGAGAGAGCAAAAGCAATAGCCAAATTGTAAATTTTCCGAAAAATTTTCCGAAAATGCCTTTGCCCACTGTCGCTTATCGTCTAATATCTGCAAGCCGCATTTAGCATATTTAAGCGACAAACAAGCGACAAGCGACAAATTACCGTATCAAGAAACTGCATAAAACCAAAAGATATTGTGTTTTCTTCAAAGAAAAACTCCCATATACAGGATATGAGCGTTTCTTGATATAGTCTTTTTCAGACTTAATGCTACCACATTTTCCTTCTGTTAGTAAATGCAACTTTAAATTCTACTGTTGCATTTACTTTTAGAATTTACGTGAAAATACATATTTCTACAGCGGCAGTCATGGGTTGACAAATATTATTTAATATTGTATAATATATTATGTAAAACCTTACATATCAGAATTTTTTTTGAGGAGGTAACGTTATGGTAAATAAAAAGTCGTTTGCAAAATTAACAGCAATATGTTTGGCAATGGTGGCAATGATTTTGGCGGAATCATTATCAGTATCTGCCTCTGCACCAAGCAAAGAAAAGGTTTCCTATTTAGGAAGCGGGAAGGTTGAAGTGGATTTTTTGGGCGATGTGGAATACAGAAAACCCAAAGTAACGGTAAAAGACGCTTCAGGGAAAAAATACAAGGCGTCAATTTATAAATTGGATGATGATGAAATCAAATTTAAAATCAAGAATTACAAAGCCGGAAAAAAGTATAAATTTACAATCACAGGCATAAGAGAGGAATACACTTCTAAATATGGAAAAGTAAAAGGAAAAGTTACAATTAAAAAGGAATCCAAAAAAAATATCAGCTTGAAAAAAGCAAAAAACATTGCAATAAATGATGCGGTAAAACGCTATCAGGTGTCTAAGAATCAAGTCACGTATCTGCATGGAAAAAAAGATTGGGAAGATGGAGTCGCTGTGTATGAAGTAGAATTTTTGGCGAATAATATGAAATATGAATATGTGGTTTCCATAAAGGGAAAAATTTTGGAGCGCGACCGGGATTTAGATTGATAAAAAAGGTATTGCCTGACGGCAATACCTTTTTTACTGGATATGCCAACTTACGCTGCGCTTTTGTGATAAATATGTAAATCGTTACTATAATTAATTTTAGACTATATAAAAACTGCTTACTTGCAAAATGCAAATAAGCAGTAGTTTTTTACTATGTATCCGCCTTGCCGTCGCACAGTGAATAAAACCCGCACTTGTGCAGGTGGGTAACGGCCTGACAGCCTCACGCTCCCTTCGTCCGATAAATCGGGAGGTCTGCAATCTTCAGCCAGAGCTTAGTCCCCTTATTCTATGTGTTGGATTATAAAACTGTACTTGATCGTACAAGGCAGAAATGATATTTGTTTCTGTAATTATTGTACCACAAAACGATATAAAATCAAGCGGTAATTTTTTTAAGATTAAAATCTAGAAATTTCAAACAAATCAGTCGTCTGAATCAGTTAGGTCAACTTCACCGTTTTCGAGATCAACCATATCGCTGCCCTCAATCTCAACACAATCGTCATCATCCTCGAAAAGCTCCGCAAAACGATCCATAAAGAGATTTCCCAGCGTGTCGAAAAGATCGTCATCGTCAACCGAAACCAAAACCTCTTCATTTTTTTCATATGTTGATTTTAAAATAACTACTTCACCGTCGTCAGCGAGAATCGCTTCAGCGTCCGTAAGATAGGGAGTAAGCGCATAGTAAGTATCTCCTTCATATTCAAGAGAGTCCAAAAGCTCAAACATTTGCTCTTTGCCGTCCTCATCGACCAGAGTATATAAGTCAGGCTGCATATCCATTTCATCGTTCATAAATGTTCCTCCTAATTTTTTGACATAAATTGCATCGGTTTGTTGTTAATAAAAAAGTTATGGTGTTGATAAAAACTAATTTAAGCACCACAACACTAATATTATAATATACTCTGATGTAATTGTCAAGCAGATAATGTAAAAGTAATATTAAATAAGAAATTTATAAAAAAGTTGAAAAAAACTATTGACATTGTATAAAAGATGTGATATATTATAGTTGAAGAAAGGAAAAGATAAAATCAGAAAAGCTTATTATCTTTAAACCGGCTTCACAAATTTTAATTAAGGAGTATAAGTCCAATGAACAATTAAAGACCGAAAATAAAGGCTGGAAACTGAATTTTAATTTGAGATGGAGAGAGTCCGATGCACATTTAAAAAATTTATAATTTTCAAGCATATCAAATTATAAAGCAGGAGAATGGTCCGATGAACAGTTAAATTTCAGGTTTATTTTTCGACGTTATGATAAAATTCATAACCGTACAGTAAAAGTAAAAAAGTTTATGATTTAATTTGTGCGAAAGGGCGTGATAGGAATGTTGAAAATAACATTCAAAGCCTATCAAGACCGATTGTTGAAAATTTAGAAAGAAAGAGGCGAGTCCAATGGCAACTGAAGAATCATCAAGGTTAAAGAGCTTAAAAATTGGCTCGGCCGATATATAGATGAAATCAAAACTCAGATTATAGATTACTGATAAAGATTTAAATTTTAATGTTTAATTTAGTCAGAGCAGATTTTTAAGCAGACCGATGTATTTTAAATGCATCGGTCTTATTGTATTTAGTATTTGTCACATTTTAATGTTTTATGGAATATTATATTTTATCAGTACGTTTAAAGATTCTTATGTGCTTAAAGTGGCATAACAATATTTTGAGAGTTGGTATTTTTATGTCCGTAGGGGAGCTTTATGCACGAATCTCTTATATGTGCTGTTAAATAAATGCGGGTGAGTCGTTTAAGGCTCACCCGCTTTGATTTTTATTAATTAATATCCGTAGATAGTTTTACGAAGTAGCGCAGAGTTCTTGTCAAAATCAACAACAAGTATTGACGAGCCGTCCGAACCCGTTCCGTACTCCCAGTATCTTTCGTCTGATTGGCTGTCCTCGTCACCGTAAGGCATTCTTAGCTCATATCGGTCATAGCCGAATATAAACGGAGATCTGAGCGCTAGGAAATAAAGTTCTTTTTTAGTCATATTAGTTGTGATTTCAGGAAGAACATTTTTTAGCATTTTGTTTATATCGGTCAAGCCTGCGTCTTTGATTTTATCCATAACCATATTGAGAACCTTTCTCTGCCTGTCGGTTCTTCCGAAGTCTGTGCCTGTAGTTCCGGAAATATGCCTGATTCTTGCATAGGCAAGAGCTTGGTTTCCGTTCATATGAATTGTTCCGCCCTTGGTCAGGTAGTCGGTACCTTGATCGTTTCCGAGGTATTTGTTCTGTTCTCCCAAGGGATCGGTCATAGCTTGAGCTTCCGCTTTGGTTATTTCAATATCCAATCCTCCCAGAGCATCGATAATGTCTATGAAAGAGAAGAAGTCTATCTGTATATAGCGGTCGATTTGGATATTGAAGTTCTGCTCTATAGTATCCATAACAAGCTCTGCTCCGCCGCTGTTATACGCAGAGTTCAGCTTGTTCTCTCCGTAGCCGGGAATTTCAACATACATATCTCTCATAAAGGAAGTCTGAATTAACTGCTTGCTTGATTTGTTTATCGAAAGCAAAATCATCGTATCGGAACGCGCGCTTTCATCTTCGGTTCTTGAATCGCTTCCTATAATCAAAATGTTTTCAACCTTGTCAGAATAAACAACGCTGGCGGAATTTGCAACTCTGTCGCCGGTGTCGACAAGGTTCATCATTCCTATATAATGAAGAATCAGAGCTGAAACAAGCCCGAAAAGAAGCAGTAAAATTAAAATAATTATAAGAATAAGTTTCTTAAAAGAAAACCTTTTTTTATTTTTTCCTTTTTTATTACGCTTATTACGTCTGCCGTCATTATCGTAATTATTGCGCTTTTTATGGTTATCGTTATAGCTGCTTTGTCTGTCAGACTGAGAGCGGTTTCCGCTCCGGCTTGTACCGTTGTTTCTGTAGCCGTCGTTTGCTCTCTGCCTTGAGCCTTGATTTCTGTTTTGATAGCTTCTCTGAGAATTGTTTCCGTTATATTGATTTCCGCCGTTATTATTTTGATTCCGTCTTGTGTAGCGGTCCTCGTAACCTATATCGTTTTGATTATTCATATCAGCTTGTCCGTTTCTCCCGTTTTGATTTTGATAACCGTAATTTTGGTTGTTTATATCCTCGTTATATTGATTATAAGGGTATTCGTCGTATTGATAATCATAACCGTCTTTATACTCGCCATAGTATTTGTTACTGTTTCGACGTCTGTAATTAGGATTCTGAAAAGGGTTATCTTTTTTTGTGTTTATGTTCGGATCCATATCTATGTTGATTTCTTCGTGAAAGCTTTCGGCAAATTCAGCTCCCGGTTCTTCTTCACGGGGATCTGCGTGAAAGGCTTTGTCATAATAGTCGGTGAAGCTTCCCTTGCTTCCGCCGCCCTTAAAATGATATGTTCCGTCCGAATTGAACGAATCGTTTTCATTATTTTTCATGGATTACTTATATTCCAGAGGAATATTTTCCTCCTTTCCTATGTTTTATATATTTATCTGCGGCAAATTCTCCGCCTTAGAAAAATTTGCCGAACACTTAAAACCTGCTTATTTTTGAATAGCATTTTACATATTATATATTCTTCGCACATAAAAGTCAAATTATCGACTTTTTTAAATATTTTCTAAAACTTCAATAACTTTATCCAAGCTGTCAAGCCTCTTGAACAGAAGCTTTTTTATATCCTCGTCAGGCTCGGATAAATCGGGAATCATAATAGCCTTGCAGCCTGCGTCATGAGCGGAGATTATACCGTTTGGCGAGTCCTCTAAAGCTATAGCCTCACAAGGGGAAACGTCAAGCTCCTCACAGGCCTTTAAATATATATCAGGCTTCGGCTTTCCGTTTTCGACCATTGTTGCGCAAACAATCTTATCAAGGTATTTTTTTACTTTTATAATATCTAGATACATATTTGCACGCTTCAAATCCGTAGCTGTAGCAACCGAGGTTTTATAGCCTTTTTCCTTTAAGTAGATTAAAAGCTTGTCAAGACCTTTCTTTTTTTCTATGCCGTTTTTTAATATGTAATCGTTCATCAGCTTTATTCTTTTTAAACGTACCGCCTGATAGTCAAAGTCATCGCCGAATCGCTTTTTAAGCTTGGCTTCAGTGTACTTTCCGGCTAAGCTTCTTATGGAAAGCACATCTTCCTTTGTCATATTAAAGTCAAAGCTTTGGGCGGACTCTATCCAAAACCGCATAAGAAGCTTCTCTGTGTTGATCATAAGACCGTCCATGTCAAATATAACTGCTTTTATCATATTTTTCTCCATAAATTTAATAATATCAGTATAACATAAAAGCTTTTTAAAGTCTATTTTTTTAATAAAGTTGCGGATGTCATTATTATATGCTATAATGTTTAAGAAAAAAATTCATAATGAATCTATGAAAAATGGATGAAAAATTCGGAGTGTAAAAATGTCTGACGGCAATATAAATCAGTTTTCAAGAAGCGAGCTTCTGCTGGGGACTGACGGGATAGAGATTTTAAAGAAAAGCAGGGCGGCTGTTTTCGGAATAGGCGGCGTGGGCGGATTCTGCGTTGAAGCATTGGCAAGAGCAGGAGTGGGAAAGCTCGATTTAATAGACAACGACGTTATATCAGTAAGCAATATAAACCGTCAGATTACAGCGGATCGATTTACCGTGGGAAAGCCTAAAACAGAGGTTATGAAAGAGCGTATCTCCGCCATAAATCCCGAAGCTGAGATACGAGCCTTTCAGGTGTTTTATAATTCTGAAACATCTCAGCAATTTGATTTTTCGGAATACGATTATGTTATCGACGCTATAGATACCGTAACGGGAAAGCTTCTTATTATTGAAAATGCAGAAAAGGCGGGAGTTCCTGTAATCAGTTCAATGGGTACGGGAAATAAGCTTGATCCTACAAGGTTTGAGGTGACGGATATTTATAAGACGTCTGTGTGTCCGCTTGCAAGGGTTATGCGGCGGGAGCTTAAGTCCAGAGGCATAAAAAAGCTTAAGGTCGTATATTCAAGGGAAGAGCCTGCCGAGTTAAAAATTCCGGACGGAAAAAGTCCTGAGAAAAAGGGGAGCGGAATAGCTCCGGGAAGCGTTTCGTTTGTTCCTTCGGTTGCGGGACTTATTATAGCGGGAGAGGTTATAAAAGATTTGATCTATGTCAATACTATTCAATAATTATACGAGAACGGTGGTCTGAATGAAAGAAAAAATACTATATACAGTTTCCAGAATAGGTATTATGCTTATGGCTGACGTTGTTTGTTCGATACTTTCTATAACGTTAGTCACATGGATTGTAAACTTTTTTGTTTCCGGCAGCGGAGGCAGCTTCAAGGAAACTCTGTTTGAAAACGGAGGTATATGGTCTTTAGTTTCGTGGATAATGGTTTTTGTTATAATGCTGATACTTTTTGTGGACGACGGCGTGAAGCATTCGGCTTATGAAAGCTATGATCTTGTTTCTGAAGCGATTATTTTTCTTCTGATATTCGCTGTTTATTTTATACCTGTAACGTTTATAGGGAAGACGACAGGAAAAACAGAAACAGGCTTTAAGGGCTTTTATTTTCCGAACAAGTGGATAGCTGAAAAATTTTCTCTGGATTATGTAACCGCAACGCTTATAGGAATATCAATTATACTTATCGTGTGTTTTATAGCCTATATAATTTCTCATGCAGTTTATATGAAAAGACATCCTGTTCTCGACTGGAGGGTTAAAAACCCGAATGAAGAATATGCTTCTAAGGATTAATTATCAGAAAAACAATACGGACCTGCCCGATTCTGATTTTCAGATTTCAGGCGGTCCGTTTTTGATATGCCGATAAAAAAAGAGTCCGTTAGCTAAAATGACAGACTCTTTTTAATTTATTCACCGTATTTATTAATGTATTCCTGTTCTTTTTTCTTATATCTTCTGTTGGCTATCGCTTTAAAGATAACAGTATACAGAATAATGACTATGATTATTACTACAAGAGCGATTTTAAAATGTTTTGATGTGAAAAATTTACTTGCAACTGCGGCTTCCGCTTTAATATTTGCTCTTTCAAGGTCGCCGGTTGCAACCAGCTTTACAGAGCCTATTGTTTCGCCTTCGTAGATTAAGTCGAGTGTTCCTAGAGTATCGCCTTTATATATAGGAGCTATAATATCTTCTTCCAATGTGATTTTGCGTTCTACCTTGCTGACGTCAATAGTGTTCAGCCATATTTTTGAAACCTCGTTAGCAGGCTTTAGAGTGATAAAATCGGCTCCTTTGCCGTACTTGACGTTTGCTTCTGTTATTTCTTCGTTCTCTTTAACGAAAACGGTATAGCTCAGATTCTCAAAAGCCCACATATAAAGACTCTTGTGATCCTTGCAGTTATACATAACGTCGTTTCCGTCTTTATCCTGAGCAGGAGCCTTCATTGAAACTATAAGATAAGTATAACCGTTTTTCGTTGCAACCGAAGCTAAGCATCTTCCCGCTTCGTCATAATATCCTGTTTTTATTCCGTTGACGTAACCGTAGTAATAATCAGATGTTTCATCAAGCAGCACATTGGTGTTGACTATGTAAGTACCGTTTGACATAGTATAACTTTGTTTTGATGTGATTTCGGTGAAAATAGGATAGTTGTTAATAGCATATTTGCATAGAATCGCCTGATCCCTGCAGGTGGTTACGTTTACCTTTCCGCCGAGGTCAAGACCGTGAGCGTTGTAGTACACAGTATTCTTCATGCCTAATGCTCCTGCTTTGGAGTTCATCATCTCAACAAAGCCGTCCAAAGACCCGCCTATATTTACAGCCAGAATATTCGCCGCTTCACAAGCTGACGGAATCATCAGAGCGCACAGCAAATCGTAATAGCTGAGCTTTTCATTCTTTTCTATCCCTGCGTTAGAAGCGTAAGTGTCTTCAAGCTCTTTAAAAGCTTCTGAGCCTGCCGAGGCTTTAGTCGTTTTTAAGCTTTCAACATCGTCTTTAAAAGCGTCAAGCACCAGAACGCAGGTCATTATTTTGGTAAGCGACGCCGGAGTATACTGAGTATCCGAATTAATATCTATAATTGTGTTTTCCGTATCCAGGTTTTCCATATAAACCGCTTCAGATTTTATTTTGACGTCCTCAGGGGTAAAGCTGTAGGCGCTTCCCGACATTGAAAGCATACCTGTAATCACAGAAAAACCTATTGCCGCTGAGGTTAAAACCGCAATTTTGCTAAAAGCTCTGTTGCTGCGAGCATTTTTATATTTATGTAAATAAAATTTCATAATTAAATTCCGCTCCTTCCAAAATCACTCAGATTACTATTCTAAAACATAAAAACGGCAGTAAGTTACAATTAATTCTTTAATATTAAAACTGCCGATAGCTTTATTAAAATATATGTGCATATTCATTCTTTTTGACTAAATTATTATAACAAATATCACACGGTTTGAAAAGGGGATTTTTAAAAATTTATTTTAATTTCTTATTGAAACTTCTGGAATTTAATTAATTATTGATTTTATATAAATTTGCTTTTTCCTTTTTACCAATATTGCTTACAAGCTCCAGATAGGTCAGAATGTTCAGGGTAGTCTGAGCCGTGTTTCTGTGTATTTTCGCACATTGGGCGAAATCCTTTGATGTGAATTCGCAGGGAAGCCCTTTCGGAATAAATTTTCTGTAATCGTCCGTGCAGTTGAATTCAATCTCGTCTATTATATCTATCGGTATTCTGTCACACCTTGACGAACCTCTTTTCTTGTTTTTCGACCGGCCGTTAAGGTATCTTATTTCTTCAACCTCAAGAAGCAGAAGCCTCAGATGCATATGGGGGTTATCAAGGGTGTATTTAATTGAATAAAGCTCATAGACTGCGTCATAAATAGTAGCTTTGTGAGGAGATTTTCTCCGGTTTGTACATTCGCCGGTTTCAGGGTTCAACCATGAGAGATATTTTAAGGCGGGGAGGGCGGTTGCAACGGTAACGTCGCAGAATTCCAAAAAGCAGTCGAGCTTTTTTGTCAGCTTATAAAAAGAACGGGTCTGTATTTCTATTATGCCTGTTTCGCTTACTATATCGGCTACGAAGCTTCCTACCTTAACCTCCTGGCTGTCCGAATAAGGCTGATAGTATTCTTTTAACACAGCGTGCATAGTTTTTTCGCTAAGAGTACCTATTCCTTTTTTATCACGCTTATTGCCGACAACCCTGTCGCAGGCTTCTAAAAAGGCTTGTCTGTTCATAAAAAATCTCCCGTTAAATTGTTTTTTTATATGATAACATATTTTTAAATAAAACAAAAGACTTTGACTGCGGTTTCCGGGCGCAATCAAATATCCTGAAAATAAAAAGCATCAAGTCTGTTAAATACGAGCTGATGCTTTAGTTTTCACTGTTTATTTAGCGATTATTAATCATGATAATATCAGTCGATGTCAACCATGATTTTCTTGCCGTCTTTTGAAGCTTTAGCGCGCATAACTGTTCGGATAGCCTTGGCAATTCTGCCCTGCTTTCCGATAACTCTGCCCATATCATCGGGAGCAACGTGAAGATGGAATGTGATTATGCCTTCATCGTTAGGCTCGTCCTCAACAATTTCAACAGAGCTTCTGTCTTCAACAAGTTCGGCAACAATTGTTTCCAGTAGTTCTTTCATAATAATAACCATACCTCTATTTTGTAAAGATTTTCCTTTCTTCGGAAATTGAGTCGATTTCGGCTTGCCGAAACTGCCGCTGTCTAAAATGCGGCAAGGCTCATAAACGCACGCAGAATAAATTTCTGCGCTGACTTCTTAAGCCCCGTCAAGAGGAAGCCTACGCTGTTTGCAGTAGGCTTAAATAAAGCAGGTCTGAAATACAAAGTTTTGCGGGGCGTCAAAACGCCTGCATTGAAGCGATATTAAAGAATACCGTTTTTCTTCAGAATAGTTTTTACTGTTTCAGTAGGCTGTGCGCCGTTTGCGATCCATGACTTAGCTTTTTCTCCGTCAACGCTTATTACCGACGGTTCCTTAGTAGGATCATAGTAACCGATTTCCTCAATGAATCTTCCGTCTCTCGGAAATCTTGAGTCAGCGACAACAATACGATAGAAAGGAGCTTTCTTAGCACCCATTCTTCTCAATCTGATTTTAACTGCCATTTGCGTTTCACCTCCAAAATTAAGATATATAACTAAAGCAAGATGTCCCCCGCCTCTATAGGCGGCGGGTTCCATTACCCGTTCAGTAGCGG
>CAZTXS010000030.1:0-14481 GCA_964617585.1 uncultured Ruminococcus sp.
ACAAGGTACTCTTTTTCTTGTCTCTTGTGCTCCATTGTTCAATTTTCAAGATGCCGTTGTTATCGCCTCAATTCACTTGTGCGCGACAACTTTTAAATAATACCACGCCAAAATATCTTTGTCAATAGATTTTTTAGGAAAAATATTAAAAACTTTTAATTAATAAGTTAAAACAAATTACAATATTAAGCAACCTCGTATTCAGATTTCTCAGTACCTATTTATATGCTTTCATTAAATGAGAAATTCAATAAAGGGCTTACCCCGTCATTCAACGCAGCAACTGTCGGCTTTAGCCGACAGTATTCATTGGGGGATTGTACTCCCGCTGAATACTAAATATCCCCTTCTCTATATGCGGGGACATATTGCCTGAGTTATAGCTTATCATAAGTTGCAAGCTTTTGAATAACACCTACACAAGTTTCTTCAGCTTTTCCTGTTTCAGGATTTCTCGGAGAATGTACATTATATAAATACCCTGTCTCACCGTAACGCCCTGTTTTGCTTTCATTGTAATGCCCTTCATCCATATAGACATTAACAATTTTCACGCACATAACAACATGACAGCTATTTGGGGTCAATTCCTTTTCCCATACATATTCACATTCTAAGTTTAAAAAGCATTCTTTAATTCTCGGTGCATTAACCTTACTTGCCTGTTCAGCAGTCAATCCGGACATTGTAATTTCATCATTATCATATCCGTTATTTTCAATCGTTTTCATGCATTTCAAAAGAATATTTTTGGACGGAAAATTGATAACGCATTGCTTTGTTTTATTTATTGATGAGTACATATGACTATATTTATTAACATCCGAAAACAAACAATAATACCCTTCTTGTCCTATGAAAGTACACCAAGACTGCATTGTTGCATTAGGCATTCCGTTATCCTTGTAGCTTGTAACTGCAACAAGCGGCGACGGTATCGCCATAACATACTCCATCCATGAAAAGCCGTAAAGCTCTGACTCGTTTATTGTTTTTGGACAATTGCTGAATTCTTTTTTCATAAATAGTCACCTCTCATCAATTACCATTCCTCAAAAATATACGCATTGCCATATTCTTTGTATCCAATAGATTTCGCCAATTCAATTGAAGCAATATTCTCTGCATTACATTCCCATTGCGGGCAAATTCCTTTTTCAATTAAATTATGAGCAGCCAGTGCAGCAGTGCATTTGGCATATCCCTTTCGTCGTTCCTCCTTTAATGTGTTTATTCCTGTATGCTGGATTAGATTTTCCATATAAGGCATATCGGGTGCCTCACAAACAGACAGCAATCTTCCGTCTGAAACATATCCGGCAAAATATCCCTTTGCAGCTTTTTGAGAAAAATATTCATATAACCATCCATCAGGATTTGCATTGGGTTTATTAGCCCTAAAGAACGCTTCATAAAGAGGATAATCTGTATCTTTCAAAACTTTAGCGTTTCCATACTGCTTTACAAGTTCCTCACTAAAAACAAATAACTTCATCTTTTTTAAATTGAATTTTATCTTTGCTTCTTTGATAATCCTGTCCGCACTATATCCTCTCAGTCTATCAATAAATTCCTTGTGTTTAGGCGAGTATGTAACAACACATAATTCATTTTTGACTAAAATAAACAATGTGTATTTGCAGCCGAATCCCTTTAATTCGGCATCACGTTCTTCCGAACATACAAAGTGTATCCCTTGTTTTAATTCTGAAATATTCACATCACAAAAACAAGAGTAAAACTGATTCGTAATATTCTCTATATCTTTCAAAGTCAATTTTTTGCACATATATATTCACCGTCATTCACTAATTTGAACAATTTATATCCCAAAATAGTAAAACTTACGACTGCTTTTTTACGTTCATTTAATATCCTCCACTTTGTTGAATTCAAATTCAAGCAACTCGATAACTCGGAACTTTGCCTACTCCTTCAAATTACCTATATATTTCATAAAAAATAAAGAACAATATAAAAACAGTAAAGATAGGTATAGTCACTACAAATATCAGCCTACCGTTTCACAAGCTCTAACACTTATCAAACTCACCGAATACAACATTTACATCAAAAATAAAAACCGACCGTTAATATCACAATTACGAAAAAGTCTCTTTATCTTTGTATAGCCCTCCGTTGCAGAAAGTTTAACATCAATCAAACTCTTAAAAGGAGGCATTGCGTGCAGGGGTCACCCTCTGCTAATAGCCCGACAGATCTGGAGTATATTCCTCATTCTCTATAACAAAGTCCAATATCTTTCCGTAAAAAGCGCTGGGATTAAGCATAACCTTCTTTTTAATGTATTCAGCCTGAGTCAGATCAGGAGCAAATAGTGTAAGATCCATAAGATTAGCTCCGCTGTCCTGACAAAGGAAATGAACCTCAGCTCCCTTTTCGACTTCTTTAATTTCGGCTATAATGCTGTTATCCTTCAGCTTGGCAAAAAACTTAAGCCCTGATGAAAGTATCTTATCACGGAAGCTTTTTGGAACGATTCCCTTAAAATCGTTTGCAGCCTCATATGCTTCCTGCGATAAAATATAATAGTTCACTTCATCAACAGCTTCCAGCCTCATCATCTTATCTTTAAGCATTTCTTCAACTGTTTCCGCATAAGTAAAATAGTTTACTATACCGTCCGCCGTAGCGATTTCTGCCAACTGATTAGGTGTAATCGGTCTGTTGATTTGCCTTAAAAAATAGCAAAGCAGAATCTTTATTGCATACTTATCCTGAAGATTCAGCATATTCGGTTGTAAATACTTTTCAAAATTTTTATCCATAGTAACACTCCCGAAATATCAATAAGCCAAAAGCTTAAAAATTAGGATAATCCATCATATGCGAAAGAAGAGCAATGTTTACCGCCGCTTCAACACATGGCACGGCTCTTGGAACAACACACGGGTCATGTCTGCCCTTTATATTTATAGTTTCATTAGTAAGCGAACTGTAATCCACCGTTTCCTGAGGCCGGGCAATAGACGGAGTAGGTTTAAACGCAACTCTTAGCGTTATAGGCATACCTGATGAAATGCCTCCGAGAATTCCCCCGTGGTTGTTGCTTCTCGTTACCACATGACCTTTATCGTCAACATAAAACTCATCGTTGTTTTCACTTCCCAGCATTTTGGAGCAATTAAATCCGACGCCGAACTCAATGCCCTTAACGGCAGGTATACCGAAAACAAGCGAAGCTATACTGTTTTCAAGTCCCTCAAATATAGGAGAACCTATTCCGGCAGGAACGTTAATAGAAGCACATTCTATTATTCCCCCGACAGAATCCAGACACTTTCCCGCCTTTTCTATATCTTTAATCATAAGTCTGCCCTGCTTATCGTCAAGAACAGTAAATTCCTTTTCACGGACAAATTTAATGTCGTCACGCGAAACTGTGATAGGGTCAAAGGATTTATCTTTAATTCCGTGAATTTCGAGAATATGCGCTCCCGTGTATATTCCTCTTCTCTCCAGTATCTGACCTGCAACCGCCCCGGCAAAGCACAAGGGAGCAGTAAGCCTGCCTGAAAAATGTCCGCCGCCTCTTCCGTCGTTGAATCCGCTGTAACGAACAGCTCCCGTGTAGTCGGCATGACCGGGACGGGCAAGCTTTGACAGGTTGGAATAATCGTTTGAATGCTGATCGGTGTTCTGAATCAAAGCGCATAAAGGAGTACCCGTTGTCTTTCCGTTAAAAAGACCCGACATAATCTGCGGCAGATCCTTTTCACGTCTTTGAGTAGACGTTTTGTTTTTCTTCGGAGCACGCCTTGCCATAAACGACATAAGAGCGTCCAGATCAATATGCTCTCCCGAAGGCAAATTATCAAGCACCACGCCTATTGCAGGTCCGTGACTTTCGCCGAAAATTGATAAATTTATATTGTGATTCCAAACCGAAGCCATTATATTTTTCCTCCAAGCTTTTTAAAGTCCTCAAAAAAGTCAGGATAAGACTTTCTTACGCATTCAGCTCCGCGAAGAATCAGCTTATCTCTGCATTTAACCGATGCAACAGACATTGCCATCGGAATTCTGTGATCGTTACAGCAATCTATCTCGCCGCCGTTTAAATACTCAACACCCGTTATCTCCAATCCATCGTCCAGTTCCTTAACCTTTCCTCCGACAGCGTTCAGCGCTTTTGAAATCGCAGCCAAGCGGTCGCTTTCTTTTATTCTGAGCCTTGCCGCTCCCGTTATATGCGACACTCCCTTGCAGAAGCTCGCCAGCACTGTCAATATCGGAACAAGATCGGGAATATCCGAACAGTCTATATCAAACGGACTGAGAATATCCTTTTCTGAATTATTATACACTATATTTTTGCATATTTCAACGATTCTTTTATCTCCCTGAAAGCTGTTTTCGCTTAAGCCGTTTATATTTATATCACATCCGAGAGAATTAGCCGCAAAGAAAAACGCCGCCTGAGAATAATCCCCTTCAACCGATCCGCTGTAAGGCTTAAAGGCTTTTACTCCGTGAACCGAAAATCCGTCGGACGTTTCGGTTATATTCGCTCCGAATTTATTCAAACAGTCAATAGTTATATCGACATAGGGCCTTGATTCAAGATGCGAGGTCAAAACTATCTCGCTTTCACCGTCTAAAATTGATAACGCAAGCAACAGTCCCGTAACAAACTGAGAAGAAATATTACCTGCGATTTTATATTCGCCGGGGCTAAGCTTTCCCTTAACTGAAAAAGGCATAGTGTTGTTATAGTCAAACTCCGCTCCGTTTTTAGTCATTTCGCTTAGATACGGAGTTATCGGACGCTGCGGAAGCTTTCCTGCGCCGATAAAAGCAGCTTCAGTTCCCAAAGCAGAAGCCACGGGAATTAAAAATCTAAGCGTTGACCCCGACTCCTTGCAATCAAGAACGGCTGTTTTTTCAGGCTTTGTTATACCATTTATAAAGACCTTGCATAAACCTGAACCGTCATTCTCGATTCTTATTCCGGCTCCCAAGGCTTTCATAGCTTCCATAGTAGCTTCAATATCCTTTGACATATATACGTTTGATATAACGCTTTCACCGCTGGCTAAAGAAGCGGCTATTATCATTCTGTGAGCCACGCTCTTTGACGGAGGAACCGTGATATCGCCCTTTAAAACAGACGGTGTAATTGAAACATCCATAAACCTTTTCCTTTCTGCTTACGAATAATAATCTACATACTTTCAATAATATCCGCAATGTAATCTTCAGAAATCTCTTTGGCAAAGTTTCCGCTGCTGAATTCTTTTATTTTGCCTATACCCTCTTGTATAACAAATCTCAGCTTGCCGTCCCTCACCTTTTTATCGGTGTAAAGCTTTTTTACAAGCTCGTCTTTATTTATATAATCGGGAATACTTACAGGCAGCCCTGCCCTTTTTAGCAAAGCTTCAATTCTCTTTTCATCATTATCGCTTGCCAAACCAAGCGATTTTGCAAGCTTAGCCTCAGCGGTAAGTCCTATAGATACCGCCTCACCGTGAAGCAACCTATAGTCGCTTACCGTTTCTATAGCCCTACCCACGGTATGCCCCAGGTTGAGGATTTCTCTCAGTCCTGATTCACGTTCGTCTTTCATAACAACCTTGTATTTAATCTCGCAGTTTTTTTCTGCAATATGTTCGCATACATCGGTATCAAAGCAGAACACCTTTTCTATGTTATTTTCAAGATAGCAGAAAAAATCATAATCAGCAAGTATCGAGTGCTTAATAGTTTCGGCAAGACCGCTTGAAATCTCACGTTCGGGAAGCGTTTTCCATGCGTCTATATCTATATAAATTTTCCTCGGCTGATTGAAAAGTCCTATAAGGTTAGTTGCAAGCGGCGTATCGACCGCCGTCTTTCCTCCCACCGAAGCGTCAGCCGCAGATAAAAGAGTGGTAGCGAAATTAATAAACGGAACCCCTCTGCCGAAGGTACCAGCAATAAATCCCGAAAGATCGGTTACTACACCGCCTCCGACCGCTATAATACAGCAGTCCCTGCGGTATCCCAGACTTAACATTCTGTCCTCAATTTCAGCCTTTGTTTCACGGGTTTTTGATTTTTCACCCGCAGGAAAAACAAACAAATCCGCTTTGAAGCCTAAAGCTTTAAGCCTTTCGCAAACAGAGTCGGCATAAAGGTCTCTTACGTTGCTGTCGGTTATCACCGCAAATCTTTTTATCCCCGGTAAAAGACCGTTCTTTATATCGTTCACAAGAGAATCTGTCAGACTGTGACCAATATCAATATCGTAAGAATCGTCAACCGTCTTTTTAAGCTCTACATAAATTTTTTTCATAAATAGCCGCCCTCTTTATCAAAGCTTTTTTATTCTTGCAAAATTAGCCATGATTTTTTTAGTGCCTTTATTATCAAAGGCAATCTCAAGCATAGTATCGTTCGCCATTTTTTTTGCTGTCAGAATCGTTCCTTCGCCGAAAATATTATGCGAAACTCTATTACCGACCTCAAAATCCTGATTGGAAACGGTTTTCACCTCGGCTCTTTTCTTAGCCGCAAGCTGTTTTTCAAGAGATATGCCCGAGTTCTGATTCTTAAAAGACCTCGTTTGAGTTACGTCCGAACGAATCAGCCCTTCGCTTTCCTCGTTAAGAAGCTCATCGGGAAGTTCTTCAATAAAGCGTGATCTTCTGTTCCTGTTTGTAATACCGAACAGCATTCTTTCGCTGCTGTGAAGAAGGTAAAGCTCTTTTTTCGCCCTTGTAACCGCAACATAAGCCAAACGGCGTTCTTCCTCGACTTCCGCTTCACTTTCCATAATACTTCTCTGAGAGGGAAAAATGTTTTCCTCCAGTCCTACAACAAATACCGAAGGAAATTCAAGTCCTTTGGAAGAATGAACGGTCATCATAACGACATAATCGCCGTCATCCTCTAAATTATCCACATCGGTAAAGAGAGATATTTCCTCTAAAAATCCGGACAGACTGGGCTCTTCCGCTTCTTCGGAATACTTAACCATGGTAGATTTAAGCTCCTCGATATTTTCAAGACGCATTTCGCCATCGTCGCCCTGAGATTTTAAAAATTGACGATAACCCGAAACCTCCATAAGCTCATCTAAAAGCTCCTCCAGCGAAACGGTTTCAGAAAGCTCGGTAAGATGCTCAAACATCTGCGCAAGCGGAATCAAAACATTTGCCTTTTTAGAAAGCGGAACTAAATTTTCACTCTCTTTCATAACCTCTAAAATCGGAATTCCCAGATCTGATGTTATCTGCTCCAAAGCTGTTACCGTAGCGTTTCCAATGGAACGCTTCGGCTCGTTTATGATTCTTCTGAGTCTTAAAATATCGTTGTGATTATTAACAACCGCAAGATAAGAAAGAATATCTTTGATTTCCTTTCTGTCAAAGAACTTCAGTCCCCCGATTATCCTATATGAGATACCGCTTTGAACAAAAGCCTGCTCTAAAGCGTTCGACTGCGCATTCATTCTGTATAAAACGGCATAGTCGCTGAATTTTTTCCCCTCTTTAATTCCCGAAAGAATAGTATCCGCTACATATCCGGCTTCGCTTCTCTCACTGTTAGCTCTGTATACATTAATCTTGTCGCCGTCACCCGATGAAGTCCAGAGGTTTTTGCCCTTTCTCCCCTTGTTATTCTTAATAAGCTCGTTTGCACAGGACAAAATATTCTGAGTAGATCGGTAATTCTGTTCCAGTCTTATTACAGTACAATCCTCAAACTGATTTTCAAAAGACAGAATATTTTCAATAGTCGCTCCTCTGAACTTATATATACTCTGGTCGTCATCGCCCACAACGCAAAGGTTCTTATACTTAGATGAAAGCATAGACACAAAGCGATACTGAACCATATTGGTATCCTGGTACTCATCTACAACTATGTATTTATATAAATTCTGATAATGGTCTAAAACATCCGGGTTCTCTTCAAACAATCTTACCGCATGACAGATAATATCGTCAAAATCCATTGCGTTTGACGATTTAAGCTTATGCTGATACAGCTTATAAACTTTAGCTATAGAAGATTTTCTGTAATCAGCAAGATTCCGGCTCTCATATTCGTCAGGATTTATCATCATATCCTTCTGACGTGAAATTTCCGATAAAATCATTCTCGGAGGGAACATTTTTTCGGATATTTCAAGCTCCTTCAAGCAGGATTTTATAACCCTCTGAGAGTCGTCGCTGTCATATATGGTAAAGCTGCTTGTAAAGCCTATTCTGTCGCACTCACGTCTTAATATCCTTACGCAGGCTGAATGAAAAGTAGCGGCGACAGGCACGCTTTCTTCACTGTCAAGCATATTTGAAATACGCTCCTTAAGCTCTCCGGCAGCCTTATTTGTGAAAGTGATGGCCAATATGTTCCACGGGTTCACAGTATCCGAAGCAACAATTTGTTTAAGTCTTTCGCTGTCCGTTTCAATACCCTGCGAATATTTAGCTAAAAACTCAGCTTCCTCGTCTGTAAACAACGCTTCATCATTATAATAAGCGTTACCGAAGTATATCATATTAGCTATTCGATTAACCAAAACCGTTGTTTTTCCGCTTCCTGCTCCCGCCAGAATCAAAACAGGTCCTTTAATCTGAAAAACTGCTTTCTTTTGCTCGGGATTCATTTTCTCAAAATATTTCTCCAAAGCCTTTTTTTTAATATCTATATAATTTTTATTAATCATCAAGCTTATATAACCTCCGATTTTTGCTGTTTGTCCACCGTTTTTTCACCGCTTTAATAATCAATCCGGCGTCCAGGCAGACCAGTCACAGCGTCACGGTGCTATTATACCATAATTCTGACGATAAAAAAAGGCTTTTTGAATAACTTTATTTAAAAAAGAGATATCCGAAACCGAATACCTCTTTGAAAAAACGAATTATTTATCCGACAGAACTATTTTACGTTCATCAATCGGAACATACTCTTTAGACTTCTGCACAGACTTATACGCAGGTCTGATAATTCTTCTGCCGGTCACAAGCTCTTCAAATCTGTGAGCGCACCAGCCTGCCATTCTTGAAACGGCAAAAAGCGGAGTGAACAAATCATCGGGAATACCGAGCATCTGATAAACAAAACCTGAATACATATCAACATTTGCGCAAATATCCTTGCTCTTTCCGCTCTCGCGAAGAATCTCAGGCGAAAGTCTTTCAACGGTTTCGAGAAGATTGAACTTTCTTTCAAACTCAGTGCCATAAGCAAGCTTCTTTGCGTTTTTCTTAAGTATAACCGCTCTCGGGTCGCTCATGGTATAAACCGCATGACCCATACCATATATAAGTCCGGATCGATCGTTTGCTTCTTTTCTGACTATTTTTCTCAAAAAGTCTGCAACCTCGCCTTCGTCCTCCCAGTTGCTGACGTTTTCTTCTATACATCTTTGCATCTGTAAAACCTTAGCGTTTGCTCCGCCGTGCTTAGGTCCTTTAAGAGAACCTATAGCCGCAGCATATGCCGAATAAGGGTCGGTACCCGATGAAGTAAGCACCCTACAGCTGAAAGTAGAGTTATTTCCTCCTCCGTGTTCAGCGTGAATCATAAGCATAAGGTCTAAGAGCATAGCCTCTTCACGGGTGTATTTTCTGTCGGGGCGGAGAGTAGAAAGAATAGTTTCCGCAGTTGAAAGCCCGTGAATCAGAGGATGCATTATCATGGTTTTTCCGTAAAAGCTTCTCTGCTGAACCTGATATGCCGAAACCATAATACTCGGAAGCTTAGAAATAATAGAGATTGCCGTTGAAAGCTCATGATTCGGCGACATATCCTCAGGGTTTTCATCGTATGAATAAAGAGCAAGTATAGATCTTGCCATCTTATTCATAATGTTCTTTGAAGGAGCTTTTAATATCATATCCTCAAAAAATTCATTGGGAAGCTCTTTATTATAGTCAAGCAGTCTAAAAAAAGCGGCTAATTCCTCTTTAGTCGGAAGTGAACCGAAAAGCAGTAAAAATACAACCTCTTCATATCCGAATCGATTTTCTTTTATAGCATTATCCACTAAATCGTTAATGCTGTACCCGCGATAAAACAGCTTTCCCTGTACAGGCTCTTTCTCGCCCTCGTTCACAACATATCCATGAACGTTGCATATATTCGTTACCCCTGCCATAACGCCTGTTCCGTCGGGATTCCTCAATCCTCTTTTAACTCCGAACACATCATAAAATTTCGGATCTATGGCGTTATTCTTTACAAACTGTTTCTTTAAAGCTTCTTCAGGTGTTTTTACACTTTTTTCTGACACTATACTCATCTCCTTTGTATCATTAATAAACGTTCTTTTTTGAATATTGAATTTTATTATACAATTTATTCTTAAGTTAGTCAAGTTTTAAAAAAGGGATTGCCCGTCATTCAACATTTACCTATACAGAACATAACACAAAAAAACCGCCGAAAGTGTTAACTTCCGACGGTATTCGTCGCTAATATACAAGTTATTTTACTTTAATCTTTTTTATATCTTTGTTCCACTTGCTATATATTTTTACTGCCTTGCCGTTTTTATCTCTATATGACGCATATGCCCTTACTCTTATATAATAAGTTTTATTCTTCTTTATTTTCTTGTTTTTGATATTAATTTTGTTTGTCCGGTACTTTTTATTTATAACCTTTTTCTTGAAGCTTTTATTCTTAGACACCTGCGCCTGATAACCCCATGCCTTCTTTAACTTCTTAAAAGAGATTTTAATATTCTTAGATTTGCTCTTGATAGAAAGCTTTGTGATTTCAGCCTTTTTCATAGCGTTATCGGCTTTCTTTTTATCCTTTTTAACAGCTGATGAACTGCGTATTGAAGAAATAGGTTTCATTGACTTTTTACTGCCTATTTTTGCATATTTTGCCTTTTCCCAGTAACCGCCATTTCCCTTGCCGGATATCATATTTCCTTTTGAATCGTATGAATATTTCATCCAACCGATTTCACTATCGAACTTAGTCTTGAAATATATTATATTTCCTTTTGAGTCGTAAGTGTATTTATCCCAGTTGCCTTCATTATCTTCAAAATAAGTTTTATTTCCCTTGGAATCATATTTATATTCAGTCCATATTCCATCGCTGTCTATACTATATGTTAAGTTCCCCATAGTATCATAAGTCGACTTAGACCAATAACCATAGCTGTCCTTACAGTATTCAGTCTTGACTTTTCCATTTTCATAATAAGTATACGTTCTTGTGGATATGTAACCGCTTTTTATATGTTTTCGAGATATTTCATTACCGTAAGCGTCGTATGTGTACTCTATCGGACCTTCGATATCATCATCACTATTAATCATATTACCGTTTTCGTTATAGGTATATTTATACCATCCGCCGTTGCTGTACTTTAAATCCTCTGTTTTTATTTTTCCGTTTGAAAAATATGTATATTTCTGGGTGTATGAATTACCATCACTGTCTTGATAAAATGTACAGTTTCCATGCGTATCATATTTTGCTTTTTCCCAATAACCATCACTTGACATCCAATATGTCTGTTTTCCCATTTTATCATAAGAAATCTTATTCCACCAGCCGTTATTAGACTCAGCGTACTCTGTTTTTATTTTTCCGTTATCATAATAAGTATACTTATGTATTTGAGAATTGCCATTGCTATATTCTCTATATATCTCATTTCCTTTAGAGTCATAGGTAAGCTTTGTCCGGCCATCGCCTTTTTCCTCATAATATGTACAAACATATCCTTTTGCCGACATTCCAACACTGTCGCTGTCATCTTCATTGTTCTCTGCCGTTGACGGCATAACTCCTAATAAACCGATAGTCACAATAGACGACATAAGTATTAAAATAATCTTTTTCATATTAAAGACCTCCTAAATATAACTAAGGCAAGATGTCTCCCGCCTCTATAGGCGGCGGGTTCCATTACCCGTTCAGTAGTGGATATAATCCCCTACCGAACGGTCGGTCGGCAATGCCGACCCTTGCTGCGTTGAATGACGGGCAAGCCCTTATCGAATCGCTGTGTTTAAATGCTTTTATTATATAAGCGTTTTAAAAAGTAAAAAGTCTCACCTTTTTTTGAAATTTTCTGTGGGCTGTTTTCTCTCTTTCTGATTCATATATCGAAAAAAATAAGCATAGTATATAGAAACGGACAAGATATACAAAGATTTAAGGAGTAAAACAATGAACAAAACCTTTCAGACGCTTTTTATTTTCGCCGTATGCCTTATGCTAATCCCCTCGTTTGTTCTGATCAACAGCGGAATAACAAAGCTGTTTAAAAACAGCGGAAAGGAAACGCTTATTTCCTCCGACTGCAAAGAGGTCACCATACTGGACTCGGAAACTAAAGACGTTGCAATAATGGACATTAAAGATTATATGATATGGAACGTCTTAGCGCAGATGCCCGCAACATTTGAAAAGGAGGCTCTTAAGGCTCAGGCAGTTCTTTCTCACACTTACATATTAAACCGTTATCTGAGCGAAAAGGAAAATCCGACAGATTCGCTTCTGGGAGCTATTATAAGCACTGACGACGCAGTTTATCCCAAAACCTTTACAACCGATGAAGCTAAAGAATACTACGGCGATAAATATGAATCTGCGCTTGAAAATGTTACCGCTGCCGTTGAGG
The DNA here is from genome assembly GCA_964617585.1 of uncultured Ruminococcus sp. Classification (GTDB taxonomy): domain Bacteria; phylum Bacillota; class Clostridia; order Oscillospirales; family Ruminococcaceae; genus UMGS1601. Next base: position 12,608 of record CAZTXS010000030.1, read on the forward strand.
AAGCGCTCAATGAAATATGCGTCTATGACAATCAGCCTATAGTAGTTGCGTATCACACAATTTCCTGCGGAAAGACCGAAAGCTCAAAAGACATATGGGGCGAAGATGTTCCGTATCTTGTTTCCGTTGACAGCTCTTCCGATAAAGAAGCCGACGGATTTTCAAAAACGGTAACGGTTTCCGCAGAGGATTTCAAAAAAAATGCCGAGGAAACCTTCTCAGTCACGCTTTCCGAAAACATTGACGAATGGATTGAGATAACTAAGAAAACCGATAACGGAACTCCTGTTAAAATTTCTGTAGGAGGTAAGGAAATCAATGCGTCAGAGCTTTGCACGGCGCTTGATCTTTCCTCACAGCATTTTGAAGTAGAAGTTAAGGATGAAAGCCTTATCTTTAAAACCGAAGGATTAGGTCATCTCGTCGGAATGAGCCAGTTCGGCGCAAATTCCATGGCGAAAGAAGGAAAGAGCTACGGTGAAATACTTGCTTATTATTTCCCCGGAACCGAACTACTTGAGTTAAATTAAAATACTGAACCGTTCGATATTTTGAACGATTCAGTATTTGGGATAAAGATATGCTTGTAAAATAACTGTAATTCTAAACGATATTTACCTTGATACTCGATGGAACAGAAGCCTTAACAAGCTTTTTTACCGTACTGTTTGCAACGTTAATAACAGCTCCTGATTTTATATTTTTAAACGCATTTATATGAATACTTTCCAAAGCGGTTGACTTGATATTTACTATGCTGAGCTTTGAACAGTTTCTGAATGCGCCCTTTCTAATTATTTTAGCGCCCGTTTTAATTCTTACTCTGGTGATGTTCTTACAGTTAATAAATGCGCGTTTACCTATATCGGTTATGTTCTTTCTTATTATAACTTTCTTAATGCAGGTTTTGCCCTTGAAAGCCTCCGTACCGATTTTCACAACCTTATACTTGACGTTTTTATATGTAACGGTATTAGGAATATCCACAGTTGACAGCTTCACACCGGAAGCAAATCCTTTAACTGCAACCGTATTCTTCGTCTTTATCATATACACATAATTGCCCGATGTGAATTTAGTTCCCACTGCAAGAGAATTGTCCTGAACTGTTGTTACGCTCGCCGAAGTAACATTCTGAGAAGTTGCCTGTGTAGCAGGCTCTTCAGAAGTAGACTCTGATGTGTTGTCAGATGTCGAAACGTCTTTCTCATCATCGGAAGCTTGTTGTGTCTGCTCGTCAGAGCCGGACGTTTCTTGCTCGTCAACAGCCACTTCAATTTCCGATGAGCTTGAGTCAGCGTCCGCTGAATCCTCTGCAAATACAGACGCCGATGTAACCGAAGCCGCCATAAGCAATGCAGATAACACGCATATAAACGCTCTTCTTTTCTTTTCCTTTAAACTTTTCATAATAATCCTCCGTTCTTGTTTTTTCTAACGCATATACAAAAATATAGTGTATTGTGTTGAAAATCGATAATATATCGGTTACTTAAATTATAAATTCTTTTCAACTAAGCTATGTGAAAAAGAAGTGAAATAAAAAATTCCCCCCGAAGCCTATATTCTCATATTCCGTTTTCAATAGTCACGCTGTAAAAAATATTTCATATAATAATATGAGTCCATAGCAAAAGGAATGATTATATGAACTCTTGCGAAATAACGGCGTCCGTAACAGCAATAGCGAATATGATAGCTCAATGTCTTGATGATGAAGAGTTGTCGCTTCTCGGAGCAATTCTAACTCAGCTAGGCGACACACTTGAAACCATTTCGGCACAAAGGGCTCTTTGCGAAAGCAAAAACGAAAACGCGGTAATTCAATAAGGGCTTGCCCGTCATTCAACGTGGCAAGGGTCGGCATTGCCGAC
>CAZTXS010000031.1:0-14466 GCA_964617585.1 uncultured Ruminococcus sp.
GTAAAGTAGGAGGACAAATTTATGAAAAAGAAAATTTTATCGGTTTTAATGACAGCGGTTATGGCGGCGAGCTTGTGTTCTGTACTGCCGACCATGGTATCGGCTGACAGTAATTTAGACACAGCGGTAAATTATACTTTAGGAACAACGGTAAGCGATATGATTACAAATACGCAAAACAAGGTTTTGTATAAATTTACTATATCTAATTCAGGCAGGATAAGTTTAAGCTCTGTGGCAAAGATATATAGAGTTAATTATTACATATATAATAGCGTTGGAGAAGAGGTATGGTATTGTACTAGGGTATGTGCAAATGATAATACAGGTCAAAGTTCAATTTTCGAAACAATAGATTTATTGAGCGGAACATATTATTTTTGTGTTGAACAAAACAGTGGTACGGGTGAATATAATTTTAAAATGACTTTTTCATCTGCTAATGAAAGCTTTTCGGAAAGCTATAACAACAATGATAATGAATTGGCATTAGCAAATAGTATAAATATAGGTACAAAATATAACGGTCAAATAGCGGTTAATGATTCTAAGGATTTTTATAAATTCACATTAAGCTCATCAAAACGATTGGTTATAAGCTCTGTGGCAAAGATATATAGAGTTAATTATTACATATATAATAGCGTTGGAGACGAAGTATGGTATTGTACTAGGGTATGTGCCAATGATAATACAGGTCAAAGTTCAATTTCCGAAACAATAGATTTATCGAGCGGCACATATTATTTTTGTGTTGAACAAAACAGTGGTACAGGCAACTACTCGTTTTCAATATCATATCCGACGCCCACTAAATCAAGCAGCAGTAGCAGCAGTAAATCAACAACAGCAAGTTCAAAAAAACCATCTCAGGTATTGGGAGTTTACCTTAAAAAAGGCGGTAAAAAAACAGCTAAAATTTCGTGGAGTAAGGTAAGCGGAGCGAAGGGCTATCAGGTGAAGTATTCTACTTCCAAGAAGTTCAAGAAAGCAAAAACAAAGACAAAAACCGTCAGGAAAAACAAAGTAACCTTGAAGAAGCTTATCAAGAAAAAGTATTTTGTAAAGGTCAGGGCTTATAAAAAAGTAAGCGGCAAAAAGGTTTACGGAAAGTGGAGTAAAACCTTAAAACTGGTAAGAAGCTAGTTAAGAAAAAGTAGGAGGACAAATTTATGAAAAAACTTATCAGCCTGCTTACAGCGGTTGTTATGGCGGTTAGTCTAAGTTTTGTTTTTATCGGCTCGGTAAGTGCTTCTAATGATGACTTAACAGGGATTGATGACGCTTCAAGCTTAACAATCCCGGGCTTCAAAGCTAGGAAAGTTTCAAGAAGATCTGTGAAGCTTTATTGGGGAAAAGTCAGCGGAGCAAAAGGCTATCAGATTAAATGGGCTGACAACAATCAGTTTTACGGAGCGGTCAAAAAGTTCACTAAAAAGAAAAGCGTGACCATAAAAAATCTTTACAGCGGAAGGTACTACATAAAGGTCAGGGCTTATAAAAAAGTAAGCGGCAAAAAGGTTTACGGAAAGTGGAGCAGAAAAATAAAGCTTTCGATTTAAACCGCTTTATTAAAGATAGGATAATCATCGTAAATGAAAAAGTGTATCGTATGTGAAACCGAGGTTAAAAACAGAGTCGGAAAATGTCCTGTTTGCGGAAGCAAACTAAGAAGAAAGAATAAAGTAAAAAAACAATTTAGAAAAAATAAAATTTGAAAGGAAGGTTTATATGTGGGTATGTAAACATTGTGAAACAGTAAATAAGGAAGAGGACGGCTTATGCTGGGTGTGCGGTTCGTCGAGAGAAAAAGCTTCACCTGTTGAAAGAAAGCCAATATCAACGGGAGGCTCGTCGATTTTAAGCACGATAAAGAAATGTGCGGGATCTAATATAGCGATAGCGTCGGTTATATTTTATGCAGCATATATAGTGTTGTTTATAATAGGCATGATTATTAATGCAACGTCAGCTGCAAATATGTTAGGAAATGTAGATTTTGGACTATCGAATTTGTCGGATAATATTTTATACAGCATAGTTAATTATGCTTTTTCAGTGGTTATAGTAGCTAGTCTGCCGATGATAATTATTTGTGTATTCGCTATGATTTTCAGCTTTTATGCAAGAAACAAAAAATCGGAAATAAAACTGTATTCACTTAAAGCGATAAAAATAGTTGAGATAATAGAGATAGTTCTTTACGGATTGCTGATAATGATACTTTTGATAGCTTCAATAATGTTTATTCCGAATGTGCCTAGTCAGGCTCAGGGAACGTTAATTTTACTTTCACTGGCGTTTATCGGTTATTTTACATTAGGCTTGTTGTACAAGGTTTTTCTCGTAATCAGCATATCGTCTTTAATTCAAACTATTGACAGAAACAGAAAAACAGGAAGTATTTCTGCGTTTGCAGGAATAATGATGTATATTTACGGAGTGATATACGGTATTCTCGCATTAGTTCAAATTGTGATGTCACCCGAATCTGTGTTATCTTCAGGATGTTTATGTACAGCTTATATACTTTTTGCATTAGGATTTTTAAAGCTGAAAAATGAGCTTTCAGTCATTCCTAATGTTGGTTATGCAATTCCTAAGCCGGCTGAAGCTTACAGTACGGTTATGAGAGAGCCTATTACTGAGAGAAATGCAAGCCGGCGTCCTGCCAATATTGAACAGCCAAAGCCTGAAAGACCGAAAAGCAGACTTAAAGGAGAAATGGGACGTCCTAAATATATGTCAGGATCAGTGTTGAAACAGGGAAGCCAGTATTCACGCAGCGGATCAGGTTTTAAAAAAGCAGATGATTTAGATTAAAGGAGAAGTTAAAATGTTAGAAAATAATGTAGGTACATATAATATCGATTTAGTTTTATGTATTGATTCAACGGGAAGTATGGGACCTGTAATTAATATGGTGAAAGATAATGCGCTTCATTTTTATGAAGATGTAATGACAGCCATGTCGGCAAAGGCAAAGTCTATCGACACTCTTAGGGTAAGGGTCATCTCTTTTAAGGATTATGCTTATGATAAAGAAGACGCTATGATGACTACGGACTTTCTTACGCTTCCTGATGAGTCGGGAGAGTTTAAAGAGATAGTAGATTCAATAATACCTGAAGGCGGCGGCGATGTGCCTGAAGACGGTCTTGAAGCGTTGGGCTTTGCTATGCGTTCTAAATGGAATACAGAGGGAGTAAAACGCAGACAGGTTATTGTTGTCTGGACGGACGCTCCTACACATAACTTAGGCTTTGGCAAAACTTATGAAGGTTACCCCGGTCAGATGGCTGAGAATTTTAATGAACTTACCTCATGGTGGGGTGATGCTCAGTTTAAAGGTTATGTAGGTTATCATGAAAAAAGACTTTTATTATTTGCTCCGGACGAGCCATATTGGAACACTATTTCTGAAAATTGGGAAAATGTGCTTCATTATCCGTCAGCAGCCGGTGAAGGTTTAAATGATTATGATTATTCAACCATTATTGACGCTATTGCCAACAGCATTTAGCTTTTAGAATATTTGGAGGTTTAGGCTGTGAGCAAAGTAAATAAAATTTTTAATTTGGTTGACGTTTATAGTGAAGAAAAAAAGGAAGGAATGGGAGAAGATTATTTCTCCTATTCTCATCCTGATAAATGCAGAAACGATTGTGTGTATACGGCGGTATTTGACGGATGCGGCGGAATAGGAGCAAAGAGGTATGAAACAGATATAAATGTCTTTACCGGAGCTTTTTTAGCTTCAAGAGCATGTGCTTATAAGACGTTTGAATTTTATAATAATCAATCTTTTTATTTTGACAAACGCGATTCTATGGAATTGAAATTGGAGTATACGGACGTTCTCAAGGATTTAAAAAACAAGTATGCAATTGAACAGTCTAAGTTGGGGGGAAGCTTGGCAGGCAAGAGCTTCCCTACAACTGCTTCTATAGTATCTGTGAAATATGAAAACAGGATTCTTATTAGCGAATTTCTGTGGGCAGGAGATTCGAGGGGTTATATTTTAGACGAAAAGGGTCTTAAACAGATTACAGAGGACGACTTATACGGAAATGAAGACGCATTAAGCAACATTTCAAGTGACGCAAGATTAAGCAATGTTATAAATTCTGACACGGATTTTGAACTTCACAGCAGAATTGTAACGCAAAGCTCGCCAACGCTGTATATTTCGGCAACAGATGGATGCTTCGGATATTTACCGACGCCAATGCATTTTGAATATGTAATCTTAAACGCTATATGCATATCTGACAGTATAAACGAGTTTGAAAGCAGAATAAGAAACGTTTTCAGAAATGCTGCAGGAGATGATTTCACTATTGGAGTCATAGCGGCAGGTTTTGAAAGCTATAATTCAATGCGTATGTATTTCAGAAAAAGAGAAAGATATATGTATGAAAATTATATTAAGTATTTAGCAAATTCGAGAAGGGAAGACATTAAAAATACTCTATGGGAAGAGTATAAAAAAGACTATTACAAATTTTACATAGATTGAGGTGTAAAAAAATATGGCGGTATATATACCCAAACTCGAACCGGCTGCGGAAGTGCCCAAGCCTGAACTACTGAAAGAAAAGTCGGATATTTTCAGCGGTAAAAGAGAAATTATAAACGGATATGATTTGGAAAAGGGCTTTACAACGAAAAATTCGGGTTTTTCGAGATGGGGATTCGGAAAGAAAAACGGAAAAGAATATTTCATAAAAGAGTTTTTATCTCCGGTATTTCCTGATAGTCTTGAAATATCCGAAGAAACAAGGATACGTAAACAAAAAATATGCAAAGCTTGGTTTGATGAAAGACAGCGTGTTTTCAAAGCAATATCAGATATTTCAAACGGAAATATTGTTACTGTAAAGGATTTCTTTAAATTCGGGAACAAGTTTTACGAGGTTACTGAAAAAATAAATGAAGGAATAGACCTTAAAGTTATTTCAAAGCTTCCGCTAAGCAATAAAGTTATGCTTATGAAAGTTTTAGCTTATTGTATGAAAGCCTTTGATGAAATAAAGATGGTTCATGCCGATATAAAGCTTGATAACATTATTGTCAAAAGAACAGTCAGCGGAGTGTATACCGCTAAAATTATTGATATAAGCGACTGCTATTTTGAAAGCGAAGCTCCTGAAAACAGTGAAGAGATTAAGGGGGATTTTGTATATCTGGCTCCTGAAAGCTTTTTGAAAATGGTTAATGAGGATGCCAAGCTGACAACTAAAATAGATATTTTTGCACTGGGAATAATTTTTCACCAGTTTATGTGTGGAAAGCTGCCTGATATATCTTCTGAATATAATTATATTTATGAGGCGGTTCTTAATGATGAAATTCCTTATCTGGATGAAAGTATTCCATCTGAAATAAAAGCTATTATTGAAAAAATGCTTATAAAGGATATTGATGAAAGGATTTCCGCCGGCGAGGTGTTTGAAGAATTATTAAAACTGAAAGTTGATAATCCTACGTCACAGAAAGTTTCAAGGAAAAGCGGTTTAAGAATAAACATGGGCGGAAAGCTTTCATAATAACTATCTAAAAAAGGAGAAATAAATATGCTTTGCAAAAACTGCGGAAGAAATATTTATGCAGATAAGAAATGCATATGCGGGGATAGTCCTTTTGGGGAGGATAGAAATAATTTTGATATTATCAAACATATTATTTTTGCTCCGCCGCCAAATGATTTGTCTATAAAGAAAAGCTCATCAGCTTATCCCCCGGAAAAACCAAAATACAAGGACTGCAGCAGACACGGTGAAAATGACGGAGTGATTTTTGATATTGATGAAAGGCTTGAGGTAAGCTTCGATTACGGAAATACATATACTGCTCCCGGAAAAGCTTTGAAAAATCTATCGGCGGGAAACTATGTTTTCAGAGATAAAACCGACCGCGCCGTTATATATACAGTGGAAATCAAAGAGCCTAAAAACAGTTTTTCTGCTGTTGCTATTGTGCTGCCGATCTGTCTTGCTTTGTTTGTAGCTGTAGGAGCGGTCGCAGTGTTCAAATCTGCTAAATTATCTACCTTGGAATCCGAGAGCAGTTCGGCTGCGGCGGAAACTACTACAACCGAAATCCGAAAAGACCTGCCGGAATATATTGTTTTGGGATTGGCGGATTTAAATACTTTGGGGTATTTACCTGTTTTAAAAGATGATTGTGAAGATTTCAAAAATGGAACTAAAGTAAACTTCGACGAAGATAATTTAACTATTATCAAAACAGGCGATGAAAACGAATATACAATTAAAAATGGTAATAAAAGATATTTATTTAAAAAAATAAAAAACAAAATAAAATATGCACAAAAAGCAACAACACTTTTATCAAATGTAAATCCGAATTATAAAAATCAATACAAAGAAATTAAAGCGCGTTCAAAGATAAAAATCGAATATATTAATTTAACAAAAAATTATTACGCAGTGAAGTATGAAGATACTATATACTATATTTCAATAAGCAAGCTTGAAAAATATTTTGATGATGAAAAACCAACCACTACTACAACAACCACTACTACAACCACCACTGCACAATCATCATATCAAACTCAACGACAGACAACAACATATTATACTCAACAGCAGACAGCCGCTCGAACACAGCAGACGCAGGCGACTACTATTCCTGAACCTACGGCTACAGAATATTAATAGGAGGTTAAAAATGAAAAAAATTATTTATTTGTTAACGGCAATTATATTAGCTGTTACGCTTTCGGGCTGTAAAAGCGGTCTTGAAAACACTCTTGAAATCGCCGATAAAATTGACAAAAAATTTAACGCTTCAAGCAGTACGACAACTGTTTCGACTACAACTAAGACAACTACCGCAACACAGGAAACCACAATAGAGATAATTCTGAACGAACCTTATTACATAAAATACAACGGCGGAAGCAGTACGGTTAATATGTATAAAGAACCGAGTACCGACAGTAAGGTGATTAAAAAAATTAAATCAAACGGCAAAAGCTTAGTTAAGGTTTTGGTTATAAGCAAAAGCGACAGTAAGCTTTGGAAGGTTAAATATAAGGGCAAAACAGGATATATTCATAAAAATAATCTTACCGAATTAAAGAAAAAAGCTACAAAGGCAACCACTGCTAAACCAACCGCAACAACGACTGCGCAATCATCATATTATACTCAACAACAGACAACAACATATTTTACTCAGCAACGGACAGCAGCTCAAACACAGCAGACGACTAAAAAAACAACCAAAGTCGTTACTGAAAAATATTTTGCTGAATATTAAAGGAAAGAGGTTTTAAATATGAGAAAACTAATAGGAATTATTACTTTACTTTCCTGCATTGTTTTATTTGCAGGTTGTAATGCATTTGTTCCCGATCCTCCCGAAGGGTTAACAGGTATAAGCTGCTCGGCTTCGGGCGTTTCGGACGGAAAGATAACAGGAGTAGATTCTTCTATGGAATACAGAAGCGAAAGCTCCGAAAGCTATATTGAAATAGCTTCCGACACCGTTACGGGACTTTCGGCAGGAAAGTATTATGTGCGATATAAGAAAACGGACGAGCATTTTATGAGCGACGACGTAGAGGTGCTTGTTTCAGAGCCGTCGGTTTATGCCTCCGCCGACGCCGTTGTGGCAGGACCTAATGTAAAAGCGGTAAACTGTACGTCTTACGGAGCTAATAACGGGAAAATTCAGAATGTAGACAGCACCATGGAATACAGCGTAGACGGCGGAAATTCATATCTTCAGATAAGCTCAAACGAAATCACGGGACTTGAGCCGGGAACCTATTATGTAAGATATAAAGACCCTCAGTCGGTTGATTCGTCCGTGACCGTAATGCAGCCTGCAAACAAGCCTGTCGCTCCCGCTTCGGTGAACGTGACAAAAACATCGGTAACTCTTAAGTACGTTGACGGCTGCGAGTATTCGATAGACGGAGTAAACTGGCAAAGCGACACCACCTTTGAGGATTTGAAGCCCGGAAAGAAATACGTTTTCTATCAGCGGGTAAAGGCGAGCGGAACGACCCTCGAAAGCGAATCGTCGGCGGCGGAGATAAAGACCGTTGAAAATTATAATAAAAATTATGAAACTCCGAGCTATTCAAACGATTCGTCGGAATATCTGGTGTTTATGTCAGGCGAAAGCGAAATAAACGTAAGACGGGGTCCGGGCGCAAGCTATTATATTGAAACAAGCGTTGCGGTTTGGGATACCTATAACGCTTCGGCTTATAAGATAGTGAACGGAACTAAGTGGGTGTATTTCCCGTCGCTTAACGGCTGGATTTCTTCAAACTGCCTTGTGGAGCTTCAATATAACTCGTATACCGGCTATGTTGTAAATATCGACGACGATTCATATCTGATTATGAGAGATTCGCCGTCTTATTCCTCAAAGGAAATCGGAAAAATTCCGTATGACGAGTATGGATTGCCGATTTACAATACAAGCGGAGAGTTCTATCTCACATATTATAAAAACAAGTTTTGCTGGATTTCAAAGAAATACATAAAGCTCGAAAATTATTAAATTTAAATCTGAAAGGACGTTTATTATGAAAAAAACAAAAATTTTAACTGTTATTATGTCATTGGTAATGGCTTTTACTGCGATAGGTATTGCGGATTATTCTTTTGTTATTGGTACGGCGGAATCAGTGGATTCGGGGAATTCAATTGAAGAATCTTCTACCGATGGAGAAGGTGATAATGAAAATGAAGGCTCACAAGAAACTGAACAAACGACTTATAATATTAAATATATAGGATTTGGAGGCAATATTATTACTTATACTGATACTAATAGTGATATAACTTATGAATATAGTAGTAAAACAGAATCTATAACAATGCCGACATTATATGAAGCGGGCTATAAATTAGAAAGTTGGTGGTGTACTAACAGTTCTGTGAATATAGTTAAAGATAATAATATTGCATGTTTAACTAACATTACAGGAGATTTAGTTTTCTTTTCTCAATGGAAAAAAGATGAATATGTTTGTAAAGTAAATGACAATAGGTACAAAACAATACAAGAGGCTATTAATGCAATAATAGCTGGTGATAATACTGAAAAAGAGATAGTTGTAACTAGTGACGTAACCGGTAATGTTGAGATTCCTACTGACCAAACAATTACTCTTAACCTAAACGGAAAAGTTATTACAGGTAATGTAACTTCGTCTGGAACTTTGACAATTAAAGGTGCCGATGAAGGTTATCCGGGTTGTATTTATGGAACTCTTTCGATTAATAATAACGGAGAAGCAATAATTATTAAAAACGAGAGTAATTTAAATAGCTTACAAGCAGTACAGAAATTATTCACAGTTCCTGCTGATTCGACTATAATGGAAAACAGCAAAAAAAACTATTATGTTCATAAGCATATATTCATAGAAAATAAAGCTGAAGAAGCAACCTGTACGGAAGACGGAAATGAAGTATACTATACTTGTAGTGTTAATGGATGTGAAAATAAGTATTATAGTGTTGAATTTAGTAATGAAAAGGATGTTACATCTGTTACAGAATTAGACGGAATTCCAACTAAATCAGCTAAAGGACATGAATTGACTAAGATAGATGCGAAAGCGGCAACCTGTACGGAAGCCGGAAATATCGAATACTGGTATTGTAATAATTGCAAAGAGTATTTCTCCGATGAAGCTCTGACTGATGAAATCACACAGGAGAAAACCGTAATTGCGGCGACAGGACACACGGCGATTACGGACGAAGCTGTAGCGGCGACCTGCACAAGCACGGGACTGACAGAAGGCTCGCATTGTTTGGTATGCGGTGAAGTAATTAAAGCTCAGGAAGAAGTTCCTGCAACAGGACACAAGTTAGAAAAGACAGAAGCTAAGGAAGCAACCTGTACGGAAGACGGAAATATCGAATACTGGTACTGCCCTGACTGCGGCAAGTATTTCTCCGATGAAGCTCTGACTGATGAAATCACACAGGAGAAAACCGTAATTGCGGCGACAGGACACACGGCGGTTACAGACGAAGCTGTAGCTCCAAGTTGTGAAAAGACAGGACTTACCGAGGGTTCACACTGTAAGATTTGCGGAACAGTTATAAATACTCGGACGATAATTCCTCAGTTGAATCACAAATTGGTTAAAGATAAAGCCGTAGCGGCAACCTGCACAAAAGACGGCAAAACGGTGGGTATACATTGTTCAGTATGTAACAAAGTGATTTTGCCTCAGGAAACGGTTAAGGCAACGGGACATAGATATAAGGACGGTGTTTGCACAATATGCGGAGTGAAGGATCCTAATATAGTCATTAAAAACCTAAGAAAATGTAAGGTAACATTAAGCAAAAACAAAAAGACTTTAAGAGTTAAGGTTGGAAATAAAGCATCCGGCAAAAAATATATAATTGCGATTACAAACAAAAAAGGTAAGATACTTGATAAATTAAAGAGTAAAGTTAAGAAAAACAATAAAAACAAATTGATTGTTGATTATAAAGTGAAAAAATCGGGAACATATTATGTGCAAATTTATGAAAAGACGTCTACTAAGACGAATGCAATAAAGAACATTCAGTGCGTAGGCGCATTTAAAGTTCAAAAAGGAAAGGTTACAGGACAGAAAGGATAAAAGCCATGAAATACATAAATGAAAATATATATAAGACCTGTCAGTTTTGCAGACAGCCGCTTGATGATGATTACGAGGTTTGTCCGAAATGCGGAAAAGTTTTAAAACAGAAAACCGAAACAGCTCCCGAGCAGACGGAGCGCACCTCTCACGAAGAGGACGCAAGCTTTGTTTACAAACAGGAACAAGGCTCAAAGAGCGGAAAAACAGCGGTTATTCTGAGCATATGCGGAGGAGCGCTGGCATTAGCGCTTATAATATGTATAGCGGTTATTTTTCGGAACGGAAACGAAAGCGGCGGATTAACTGCCGAAACGACGTCTCAAACCGCACAGACGGCAGCTCCCGCTGCAGTAACCGAAGCAACGACAAGCCCGGTAGTGGTTTCAATGGATAAGCCTCAAAAGGTTAAGCTTACTAAAGTTACGTCGAAAGCGAACAGCATAACAGTTAAGTGGAAAAAGGTTAAGGGCGCAACCAAATACAGACTAAAGGTATCCACCAACAAAAAGGGAAACCGCAACGTATGTTATGAAACGGTTGACGCGGACAAGAACACAGCTACAATCAAAGGGCTTAAAAAGAACACAAAATATTATGTAAAGGTCAAGGCGATAGCAATAAACTACGGAGTTAAAGTAGAGGGCGATTATTCAAGCTATGTGATTAAAAAGACGAGGTAGGGGGTTTAAATATGAAAAAAATATATATATTTATATCGGCTTTGTCGCTTTTAAATGTAATGTTTGTGCCGATTTTTGATGTATGGGGCGGTTTGTTTCCGTCAGGTCCCGACGATAATTTTTTAGATGTAATTGAAATGATTTTTACGGACTCAAACGCATGGCATTATTGGGTAGTTTTACTCACCATGTCTATATTTATACCGAGCATAGCAATGTTTATAACGTCATTCTGCACCCGCATTGGCTTTTTGATTTCATCAATAATAGGTATAATCTCTGTAACATCCGTAGTCGTTTGGTTTTCGTCGGAATATACATCATGGAGTATTGAATCTTTGTTGTTTGATTTGGATGATGGTTGTGTTTGCATAGGAACGTGGATAGCGTTACTAATATTTATAATAGCAGGTTTGGTATCGCTGTTTCCGGATAAGAAAAAGAATGTTGAAAGTGAAAAACATTTTCATAATCCCTATGAGAATTCAATGAACAGTATTGATGAAAATTCAGTTTATTCATCGGCTGAAAGATACAAGTTTTGCTCTAACTGCGGGCAAAAAAACAATATTGATTCAGCATATTGTAATTATTGCGGTTTAAAGTTTTAAAAAACAAACAGGAGGAATTATGAAAAAGAGGATTTTAGCAGCGCTGACAGCGGTTATTCTCGTTGTTGGATTGTTAGGAATAATAACTGCTTCTGCGGAGGAGATACAGGAAACCACAGATAACACAGAGCCGACGGAGCAAACTTCTGTTACTACAGCAACTTCGACAACTCCTCCGTCAACATCTGTTACTACTGTTACTGACGTTCCCGTCAGCACAACCGTAACGACCGCACAAACAACTACGGCAAAGAAAACAACAGTTAAAAAGCCTGCAAAGGTCACGAAGGTAAAAATAACTGTTATGAAAACGAAAATAAAAGTAACGTGGAAGAAGATAAAGAATGTTTCGGGCTATCAGGTCAAGGCGTCAACAAACAAAAAATATACTAAAAATAAAAAGACGGTTACGGTAAAGAAAAACAAAGCGACTTTAGATAAGCTCAAAACAAATAAGAATTATTACATAAAAGTCAGAGCCTATAAAAAAGTAAGCGGCAAAAAGTATTACGGAAAGTGGAGCAAAAGTAAAAAGTACAATATATCGGATAACCCAACGGATGCAGAAAAGATGGGTTGCGCTTTGCTTGATAAAACAGGGAGAAGCTTATACGCCGTTTTTAAATACAGCAAAATGACCTGGACTAAAGCTTCAACTAACGCAAAACTCGGAACAGAATATTTTGCAAACTATGGGTTTACTCATAAGACAGGAAACTGTTATGTTATGGCAGGAAAATTCACTGTACTTGCAAGACTTTTGGGTTATGACGCTGTTCAGGCTTCAGGCTGTGTTTTAAGCAGCTATGGTAAATGGATTCCGCACTCATGGGTTTTGATTAAAATGAACGGAAAAACCTATGTCTTTGACCCTGACTTTGAATATGAAACAGGAAGAAGCGGATATAAGTTCCAGTATTATTGGAAGGAAGGCGGTTACATTGTAGGGGACGGTAAGCATTGGAAATATAAATTAACGAAAAAAATGAGGTGATTTTATGTTTAAGAGTAAAGTTTTAATTTTAGCATTAGCTGTTGCGTCTTGCATGGTTTTTGCATGCTGTGATAATGAAGACAGCTCAGCTTCTGATGTTGAAAAAAACAGCAGTACAACTGTATCAACAACAATTTCTACGACTATAGAAAGCTGGACAACTACAAACAAAGTAACTGCAAGTCAAAAGACTACCGAATTATCTTTAAAGACAACCAAAAAGAAAACTACAACTACAGAAAAGAAAACAAGTTCAGCGACTACTACTCAAAGTATAACTTCTCAACAAAATATTGAGGATTTAAATGGCGGCTGCGTCGGCAATGATGCGGCATTGTACTACTGATTATGAATAGTAAAACCAAGCGAATAGGTTATTTAAGCGTTATAAGAGTAATAGCCTGTATTTGCATTATCGTGTTGCACTGTTTTAAGTATTCTTGTACGCTTGCGGCTGATAAGATTTTTTTAATAAGCAATTATCAAATGAATATATCTTTGGTTATTCAATATGTTATGAATTGGGCGGTTCCTTGTTTTGTAATGATAACCGGAGCCTTGCTTCTCGACCCGGACAGAAATATTACATATAAAAAGATTTTTTGCAAATATATCCCCAAAATGATTATTGCCATTCTGGCTTTTTCAGTTTTGTTTGAAATTATAGATGTTTTAATGTCAGGCAACAGCGTCATTCTTTACACTTTAATTAACGGGGTTAAAAATGCTGTCTATAATAAATCGTGGATTCATATGTGGTATTTATATATGATTGTTGCGATTTATCTTATGCTTCCGATTTTCAGAAAGCTTGTCAATAACACTAGCAAAACAGATATGATGTATTTGCTTATGCTTATGGGAATTTTTCTTATAGCTTTTGATATTTTTTTTAACGGAATTGTTCAATCGTTTTTAATTAATAACAAAAATGAAAATTTGAGTTATGATTTACAAGCTCTCAGCAATCCTGCATTTTATATTTTTATTCAGAAGGTATGGCCGTTTTATCTGTTTTTAGGTTATGCAGTTCATAAAGAATTTGTAAAAATAAAACCGATTTTCAGCATTATTCTGATAATAAGCGGAGTTGTTTTTATTTCTTTCTTTGTTTTGGTCGGACAATCGGTTTCAAATGATACTTTCAGGTCAATATGCTATGTGCTTTACAGCTTTAACAGCTCGCCGGGCTTTTTGCTTATTTCCTTAGGCGTATTTTCATTGGCTTATTACTTGCGTAATGCTAAAAGCGGAATCTTGTTTAAAATTATAAATCAGATTGACGTCTGCTCATTCGGAATATACCTTGTGCATCTTATACCTATAAAAATTATCATGGCAAAGCTGAAATTCAATCCGTATGAATATGGAGGAGCTTTCGGAGTTTTATGGTTTTCAATCGCTGTGTTGATTATTTCATTCGCAGTGATTTGGTCGGTAAAAAGAATACCAATAAAAAATATTTTAAAAAATCATATTAGTATTAGGAGGACAAATTTATGAAAAAGAAAATTTTATCGGTTTTAATGACAGTGGTTA
>CAZTXS010000032.1:0-14051 GCA_964617585.1 uncultured Ruminococcus sp.
GTCAACAATAAGCTTCATCTCATGAATACACTCAAAATATGCGTTTCTCGGGTCATAACCTGCCTCGCAAAGAGTTTCAAAGCCTGCCTGCATAAGAGCGCAAACGCCGCCGCAAAGAACAGCCTGCTCGCCGAATAGGTCGGTTTCAGTTTCTGTTCTGAAAGTTGTTTCCAAAACTCCCGCTCTTGCGCCGCCGATACCTGCTGCGTATGCAAGGCCTATATCCTGAGCGTCGCCGGTAGCGTCCTGCTCAACTGCGATAAGACAAGGAACTCCCTTTCCGGCCTGATATTCTGAACGTACTGTGTGTCCCGGTCCCTTAGGAGCGATCATAATAACGTTTACGTCCTTAGGCGGTACGATACATCCAAAGTGAATGTTGAAGCCGTGTGCAAAAGCAATGGTTTTTCCCTCTGTCAAATAAGGAGCAATCTCACTCTTGTAAAGAGCAGCCTGCTTCTCATCAGGAATTAAAATCATGATAAGGTCGGCGGCCTTTGCAGCTTCAGCCGTGGTCATAACCGTAAGACCTGCGTCCTCAGCCTTTTTCCATGACTTGCTTCCCTCATATAAACCGATAACAACGTCAACTCCGCTGTCCTTAAGGTTTAAAGCGTGAGCGTGACCTTGACTTCCGTAGCCGATGATAGCAACTTTTTTACCCTTGAGCTTATTCAAGTCGCAGTCCTGCTGATAAAAAATTCTTGCCGTACTTGTGTTTGACATTTTCTTTTCCTCCTAAAGCTTGCATTTATATGCAATTTTAATAATTATTACTATAATAAGGCGATAATTCTGAAACTCCTTCCCCTTATTAATCAACCAATTAATATTATGATTGCTAAATGTTACATAATTGTTTTATTTAATAGCTTATTTTTTAAAAGTCATAACATCCTGACCTTTTTGAATAGCAATTGTTCCGGTTCTCACAACCTCTAAAACGTCATAAGGCTTTATAATCTCCTCAAGCCTGCAAATATGAGCGTATGTATCCGCAAGAAGAATAGTCATAGTGGTCAGAGAAATATCTATAACCTTTGCTCCGGTTATATCTGTGATAGTCATAATCTCGTTTCTTTTTTCAGCTGAAACACGAAGCTTGATTAAAATAAGCTCACGTTCAAGCTTTTCATCTTTTGTCAGAGTCTTTACCTTAATTACGTCGATAAGCTTGTTAAGCTGTTTTTCAACCTGCTCGACAATATGCTCGTCGCCGTCGACAATAATAGTCATCCTTGAAACCTGCGGATCGTCCGTAATGCCGACAGCTAAGCTTTCTATATTAAAGCCTCTCCTTGAAAACAGCCCTGAAATCCTCGATAGCGCTCCTGCATGGTTTTCCACCAAAACTGAAATCGTATATTTCATTTATCTAACATTCCTTTCACTGCAATGTGCTTTCAAAATCATCTACAACGCACTCAACCAAATAACAGCCCTTATGAGAAGCAAGCTGTTCAATGGCTTGTTCGGCTGTTTCTTCACTGTTTACTCTCATTGCCGGAATACCGTACGCCTTGGCAAGCGCAATAAAGTCAGGCGATCCGTCAAGTGAAACGGCGTTCAGATGATTTTTATAAACGTTCGTCTGAACCTCTCGTACCATTCCCAAATAGTTATTTTTCATAACAACTATCTTTATGTCGATATTATGCTGAATTGCGGTGGCAAGCTCCATAAATTCCATCTGAAACGCTCCGTCGCCGCATATTGCCAAAACAGGGTGGTTCTCGTCCGCCAGCTTTGCGCCTATAGCCGCAGGAACCGAATAGCCCATTGTTCCCATTCCTCCTGACGTCAGAAAACGTCCGTCACGGATTTTATAGCTTGTTGCGCTCCATATCTGATTCTGACCTACGTCCGCAACAACCGTTGTATTCTTCGGCATTCTGTCCGATAAGTCGCTTATGAATTTCCCGGGATTTACAGTTCCCGGTTTAACCTGCTTCCGAACCTCCGCAGTCTTATAGCTGTTAAGCTCGTTCAGCCATTCGTTATGCTCCATAGGAGGGATAAGTCCAAGCATTTTTTTGAGAACCGTCTTTACATCTCCTACAAGAGGAATGTCAACGCCTAAGTTCTTTCCTATCTCGGCAGGGTCAATATCTATATGTATAACCTTGGTAGTCTTTTTAACGTTGTCAGGCTTACTTATAGCTCTGTCGCCTACTCTTGCACCTGCGAGCAAAATAACGTCGCAAAGCTCGACCGCTTTATTCGCAAGCTTTTTTCCGTGCATACCTATCATGCCGTAAAACAGCTCGTTATCCGCTGAAAATACCGATATGCCCATCATGGTTGTAACTACGGGTATTTGCATAACCTTTGAAAGCTCGGTAATTTCAGCCGTTGCGTTTGAAGAAAAAATACCTCCGCCTATACAGATAAGGGGCTTTTCTGCGTCCTTCAGAGCTTTTACAACACGCTTTATTTGAAGAGTATTTCCATTTACCGTAGGTTTATAGCTTCTTATATCCACATCCTCAGGATAGCAGAAATCAATCTCTTCATTCTGAACATCCATAGGAACGTCGATTAAAACAGGTCCGGGACGTCCCGTTCCCGCTATGTAAAACGCTTCCTTAAAAATCCTCGGAAGCTCGTCCTTATTTTTAACTAAATAGCTGTGCTTTACAAACGGCTCGGCGGCGCCTGTTATGTCAGCCTCCTGAAAAGCGTCCGAACCTATCTGGTCATTGTTGACCTGACCTGTTATGGCAACCAACGGAATAGAATCCGCATAAGCCGTCGCAATAGCAGTAATAAGATTTGTAGCTCCCGGCCCTGATGTTGCAATACATACTCCCGGTCTGCCTGTTATTCTGGCATAGCCGTTCGCCGCATGACCGCCGTTTGCCTCATGTCGGACAAGTATATGCCTGATACTGCTCTGATATAAAGCGTCATAGAACGGACATATAGCCGCTCCGGGATAACCAAAGACGACTTTAACGTTTTCTGCCTCTAAACATTTTACCATTGCTTCACTGATTTTCACGTTTGCCGCCTCCAATTTCAATAAGGGCTTGCCCGTCATTATAAATTTCCATATATTTTAAACATATAAATATGTGAAATTATTATACAACATATTAACTCTTTAGTCAAGCAAGCATAAATAAAGCGGCTCAACAAAATGCAAAGCCGCCTAACCATATTAATTTCAAAGTCTATTCTCTGCAATAGTCTAACACGGATTTAATAAACTGCTTTCCTGCAACGCTTTCTGACAGCTTATCAAAATCACAGTTGCAGACAACAACCTTTCCGCCGTCCTTTTCATACTCATAAAGCATACCGAGCTGATGATTTCTTTCAAAATTATCAATAGTACGAACGATAAACCTTTTATCCTCATAAGCATTATCCAGAATCTCGCTCTTGGAGTTTTCGACAATTTCCCACCATTGCTCAGTAGAACAAAAATCACACGGGAACTGCGAAAGTATCGGGTGCTTATTGTCAATCAAAAGCCCCATTGTACCGACAGGAAGCGGTTTTTTCATCATTTCTGAAATCGACCTGAACATCGGATAACACCAGAAATCCTGACAGTAAAAGCCCTGAACGTAATCACTGCCGCTCAGTTTTTTAGAATCGGGAACAATCAGAACGGTTTTTCCGTTTTTCAGAAGCTTTTCAGCCTCGGGCGAATCAGCGCTCTCAAAAAGGTAAACGCCGTTTATATCAACGCTTTCAACTCTGGGAAACAGCCATATCTTATACGAATTATTTATATCCGTTTCGTTAATCTGCATTGAAAATTCTATAGTTCTGACCTCATCTGTATCAGGCAGTTCTACGCTTATATCACAGACGTCGATATAATTCTGACCTTCTGACTGAACAATAGTTTCCTTACCGTCTGCTATAATACTTCCGCAGGAGCATTTAAGCTGCCAGTAAAGAGTTTTTGAATCGATACTGTAATTTCTGTAGTAAGCAAGCTCAATATGAGCGTTGAAGCTTTCTCCACTCTCAAAGGTATAGCTTGAAAACCTGCCTAAAAGCACTGCGTCCGAACAGAATTCTCTCCACTGCTTTGGCGAACATATACCTTTTTCGTCCATAAACGCATCCAAAACCCCGACTAAAGCCGTACCCTGTCCGCTGAAATCCTGAATATCGAGAATCTGAAATCCGCCTAACAGACGTGAACGGAACACAGCTTCCATTTCCTCCTTATAACAGGAAACAGCCAGTCTGCCCGAAGCCTTGAAAAAATCCTTAGCTAAATGCCCCATACCTGCATTTTCAAGCCGTTCTCTGAATATCTCAAAATTTTTAGCTTTAAGAGAACCTGTATACTTATCAATCTCGTCAAAATCAGGATACGTTTCATATTGTCCTATCTCATGAGTAACTATCGGCACTTCCGGAATGAACCCTGAGTTAGCCTCGCTTGCTTTAACGGTTTTCATGGTAGTGCCATACTGAATCTGAACGGTTTCTTCCCCGCTCGCTTTATTTTCACCCATAGCCACTGTCGGGTGAATCAGATTGTCATAGCTCACATCGGTTGCAGGCTTGTTTGTCTGAACATGACCGAGCGGAGCGTCGCACATGGCATAAGAACCCCTTATAAGCCTGTCTGACGAAAGCCTTACGCCGCAGAAAAAGTCGTCGTTTTCCAAAACAGAAGGAAAAAACTGAAAGTTATTAGAACCCTGAGTATAAAGATGTCTGCTGTCAGCGGATTTAAAGCCGCCTATAATCTCATTTAAACGTTCTGTGCTTCCCCACAGCTCGTTTCCGAGCGACATCATGCAATAAGACGGGTGATTCCCAAATTCTCTCATCATTCTGAAGCCTTCGTCAATCAGAAACTCCTGCTCTTCTTCATTATATCCGTCCTCGCCCTTAGCAGCTATAGTTCCCCAGAAAGGAATCTCAGGCTCCATATAAATACCCAGCATATCGGCGGCGATAAAAGCAGCCTCTGGAGGACAGCAGGTATGAAACCTATAATGATTCATTCCGTAATCATACGATTTGCTCATAACCCTGAGCCAGCCCGCAACATCCGTCGGCATAAAGCCGGTTTTCGGGAAAATCATACCGTCGTGCTTACCTCTTAAAAAAACTTTTCTGCCGTTTACGGTAAACTTATCTCCATCAGTTTTGAATTCTCTCAGTCCGATTACCGAAGAATATGTATCATCGCCTATTGAAACCGAAATATTATAAAGATAAGGTCTGTACTCGTCCCAAAGATAAGCGTTCTTTCCCATTTCATAAGTAACATCTATCTTACCGTTTGAATATTCATATTCACACGGATTTACAACCTGATCGTTCTTTGCTTTAGGACCGTCAAAGCCAACCGCCCAAACCTTGACCCTACCGCATTCTTCACCGGCAACATCGGCTTTTATACGAACTGTTTTAGTCTTAATATCGCTTTGGACAAATACGTTCTTTACATAGGTTTTGTCAAAAATCTGAAGCTCAATTCTTCCGACAATGCCGTTCCAGTTAGTCTGCGTATCGGGAGAAGTCAAATGACCGCCTCCTGTTTTGTAACCTACGTTAGAAACCCTTACCGTGACGGTATGAATCCCCTCGCTTATATAATCGGTAATATCATAAACATGAGGAGAAACCAAAGAATCAAAGCTTCCGACTTTTTTGCCGTCGATAAAAAGGGTTGATATTCTTGTGCGTTCAAAGAAAATAAATGCATTTTTCCCAACTGCTCTTGACAAGTCAACTTCTTTTGAAAACCACGCCCAGCCCTCAAATTTATATGTATCGGTTAAAGATCCCGTTTCACGCTTCTCATTATATTTTCCTTTTTTGGCGTTTGAAGTCGAATTCGGCAAGCTTATGCTGTCGCTGAAAGGAAGAGCCTTTCCTTCCATTTTTTCATCAAGCTCAAACGACCATTCGCCGCTTAAATCAATAAAATCTATCATAAATTCCTCTCCTGCTTTTTTTGTTAAATAAATTATATAAATTTAACTTTATTTATATTAACATAATTATTAAAAAATTGCAATATAAGTTAGGCAAGATTTTCCCGACCTCTATATACGGCGGATTCCATTACCCGGTTGGCAATGCCGACCCTTTCCACGTTGAATTACGGGCAAGCCCTTATTAAATAACTGCATAAATTTTCTTTTTTAAAAACAAATAAAAATCCCTGTCAACGTTCAAAAGCCGACAAGGATTTTCCTTTTATCAAATTTATATAAGCTTTTCTTTCAGCTTTGAAAAGAAGCTTTGCCTTTTCGCATAATTCTTTTCACTCAGAAGATCGTCAAATTCATTCAGCTTCCTTACCATTTCCTTGCTTAAGCCCTTTGGAGTTTCAACAACCACCCTTACATAGTGGTCGCCGTTGTCGCTGCGGTTAAGCTTCTTAATGCCCTTTCCTTTGAGTCTGAAAACAGTTCCTGTCTGAGTCCCGGCAGGAACAATGTACTTTACCTTTCCGTCAACCGTAGGCACAGTAATTTCATCTCCCAGCGTAACCTGTGCGAACGTCAGCGGAATCTCCGTCCAAACGTCAAATCCGTCACGCTCGAACACGCTGTCGCGTCTTACCGACACGGTAACGTTCAAATCTCCGTTAGGACCTCCGTTCACGCCTGCGTCGCCGGCGCCTGCAACACGAAGAGTCTGACCGTTATCAATACCGGCAGGAATCTCGATCTCTCTTCTTGCCGAGGTTCTCGTCCTTCCCTGTCCCGAACATCTGGAACAAGGAGTTTCAATAATCTTACCCTGTCCTGAACATCTTGGACACACTCTTGTTGATGTTATTGCTCCGAACGGCGTTCTCTGCTGAACGTTCACCTGACCTCTGCCTCCGCAGTCAGGGCATGTTTTGACAGAAGTGCCCGGAGCGGCTCCTGTTCCTCTGCAGTCGGGGCATCTCTCCATACGGTTCATTCTTACTTCTATCTTCTTGCCCTTGCAGGCTTCCATAAAATCAATAGTTACGTTCGCACGAATATCCTGACCTCTTCTCGGAGCGTTAGGGTTAGACGATGATCTTCCTCCGCCGAACGAACCGAAAATAGAATCGAATATATCCCCCATGTCTCCGAAACCGCCTCCGAAGCCGCTGAAACCGCCGGCTCCTGCTCCGCCGCTATAATTCGGATCAACTCCTGCGTGTCCGAACTGGTCATACTTAGCCCTTTTATCGCTGTCCGAAAGAATTTCATACGCCTCGTTGATTTCTTTGAACATAGCTTCAGCTTCCTTATCGTCGGGATGCAGGTCAGGGTGATATTTCTTCGCAAGCTTTCTGTATGCTTTTTTTAGTTCATCATCGGAAGCGCCCTTGGAAACGCCAAGCACCTCGTAATAATCTCTTTTGTCCGCCATAGATATGACCTTTCCTTTCGCCGTAACTCATATATTCAATAAAGGCTTACCCGTCATTCAACGCAGCAAGGGTCGGCATTGACGACCGGCCGTTCAGTAGGGGATTGTATCCCGCTGCTGAACGGGTAATGGAACCCGCCGCCTATAGAGGCGGGGAACATCTTGCCTTAGTTATAAGCCTGAAACGCTATTCGTTTTCATACGCAAAACGGGAGAACAAAGTCCTCCCACTTCGCTTAATTATTCTTATTCAGCGTCGCTGAACTCTGCGTCGATAACATCGTCGCCGCTGTCTGCCGAAGCCGACTCTGCTCCTGCTTCCGTCTGAGCGCCCTGAGCCTGCTGAGTAGCCTGCTGGTAAACCTTTGTTGCAACTCCCTGGAACTCGGTTTCAAGCTCTTTCTGCTTAGACTTGATAGCTTCAATATCCGTTCCCTTTAAAGCTTCCTTAAGAGCATCAATCTTAGCCTGAACCGACGATTTTTCATTCGCTGAAATCTTATCGCCGAACTCGCCCAATGATTTTTCACACTGGAATACCATCTGATCAGCCTGATTTCTTGCGTCAACCTCGTCTTTTTTCTTTTTATCCTCCGCTGCGAAAGCTTCAGCTTCCTTAACGGCTTTATCTATATCCTCCTTAGACATATTTGTCGAAGAAGTGATTGTAATGTTCTGTTCTTTTCCTGTTCCCAGATCCTTAGCCGAAACGTGTACGATACCGTTAGCGTCAATGTCAAAGGTTACTTCTATCTGCGGAATTCCCCTCGGAGCGGGAGCAATGCCGTCAAGACGGAACATACCGAGCTGTTTGTTATCCTTGGCAAACTCTCTTTCGCCCTGCAAAACATTGATATCAACCGCCGACTGATTATCCGCCGCAGTTGAGAATATCTGCGATTTCTTTGTAGGAATCGTTGTGTTTCTTTCAATAATCTTCGTGCAAACTCCGCCCATTGTTTCAAGACCGAGTGACAGAGGAGTAACGTCTAAAAGAAGCAGTCCGTCCTTGACGTCGCCGCCTAAGACTCCTCCCTGATAAGCCGCTCCCAGAGCAACACATTCGTCAGGGTTAATTCCCTTAAACGGTTCTTTTCCTATGAATTTTTGAACAGCTTCCTGAACGGCAGGAATTCTAGAAGAACCTCCTACCATAAGGACCTTATTCAAATCTCCTGCTGAAAGTCCCGAATCAGACAATGCCTGACGTACAGGACCCATTGTCTTTTCAACCAAATCAGCGGTAAGCTCGTTAAACTTAGCCTGTGAAAGGGTTAAGTCCATATGCTTCGGACCTGCCGCGTCCGCTGTGATAAACGGAAGATTTATAGCGGAAGTTGCTGTTGACGAAAGCTCAATCTTAGTCTTTTCAGCAGCTTCTTTCAGTCTTTGCATAGCCATTTTATCGTTTGTCAGGTCAATTCCCTCGGCAGCCTTGAACTCGCCTACCATCCAGTCGATAATTCTCTGGTCGAAGTCATCTCCGCCCAGACGGTTGTTTCCTGCCGTAGCCAGAACCTCGGTTACGCCCTCTCCCATTTCAATTATTGAAACGTCGAAAGTTCCGCCGCCCAAGTCGTAAACCATTACCTTTTGATCGTTCTCTTTGTCAAGTCCGTATGACAAAGCGGCAGCCGTAGGCTCGTTGATAATTCTCTTTACGTTAAGTCCGGCAATCTGACCTGCGTCCTTTGTCGCCTGTCTTTGTGCGTCCGTGAAATATGCAGGAACCGTGATAACAGCTTCTGTTACAGGCTCGCCGAGGTAAGCTTCCGCATCAGCCTTGAGCTTTTGTAAAACCATTGCCGATATTTCCTGAGGAGTATATTCCTTTCCGCCCATCTTAGCCTTATAATCCGAACCCATGTGTCTTTTTATTGAGATAACCGTGTTATCAAAATTCGTGACCGCCTGTCTTTTTGCAACCTGACCTATTAGTCTGTCGCCTGTCTTTGAAACTCCGACAACCGACGGAGTTGTTCTGGCTCCCTCGCTGTTAGGGATAACGACTGCTTCGCCGCCCTCCATAACTGCAACGCAGGAGTTTGTTGTTCCTAAGTCAATACCAATAATCTTTCCCATAAAAAACATTCCTTTCTATCATATTGTAAATTTGAATTGCTACGGGTTTGCAACCACAACCATTGCGTATCTTATTATTTTATCCCCTATTTTATAGCCCTTCTGAAAAACTTGCGCTACCTCGTTTTCGCCGAAGTTTTCGTCTTCAATCTGATTGACGGCGTTGGCTATATTCGGATCGAAGGTTTCGCCTATCGGATCGATTATCTCAACCCCCAGCTTTTTCAGCGTTTCCCCGAACTGATTAAAAATCATTTCCACGCCGGATTTATATTTTTCATCCTCGGTTTCAGCATTTAAAGCCCTTTCAAAATTATCAAAAACCGGTAGGATTTCGCTGACCGTGTCGCCTGATACCGAAGCCGAAAGCTCAAGCCTTTCCTTAGCCGAGCGCTTTCTGAAATTATCATATTCGGCGGCAAGCCTCATATATTTATCCTTTTGCTCGGCAAGCTCATCCCGAAGCTTTTCTTCCTCCGACGGCTCGGATTCTTTCTGCTCTTCTTCCTCGCAGGTATTATCTTCTGTTTCAGCTTCTGCATTTTCAGTATTGGTTTCCTCGGAGCTTTCTTCCTCCTCCAAAGCCTCTTTTTCCAAGTCTTTTTCTTCTGTCATAACTTAAGCTCTCCTTTCGATGCTCGGCGCTTGTTTTCAGACATTATTCATCGCTGCTTTTTTCAATATCGCTTATATCCGTTACCCCGCTTACATCCGCTTCACTTTCCGAAATCATATCGGATATTCTGCCGCTAAAATATTCAAGATACGGAATAAACTTAGCATAATCGATTCTCATAGGTCCTATAAGCCCTATAGTTCCCGCAGGTTTTCCGCCCTTCTGATACTGAGAAGTTATTATGCTTGAGTTATTGATAACAAAGCTGTCGTCCTCCGGAGAGAACATGACGTGCAATCCGGAAAAGCTGCTGTCAAACAGCCTTGCAATATCTTTTTTATTATCCAAAAACTCAATAATTTCATTTTTGTCAAATTCGTCGCATTTAAGCAGGTTTTTCTCACCCTTTAATGAAATCTCCCTCTGAGTTATCTCTCTGGACATCTTATAAATCTCAGAAACAAGGGGGGATAACGTCACCATATAGGTTCCCATAGCTTCTTCCAGCTTTTTAAGCAAATCGTCGGAAAACTTATCTATTTCCACGCCCTCAAGGTTCTCCCTTAAAAAGTTCGAGAAAAACTCAAGCTGTTCGTTTGTAAGATCAAACTGAAGCCTACACACCTTGTTCTTTATATTTCCCGACGAGGTTATAAGAAGCAGAACGTACATACGCTTTCCCGTAGGAATAACCTCAACCTTTGAAATTATTGAAAACTTAGGCGTTTCGGTTGCAACTACAGTGGCGCACTTCGTAAGCTCTGCCAGCGCAGTGGAAGCCGACTGAACTATAGCCTCTTCCGTCAAATCGCTTCCGCTCGGAAGCATAGCCTCAATAAGCTCTTTTTCTTCCCTTGTAAGCGGATCGGTTTCAATAAGCTGATCAACATAAAATCTATACCCCTTATATGTCGGGACTCTTCCGGCAGAGGTATGAGGCTGTTCAAGATAACCCTGCTTTTCAAGCTCAGCCATTTCATTTCTTATAGTTGCAGACGAAGCCTTTATATACTTCATCATCGTTTTTGAACCGACCGGCTCTCCCGTTACTATATATTCGTCAACTACCGCCGTTAGAATCTTAAGCTTCCGCTCATCCAAGCCGATCACCTCCGAATAGCCTGTTATCACTTAATTTCACAGAGTGTTAGCACTCATTTAGCTTGAGTGCTAAGTATTATTATACCCACATTTTTTATATTGTCAAGGGGTTTTAAAAAATATTTTTATAAAATTATCGTGATTCATAATATATATTTTTGTGCATAAAGACAAAATAAATCAGTGAGACTTTTTTCGAGTTGGTACGCTTATATTATAAAGAGGAAAACCTCCGATTTACATTTGATGTAATTGTTACCAAATAATTATTTATTTTTTGTGCATATTTTGTGCATATGTACAAATTTCAAAAAATGTATTGCTAAATGTTTACTTATAAGTATTTTAATGGTATTATAAGGTCGGAGTTAAATCCAAACTTAT
This sequence comes from uncultured Ruminococcus sp., assembly GCA_964617585.1. Lineage (GTDB taxonomy): Bacteria > Bacillota > Clostridia > Oscillospirales > Ruminococcaceae > UMGS1601. The sequence goes on from CAZTXS010000032.1 coordinate 11,525, forward strand.
AATATCTGAAAGGAAGTTTTATTATGAAATTCAAGAAAGTACTCAGTATCGCTATTTGCATAGTTTTATGTATACCTATGCTTGTTCATAGCAGCGTGTATGCGGATTTATCACAAGGCAAAAAAGAAACTTACATAGTGCTTACTGAAACGGCAAAGGACGGAAATAAAATTCTATCACAGTATAAAGGCGAAGTCTTAGGCAATGATGAAGCTTTAAGCTGTGAACTAACCGAAGCTCAGGCTAAAAAACTTGAAGAAAGTTCAGGTGTGATGGCTGTCAGCGAAGATATTATCCTTGAGGGAAGCGGAAAGAAAAGCAAAAAGGACGCTGATTCTGAACAACTTGATCAATGGAATTTAAAGGCTATCGGCGCAGAGGATAATAAGTCAAAAGTCTCCGGCGTAAAAATTGAAGTACTCGACAGCGGCGTTTCATATACCGATGACATTAATATCATGGGCGAGGTTAATCTTGTTCCGGGCGAGGAGGAAGTCAGTTCTATGTTTGTTGACGCAAACGGTCACGGAACAGGAATCGCAGGGCTTATCGGAGCAAAGGATAACGACGATGGAATAAAGGGTGTTTTCCCCAACGCTGAGATATATTCTGTTAAGGCATTTGACGAGAATTTAAAATCTCCGTTAAGCAGAATAATTGAGGGTATCTATTGGGGAATTGAAAATGATATGGATATTATCAATATGAGTTTCGGAACGACTGTTAATTCCGAGGTTTTGCATCAGGCGATAAAAGATGCAGCAGAAGCAGGAATAATCCTTATAGCAGCGGCAGGCAACACCGAACACCAAGACATTAATTACCCTGCGGCATATGATGAAGTAATAGCGGTAGGCTCTATAAATGCAGAGGGTAGTCTTGCCGAGCTTACCTCAACAGGAACTGAGCTCGAACTTCTGGCTCCCGGGGAACAGGTGTGTACAACAGGACTGTTCTATGGTACAATAGGCGTAAGCGGAACAAGCATAGCCACAGCACAGGTCACGGGAGCGGCGGCAATGCTTAAGGCTAAAGACAAAACAAAGTCAGCAGATTTTATAAGAGGGCTTCTGAGAGCTTCATCTAAAGAAGTCGAGGGAACAAACGCAGGACTTATAGACTGTGGATATGCACTTGAAATATATGATGAGTATGCAAAGAGCTATACCAAAGGCGAAGATACAGACGAAAAGTTTGAAAATGATAAAAAGTTACCTGACTACTCAGATGATGCAAATGTTGTCGTTGAGGGGTTGTGGGATATAGGTAATCATACTGATTTAATAGATTATGCTAATATGGAAACAAGTAAACTTAGTTCATCAGACATATCGTTAATTGCAAAAATTGCAACATGGTGTGATACAAAATGGTTTATAGGTAGTGAAAAGGATGATGATCCTAACACGAATCCATGTAATGCAGTACATGGCTCGGCAAATTACGTATTTACTCTTAAATATTTATGGAATTTTGCTAAGAAAATTGAAACAACTCCTACAAGTACTCCGGTAGCAGATGCTAGCTATGCAGCAAGTGCATATGCTTTGTCATTTGTTGACCGATCAAAATTCAGCAAAGATGAGGATAATAAATTAATACAATTGGCAATACGTACACAAGATCTTATTAATAATTATGGAAAATCAAAGAACGGTAGCGGAAGAAGAAATCTAGTGTTCGGTTTTATTTTTCATTTGTTAGGAGATACTTTTGCTCATAGAACTATCGTTCCTAAATATACAATAAACAATATGACAAAAACCAGAAAAGATTCTACTTCTTATACTTCTAAAAATGCACGGTTTGGTACAAGTGATTTTACGTCAGCTAATCTAACAGAATTAAAATCACGCATAAATGGCGATGGTATAGAATTTTGTGGAATATTTAATTTAGGTGGTAAGAGAAGTGCATATGAAGATAATCCAGATTTTTGTGCAGAAAGATATGGTGAATCTGAAAGTGCATGTATATATTTCTTGGAAAACTATTCTAAAGGGTATAGTTGGATAACTTTTATTCCTGTTTACGGAACAAAATTAAATTATTTTAAAGGTTATTTAACACGTCTGAATGAAGATACATCTTACTTGACAGATAAAAAATGGAGTTCAATTTCTACGGATAAAATCATAGTATAAATAGGAGGACAATATAATGAAAAAGATAATAACAACATTAATATCAGCGGTCATGTTGACCTCAATGTTCAGTACAATGGTATCCGCACAAGAAGTAATGACATCCGAACAAATACAAGCAGTTTATGATGATTATCAAAAAAATTATTATGGGAAGAAATATACTTATAAAGACTGGGTTTACTCACCGATTATAGGATATACTTATGATAATAGTAACTATGATCCATTTAATGATAAGATTGTTAGTATGAAAATTGTATTTGTTATTGATAAGTATAATAACAAGAATGCAACAAGTGTAAAAATTCCAAGCAGTATAGACGGGCATAAAATTTCAGGTATAAGCGGACGATTTAAGAGCAATACAAAGCTAAAAAAAG
>CAZTXS010000033.1:0-12203 GCA_964617585.1 uncultured Ruminococcus sp.
CGCACATTAGTGCGGGGTCTTTTGTGTTAAAAATCAAAATTATGTTTCAATAAGGGCTTGCCGCATTGAATGACGGGCAAACCCTTATTGAAAAAAAGCAGAGCCTGAATAGCTCAGGCTCTGCTTGCTGAAATTTTGGTTAATTTACTTAGTTTCAACGCCTTCCCAGTCTTTTAGGAATCTTTCAATTCCGCTGTTGGTAAGCGGATGGTTTATCATCTGCTTTATTACGCTCATAGGAATAGTGGCAATATCACAGCCAAGCCTTGCAGCGGCGGTAACGTGAATCGGGTTTCTTATAGAAGCGGCGATGATTTCGGTTTCTATTGCCTGAGCGTCAAATATGTCGACAATTTCTTCAATGAGGTTCATTCCCTCCATGCCGATGTCGTCCAGTCTGCCCAGGAAAGGAGAAACATAAGTTGCTCCTGCATTTGCTGCCAAAAGCGCTTGAGCAGCAGAGAAAATAAGGGTTACATTTGTCTTAATGCCCAGTTCGGTGAGCTTTTTGACAGCCTTAAGTCCCTCAGCGCACATTGGAATTTTGATAACGATGTTTTTGTGCATAGCGGCAAGCGGTTTAGCTTCTTCAACCATTTTGTCGGCTTCCAGCGAGATAACTTCAGCGGATATAGGTCCGTCAACAATCTCTGTAATTTCCTTGACAACATCCTGAAAAACCTTTCCCTCTTTAGCGATTAAAGACGGGTTTGTTGTAACTCCGCAGATAACGCCGAGGTCGTTAGCTTCTCTGATGTCGTCAACGTTCGCAGTGTCAATAAATAGTTTCATAATTAGTTTTCCTTTCAAATATATATTTCCTGAAAAATCAGGTATTATACAATGTTTTAATTTTTTACAGGCTTTATCACGATTTTTAAAGCGTTCCTAATTTCTTAAAGCTTGCATTAAGAGCGGGATAAATCTCACGATAAAGCTGATAGTATTTTTCATATTCAGGGACGTTTTGGCAAATCGGCTCCTGAGTTTTATCTGTTTTTATAACGGCTCTGCATGCTTCGGGAACGCTGCTGTAGATTCCTGCGCCGACAGTTGCCAAAAGAGCTACGCCGAGAGCAGGACCTTCCTTAGAGGCAACAGTTTTAACAGGGCAGTTGTATAAATCAGCCAGCATTGAGCGCCACAGAGGAGAAGTTCCGCCGCCGCCGCAAGCCATCATGTCCGAAACATTTATGTTCATTTCTCTGAAAACTTCTATACAGTCGCGGAGAGAATAGGATACGCCCTCAAGAACCGCTCTTAGCATATCCTTTTTTGTATGTATAGCAGAAAGCCCAAAGAAAACGCCTCTTGCGTCAGGATCGAGATGAGGAGTTCTCTCGCCCATTAAGTAAGGCAGATAAAGAAGTCTGTTTGCTCCGACAGGAACAGTTTCAGCTTCCTTGTCCATAAGGTAATATTCGTCGACGCCCATTAAAGAAGCGGTTTCCTTTTCAGCATTGCAGAAATTATCCCTGAACCATTTCAGAGAAAGACCTGCGCCCTGAGTTACGCCCATAACGTGCCATGAATTCGGAACAGCTGCGCAGCAGGTATGAACCCGTCCCTTAGGGTCGATTGATATGCTTGACGTATGTGCGAAAACAACTCCGGACGTGCCTATTGTTGTAAATGCTTTTCCGTCTTCAACAACGCCTGTTCCGACGGCTGCTGCGGCGTTGTCGCCTGCTCCTCCGACGACTATAGTGCCTTTTTTCAAGCCGGTCAGGTCAGCCATTTTTTCAGTAACTTCTCCTGTTACCTCACAGCTTTCGTAAACCTTGCCAAGTAGAGTCTTGTCTATTTCAAGAGCGGAAAGAACCTCGTCAGACCAGCATCTGCTCGGAACGTCAAGAAGCTGCATGCCTGAAGCGTCTGACACCTCGGTAGCAAATTCGCCTGTGAGAATATATCTTAAATAGTCCTTAGGCAAAAGTATATGAGCGCATTTTTCATAGATTTCAGGCTCGTTGTTTTTCACCCAAAGAATTTTTGCAGCAGTCCAGCCGGTCAGAGCAGGATTAGCGGTAATTTCAATAAGCTTTTTCTCGCCGAGCTTCTGATTCATTTCCCCGACTTCGTTAGCTGTTCTTTGGTCGCACCAAATAATCGACTTTCTAAGAACATTGCCGTCTTTGTCAAGCATAACAAGACCGTGCATCTGTCCTGAAATACCAACGCCTTTAACGTCCTCCTTAGAAACTCCGCTCTGAGTCATAACAGCCTTGATTGTATTAATCATTGCATTTGACCAGTCGGCAGGATCCTGTTCAGCATAGCCGTTTTTAGGCTGATACATCGGATATTCAATAGTTTTAGATGCGATGACTTTTCCGATTTCGTCAAAAAGAACGGTTTTTGTACCGCTTGTTCCGCAGTCAACGCCTATTACATATGCCATTTATATTTCCTCCAATTTGAAAATTTGTATTTCATTGCCCTTTTATTGTACACCATTAAACATTGCTTTGTCAAACATTTTATGGGGAAATAAAGAAAACTCCCGGCAAGACTTTTGACCTGCTCGGGAGAATAAAATTATTTTGCTATTATTATTCCGTAGGGAGGAATAACAACTCGGTTTTTTATCTTTTCATCGGTCAGAACGTTTTCAAGCTTCATATCCTTAGGAAGGTTGACAACCTCCTCGTGTTTGTTGAAATTCTGGAAGAAGTATAGCTTTCCCCGTTTTCCGACGGTCACATTTTTAGGCAGTGAAACGTCAAGATTTCGCTTAATGCCTAAGTCCTTGCATATTACGCCATAGAGTTTTTTAAGAAGTGAAATATCTGCAAAGGAAGCTATGTAGTATGCGCTGCCTTTGCCGTACTTGTTTTTAAGCAGGGCGGGTCGGCCTGCATACCAGTCTTTTGTATAAGTACCCAAAACGCTTGCGGTTGTCGGGTGAACAAGATCGCAGAAAACTGACGCTTTAAAAGTTCCCTTGAAGCCTGATTTTTTATCTTCAACGGCGATTTCATTCTGCTGATGGTCGTAAAGAGCGTCAATGTCCTCTTCCCAAAGACCGAAAACCTCTGAAAGTCCCTGCGCCGGAAGCTCGCCGTTAAAGCAAAGATCGTTTTCATTTGCCAGTCCGGTGAAATATGTGCCGACTAAGGTCCCGCCGTTTTTGACAAAAGCCTTGAGTCTGTCGGCAACGCCGTCCTTCAGCATATAAAGCATAGGAGCGATTAAAAGTCTGTAGCCTTCAAAAGAAGCGGTCGAGTCGATTACATCGCAGGGAATTCCCGCTTCCCAGAACGGAGCATAGTGAGATATGCAAGCTTCGTTGTATTTCATGCCTATGTTTCTAGGACCTTTGCCGTCGTCTATCGCCCATTTGTTTTCTGTATCGAATATAATCGCCGCTTTCGGAGTTATATCTCCATGATAAAGATCATTGTTCAGCTTTTTCAGGTTTTGTCCTACCTTAGCGACGTTTTTAAATATCATAGTATCGTCTTTTCCACGGTGGGAAATAACTGCGCTGTGAAATTTTTCACATGAGCCGTTCGACTGACGCCATTGAAAATACTGAACGGTATTTGAACCGTGAGCTAACGCCTGCATGGAAGTGAGTTCAAGCAGGTTCGGATGGCGAAGCCTTGAAACGCCGCACCAGTTAGCGGTTGAGGGCGTGTTCTCCATCATCATAAACGGTTGGTTTTTATAAGAACGCATGATGTCGTGATTAAAGGCGGTAGAAACAGCGTTCCAATAGTCGTCGCCCTCATGCCAGCAGGGGTAAGAATCCCACGAAATTACGTCTACATCATCTAAGAATTTAGAATAGTCGAGCCCGTCATAAAAGCTCATCATATTAATTGTGCAGGGAATGTCCGGGTTTACCGCTTTAACAGCTTTGACTTCTTCTCTGCAGAAGTCAAGAGTCTGTTCGGTGCAGAATCTGTTCCAATCCAGGTTAAGTCCGTGCAGAACCGGCATACCATGATCGGCAGGGGCTTCAATCTGTTCCCAGTCGGTGTATTTCTGACTCCAGAAAATAGTGTACCATGCGTCGTTTAACGCTTCTAAGTCGTTGTTGTATTTATTTTTCAGCCATTTTCTGAAAGCCGCCTGACATTTTTCGCAGTAGCATTGACCGCCAAGTTCGTTGGAAATATGCCACATAATCACCGCAGGATTATTGGCATAGCGTTCTGCCAGACGAGTATTGATTTCTTTTGTTTTTCTTCGGTAAACGGGAGAAGTATAGCAGTGATTGTGTCTTCCTCCGTGAAGGTTTCTGACGCGGTTTCGCTCAACCCTTGAAACCTCGGGATACTTGTGAGTGAGCCAAACGGGTCTTGCTCCGGTGGGAGTAGCAAGAATAGTATATATTCCGTTTTGGTACAGAGTGTTTATAACCTTGTCCATCCACGAGAAATCATATATTCCATCGTCAGGCTCCAGCATAGACCAGGAGAATACCCCCAGCGTCACGCAGTTGAAGTCTGCCTTTTTCATGTACTCTATATCCTTTTCAAAAACTCCGTCGGCTTTAAGCCATTGTTCAGGGTTATAATCTGCGCCATGGAGAAGCGACGGAAGCTTTGGTGTGATTACAAAATCATTTTTCATATTAAATTGCGTCCTTTCTCTTATAACTAAGGCAAGATGTTCCCCGCCTCTATAGGCGTCCGGTTGGCATTGACGACCCTTGCCACGTTGAATAACGGGCAAGCCATTATTGAAATTCGGAAACTAATCAGCTTCAGACGTTGTTTCAGAGGCAGAAGACGTGCCTGTTTGGTCTATTTCTTCGGTTTCCTCAACATTGATAATACGCCATTTTCCGTCCAGCTTTGCAGTATATACGTTAAATTCGATTTTCTGAGATGATTTTGAGCCTGAAAACTTAACCGTTGTATTGATTTTCTTCCCCTCGTCTATGGTTATGCTTTTTTCATACTGAGATTGAAAGCTTATTTCTTCTTCAATAATTTCGCCTTTGTCCATGTCTGAAATGCTGTTTATATTAATATCGGCTTTAAATTCCTCTCCGAAGATGCTTATATAGTCGGAATAAAGAGCTTTCATAGCTTCTTTTTTACTAATATCGCTTTTTTTGATGGTGGAGTCGTTAAGCTCGGCAAGCTCATCGTTGAAGCAACTGTTGTACTTGTTATAATCCATTTCCGCTATTGAAGTGAAATATTGATTGACAAGCTGTTCAGGACTTTTAGAAAATAAAATTCCCCGGTTGTACAAAACATAGAATATGATTCCTATTATAACGGCTATAAGACAGATCAGAATAATTTTCTGTTTTCTTTTTTGCTTATCGGTTTTGGTTTTAGGCTTCTTTCCCTGAGCGAGTCTTTCTTGAGCTAATCGTTCCTGCTCTTCAGGAGGAAGAAACCTCTCAGGAATTTTTGTTTTATACTTTTTTGTTGCTTTTATTTTTATGTCGGGATTTCCGTATCCGCAGTGTTCGCAGTATTCTTCGGTAAATTCTTTACCGCAGCTTTTACATATCTTAGGCATAATGATTATATTCCGAAAGAGGAATATTGCCCTCCCTTCAAGGATTAATATTAACTAATTGTAGCATTTAAAACGAAATGTGTCAATCATTGCAAAACCGATGAACCGGGGCTTTTACGGACTTAATCAAATTTTTTCGATCATTGACTAAAAAATTACCGAGACTCACTTCAATAAGCGAATTTCGGTTTTTTTAGAGCTTTTTTTACAGCCCCTTTTTTATGTATAGATATTTATTAAACTAATATCATGCCATTGGCATCCGACTTTTTACATAATCCAATAATAAAATCAATTAAACTATAAATGCAGGGATAAAAGTTCAGCAGAAAATTAAAAACAAAATACCTGTTTCCGTTTTTGCCTGTGCAAGCTCTACCGCCAATTCCTCATTTATTTCAATATGAGGAATTTCCTTGCCCTTTCTTTTTTGTTTAGCGTACTTAGCCTCATAATCAGCGTTCATTCTGCGGACTGTTTTTTCAGCATAGTATAACTGTCCGATTCCTGTCGACTTCTTTAAAAGTCGCATTGCCTGAACTTGCTGCCCTGCGGTGGTTCCCATTTCCGCAAGGTCTGCAATAAGCTTCATTGTATGTACCTTGTCGCCGCTTTTAGCCGCTGACCTGAGTAACAATTCGCCTTTTGCAATATCAATAGCCGTCGGTGTGCGGTCGGCTTTTTGCAGCTCGTTCCATTGCTCAAAATGCTTTGCCGAAACTCCTTTGCCGTTGTCGTCTATCCATTCTTCGGCTATCTTCAGTTCGGTTTCATTGCTTAACGGTTCATAGGAATAAGCCTCTTTTACAAGCTCTTCACCTATTCCCTCCAGCATATCTTCGGTCACTACGTCGCTTTCAAGAACGGTTTTAACAAACTCTCTTACTCGTTTATTATCGCTTGTCTTTTCGGGTACGTCAATATTCCTTGTCGGATTTTCACCCTTTTTCTTTGTTCCGTATTTCTCGTTAAGCTCTTTTACCTTAGCCTCTGCGTCTGAATTTACTGAGTATTTTTCTTCGTCTTTGGTCGAAATGTCATATTCATTATTGCTTGATGTTCCATCTCGTCTGCTCTCTCGTACATCTCCAGAGTTTCCCTCTGTAGTTCCTTTATCTCTTCCTTTGTAAGCTTCTTGTATGTTTTCTGTTCCCTTGATGAAGACGGGGTCTTGACCTCGTTCGACATCGTTTGAGTATTTTGAATATCCATCTAATAAATCTCCTTTCGTGTTTATCACTCTATCGAATACCGCCGACGGCTTATTCTGATATTTATATGATGTTTTAGGGTCTATAAAACGTCCGTCCGTTAAAAATCTGTTTAACATTCTTCCCAATGATTTATTCATCGGAAGCTCGTTTAAATGTAAATGAACGCTATAACCACCATCTCTAAACTTGTTAATTTTTTCAACAAGCTTTACATAATCACTGCCGATAATAGGCAATACTATATTTTCGCCTTTACTCGTTGCCTTGTCAAGTATTTTATCATTAATCAGCTTGCTTTCTTTATGAACATGGTCTGCGCCGTAGCCGTTATCATATTCAGGCAATTTTTCTTTTACTATGTCGCTGTCAACAATCCTTGAGTTGTATGTTTCAGACAATGGATTTGCAAGAACCGTTGATTTCCCCGCCGCAGGCAAGCCTATAACAATATCTACTCTGTGACCTTGCTCTATATTACCGTTATACACCCATTCGCCGTTTTTGTCAAGTTTTGCGCTTCCTAAGCTTTCAACCTCGTTTTGTATATCAGTCCTTAATTGCTCACGCTCTTCGGTGTTTATATTGATAGTCGGGTTTATATGTCCTCTTCTGGCATATCCTTCAGCTATTTCGGGAAGCTCGGCTATTAAATCTAAAGTTACCGATTTATTCTCAGCTAATCTGTCAAGAACCTTTTGCGTTTTTTCAGATGGTTTTATCGGTTTCCATTTTTCATTTTCATCACTTATTGAAAACTTCACATCATCATCTAAAGCATTGAGCTTATCAAGTCTGTCTTCTTTATCTGTATAGGTTAATACTTCACCCACTCCTGCTTCTTTTAAACCGTTAATAAGCTCACTGCTTGACCCTTCGGGGATAAGAACTGTTTTAACCTCACTGAAATTCACTACTCTTTGAGGCTTTGCTTCAAAGTATTTTGTGGGCATTTTCAGTAAATCCTCAGCTAAAGCCTTTATATCCTTGGCTGTTTGTTCGGTTATGTTGTATGCACTCTTATACTCTGATAAAACCTGTTCAATACTGTCAATAGACAAGCCATTTCTTACGCTTTCAATAATGACCGAGCCTGCATTATCATAACGAAGCAAGTTAGTATCTGATTCTTTTAGCATAGAACCGATAATTTCTCCTAGCCTATTTTGATATAACTTCATCATTTCGGAATACTCATTATCGGAAATGTCAAACAGTCTGCTTTCATTTTCATGTAAGTCTTCTATACTATTGTATGTGTTTGAGACTGCGCCGCGTAAACTGCCGACGCCATTAGTAAACCCTGTCCCTGTTTGGTCTCCCTGATTAATTGCGCGTAAAATATTGTCAAGAGTATATTCATAATGAGTTGCTTCAAAGCCCTTGAAATCTCCGTTTTCGGTAAAAGGGCCTTCACCGTTATATATACCTCTTTTTTCATATATCGGTGAAATAATGTCTCTTATATAACTCTTTAATTCCTGCCTATGTTTTGGAACATTGAAATACTCATATTCATCTCTATCATTCAACCGAATATTCTTATCCTGCAAATAACGCTTTTTTATTTCATTAACGCTAAATAAATCTTCTGCTCCCGCTTCAATATTCTTATCACTCATGTTTGATTTCAAATATGCGGGTGACACATTAAAGTAATCTGCTGCCTTTTTTAACTGAGCCTCGTTGAATTTATACTCTACTCTTGGAAATGTCGGAGTATATGCATCATTTGAATAAACCTTGTTATTTCTGTTTTGTTGCGGGTCTATTGTGTCTTTTCCGAAAACAAGAGAAATGTCTCCAAAATCAGCGTGTCCTATATTGTCTTTTGTAATGGCAATACTGGGCATTGGTATTCCGCCAAGTTCAAGGCAGTCCGTTAAATTTTGTTTAGATAAATTGTGAACTGCGATGAGGTCTTTTGTTTCTTCTATAGGTTTTGCTATTGAAAACTTTGTATCATTATCGAAATTTTTTCGTATATTAGTATTGACAGTATCATTTTTTTGTGATATATTGTTGTTGGCAAGAGGCAAATTCACTTTCAATCCATTCGCAGTGCGGTGGAACGAATTTGTCTCTTGCTTTTTAATTTTTAAATCATGAATATAAAAAATATTATCATTATTAGGAAGTTTCTTTATGTCTATAGTTACATCATAATTTACACCGTCAACATTAATTGATGATTGCAGATAACTAAACCTTACTTTACTTTTTGGATTATGATAATTAGAAGCGTCCTCTGATCTAACTTCCCCATATTTTATCATTTTTGCTAATTCACTCATAGAAGCAATTTTTGCAAGCTTTAAATCTGTAGACAAATTTAAATAATATTTGTCATTACCAAAGTTTTCTCTTATTCCTGATTTTCTGATTTCAATCTTCAATCCAGTATCTATATTTGTTATTGGTTTGCTTATTTTATCTGTTGATAGATAATTTCTTTCAAGCTTATTTGCAATCTTATTAATAACTTCATATTTTGCATTTATATTTTTTATTCCATACTCTTTAAGAATATTATCTGTAGTAACATTAATTTCAGGATTATATCCGCCCAGCTTCTTACTATATTTAGTTTCGGTTGAATACTTGCCGCTCTTCTTAACGTCCTTAAAAGCCTTGTTGTACAAGTTTCTTATTTGAATAAGGTCTTTTTGAGCCTTTGTGATATTGTCTGAGCCTGTTGCAAATTTTTTGAGATTTGCAATAATCTTGTTGAGAAATTCCTTTACCTTTACAAAAAGACCCCTGTTAGTTTGAGCAAGCTCTCTTATACTTTCCTCATTGGTTAAAAGCTCGTCCGCAATAAAATCAGCGACAATCTCTCGTTCTGCTTGCTTTTTCGTTAGCGTTTTACCTGACTTCTCATACAGTTCTTGCCGACCGGTGATTTCTTGCATATGGGTTGTATCATTTGCAACCAAATAATCGGAATAAACTCTGCTGTTTATGATATATGTTTTCATGCTGTTGTAGTGCTTTGACTGTTCAAGCGTATGCGTAAGTTCATGTGCAAGGATAAAATTAAACTCTGATGAACCGTTTGCTTTTTTATTTACAAAGCTCTCATTAATATATACTTCTCCGTTTTTCTCAAAACCTCTTATATTGGTGTCGCTCTGATATACATTGATTTTTACGCCTAAAGCTTTTGAAAGGTCTTTAGCTGCTGCTTTTACGTCAATTCTGCTTATGCTGTCAGACTTTGCATTTTGAGTTGTATTCTTATTGACATTTGAAGTATTTGTTTTAGATGAGCTTTTGCTTGTCTTTGACGCTTCATTTGTCTTTTTTGTTTTGTCGGCTTTTAGGATGTTTGTCGACTCTAATTATATTGTAAGACTCCAAAGGATATGTTTATAGACAAAAAACACCTAAATAAAATCCCTATCAGTAGGTCTATACTGGGGATATAATGACGGGCAAGCCCTTATTGAAACAAAAATAGATATTATCTTGTCAAATTAGTATTGCCATTTGTAATTTATTGCGATATAATGGTTATACAAATTGTTGAAAAAAATAAAAGGAGTAAAAATCATGACAAATTATGTTACACAAACAAGCGACAAAAGTAAACAAGTTGCGCTTTGGTTATGCGTTTTCGGCGGTTTTTTTGGGTTGCACCTGTTTTATGTCGGCAGAATTGGCAAAGGCATTTTGTATTTATTTACAGGGGGACTGTTTTGCATAGGTTGGATCGTGGATATTTGTAAAATTGCTTTAGGCTCTTTTAAAGATAATGTCGGAGAGCCGCTGAGAAAATAAAAATCCCCATCAACACTGCGAATGTTGATAGGGAAGAAAACACAATATAGATTTTTCTTCTATATTCTACGAATACATTATATGACATTTTGAAATAAATGTCAAGAAGTAATTATAAAAAAGGTAAGGGATAAAAATGTTTACCGGAGCAGCATTAATAGTAGCAATGATAGTTGATATAGTTTTCATTTATTATATTTTTTCATCTGCTTGTATTGCAATAAGAGATAAAGAAAATTTTATTTCTTTGGTTAAAGAAAAATATTCAAATTCATTTGAGCTTTTTAAAAGTAATTTAAAATTGGTTTTATCACTGTTTATTATAGCAGTAATTCTGTTTTTGAACGGTTATCTTATAATTGTAAATTCAGGTGCTAATGCTCAAATTGGAAGCTTTCTTGAAGCAAATAGTTTCACTGCCAAATATGAAGCAACCGTTGAAATCGTAGATAGGGGAAATTTTCCTTACTATAATACTTTCATAAAAAACATTGATGGGGCAACAGTTGAAGCAATTGTTGAAAAAAATATAACTGAATCAAATACTTATTATACACAAACTTTTTACGGTGAAGATATAGAACATACAAATTCTGATTCCGAATATTATATTCCCTTGATTAAATATGATGATTACATTGTCGTCTTTGAAATTGATGATTTAGCTGAAGTAGATGTAAAGGGTCCTACTGAATTAGAACCTTCACACATTTACAAAAACGGAACAGAATACAAATCAGATTATATTAATTACTATCCCCCAACTTTTAAAATAACACTGTCTGATAAGTTAATTGAAAAGCTTTCAGGCAATCAATACAAATCAATTATACAACATTCGATTATATACATAGTTTTTTTATGCTTATGCATAATTTATTTTACATGGTTTTTTGGTAAAAAGGGTGACGAAGATATTCAAGACCTCGAAAGAAATATAAAAAATATTAATAAATCAAATAGAATTTATCGACACAAAGCAATAAAGAATGATAAGCTTATCAATGAAAATGAGGAACGTTTAAACAGATTACATAAATTACTGGATTCATTATATGAAACAAAATCACTTGAAAACGGTATGACAATTGAACAGTACAAAAAAGACTTAAAACGTAAATCTAAAAAATCCTCTATCATAGCATTCATTATTTCAACAATAATATCAGTCGTATTAATTATTCTGCCTCTGTACTATATTGTTTCCAATGATACAGCAAACGTCATATCGGCTAAAGCTTCAAACGAAACTACTCAAACTGTTACAACTAGCACAACAAGGAGAACCACTACCACTACAGCAAAAACACAAGCTACCACAGCATCTATAAAAACCACTACTGCGTCTACACAGAATTTTGATTATGACGATATAAAATGCGTGGGTAAAGTTATAAATAAGGTATAAAAAGAGGTTGAAGTTAATGCGTTGGGAAGGATTTTTTTCCACAATATCATTTTTAATTAGTTTTATAATATTTATAATTGATGATCTCTTAATATCTGTTTTAATGTTTTTTATTCTTTGGTGTATTGTTGCACTATTATATATTGTCATTAATTCTGTTATTAAATCAATTCGTTATCGCAAAAGTTTTTTTTATAACTTAAAAACCATGTTCAGAAGATTTTTTCCTGAAAATGAAACTATTTCAGAACCTTCAAAAAGTAAAACTATTTATAATTGTTTTTTATTTATTATATCAGTAATTGTTATTTTTTGCA
>CAZTXS010000034.1:0-12115 GCA_964617585.1 uncultured Ruminococcus sp.
AAACCATATCTATTAACATCAGCATGAATATAATCATCACTTTTAGCCGAAGAAAAACGCATTTCAAGAAAATTACCAGTAGTATTATCAGTGTCAATTAAAGAACCAGAATCTTTATAATAAATATCAGTATCAGAATAAAGAAGAATATAAACAAAAGGGTCCTCGTCAGGATAATTTTTACAAAGATAATAACTTTTGTATTTTAATATAACTAAATTTTTTAAGCTAAACAAATCAGAAAACGTTGAAAGTAAATCATTAGGAGCATAATAATTACTAGGATTAAGAGTAGTATAATAAGAATTATAATACCAAGCATAATAACCGCTATAAAATAAAGATTTAGCGGTATACTTAGTAACTTCAAAAGGGAAAAGACCCGAACCATAAACAACATTTTGCATAATTAAATCAATTGGATCATCAGAATCATAAATATTTTCATCAAAAGTATCATCCGTATCCGTATTATCATCACTAAAAACAGAATACCCACTTTCACCGACAGAATCGGATGAAGAACTTCTACCAGAATAACTACTTATTGTTTTTTCATTGTTAGCATTATCACTGTCGCTATCATCAGAAAAATCACTATTATAAGGCTTTTTATCATCATAAGTTTCATCGTCCTTTTCATCCTCATCAATTACATCGGGATCATTATAAAATTCATCATCAAAACTATCATCAATATTATCTGATTGAAGCAAATCTCCATTATTATCTACATCAGGGATTTCTGGCTTATGAACTTCAATGTAATCATTAATATCAAAATCATCAGCAGAAACAACAAAAAAAGAGTTGATAACAGTAGAAAGAATAAATATTAAACTTAAAGTTAAACAAAATATTCTTTTCTTCATACGTTATCAACTCCAATTTAAGAAATAAGAGCTATTTCGCAAATTTCTTAAAAATTTTAACTCCGATAGATGCAGCTACAATGATAGCGCAAATCGGCAGAACTACAGGCAAAGCAGATGTAATCACGCTTTTAACTGTATCTGTCATCGAAGAAATAGCAGAATTTATAGCTGTTATATTAGCATCATCTGCCATTAGAGACAAGCCAAACATGAAAAAGCCTCCTTTCTTACATTATCAATCGACTGAAAGTAGCACATATAATAATTACCGCCAATATTACAAGCAGTATTATTAAGCAAAAACAACAACCGAATACCCATTTGAAAGTATTCTGAACATACAAATCAATACTCTCCAAATGTTCAAGAATTTCCTGTTCATATTCGCTAGTTATTACAGTAGTTACTTGTTCCGTTGTTTCATCTGCATAACAAACGGTAAAAAACCCAAAAATAAACATTGCAACTACTGAAAAAAGAATGATTAAAAATAAACGTTTCATACTAATCAACAATTTTTATCGAAGATAATTTAGCTCCGCCTGCTACAGGTATATAACCTAACGTTACTTCTTTGTCAAGTAGCTCATCAGGAGATTTAAAGCCTGTTATTCCCTCAAAATCTTTTGATTTGATTTTCAAAACAGACGAACTAAAACCAACTATGTTTTTATATTCGTCCGTGATGGTATGGAGATTAATATTATCATAATCAATTAAATCCCCTGTTTTTTCATTAATAAACGTGCCTTTTTTCTTTTCGTATCCAATAACCTTTACCATATTGTGATACCTCCTATAAAAACATATTTTATCAGCGATATGCTGATATTGACAAACATAGAAAATATTTATATAATACAAATATATGTAATCGACAAAAGGAAGGGAAAATAAATGGATTACTTATATAAAATATTAGGACTAATAATACTAGCAATAATTATAATGATAGCAATTAAATTTGTAATGGCTATATTAAATATGTTTAAAATTATAAGCAGAAAAAAAGTGAATATAAAAAATAATAAGAATGATTATATAGTAAAAGAAATGATAAACAATCTACCATATAGAAAAAAATACTTGCTTACAAATTACGAGATGCAATTTTACAAAAATCTAAAAATAATAGCAGATGAATTAAATCTATTAGTATTAAGCAAAATAAGATTTGCGGATCTTGTTGAAGTATACGGGTATAAAAACAATTCAGAATTTTATCAATACTTCGGAAAGATAAAAGCTAAACATATTGATTTTGCATTAGCAGAGCCTGAAAATCTTAATATTGTTTTGCTGATTGAATATGATGATTCTTCGCACAAAAGAGAAGATAGAAAGGTAAGAGATAAATTTATAGATAACGTATGCAAAAAATGTGGTTACAAAATATTACATATTGAAAATAATACTTTATTAAAAGAAAAAGTTATAAATAAAATTTTAGAATAATAATTCTTAAATCGCCTTGAATATTTAACACATAAAATAAATGCTGTAAAGGGTAAACAAGTGCTACGCACCCTTGACAGCATTTATTTTATGCATAAGGTGCAATTAAGCGATTTAAGAATCAGTGTGTAAACACTATTACTACCCTTCGCATTTAATTATAAAATTTATATTTTTCAAAAGTTTTTTAAAAAAAGCTTGACTTTTTTTTTAGTTTGTAATATAATTATACAATGTATCATAATGGAGTTTTGCACCTATTTACAACGAAATTCTAAGGTAAAGGGAAGTGAAATTCAGGTTTAATAAGGGCTTGCCCGTCATTCAATGCGGCAAGTGTCGGCAATGCCGACCGGCCGGTCAGCAGAGGATTGTATCCCGCTAATGATCGGGCAATGTTCCCGCCGCCTATAGAGGCGAGGGACATCTTGCCTAAGTTATAAAAGATATTTTTTGTGTAAATGTGAAGCTGAAATGGTACGTCCGAAGCTAGTTTAATTAGATTAAGGAGTGATTAAGCCTATGGTAAATGTCAAGGAAGTCAAGCTTGGCAAAACAACCCGTAAGAGCTTTGCTAAGATTAATGAAGTGTTGGATATGCCTAATCTTATCGAGGTTCAGAAAAAGTCATACAAATGGTTCTTAGACGAAGGTTTAAGAGAGGTATTCAGAGATGTGGCGTCTATCACTGATTATAACGGAACTCTCGAACTGAGCTTCATTGATTACAGAATTGATGATAAGCCTAAATATTCGGTTGCCGAGTGCAAAGAAAGAGATGTGACATATGCAGCGCCTCTTAAAGTAACGGCAAGGCTGAATAATACGGAAACAGGAGAGATTAAGGAAAGCGAAGTCTATATGGGCGATTTTCCTATAATGACGGAAAGCGGCACTTTTGTAATCAACGGCGCTGAGCGTGTTATAGTATCTCAGCTTGTACGTTCTCCGGGCGTATATTATGCGTTTGATAAGGATAAAACGGGTAAGGATTTATTCAAGTGTACGGTCATACCGAGCCGCGGAGCATGGCTTGAATATGAAATGGACTCAAACGACATAGTATACGTTAGAATAGATAAGAACAGAAAGATACCTATTACTACGTTTATAAGAGCTATAGGTATAGGAACTAATACGGAAATATATGAAACCTTCGGCGAGGATGAAAGACTTATTCAGACTATAGAGCAGAAGGATCAGACCGCAAACAGGGAAGAAGCTTTACTTGAAGTGTATAAAAGGCTTCGTCCGGGCGAGCCTCCGACTGTTGACAGCGCAGTTACACATTTAAATAATTTATTCTTTGACGCTAAAAGATATGACCTGGCAAGGTTCGGAAGATATAAGTTTAACAAAAAATTAGGTCTTGCTTCACGTCTTTCGGGTCACACTCTGTCGCAGCCTGTCGTCAATCCTCTGACAGGTGAGATTATGGCTGACGCAGGTGAAAATATCAGCTATGAAAGAGCTGTTGAGATTGAACAGGCGGGTGTTAAGGTAGCTTACGTTACGGTTGAGGTTAAGGAAACCTTAACTATCGAGGGCGAAATTATAAATAAAGTCGAAGAAAAGGAAGTTAAAATTATCGGCAACGGAATGGTCGATATCAAGAACTTCATTGATTTTGACGTTAAAGAATTCGGCGTTAATGAAATGGTTTCATTTGATATTCTGAAAGAAATTCTTGAAACTTCAGAAACCGAAGATGAGCTTAAGAAAAATATCAAGCTTCGTGCAGACGAGCTTGTTCCCAAGCATATAACTATTGACGATATAATCGCAACAATTTCATATTTTCTGAATCTGTGCGAATGCGTCGGAGTTGTTGACGATATTGACCATTTGGGCAACAGAAGAATCAGAAGCGTCGGAGAGCTTCTCCAGAATCAGTTCAGAATCGGTTTTACGAGAATGGAAAGAGTTATCCGTGAGAGAATGAATATCCAATCTCAGGATTTAGAGGTTGTTACTCCTGCGGCGCTTATCAACATCAGACCGATAACGGCTGCAATAAAAGAATTCTTCGGTTCTTCGCCTCTGTCGCAGTTCATGGATCAGAATAACCCTCTTGCAGAGCTTACTCACAAGAGAAGGCTTTCCGCTTTAGGCCCCGGAGGATTGTCCCGCGACAGAGCCGGATTCGAGGTCCGCGACGTACACTATTCTCACTACGGAAGAATGTGTCCTATTGAAACTCCCGAAGGACCGAACATCGGACTTATTTCGTATCTTGCTTCGTTTGCAAGAATAAATGAATACGGCTTTATCGAAGCGCCGTACAGAAAAGTTGACAAGGAAACGGGGATAGTTACCGACGAGGTGGAATATATGACCGCCGACGTTGAGGACAACTTTATTGTCGCACAGGCTAACGAGCCGCTCACTGAGGACGGCAAGTTTGCAAGAGCTAAGGTAAACGGACGTTACCGTGACCAGATTTCAGAGTTTGACAGAAGCGAAGTTGACTATATGGACGTTTCTCCGAAGATGGTTGTTTCAGTCGCTACAGCGATGATTCCTTTCTTGGAAAACGACGACGCAAACCGTGCGCTTATGGGATCTAATATGCAGCGCCAGGCTGTACCTCTGTTAAAGACAGAAGCTCCTATAGTCGGAACGGGTATGGAATACAAAGCCTGCGTTGATTCGGGAGTAGCTGTAGTTTCAAAGGCTGACGGAGTTGTAAAGAGCGTTTCAGCGGATGAAATAATCGTTTTAGAAGATGACGGCAATGTTCGCACTTATACTCTTACGAAGTTTAAACGTTCAAACGCAGGAACCTGTACAAACCAAAGACCTATTGTTGAAAAAGGCGAGAGAATCGAAGAAAACCAGGTTATTGCTGACGGTCCTGCTACCTCAAACGGAGAAATTTCACTCGGAAAGAACGCACTTATCGGATTTATGACCTGGGAGGGTTATAACTACGAGGACGCCGTACTCCTAAATGAAAATCTTGTTAAAGAGGATAAATACACTTCTATTCATATTGAAGAATATGAGATTGAAGCAAGAGATACAAAGCTCGGACCTGAGGAAATTACAAGAGATATTCCTAATGTCGGCGAGGACGCATTAAAAGACCTCGACGAGGACGGTATCATAAGAATAGGCGCTGAAGTAAGATCGGGAGATATTCTGGTCGGAAAGGTTACGCCTAAGGGCGAAACCGAGCTTACGGCTGAAGAAAGACTTTTGCGTGCAATCTTCGGTGAGAAAGCAAGAGAGGTCAGGGATAATTCACTTAAAGTACCTCACGGCGAGTCCGGAGTTATAATTGACGTAAAGGTATTTACCAGAGAAAACTGCGATGAGCTTTCACCCGGCGTTAATAAGCTTGTACGCTGCTATATCGCTCAGAAGAGAAAAATAAGCGTAGGAGATAAAATGGCGGGACGTCACGGAAACAAGGGCGTCGTTTCAAGAATTCTCCCTCAGGAGGATATGCCTTTCCTAGAGGACGGAACACCTCTTGATATAGTTCTTAACCCTCTTGGAGTACCTTCCCGTATGAACATCGGACAGGTGCTTGAGGTTCACTTAGGAATGGCTGCTAAGGCTCTGGGCTGGAAGATAATGACTCCTGTATTTGACGGAGCTCACGAGGAAGATATTCGAGAATGCTTTAAGGAAGCAGGAATGGCAGAGGACGGTAAGTTTACTCTTTACGATGGAAGAACCGGCGAAAAGTTCGATAACCGTGTTACCGTCGGATATATGTATTACCTGAAGCTTCACCACTTAGTAGATGATAAGATTCACGCACGTTCGGTTGGCCCTTATTCGCTTGTTACACAGCAGCCTCTCGGAGGTAAGGCGCAGTTCGGAGGACAGAGATTCGGAGAAATGGAGGTTTGGGCTCTTGAAGCTTACGGCGCAGCCTATACGCTTCAGGAAATTCTTACTGTTAAATCCGATGACACTGTAGGACGTGTTAAGACATATGAAGCTATCGTTAAGGGACAGAACATTCCTAAGCCGGGAATTCCTGAGTCATTCAAGGTTCTCGTTAAAGAGCTTCAGTCGTTGTGTCTTGACGTAAGAGTATTAGATACGCATGGCGAGGAAATCGACCTTAAACAGTCGCTTGAGGAGGAGGATATTTCTCCTAAAGTTAATATAGATGATGAGCTGGAGTTATCTCTGGAGGAGGACGACCTCGGTGAAGGATTCTTTGCAGAAGACGTAGAAGGAAATATTGAAGATATTGATATTGATGATGAGGACGATGAGGATGATGAGGACGATGAAGACGATGAGGAAATTGACCTGATTGATGACGAGTCGGATTTCTTCACGGAAGATGAATCAGAAGTATCAGAAGAATAAAGAGTATTTCCGAAATGCTTAAACTAAAGGAAGAAGGGTCGAATATTGGAATTTAATACTTTTAATTCAATAAAAATCGGTCTTGCATCGCCGGATAAAATCAGAGAGTGGTCATACGGCGTTGTAACAAGACCTGAAACGATAAATTACAGAACTCAGAAGCCTGAAAGAGACGGACTTTTCTGTGAAAAGATTTTTGGACCTTCAAAGGACTGGGAATGTCACTGCGGAAAGTATAAGAAGATTCGTTTTAAGGGAAAGGTCTGCGAGCGATGCGGCGTTGAGGTAACGCGTGCAAAGGTTCGCCGTGAAAGAATGGGACATATAGAGCTTGCCGCTCCTGTTTCTCATATCTGGTATTTCAAAGGCACTCCGTCAAGAATCGGACAGATGCTTGAGGTTTCCCAGAAGCGGCTTGAAGAGGTTCTGTACTTTACGAAATATATTGTAATTGATCCGGGAGATACCGAGCTTGAAAGATGTCAGCTTCTCACTGAAAAAGACTATGTCGAGATGAGAGAGAAGTATGAGGACAAATTTAAAGCTGGAATGGGAGCAGAAGCTATTAAAGAGCTTCTTCAGCAGATAGACTTGGATGAGCTTTCAAATGAGCTTAAATCTGAGCTTGACGGACTTCCCGCAGGTCAGAAGAGGATAAAGCTTCTTAAAAGACTTGAAATCGTTGAGGCTTTCAGAACTTCGGGCAACCGTCCCGAGTGGATGATACTGGATGTCGTTCCTGTTATCCCTCCTGAACTCAGGCCTATGGTTATGCTGGACGGAGGAAGATATGCTACCTCCGACTTGAACGATCTTTACAGGAGAGTAATTAACAGAAACAATCGTTTGAAGAGAATGTTAGAACTTCAGGCTCCCGACATTATCATAAGAAACGAAAAGAGAATGCTTCAGGAAGCTGTTGATGCCCTTATCGATAACGGCAGACACGGCAGACCTGTTACAGGACCTAATAACAGAGCGTTTAAATCCCTTTCTGATATGCTTAAGGGTAAGCAGGGCCGTTTTCGTCAGAATCTTCTCGGAAAGCGTGTAGACTATTCAGGACGTTCGGTTATTGTAGTAGGACCTGAGCTTAAAATGTATCAGTGCGGACTTCCTAAGGAAATGGCTCTTGAGCTGTTTAAGCCGTTCGTTATGAAAAGGCTTGTAGATACCAATCCGAATATAAACATTAAATCGGCTAAGAAAATGGTGGATAAGGCAAGACCTGAGGTTTGGGACGCCCTCGAAAATGTTATTCAGGGACACCCGGTGCTTCTGAACCGTGCTCCTACGCTTCATAGACTGGGTATTCAGGCGTTTGAACCTGTTCTGGTCGAGGGAAGAGCGCTGAAGCTTCATCCGCTTGTTTGTACGGCTTATAACGCTGACTTCGACGGAGATCAGATGGCTGTTCACGTTCCTCTGTCGGCTGAAGCTCAGACAGAAGCCCGTTTCCTTATGCTTGCCGCAAATAACCTCTTGAAGCCGTCGGACGGACGTCCTGTAGCTATTCCTACACAGGATATGTTGCTTGGTTCTTATTATCTGACTCTTCAGAAAGACGGGGAAAAAGGCGAGGGCAAGGTATTCAGGGATGTTGACGAGGCGTTAATGGCTTATGACGCAGGTGTAGTTTCACTTCACGCCGCTATAAAAGTTAAGGTCGCAAAGCAGATCGGAGATAATCAGGTTTCAAGACTTATCGACGCTACTGTCGGCAGACTCATCTTTAACGAGAATATACCTCAGGATTTAGGTTTTGTCGACAGAACAGATTCAGACAAGCAGTTTGACCTTGAAGTATCATTCTTGGTTAAGAAGAAACAGCTTTCTGATATAATAGAGAGATGTATCAAAATTCACGGAACTACAACAACCAGCGAGGTTCTTGACAAGATTAAGTCTACGGGATATAAGTATTCAACTAAGGCGGCAATTACCGTCGCTGTCTGCGACGCTGAAATTCCTGAAGCTAAGAAAGAAATTATCGCTAAAGCCGATTCTCTCGTTGATAAGATAGACGCTCAGTATAAGAGAGGTTATATTTCAAGAGAGGAAAAATCCAAAAAGTTTATTGAGATTTGGAATGATGCAACAGACGAAGTTACCAACGCTCTTAAGGACGGGCTTGATCCTTACAACCCGATCAATATGATGGCTGATTCGGGAGCCCGTGGTAGCATCAACCAGATAAGACAGCTTGCAGGTATGCGCGGACTTATTGCTAACACATCAGGTTCGACGATTGAAATGCCTATCAGAGCTAACTATCGTGAGGGCTTAAATATTTTGGAATACTTTATTTCATCTCGAGGAGCCAGAAAAGGACTTGCAGATACAGCGCTCAGAACGGCTGACTCGGGATACCTTACAAGAAGGCTTGTCGACGTATCTCAGGACGTTATTATTCACGAAGAGGACTGCGGAACGGACGATGGTATAGAAGTATTTGAAATCAGGAACGGCAATGAAATTATCGAGCCGCTTAACGAAAGACTTCTCGGACGTTTTCTCGTTGAGGACCTTAAGGACGAGGAAACAGGCGAAGTTATTGTTTCGCATAATAAGCTGATGAAAGAATACGAAGCTGATAAGGTTTGCGAATACATGAAGTCGCATGGAATGGAGAAGATTAAGATTCGCTCGGTACTTCACTGTAAATCGGAGCATGGCGTTTGTGCGAAGTGTTACGGATCTAACCTTGCAAACGGCAATCTCACTTCTGTCGGCGATGCAGTTGGTATTATATCCGCCCAGTCTATCGGTGAGCCGGGTACGCAGCTTACTATGAGAACGTTCCATACGGGAGGTATAGCTTCTGCTGAAGACATTACGCAGGGTCTTCCCAGAGTTGAGGAGTTGTTTGAGTCCAGAAAGCCTAAGGGCGCTGCTATCATAACAAGCATCGACGGAACGGTTCACATTGAAGAAGTCAAAAAGACCAAACAGATTGTTGTTACGAATGATGATATTAACAATCCTGAGCAGGACAGTTATACAATACCTTACGGATATAAGATTAAG
This sequence comes from uncultured Ruminococcus sp., assembly GCA_964617585.1. GTDB lineage: Bacteria > Bacillota > Clostridia > Oscillospirales > Ruminococcaceae > UMGS1601. The sequence goes on from CAZTXS010000034.1 coordinate 9,690, forward strand.
GTTCACGAGGGAGATACTGTGAAGGCGGGCGATCCGCTTACTGAGGGCTCAATCTATCCGGGAGATATATTGGCTGTAAACGGTGTCGAAGCGGTTCAGAATTATATTATAACCGAGGTTCAGAAGGTTTATAGGCTTCAGGGTGTTGACATTAATGATAAGCACATTGAGGTTATTGTACGTCAAATGATGAAGAAGGTTAAGGTTGACGATCCGGGCAGCAGTTATCTTCTTCCGGGCGCATTGGTTGACGTTCATGAAATCGCAGCTATAAACAGAGAGATTCAGGAAGAAATCGACGCCGGAAATATCAACGCAAAGCTTATTACTACTATACCTGTTTTACAGGGTATTACGAAGGCTTCGTCTAACTCTGACAGCTTCCTGTCAGCAGCTTCATTCCAGGAAACCACAAAGGCTTTGACAGACGCTGCCATAAGAGGAAAGAGCGACCACCTTGTCGGACTTAAAGAAAACGTTATTATCGGTAAGCTTATTCCTGCCGGAACGGGAATGGATGTTTACAACAACGTTCAGATTGCATGCACGGTGGCTCCTGAAAAGACAAGACCGATAATCTAAGAATTTATATACTAAAAAACAGCTATTGAAATGATTGCTATGCACCTCAAAAGCTAGACGCTTTAGGAGGTGCATATTTTTATGGGAAGGAATAAGAAAAATCAAAGCTCATGCCAAGAAACAAGGGAAAACCTCAATAGCTTTGTTAAAAAAGTAATAGAAGAGAAAATTAAAAGAGATAATGAAAAAAGTCGGTAAACCTTTGAGTTTGCCGACTTTTTTATTTAAAGGGTACTACAAAAAAAGATGTCGTTTGAGGAGCATAAAAAACTTTAAAACTTAGGTAAGATGTCCCCCGCCTCTATAGGCGGCGGGTTCCATTACCGTTCAGTAGCGGGATTCAATCCCCTACTGAACGGTCGGTCGGCATTGCCGACCCTTGCCACGTTGAATGACGGGCAAGTCCTTATTGAATAATCAACGTTATATTCTAACAAGGTTGCACATAACAGTGCAACTTTTTCTTTTTGTAAGGATAATTATATAAGTGTGATTAAAGTGTTAGGCTTTGAAAGCAACGAGCCCCCGAATTAATCGGGGACGCTTTTTAGTTGCCGCCGGGGCCGTCGCGCCTTTCACGCTTGTCGGTAAAGCTCTTCTGATTGGAGTTTACCCATTGATTGTTTCCGGCAGATTTTTTGTTCTGATTTTGATGGTTCTGTTGATTCTGCTGACTTTGTTGATTCTGCTGACTTTGTTGATTCAACTTACTCTGTTGATTCTGATTTTTCTCAGACATTTTATTTCCCTCCGTTAAATAAATGTTTGTTTTAGTATTATTTGCAGTTTACACAAACTTATTCATTTTTTTTGAAATTAACCTAAATAAATAACAAATCATAAAATATACCGGAAGTTAAAAACATAAAAAACAGAAAGGAGGAAAGCCTTAATGGGCATAAACTATAAAAAATCACTCGGCAAACGCCTTGCCGATTTTGACAGTAAGTATTATAAAACACCGCTTAATAACTCATCCAGAGGTCAATGCGTTTGGTACACCCAGGGAAGAGCAAATGAAAAAATGGGAGTGTATATAGGCGCAAGAGGAAACGGCAACGAGGTTTACAAAAACTGCAAAAACGCAGGTTTCCAGGTGTCAAAATATCCGAAGCCAAATTCTATCGCTTGTTTCAATGGCGGCACATACGGTCATGTTAAATATGTCGAGTATGTAATAGCCGATACTGTATATTATACTGAATCAAATTTAAATGCGGATAATGTGCTTACCGCCGACGACGGGGTTTTGAAGAAGATGAACCTTACAAGCTGGATGGAACAGGCGAACCTACAGGGACACGTGGTTGTCAAAAGAGAAAAGCTTATTAAATTCAAGGTTGTTACTGCGAAAAAAAAGCTCGGTCTTTACAAATCGAGTAAAATTAAAAAAAGCAACAGGGTCAAGACCATTGAAGCAAATTCGGTAAAGGTTGTTGCAGGAAGCGGCAAGGTCAAAGGCGGCAGAGAGATTGTCAAGGTACTGTATAACAACAGGTATTATTGGGCTATACGCAAAAACAAAGTCGGCAAAAGACAGCTTAAAAGAGCAGATTAAAACAGACGTTTGCAAAATTTGCAGGCTATGTTTTAAGTCGGTTGCGGAGGCTCGCAACATTTTTGCCTAAAGTTATTAATACTGCCTATTCATTCTAATGAAAATTACACAAAAAACCAAAAACCCCGGCGAGAGATATTTCACCGGGGTTTAAGAATTACTTTTCCTAAAATAATAGACATAGCTTAAGAAGTTCATCGGCTCTGCTCCTTTACCTCCGGCTCGATTCGCACATAAAGATTCGCTGATTTTGCCATATCAAAAACTCCTTCCGAGATTTATGTTT
>CAZTXS010000035.1:0-12034 GCA_964617585.1 uncultured Ruminococcus sp.
GTCAGCAAGCCATAATAAATGATGTAATTAAAGTAAAAACAGGCGTGTATTTGTATAAAACTTAAACAAATATAGTTAATAACAGTAAAGGACACGCCGAGTGGGAGTAGTAGTCAAAACGCCGCAAAGTCGCATAGATACTGGGCTTTTGCAAGGCGAAATGTCCTCGTGACAACATTTTGACAACATCTGAAAATTATTCATAAGTAAAGAGCTATCAGATTTTTGAAGTCAGATAGCTCTTTTTATTTTATCCACGAACAATTACATTTTTGTCGTTTAATAAAGGCTTGCCCGTCATTAACATCTTACCTAGGTTATAATGATTTTTAATTACAAGACAGCCTATATTGCGTCCAGACCCTTTTGAATATCGCTTATTATATCGTCAACATTCTCAAGACCACATGAGAATCTTATCATTCCTCCGTTAATTCCCGCTGCAACAAGCTGTTTATCTGTGAGCTGCCTGTGAGTTGCAGAAGCAGGATGAAGAACGCAGGTTCTTATATCCGCAACGTGAACCTCATTTGAAGCAAGCTCTAACGCGTCCATAAATTTTACGGCGTTTTCTCTTCCGCCCTTTACAACTATCGAAATAACTCCGCTTGAACCATCGGGAACATACTTCTTCGCCAGGTCGTAATACTTATCCCCCTCAAGCGATGGATAAATAACCTTTTCAATTTTATCCTGACCCTTAAAGAACTGAGCTATTTTCAAAGCGTTCTCGCAGTACTGCTTCATTCTGACTGCAAGGGTTTCAAGTCCCAAGTTCAAAAGGAACGAGGAATTAGCGGCAGGATAGCAGCCCAAATCCCTCATAAGCTGCATTCTAGCCTTTGTGATAAACGGAGCTGCGGAATATTTATCTGTATAAACTATACCGTGATAGCTTTCGTCAGGCTCGGTAAAGTCGGGGAACTTCCCGTTTGTAAAATCAAACCTTCCGCTGTCTACGATTACTCCTCCCACCTGAACGGCATGACCGTCCATATATTTGCTGGTCGAGTGAACAACTATGTCCGCTCCCCACTCTATAGGACGGCAGAGAATCGGCGTTGCAAAGGTGTTGTCAACAATCAGAGGAACTCCGTTTTCATGAGCGATATTTGCAAACCTCTCTATATCCAAAACAGTGAGCGCCGGATTTGCTATAGTTTCTCCGAAAACGCATTTTGTATTAGGCTTAAACGCCCTGCGTATCTCATCGTCGTCAGCGTCCGGATTTACGAAAATACATTCGATACCCATTTTTTTAAGGGTTACGGCAAACAGGTTTACCGTTCCACCGTAAATGGCGGAAGCCGATATAAAGCTGTCTCCTACCGAACATAGATTCAGAATAGAAATCAGCGAAGCCGCTTGTCCGCTCGAGGTACACATTGCGGCGACGCCGCCCTCAAGAGCTGCAATTTTCTTTTCAACTGCGTCGGTGGTCGGGTTTTCAAACCTGGAATAAATAAGACTAAGCGTCGGATCGTCAAAAACATCTCCCACCGCCTTTGTCGAATCATAAACATATGTAGTGCTCTGAACTATAGGCATTACCCTCGGCTCTCCGTTTTTCGGAGTATAACCCTCGTGCAGACATTTTGTTTCCTGCTTCATGCCCTATCAAATCCTTTCACAATTAATATATCAGTCTTTAAAAAACGGAGAAACATACTCTTCCTCGGCTTGCTTTTTTTTGGCAAGCCTTTTTTTCTCCTTGTTTTTCTCGTTCAGCTTCTTTTTCTGTTCGGGTGTTTTTATTGAAAAAGCGCTTGCAAAAAACGCTGCGGAAAAAGCGAACGGTCCGATAACCAACGCAACGCTTCCCCAGCCTGTTGCAACTAAAACTATCATAAGCACGGTCAGTACAGCACATAAAACCCCGGCTATAAAATAAATTATCTTCTGCTTCGGCATAAAACGCCCTCCGTTATTTTATCTCTGAAAAATTAAGCTATACGTTTATTTCAACACTTTCATGTTTGAAGCCGTTTTCATCAAGAACAGGCTTAACGCAGTTTTCAATAAACTCCTCAACCTGTGAAACGCTTCTGCCAATGAAGTTTTCAGGCTTCATAATGCTGTCCATTTCCTCTTTGGAAATCATAAACATAGGATCGTTTAAAATAAGCTCGCAAAGGTTATTGTCAAGTCCTTCGTCCTTAACTCTTCCCCCTGCTTTCATTGAGTATTCACGAATCCTCTCATGAAGTTCCTGACGGTCGCCGCCCTTTTTAACAGCGTCCATCATGATGTTTTCGGTCGCCATGAACGGAAGCTCCGCCATAACTCTCTTTCTTATAATCTTTTCGTGAACCACAAGCCCGTCGGTTACGTTAAGCATAATATTAAGTACAGCGTCAACGCCCAGAAACGCTTCGGCAACCGATATTCTTTTATTCGCAGAGTCGTCAAGAGTCCTCTCAAACCACTGGGTTCCCGCTGTAAACGCAGGGTTGAGCATATCTGAAATTATATACCTCGAAAGAGAAGTAATCCTCTCGCACCTCATAGGATTTCTTTTATAAGCCATTGCGGAAGAACCTATCTGATTTTTCTCAAAAGGCTCCTCAATTTCCTTGAAGCTTTGAAGTATCCTTATGTCGTTTGAAAACTTCATACAGCTCTGCGCAATGCCCGAAAGGGTAGCAACAACAGCGAAGTCAATCTTTCTTGAATAGGTCTGTCCCGAAACGGGAACAACTCCGTCAAAGCCCATTTCTTCGGCAATCATATTCTCAAGCTTCTTTACCTTTTCTATATCTCCCTCGAAAAGCTCCATAAACGAAGCCTGCGTTCCTGTCGTTCCCTTTGAGCCTAAAAGCTTCAGGTTTTTAAGTCGAAAATCTATCTCCTCCAAGTCCATTAAAAGCTCGTTGCACCAAAGAGTAGCCCTCTTGCCGACGGTAGTAAGCTGAGCCGGCTGAAGATGCGTGTATGCTAAGCAGGGCAGGTCCTTATACTTCTCGGCAAACTCGCAAAGCTGTCCGATAACCCCGACAAGCTTTCTTTTCACAACATTCAACGCATCACGCATTATAATAATATCGGTGTTATCACCCACATAGCACGAGGTCGCCCCGAGATGGATTATGCCCTTTGCGTTCGGACATACCTGTCCGTATGTATAAACGTGCGCCATTACATCGTGTCTTACCAGTCTTTCACGCTCAGCCGCACATTCGTAATCAATGTTGTCTATATTAGCTTCAAGCTCGTCTACCTGCTCCTGCGTAACGGGAAGCCCCAGCTTCATTTCCGCCCTTGCGAGAGCAACCCATAGCTTTCTCCATGTAGTGAATTTTTTATCTGCCGAAAAAATATACTGCATTTCCTTGCTTGCATATCTTGTACAAAAAGGACTTTCATAGCTGTTTGTCATTTTTTTGTTTATGCTCCGTAAAAGGAACATTCCTCCTTCTTTTAGTTTCGGTAAGGGCATCTCTCTGTCATTGAGAAACGACATAGGGCAGCAGCCCTTAATATTGAAAGTATAAACAGAAATCTCCGCCTATAGAGGCGGGGAACATCTTGCCTAAGTTATAAGCGCTGTTATTCAGCGGAAAGAATGTAGTAATAAACCGGCTGTCCGCCGTTTATAAGTATAACCTCTGCGTTTTGAAATTTACTCTGAAACTGATCTCTGAGAGCTTCTGCGTCTTTGTCCGACACGTCAGCCCCCTGAATAACCGTGATATATGCAGTATCCCCTTTGACCATCCTCTTGATAAGCTTATAAGCCGCCTTTGAAACATCTTTATCCACAAAGGCAAGCTTGCCGTTTTCAAGAGCAAGAATTTCATTTTTCTTTATTTTATGACCCTCAAAATCGCTGTCGCGTGCAGCAAAGGTTATCTGACCTGTAGAAACCTTCTCTAATGCGTGAGTCATTTCCAGTCTGTTTGTTTCAAAATCAGCGTCCTCGTCAAAAGCCATCATAGCGCTCATGCCCTGAGGTATCGTTCTCGTCTGAAGAACACAGACCTTTCTGTCGGCAAGCTTGCCTGCCTGCTCGGCGGACATAATTATGTTCTTGTTATTGGGCAAAACGAAAACCGTTTCAGACGGACATTTGTTAATAGCGGCAAGAATATCCTCAGTGGACGGATTCATGGTCTGCCCGCCTCTTACTATACAGTCGACGCCTACGTCCTCAAACAGAGCTTCCAGTCCGTGACCTGCGGCAACCGCAACAAATCCGAACTCCTTCTCCGGCTTAACGGGCTTGATTTCAGGAACCTTTGCATCTATGATGCGCTGCTCGTGCTGCATTTTCATATTCTCAATCTTCGGGAGATTGATAGTTCCGAACTTCAGCGCCCTTTCTATAGCCTTGCCCGGATTGTTAGTATGAACGTGAACCTTTATAATATCATCGTCGTCAACAACTACCACGCAGTCGCCTATGGTTTCAAGATAAGCTCTGAGCTTTGAGCAATCGTCGCTTCCGCTTTTCTTTGAAATAAGCATTTCGGTGCAGTAAGTAAAATTTATAACCTCGTCGTAATCGCCAACCGTTGATGAGAACGTATCTATCGTAACTGCTTTTTTCTCAGACGGAATATCCGACTTCACCATTTCGCCGCCTTTAAATACTCTTAGCATAGCTTCAAAAATAATTAAAAGCCCTTTTCCGCCTGCGTCAACAACGCCCGCTTTCTTCAGTGCAGGAAGCAGATCAGGCGTGCTGTCCAAAGCGTCCGAAGCCGCCTTGCAGACTTCCTCCCATAGCTCGGTTTCATCATTGACCGAAACGGAAACGGAAGCGGCTCTTTCCCCCGCCAGCCTTGCAACGGTTAGAATTGTACCCTCGGTAGGCTTCATAATTGACTTATAAGCCCCCGATACGCCGTAGTCAAGAGCTGTAACCAAATCGCTGACAGACGCCTCTTTTTTTCCGTTAAAGCCCTTTGCAAAGCCCCGGAAAATCAAGGATAAAATGACCCCCGAGTTACCTCTTGCGCCTCTCAAAAGCGATGAAGCGGTCTGCTCTGCGACCTCGCTTACCGTAACGTCGTCATGCATTCTTTCAAGTGCAATGAGAGCGTTGCTCATAGTCATAGACATATTTGTTCCTGTATCTCCGTCGGGAACCGGAAATACATTAAGCTCGTCAACAGCCGATTTCTGGTTGGCAATGCTGTTTGCTCCGCTTATAAAAGCGTCCCGAAGAGTTTTACCATTAATCACTGAAATGTCCCCCTTACGCTAAGATTGCATCTCATCGACAAAAACATTAATTTTTGCAACCTTAACCGCTGCTTCCGTTTCAACGGTATATTGTACCTTTTCCATAATGCTTTCTACGACTGTTGAAACATTTATCCCGTATGAAACGGTTATATGCAGATCTATTATAAGCTCGTCATCATCCGTCCTATGAATAATAACGCCGTTTTCCAACGATTCACCCTTTTTAAAAAGCGAGCTTATTCTCTGTTTCGGACCGAAAGTATTCATCCCGACAACGCCGAAGCAATTTGTCGCTGCATTACCGATAAGAGAAACAAGATATTTATTTGAAATATTGATTTGACCGATATGATTTTCAAATTTTATCACTTTACACAGCTCCCTTTGCCATAATAGATAAAAAAATTATACCATATTCCGCATTAAAATGCAAACTATATTTGCGGATTGATATTAATGCGTATATCAACCTTTTTCAATATCTCTTCAGGGTTCTTTTTATACTCCTCATAAAGAACGTAATCGTTATGATTGAGCAGTGAATTTATATCGAACAGATCGGCGCTTTCCTCTTTCAGAGCCTTGTTTACCGCTTTATCGCACATTTCTTTTATATTATAAGTCACGTCATCCTTCAAAGATTCTTTTTGCTCCTCGGAATAGGTTTTATAAAATTCATAGGATATAGTAAGCTTAATATCTATAACTATCCTTCCGTCCTCAATGCTCAAATCTGTTTTCTTTTTTACGCTTCCGGCCGCAGCCGCAGTGGGCAGACCGTCCTGAAGATGAGCGTCTATAGTCTGCCTTGCAATATTGCTTCTTATAAACGATAATCCTATAACCTCATCTCTTGTCATTACAGCACGGGGCTTTCTGTTTTTAACGATTACAGCTCCGTCTACATAAAAAGCGTTCATTTCGCTTTCTTGAGAATTATCGCTGCCTTTTTCACCCCCGCTGTCCTGCTGCGAGCTGTCGCTCTGACTGCTTTCTCCGCTCTCGTTTTTCACCTTCTCGTTGCCGGCTTCGGTATCGTTTTCGTTACTGCTTTCACCGAAGCTCATATCCGAATCAGAACTTTCGCTTTCCTTCTCTTTGTTGGTCTGCTTATCGTCATTTATCTTTTTTATTATAGGAACGACGGTCGTTCCGTTTGTGTTTTCAATATTATTTATATGCCTTATAAGCTCGCACTCGGTGCTTGTACCGTTTTTCTGAGATTCCTCAAACGCTTCTTTAAGCGCTTCCGCCGAATATGTTCCGCTTGTGATTTTTATATCCAGAATCTCTTTTGCCGTCACATCGGTATACGCCATAATGATTCCAAGCGATATTCCCTGCGTATTCACCAAAAACTCCATTATAGGAGTGAGATCGTCAACACTGCTCCCCAGAAGTATCAGCTCCGAATGTCCTAAAAAGACCTTCTTTCCCAAATCGGTTTCACACTGCTCTATCGCCGACGGAATAGTTTGGGAAACCTGAGAAACAGTAGCGCTGTTAGATTGGGACGGATCTATCGGCGTAAGCGAGCCTGAACCCTGCTGGGAGAGTATCTGCATAGTCACCTCGAAATCTCCGTCCTCGGTCTTGTCTATTCCGATTGCGTGAACGATAATTTTTGCGTCAAGATCTCTTTTCTGGTAACGTCCTTTATATTTACATGAGGAAAGGCTCAGCGTCAAAATCAGACAGGTTATTGCCGCCGATATTTTTTTCACTCTACTCGCTGTCATTTTTATCACCCCTTACGAAACAGAATATCAGCGGAAGTATAACTCCGAGAACTATTATCATTATCGTAATAATCAGAAGATCAAACAAATCGTAATGCCACTTTTTCCTCAATACCATCGCCAGCGACAGCCCGACGGTTATTAATCCTATAATGCACAAAAACACATTCGGCTTAACCTTTTTAAAGCACTCGGACAGAACGGCTTTCGCTGCAAACATAAACAGTGAAGCTTTTATAAACGCTGTCAGAATCCATGCCGGAAGTAAAAATGCGTCCAGCCTTTCTATCAAAAACGTTTCTGCATAAGAGCCTAAATCGAAAAACGGGAATTTGCTTATATTCAGATAGCTTCCCAACGCAAAAACGCATATCGAAGTTATTAAATACACAAATATCAGCTTTAATCCTATCGCACAGTAAACGCTCTTTCCCGCTTTTTCCTTTGCATATGAATAAAGAACCGGAAGAAGCAGTATTTCGCTGCATTTTGAAAACTCATAATAAACTTCATGAGCTATGTCGCCTATTTTCGGATATGTGTATATCAGATTCGACATATTGAGGTCGGGAATAATCACCGCCGCAACAATAATAAACGACAAAGCAAAAAAACCGAAAGCTATCGCTCCGCTTCTCGATATAGCTTCTATCCCCTGAAAAGCAGCGTAAAAGGACAATGCCGCCAACGCTAATACTACAAACCACGACGGCAAGAAATCAGGAAACATCACATACATAAAATAATTGAAGTATCTGAACAAACGGTTAAGCACCAGTATAGCTGTGAAAACAAAAGTAAAGCTTATTATAATTCCCAATATCTTTGATTTTTCATAAGCTACTCTGTATAAATTTTTATCAGGATATTTTCTGTACAGAACAATGCACGGTATGACCGCCAAACATTCAAGCGCCGTACATATCGAAAATCCGATAACCTGAGAAGTAACGTCGTTGTACATAAACGGCACAAAGGTCATTGTGTAAAAAATTCTTGAAATAAATAAAATTACGGTAAGCTGCCCGAAAGATATTTTCCTCATTATTCGACGATTATATTCCGTAAAAGGAATATGTCCTCCTTTCCGATATTTGTTTTCATTTGCAAATTAAACAGCTTTCAACAAGCGGCAAAGCCCCGTCGTTCAACAACAATTTTGGAACAACCCTTAGGGTTGGAATCCGCCGCCTTATAGACAAAAAACATAAGCCGTATTCAATAAGGGCTAGCCCGTCATTCAATAAGGGCTTGCCCGTTATTCAACGTGACAAGGGTCGGCAACGCCGACCGGACGTTCAGTAGGGGATTGTATTCCGCTACTGAACGGGTAATGGAACCCGCCGCCTATGGAGGCGGGGGACATCTTGCCTAAGTTATATCTTATCAGCTCCGTTCAAGCCTTCGACAACAGTTTTTGATTTGCCCAGCTTTTTAAAGCTCGGTCTTGAAAATACATCTCTCATCGCCCTCGGGGTCAACGGAGAAAGAGGAGCGTTATACGGCACTCCGTAGCTTTCCAGCGCAGATATATTTATCATTGAGAACGCAAAGCATAGGGTTATTCCGAAAAGGCCTGCAAAACCGCCCGCAATTATAAACAGTATTCTTAATATCGAGGTCTGAGGATTTAAATTCGGTATAACAAAAGAAGCCGTGGCGGTAAGACCTATTATAATAAGAAGCGGAGCTGAAACCAGGCTGCTCGAAACGGCTGCGTCGCCTATTATCAAAGCTCCGACGATAGACACCGCTCCGCCGACCGCTTTAGGAAGTCTAATGCCCGCTTCTCTCATTATCTCGTACATTATCGTTATAATAAACGCTTCAAAGAAAAAAGAATAAGGAGTTACCTCCTCGCTGGCAGCAAGATTCATCAGAAATTTGTGGGTCAGAATCTCAGGATGAAAGGTAGCTATAGCCACGCACAATCCGGGAAGAGCAATAGCCAAAAAAAACGCCAGATACTTTATCCAACGTATATACGTCGTATAAAACGGTTTGTTTACATAGTCGTCAATCGTCTGGAAGTTCTCAATGAAAAGAGAGGGACATATAAGCGCAAACGGAACTCCGTCCACTAATATCCCTACTCTCCCCTCGTTAAGCTTAGCGCAGAAAGCGTCAGGTCTGTCGGTAGACAAAACATTTGTAAACAAACTCTTATGATCGCCCTGTAAAAAAGGCTCGATATATCCGCTTGTCAGAATTGTATCAAGATCCACACTGTTTAAGTTTTCCTTAACCTTATCTATCACCGCCTGAGGAGCCTTATCGGTTATATAAGCCACGCAGACGTCGGTTTTGCTGTCCTTTCCTATCTGCTGCATATCAAATCTCAGCTTGGGTGTTTTCAGCCTTCTCCTTACAAGCGATATGTTCGTTCTTATCGTTTCGATAAATCCCTCGTGTGAACCTTTGATATTTCCGTCGCTCGTCGGTTCGTCTATAGAACGCTTGTCATAGCCCTGTATTCCGAATGCTACGCATTTGTCGCAGCCGTCTATAAATACAATCGCAAAGCCTGAAAACAGCGTTAGAAAAACCTCTCCGTAGGTTGTTTCAACCTTTCTTTCCGCCGCTAAAATGCTTTGACGGGTCAGAAACTTGAATATATCCTCTTCGGTTGCATAGCCCTTGACGTCAAATTCCATCAGCGGTCTGAAAACGAGCTCCGCCATAGCCGACGTTGACGCCATTCCCTCGATTGAAACAAGAGCGCATTTATGCTGTGATATTTCAACCTCTATAATGTTTAAGTCCATTGTCTTTCCCGATATTATTTTCAAATCCAAAAGAACCTGCTTTAAGCTTTTGGAAATCAGAGCCGTTTCATAATTATATTCATTAACCTTTGCTGCTGTTAGCTTTTCCACTTTTCGTCCTCCTTAAAATTTCAGACTGATACTCATAGTTAATATTAGTGTATTTTAAAAATTTATTCGCCGCAGGGATTGAAATTATCGAATTTATGTATGAACATACTTAATTCGGAAAAATTATTTGTATCGGTAAATTTCTTTCAATAAGAGCTTGCCCGTCATTTAACGTGGCAATGGTCGGCAATGCCGACCGGCCGTTCAGTAGGTACTGAACGGGTAATGGAACCCGCCGCCTAAAGAGGCGAGGGACATCTTGCCTAAGTTATAAATAAAATCTGAATCAAGGAGAGTGCAAACCTTGCTTATAGTATTTTTCAGAGCAATAATTTTATATGCCCTCGTTATATTTTCCATACGCCTTATGGGAAAAAGACAGATAGGCGAGCTTCAGCCGTCCGAGCTTGTTATAACCATTCTGGTTTCAAATATAGCCACTCTGCCTATTGAGGATACTACCATTCCAATGGCGACAGGAATTATCCCTATGCTTACGCTTGTCAGTCTGGACGTGATAATGTCGGCTCTCACCCTCAGGTCAAGAAAACTCAGGCAGATAGTTTCGGGAAGCCCCAAGGTAATAATCTCGAACGGAGTGATAGACCAAAAGCAGATGAGAAAGCTTCGCTATTCAGTGGACGACCTGATGGAAAGCCTCCATGACTATAACATCTTCGATATAAAAGAAGTTCAGTACGCTATTGTCGAAACAACCGGAAAAATAAGCGTTATGCAGAAAAACGACTACAAACCCGTTTCCCCTTCCGATATAGAGCTTTACCGCCAATCAAAAAATCCGCCGCAAATACTCATCGACGACGGAGTTGTAATGCACGGAGCTATTGAGTTTTTAGGGCTGGACATGAAATTCCTGCATGAGCTTCTTTCAAAACACAACGCCGAGATTTCCGACGTCTTTTTGCTTTCATGCGATGAGGACAAAAACTACAAGCTAATTAAAAAGGGGGAATCGGCTTGAAAAGAATAATACTCTGCATAACTATTTTACTAGTAATAATCGGCGGCTCGGTGGTTTCCTTGCTACTCATAAAAAATAAAAATGAAAAGCTTATTGAAGCTCTCGACTTGATAACAACCTATGCCGAGGACAAAAAAAACGACCAAGCTCTTCAAGAAATCAAAGAGTTCAGCCGTTCATGGAAAGACTATTATATATGCGTTTCATTTATTGTTGAAAGCTCCCGCTTAGAGGACATATCCGCCTCGTGCGCAAAGCTTGAAGCCCTTTTGCTTAAAGACAGTGAAGAGCTTTATTCAGAGTGCGAATCCATAAAATACGGAATAACGCTTATCTATAACAATGAGTTTCCCTATCTGCACAGTATATTCTGATGTTTACGCTCAGCTTAACTCTGCAATTATTTTAATAAAGCTGTCCAAATCGTTAAAATCTTTATACACAGAAGCAAAACGAACGTACGCTACAAGGTCAAGCCCTTTAAGCCCGGCAAGAACCTTGTCGCCTATCTCGCTTGTGGTGGTTTCGGTCTGCATAGCGTTGGCATAGGTGTTCTCAATATCCTCAACTATCCTGTTGACGTCATCAACGTTTACAGGACGCTTTTTTATAGCGTTGCCTATCGCCTTTATTATCTTCTCCCTTTCAAAAGGCTCGAAACTTCCGTCTTTTTTATAAACCATCAGGGTAGGCTTTTCAACAACCTCATATGTTGTAAACCTTTTGCCGCAGTTTGTACATTCTCGGCGACGGCGCTTCTTCTCATCACTCGGACGTGAATCAATAACCTTTGTGTCTTCATAATTGCAGAATGGGCATCTCATAATTAAAGCTCTCCTTGTCGTTAATTTGTTCAATAAGGGCTTGCCCGTCATTCAACGTGGCAAGAGTCGGCATTGCCGACCGACCGTTCAGTAGGGGATTGTATCCCGCTGCTGAACGGGTAATGAAACCCGCCCCCTATATAGGTGGGGGAACATATTGCCTAAGTTATATTATATTTATATTATTATAACATATATGGTATTTAAATGCAAGTAAAAGCGTTAAATATATCGAAATGTCGTTTGCGTTTTAAATAGATGTGACCCATTTTAGAAAAAAATAAATACAAAAGTCGGTATAATGTTTTTGAACGGCTTCTCCGCTCCGCTGCGTACAGCTGGAGATTTCCCTGCGTGATTTGGATTTAGTCACGATTGGAATGGTCAACGATATGTACGCAGAGAGCAGGAATGACGAGTATAAGG
>CAZTXS010000036.1:0-11831 GCA_964617585.1 uncultured Ruminococcus sp.
GCCTTTTCGATTAATACATTAAATGAAGCATTTCGAAGCGATATGGACAAAGGCTGTCATAATAGAAAGTTCCATCTTCATAAGTAACACATTCAGCACCTATTGTAGATGTACTTAAACATATTACAAGCGATAATAATGTAAATATACTTAATACTTTTTTCATTATTATAATTTCTCCTTTTTAATTATATCTGATTTTTATATTTGCTAAAATATATTAATTTAACATTTGAATATGGTATGTTAGTTAAAACACTAATGTCAAAGCCTTTACTGAAATAATGAAGAAAGTAATCAATCATAGTTTCTGATGCTAAAACGCCGTCTTTATATTTTACTAAATAAAAAAGCGGAACAATAACTCCTCTTTGAGTTATTTCACATTCTTATAAATCACTTTCTTGCTCACTAAAATTTTAGCCTTTTTAACTCCGCTGCCTTTGAGCTGTTTTTTGAGGCTCTTGGCAACTTTTTTGTTTTTGACATAGAATTTTATGCCTTTTTTGGTGTTTTTGAAAGCGTTTTTTTCTATTTTAGGGGATTTCTTTTTGTTGTTAATCACTACCTTTGAGAGGCTTTTGCAGTTTTTAAAAGCATAATATTCTATGGTTTTAAGCGATTTCGGCACAGTTAATTTCTTTATATATCGGTTATCCCAAAATCCACTTCCTCCTAACGTTTTTACGCCTTTTGGAATAATAATGTTTTTTTGCTTTCCGAAATACCGATATACTTTTTTACCATTTCTAGAACATAAATATCTTGTGTTTCTCATCTTGTATTTAGGATTCTCTTTTGAAATTGTCATTTTGAGATTAGGGCAGTTAGTGAAACTGAAACCCAAATTTGTAACAGATTTAGGTATATATACGCTTTTGAGGTTTGGACAATCAAAAAATCCATATATCTCAACAAGCTTTGAATTTTCAGATATATTCACAGTTTTCAGCCTTTTCCATTTATACGAAGAATAGGAATCACCGTCTAAGCTGTCATTCCAATAAACCATAGTATCGGGAATATTTAACTCCTCACAAGTGCCTAAACACAAAGGAACGCTATTTATCCATGGATAAAAGGTCAGATATTTAACAGTGTACGTTTTACCGTTATATTCTACAGTATCAGGAATAGTTATCACTGAAGATTTACTGTTCAAATTAAAAACCGTTGCAGTTGATGCTGTACTTTCAACCGGGTAGCCATACTCATTTAACGGTGAATTTCCAATCGGATAGCCATAGGAAATTCCATTAACATTGAAACTGGTTGAATAATAGTCATTTTGATCAGCCATATCGCTGTAGTCATATGCAAAAGTGTTAATTGTTATTAAATTTAGACACATTAATGAAATTAAAATCAAAAATATTTTTTTAAATTGCACTTGAAAAATTACCTCCTTATATTCCATTTGAAATTTTTTTCCATTTACTTTTAGAATAATAATTACTATATCCTGTTCGAGATGCCCAAGTATAAAATTGATGAAGTTTCAAACCATAAACCGGTTGAATAGTTGCTAGAGAAAAACCTGAAGAATAATTTACAATAAAAAATTCACAAGCGTCTTTAGCATCTTCAAATCGTTCTTTGCAAAATGATGTATTATCTTCATATCGTCCACGTAAATATTTTTGTTGCTTAGATACATAAGATTTGTCATTTTTTTCACTCTGAGTTTTTGGTAATCTGTGTTTATTTTGTAAACCCGTAAATGCTATATCTTCTGCTTTTATTAATGATTTTAAACCGTTCCAATCATTAAAATCACTCTTAGCTAAATTTGCGTCTTTTGAAGTTATTGTTTTTGAAGTTTTGTAAGTAGTACCCGATATTGTATATTTTGGGACAACAGTATTGTGCGCATATAAATCTCCCAATAAATGAAATATAAAACCGAAAACAATATTCCTTCTTTGCTTAGGTTTGTTCACAAAACCCTTCCCTTGGGATTTTACCATAGAGCTTGTGGCAGAGACGAGATTGTTAAAATATTTTAATTCATCTTTAGAATTATTATTAGCATTACTTAAAGCAATTTTTCTGGCAGCTGATTCAGCTTCCTTGACTTGTGCACTGATTGTAGTTGCAGTTGAATTTTGAATTTTTTTTGCAAATGTCCATAAATACTTCAAACTTAAAACATAATTCCAATTACTGTGCAAGCAAGTATAACCTTTAGAGGCAGGATAATCTGTATCAGCTAAATTAGAAATTTTTGAAATTAAAGTTATTTCTGACGAACTTAAAGTTCCTACAGCATCTGCTGCGTGCTGTATGGTTTCTTTATGACCCGAAGAACCCCACAAGCCCTTCACGTTAGCATTTGGTTTATAATAAGGATCTCTTTTCATTTTATCAAGTATAAAACATCCAAAAGACAGATTTTCGTCTCTACTTTCAGTGATTTCTCCATCTACACTTTCAACAACTTCATCACCTACGCCTTCATCAATCTCATCGGTTGCTGAAGCTCTTAAACATAATCTTTCAGCCAAATCTTTTGAAGATAAACAGAATAGATTTTTTAATTTTTTCATGATAAAACTCCTTTTTAAAAATATTACAGTTATAACTTAGGGAAGATGTCCCCCGCTTCAATAGGCGGCGGGTTCCATTACTCGGTCGGCAATGCCGACCCTTGCCGCATTGAATGACGGGCAAGCCCTTATTGAATGTAATCAAATAGTAACACAAAAACATCTGAAAGTAAATAAAAAACTAAAAACCGATGAAAAGTTTGTATATTTTAACAAAATGTACAATAATATTTGTGCATTGTTACATAGTACTAAAATTAAGGTTGCGTTTTATATTTATACTTTTTTAAGCGTACAAGCTTGAAAAAAGTCTCACTAAATTTTTTAACTGTTTTTAAAACTGAAAAACACAAAAAGCAAAGCATTTAGCTTCGATTTAAAACTAAAATATACTTCCTACAGCTTTTACAATATAAACTATAACGGGGAGAGTCACTATCGACAGGATTGTCGCAAGGCCGAAGATTTCAGACGAGTATGATGAGTTCTTGTCAAATCTTATCGCAAGCATTGTTCCTATCGTTGCGGACGGACAGGAAAGCCCTACTATAGTTGTGATTTTTGCGGTTTCGTTCGGGCAGGGGAAAAAGTATAGAATAAGAATGAATAAGACGGGAATTATCAGAAGCTTTAATGCGCAGACAAAGTATATTCCGGGCTTTTTAAGAGCTTTGAATATGCTTGTTCCCGCTATTGTCACTCCTGCGACAAACATGGCTAAGGGAGTTATTATATTATTCACATAAGACAGTGCGTCAAATATAAGTCCGGGAATTTTTATCTGAAAAGCAAACAGTAAAAATCCCAAAACGGTTGCTATTATAGTCGGGTTGGTGATTATTTTTTTAATTGAGATTTCCGACCTGTTCCCCGATATGGTTACTACTCCGTGAGTCCAGACAAGTATATTAAACACCGTGTTTATTGCAGTTATGTACAAAACCCCTTCTGAGCCGAAAAGCGCAAGAGCAAGAGGAATCCCCATAAATCCGCAGTTTGAATAAGAAGCGTTTATACGCTCTATGGCAACGTTGTCCTTATCCTTTCCCCTAATCAGGATATAGGAAACCGCTATAAAGACCAAAAGTCCCGCCGCTGAAATCAAAAGCGAATAGGCAAGTCCCTTAAAAAGTCGGGGAGTGAATTCTTGCTGATATGAAACTATTATTACCGCTGGGTTTACAACATATAAAATCAGATTGGTAAGACTTTTGCTGCCCTCTTTTGTTATCAGCTTTGTTTTAAAGCATAAAGCTCCTATGCATACAAGCATGAGCATTATTGCAACCTGCTTTAAAAGTATAAGTGACAATTCCATAAATAATCTCTCCGTGAAATAAAATAAGGATTACTTAAAAAGCAACCCTTAATTGTTTTTTTATTCTAATCGGCATTAACAGCTTATTTCCCTTTGCCTAAGTCGATGATTTTAACGATAACCGGGTTTAATACCATATTTAATGCAAATTCAATAAGGAAGTTAATGCCTACAAGGCCTAAAATCATGTAAGCTCCTGCATTAGTATATCCAAAAGACGCCGACCATTCTTTAATGGTGTCCATAAAGAATATCATACATCCTAAAAGGAAAACTCCCGTATTGACGATAGGACAAACAACGGCGGATACAAAAACGGCGACGATTCGACTTTTCTTTTCCAAAGCCTTATAGACAAGTCCTGCCGCAAGTCCTGCAAGAGTTCCTTTAAGTATACAGGTGATAATTGTTCCCGGTATGTTTACGGCCAGAAACGCCGAAGCGTCGGTCAGCAAAACCACAACTCCGAATACAAAGCCGAGCCAAGCACCCGCTTTATATCCGTACATTGCCGCACCTACTACTATAGGGATAAGCACCAGCGAAATGTTAAATGCACTTGGTCTGATTACTACTGCGAGAAGCTGAAGAACAACCACTATAGCTGTGAACAGACCTAATCCTACGATTTGCTTTGTTTTGTTTGACATAAAAATTCTCCTAACTACTGTTCAACCCTGACGTTTGATACAGTGTTTTATCTGAGAACACTCAAATCCATTATTTTATTACTTTTGAGTTTTTCTTATAAATAGCGTAAAGACCTTTTGAAACAACATCAGGATCGACAATTATATTATCCGACGTGCAGTGCTTTACTATGCTTCCTGCCAGCCCTCCCGTGACGATTGCAACAGCGTCTGAACCGAGAATGCTGCGGTATTTATCGATCATACCGTCGAGCATTGAAGCCGTTCCCAAAACAACTCCCGAGGTTATAGAATCCTTTGTGTTTGTGCCGACTATCACATCGCTGTCCGAATCCAGCTTAATATGCGGAAGATTTGCCGTTTTATTTGCCAAAACCTCAAGCGAGATGATAACCCCCGGGCATATTGAGCCGCCGAGGAACACTCCGTTTTTGTCGACAGCGCTTATTGTCGTAGCCGTTCCCATATCGATAATAATACATGGGGAGGTGTAGCGTTCCAAAGCTCCTATCGCTCCGCATACAAGGTCTGCTCCAAGCTCCGAAGGGTCGCCCAGCTTTATGTTCAGCCCCGTTTTAATTCCCGGTCCGACAACATACGAGCTTACCCCTACGACCTTTTTGACAGCCGATTTAAGCGCAGGAACTATAGACGGTACCACCGACGATATAATAGCTCCCTCAAAGGTTTCTGAATCACAGTTATAAAGGCTGATGATGTTTTTTATATCTATTGCATACTGATCCTCCATTTTTGAGATTTCGGTTGCAATCCGAGATGTAAACACAGCTTTGTCGTTTTTATAAGCCGACAAAACGATATTTGTATTTCCCACATCAACTGTCAAGACCATGATTCTGACCTCCTGAAAGTAAAAAATATGTATGAGTATACTCACAAAAGAAATTATACACTAATTTTTATTATATTTCAAGCGTAAGAACGCAAAATAAAAACGAAGCCGAAAAAGCTTCGTTTTCTTAATATATGAAATGAGAGTATTTAATAATTCAATAAGGGCTTGCCCGTTATTCAACGTGGCAAGGGTCGGCATTGCCGACCGACCGTTCAGTAGGGGGATTGTATCCCCCTACTGAACGGGTAATGGATCCCGCCGCCTATAGAGGGGGGACATCTTGCCTAAGTTATGTTTTTTGTATTCCTCTGACAGAATATATCGCCCATTGTGAAACATTATGAGCATGGTCTGCAATTCTTTCCAGATACTTTGCGATTAAAAGCGTGTCAAGAGCGTTTATACCGTCCGATTTGTTTTTTGAAGATACGATATATTCAACCAGCTGCGCCTTAATTTTGTAAAAAAGCTTATCAACTTCATCATCGGCGGTCATAATCCTTTTGGCAAGCCCAATATCTTTATTTGAGTAGCTGAGAATAGACAGCGATACCATTTCGGCAGTTCTTTCAGCCATTTGCGTAATAAGCTTCATATTCCACAGCTCGGACTTTTTCAAAAGCTCAAGGTTAAGGGCGCTTATGTCGCCTGCCTGATCGCCCATGCGTTCTATATCGGTCAAAACCTTAAATGCCGACGATACATATTTCAGGTTATCCGCATAAACAGGCTGTTGCATCAGAAGAACCTTTATGCAAAGCTGTTCGGTTTCCCTTTTGATTTCCTTTATATCCGAGCTAAGATGAATCGCCTTTTCGGCAAGAGCTTTGTCTTTTTCCTGAAGCGATTTAATGGCAAGACCAAGTATCTCTTCAACCTTTGATGAAATATCATTGATACGGATATTGATTTCCTTAAGACGGTTATCAAAATTTTCTCTCATAGCTGCGCATACTCCTTTCTGCTTTAGAATTAACCGAAGTGTCCCGTTATGTAATCTCTGGTTCTGTTATCCGACGGGTCGGAAAAGATTTTTTCCGTTTTATCAAATTCAATAATTTCGCCCAGCAGAAAGAACGCCGTTTTGTCTGCGATTCTGGTTGCCTGCTGCATATTGTGGGTAACTATAATTATTGTGTAATCTTTCTTTAATTCGCCGCAAAGCTCTTCAATTTTTATGGTTGAAATCGGGTCGAGAGCGGAGGTGGGTTCGTCCATCAGTATAACCTCGGGCTTAACCGCAAGCGCACGAGCTATGCAAAGCCTTTGCTGCTGTCCTCCGGAAAGTCCCAGCGCCGATTTTTTCAGTCGGTCCTTTACCTCGTCCCAGATTGAAGCCTGTATAAGAGAGGTTTCGACAATTTTATCAAGCTGTGATTTTTTCTTGATTCCGTGGGTTCTCGGTCCGAAAGCTATGTTGTCATATATGCTCATGGGGAAAGGGTTAGGCTTCTGAAAGACCATTCCCGCTCTTTTGCGAAGCTCCGTTACCTCTATATCTTTAAAAATATTAAGACTGTTAAATTTAACCGAGCCTGTAATCCTACAGCCCTCTACCAGGTCGTTCATACGGTTAAGAGTTTTCAGAAGAGTTGATTTTCCGCACCCGGACGGACCTATAAAAGCCGTTACTTCATGTTCGGCAATCTGAAGATTTATGTTTTTCAGCGCCTGAAAGTCATTGTAATACAGATTAACGTCTGAAATTTCAAATTTCGGTACGGATATATTTTTATCCATAAAAAGCATTTCCTTTCTTCATTATCCCTTTGATAATTTCTTAGCGGCAAGTGACGCCAAAGCGTTGAGTATCAGTACGGACACTATGAGCACGACTGCCGTTGCGGCTGCCTGATCCATATAAATGCCCTCGCTTGAAAGGGTGTACATATGCACCGCCAGCGTACTTTGCGATGAAAACAGTCCCGAAACCTGAGCGATAGTTCCCGATGTGAAGATAAGAGCCGCAGTTTCGCCTACCACTCGTCCGATACTGAGAATTATACCCGAAAGTATTCCGCTCATTGCGCTGGGCAGAACTATAACGAATATCGTTCGCAGCTTTCCCGCTCCCAGTCCGAAGCTTCCCTCTCTGAAGCTGTTGTCAACCGATTTAAGGGCTTCTTCTGTTGAACGTATAATAACCGGCAGAACCATAATCGCAAGGGTGCAGGCTCCGGACATTACCGAGTAGTCCCAGTGAAGGGCAAACACGAAGAACAAATTTCCGAAAAGCCCGTAAACTATAGACGGAATACCGGAGAGAGTTTCGGTTGTCAGCCTGATGAGCCGTACTGCTTTGTTGCCCTTTTTTGCGTATTCAACAAGGTAAATTGCACAGAAAACTCCGAGCGGCGCCGCTATAAGCATTGAAATGAAAACCATTTCAACGGTTGTTATAACAGACGGCATCATAGACGCATTTTTCGATGTGTATTTCCATTCAAAGAGCGACGGAGTAAGGTGAGGGATTCCTTTGTAAAGAATATATCCGACTATGAAAAGAAATACGATTACCGTTATTGCCGCACTTAAAGTTGCAATCAGTGCAAAAACGAAGGAAAGCGGATGTTTTTTATAGGTTTTTATTTTTTGTTTCATAGGTTCTCCGCCTTTCTTACGATTTCTTTTTGTTTGTAATAATACTGAAGAGTATATTAATTATCAGAATGAATACGAACAGTACGACTCCCGTTGCAATAAGAGCGTCATAATGCAGTCCCTCGGCGTATCCCATTTCGATAACTATATTTGACGTGAGAGTTCTTACTCCGTCCAGGAGGCTTGATGCAAATCTAGGCTGATTGCCTGCAACCAGCATTACCGCCATCGTTTCGCCTATTGCTCTGCCTATTGCAAGAACTACAGAGGCGGCAATACCGCTTTTCGCCGCAGGGAACACTACCCTTGCAACCGCTCTCTCGTGGGTTGCACCGAGTGCGACCGCTCCCTCATAATAACTTTCAGGGACGGACTTGAGCGCAGATTCGCTCATTCCCACCACCGTAGGAAGAATCATCATTCCCAAAAGGATTGAAGCTGTCAGAATACTGTTTCCGTTGCCGCCGAAGGTTGTTCTTACAAAGGGAACGAGAATGGTCATTCCGAAGAAGCCGTAAATTATAGACGGGATACCTGCCAGAAGATTTATAGGAGGCTTTAAAAATCTGTATAGCTTTTCAGGACAGAACTTCGCCATGAAAACCGCAGTGAGCAGACCTATCGGAACGCCTGTTATTACCGCTCCCGCCGTGACATAGACAGAACCTAAGATCATGGGAGCTATTCCGAAGCTTGCCTGAGTATCGGTAGGACGCCAGCTATCTCCGAAAATAAAGTTGAAAAAACCTATTTCTTTCATTGCGGGAATTCCGTTATAAAACATAAACAGACATATAGTTATAACAGCTATTATTGACATACAGGCGCATATGAAAAACACAATGTGCATAAGCTTTTCAATAAAATTTGCAAGTCTGTGTTTGGGCAAAGCGTCAGTTATCTGATTATCATTAACAGGTTTAGCGCTTTTCAAGGGATTCTCACCTCTTTGAATTATGTATTTTAATTTAATAGTTTTAAAAATAAGAACAGTCGGCCGGCGAATACCAACCGACTGCCTTGGGGTTTTATATTGCACGATGTATGGACAACACCGTACATAAAAGTGAAATGGGGGCTAATTTACTTTACGTCTTCCCAAACGGTTATTTCTCCGACGTAGATTTGCCTTAAGGTTTCAACTGAAATATCGTCAAGACTGTTGTTTTTGTTTACGATTATTGCGATTCCGTCTTTCGCTATCGTTATTCCCGTCAGGCCGCTTTCCGAGTCTTTAAGCTCTCTTGAAGCCATTCCTATATCGCATGAGCCTTCGCTTACCGTTTTCAGCCCAGTTGAAGAGTCTGTCTGCTGGATTTCAATATTAATATCGGTGTTTATTTCTTCAAAGGCTTCCTTAAGCTTAGTCATTATAGGAGTTACCGAGGACGAGCCGTTTATCTTAATTGTTCCGGAAACATTTTTCGGTGTATAGGCGGGAGCTGAGTCGTCTATTGTCACATAACCGTTATCAGATATAATCTGTTGTCCGTCTGACGAAAGAATATAGCTTATGAATTCCTGAGCCGCCTCGCTTACCTTTGAGTTAGTCGCAATGTTAAACGGTCTTGCGATTGCGTATTTATCAGACTTGATATTTTCAACCGTAGGCTCGATTCCGTCAACCTTTAACGCCTTGACCTCATCGCTCATTGAACCGAGAGATATGTACCCGATTGACGATGTATCGCCTTTTACCTGAGTGAGAACGGCGTCTGTAGATTTTGTAATAAGAGCTTCCGAAGTGGTCTTATCGGTTTTGTTTCCGTCGTCGTCTGTTTCTTCAACTCCGGTCAGTTCGATAAACGCTCCTCTTGTTCCGGAACCGTCCTCTCTTGAAATTACAGTTATAGCGCCCTCCGTGCTTTTGCTGTCGGATTCATTGCACCCTGCGAGCATAGTTGCCGCTGTCAGAGCTGCTGTAAGAATACATATTGCTTTTTTACTCATTGTCTTTTCTCCTTAAAAGTTTTAGAATTATTTTGCCTGTTTTCAGGCTTTGACATTGAAGCTTTTTTTTCTTTGTCAATTAATATTTTAAATCCTCAAGGTAAAATCCAATATCGCATGGCGGTAAAATCTAAGTAAAAGAAAAGAAAAACCGTTCAAAGGTTTGTTTTTCACGAAAAACAGCCGAAACCACTAAATGTTGTGTTTGTTTTGTGTATTCTTTCATCATTTTGTTACTCAAAAACTGTATTTGTAATTATTTTGTTATAATTCGTAATTGCTTTGTTATTGCAAAGCATATGCTTTCGAGGTTATAATAACTATAGAAAATTTATTATTAACGTAAAAGTTAATTTGAATTGACCGTGTCAAACGGCTCATTTCATCCTCTCCAAAATTTTTACACGGAAAAGGGCTGCATCCTAACCAAATGCAGCTCTTTCTTTTTCTTTTTTAATAAAAAACAGACGAACCCTGCGATAAAGGTTCGCCTGCTGAAACTATTTTATGTTTTTATAAATAACTTTGCTTCCTATCAGTATTTTAGCCTTTTTAACTCCGCTGCCTTTGAGCTGTTTTTTGAGGCTCTTGGCAACTTTTTTGTTTTTGACATAGAATTTTATGCCTTTTTTGGTGTTTTTGAAAGCGTTTTTTTCTATTTTAGGGGATTTCTTTTTGTTGTTAATCACTACCTTTGATAGCTTTTTACAGTTTGAAAATGCACAATATTTTATAGTTTTAACCGATTTCGGCATCGTTACGCTTTTAATATAATTATTATCGCTGTATGCATTCTCCAATGTGGTTACTCTTTTAGGAATGGTAACATTTTTTTGCTTTCCGAAATAACTATATACCTTTTTTCCGTTCTTTGAACACAAATATCTTGTGTTTCTCATTTTGTATTTTGGATTGTCTTTTGAAATCGTCATTTTGAGATTAGGGCAGTTTTTAAAATATAAATTCGTAACTGCGGCAGGTATATAAACACTTTTTAAATTTGGGCAATTAACAAAAGAATGTATCTCTTTAAGCTTTGAATTTTTAGGTATATTTATTTTTTTGAGATTTTTCCAAGCTCCGGATCGAGATCTGTAAGTATCAGTAGTGTAAAACACTTTTAAATTCTCACAGATATTGATTGTTTCAATAGTGTAAACACATTCAGAAAATCCATCTATATAATCGTCAAAGTGTACATTTGTAACCGTATATTTTTGATTTTCGTATTCAACCGTTTCAGGTATATTTAATGTTTTTTGACTTCCCTCCAAATATGAACCTTCCATTTCTACATCTGTCGATCCGTAGTCGTGCATATAAACAACACCGTCAACTGTAAATCTCGGAACATCCATATTCCCATCAAAAGGAAATGCACTTGCTGAACCCGTACATATAATCATAAAAAGAATAATGAAAACCCCGGTTTTTAATATCTTTCTCATATTACCGTTCTCCCATCTAATTTTTTATATTTGATTCTTGTATTTGCTGTAATATATCAACTTAACATTTGAATATGGTATGTTAGTTAAAACACTAATGTCAAAGCCTTTACTGAAATAATGAAGAAAGTAATCAATCATAGTTTCTGATGCTAATATCCTGTTCGGAACAACCTTAGGGTTATCTTCATATCTGGAAAGTTTAGTCCAACCTTTTTCATTAAAATTATCATGAAAATAATTTTGTATATGTGTAAAGTCAAGAGTTCCACTATTAACTTGTGATTTTATTGTACTCCAACCGGAAGTTGTAAAATCACTAATAGTAAATCGGTTTTGATTCTTTGTATCAAATTTAGAAGTTGCTTTTGTAACCATAAATTTAGGCACAATAGTTCTGTGTGCAGTTAGGTCGCCTAAGAAATGCAAAATTACTCCAATTATAATGACGGGCAAGCCCTT
>CAZTXS010000037.1:0-11218 GCA_964617585.1 uncultured Ruminococcus sp.
TGGCTTTTTCCGTAACCGAAAACGGCACAGGGAACGTATTTCCCGTAATTGCCGACACCTCAAAAATCCTTTCCGAGCGCATAAAAAGAGGCGGGAAAATTGAAATTGTCGGAACACTTTTTACACGGAAAATCAAAGAAAGCGGAAAAACAAAATGCTTGAAAACTGTATATTTAAACAGCTTTCGGCAGATGAATAAAGGAAGGTAACGATATGTACGAATAAAAAGCAGTATCTGTCCATAAGAGAAAAATGTTCTGTCAATAATTTCATGCGTCATGTGCTGCTTGTATAAACGTTTTTTTTACGGGATTATTTATATTCTAAAAGAGGTTCTTATTTTTTTTTTCAATTCTGTATCCCAGCTTGATCATTACCTTTACAACTTCAATTGCTGTATTTCGGTCATAATCCTTTTCGCTTTCGGAAAGCTCGTTATATGGGACAAGACATGGCGTGGTTTTACATCCGTCGTCGCGGCTTTCACCATAAGTCCACCCCTCCGAAATACGTTCTTTTGCCCAGATATTATGCACATTTTCCGCAATTACTTCTGTCAGACGGAGCACATCCTCCGACAGCTTTATATCCGATGTATCTATAGGATCGGGTACAAACAAATTCTTTCACTCCTTGCCGCATAATCCGGAGTAAGCCGAAGAATCTATCGGCTGTCCATACAGCGGTTTTATAATTCACCGCAGAAAGCCTTCCATTTAACTTGCTCATAAATTTTTGAAAAGCGCCGTCCGGATATTATATACATATCTTTCGGATCATCTACACATACCGCAAGATAGTCTCCCGGCTTGCCTGACATATAATTATCCTTGTCCCATTTCGTATACAGTCTTACACGTCGATGAAGCTGTAGCGCATAAACCGATGATGATGTATTGGGAACACAGCTTTTTGCGTATTCAATCAAGCTTTGCTGCTCCTGCGACGCACTTATAATACTCGGACTGTACTCGCCTTCGATTTTAAAGCTCTTATCGGACAGCGAATATGTCCTTTCAAATTTTTCTTTTTCAATGGGGTAAATGTTTCCCTCATCGTCTATCATTATATAGATATTTTCCTTTGCCTCAATATCAAAATCCGCCTCAAGAGTACGCACGGTAAAAAGTGTTCCCGGCCGAAAAATATCCGTACTTTTAACAAAGCCGAACACATTGCTTTTTTTCCTGCAGATATTCATTGTAGACAGATTCGGAGCATAGCTTTCGGCATAAATAACATCAACATTTTCAAAATATTCGGAAATCATTTTGTTAAAATAGGCAGTAGGCTCGTCTGCGTCAATTTCCGTATGCTTTTCGGCGGCAAGGCGAATATTGATAAATCCTCCGGCTTTGTCAGAATGTCCTCCGCCGGAGCCGATACCCTCAGAAATAAAATCCGCGATTTCGGCGGCGTTTATCTCCTTTACGCAGCTTCTCACCGAAAATTTAATTCCACCCGAAACCTTACAACAGACAAGACTTATTTTGACGGAATCAACTTTAATAACAAGGTCGCTTATAAACCCGAGAATGTTTGGGTCACATTCCTCGGTGCGAACCGAGGCAAAATGATATTTGGCATTGCAGCTTATACGATTCAGAGCATCTCCCGCTATACGAAGCTCCGGCAGCGACAGATTGGAATTTATAAGCAGAGAAAATACAGCTCTGTCATATTGGGCAAAATCTCTGAGGTCGCGGTCAGCGGGATGACTCAATTCCTTCATTTCGTCCGTATCGGTATAAAGTCCGTAATACAATGCCGTTGCGAGCTTTTTTTCTGCGTTGAAATCATAGCCCGCCTCGTTCAGCAGCACCGCTATCACGGATGAGCAGCTGCCGTATGAAGGCCGTATATCATACATCGGCGAATTTGCATATACGCCGGCATGATGGTCGATTGCAGCGTAATTTTCAGCCTCAAAATCCGCAGTATTGCTTTCTCCGTGGACACAATCCGCGGTAATGAGCAATTCGGGTTTTGTGACAATTTTTTCCAAATACTCTATGGGAATGTCCAGCTTTTCAATCATAATAAGCAAATTCGACTTGCTTATCTTTTTACTTCCACCGTATACAAGGCGGGGCTTTTTTCCGTTAGCTGTCAGATAGCAGTAAAGCCCATACCCCGAAGCAATAGTATCGGCATCGGGGAAATTATGGCATTGTATCACAATGCTGTTATATTTGAGCAGTTCACTCAACTTCATAATAAACACCCTAACTTAAACTTTTAAAGACTTCAAAGGACACCCGCTATGAACCCAATAATAAAAGCAAAGCCTTCAAACGAGATGAAAATAATACCTATGATCTTTCCCGCCTTGGCTTTGTTGTTTACAACGCCGTCCTTCTTTGCCAACGATGACAGAATAATAGCCGCTATACTTAAAGGAAAACTTATTATATCCAAATCGCATATCAATAACGCCAACGAAAGTATGCCGCATATTAAAGATGCTACAGCTTTTCTTTTTCCTATTATTTCCCGCTGAGATGCATGATAAATATCAGTGCTTGTCGGAGCAATTTGTACCGATGAATGATTGCTGTCGTTCATTTCTGTCTGCTGTTTGCTTGAGAAAACACGGCAAACATTTATACCGTCAGCCTCGATAATTTTTTGATAGAAATCAAGTTCTCTTGCGTAGGTGTATTTATGTATGGCCTGCAGACGGTTCAGCCGCATACTCATTCCCTCAGGCAGCTTAGTGTCTTTCAGGTATACAAGCAGACGCGGCTTGTCCTTGTCTCTGGCAAAGTTCAACTCATCCCTGCAGTTTTCCGATTCCAGATATTCATCGCTTATAAAAGCAATGAAATATGCACAGCCCGTTATGTGTGAGGCAATATTCTCGTCCCACTCCGTACCCGGATCTATTCCCATGTCGTACCATACGCGAAACTCCAATTGCTGCAGCTTTGAGATTATTTCCATTACCTCATCACTGTTCCTGTGGGAATAGCTTATAAACATATAAGGCTGATTTCCTTTATATGGATTTACCAAACCAATATTTTGCTGATTCATTAAAATAAGCCTCCGTTTTACAAAGTCTCTGCCCGCTAACTGCTTTGCTGTAGCAACATGAAGATTTAAATAAGCTCAAATGGAAAACGATCGGATCTATCCGAAAACATGACCTAAAATATAATCAAAAAAAGTATCTATCCAGCTTAATCCTCTTGAGCCAATTTCATCGATTCCATTCAGTGCTTGATCTATAACTAAGGATATAATAACACACGGTACGGATATGATAAGAAATATAATGCCCATGATATTTGCAAATTTTCTTATACCGCTATTATTTCCGTTATGCTTAGACAATGATGCCAGAACAATGGCCGCAATGTTTAAAATAAGCGAGGCAATCGGAGCCGACGTTATAAGCAGGAACGAAACGATACAGCAGATCAACGCCGCAACAGCTTTTTTCTTCCCGTTCTGATCCGCTAAAATTCCACTATGCGTCCGCTCATTTTTGGGAACTGAGGCAGGCGTAACGGATTCATGCGGCGCGGAAACGGATGCGGATGCGGGCGTATTGTCCGGCATATGCTCTGCGGATCCTCTGCATACATTTATCCCATTGACTTCAATTATCTTCTGGTAGAAGTCAATCTCTTTCTGATAAGCATATTTATGTATGGATGGAATATTGTTCAGAGCATTCGGGATTTGCATTTCATTCATATATATCAGAAGACGCGGCTTGCCTTTGTCGTGAGCATAGTTAAGCTCGTCCCTACACCTCTCCGAAGCAAGATAATCACTGCTCATAAACGCTATAAAATACGAGCAGTTTTCAATACGAAGGCCGGAATCCTTTGTAAACGCGGCATCTGTTTTCGCGCTGCTGTCATACCATATGCGAAATTCCAACTGTTTCAAGCGTGACACAGCTTTCATTACTTCATCTCTGTTTTTATATGAATAGCTTATAAATAAATAATTCTCCATTTATCATCCTTCGTTCCAATCATTTATTTTATTATTATTGTCAAAAGAGACAAGTTATCGTTCCCGCCGTTTATCCTCTCCATTATGCGAAGCATAAGCAGTTCTGACCATTGCTGTGCGGTTTCCGATTTCAGAAAATCAATCAGTATTTCCTCATCGCGCAAATATTCCCAAGCGCCGTCTGAGCAAAGAAAAAAAGCGTCCCCTTTGCCTATTTCAACAGTTGGAGAATATATCTCCGGCTTATATCTTTCCCTGCCGCCAAGCGTTCTTAAAAGGCCGGACTGATCCTCATCAAAAGCTATCTGTTCACGAGTTATCTCACCCGATTTGTATTTTTTAAACGCCACGGAATGGTCATTTGTACAGTAGGCAAATTCATTTCCGTGAATTACATATACTCTTGAATCACCCGAATTCGCGCATACCGCCTTGCTTCCGCTTACAGCAAGAGCCGCAACGGTAGTCTTCATTACTGCGTTCATTTCGCTTTGAAGGGCAAGAATACTGTTGTTTGCTTCCTCGAACCTTCTGTTAAGCTCCTCGGAAATATCCTCCGCATCGTTATTCCAATCGGAAATGATCGTTTCCACAGCTTTACCTGAAGCCATATTCCCGAGCGTATGACCTCCAAGACCGTCTGCGACCACGAATATGCCCCCGCTATCGTCATATCGGCTCCCTATACAGTCTTCGTTACAGTCCCGACCGCCCTTGCTTGTGTATTCATAAACATCAAATTTCATTTACTTCACCACTTCAACTCTGCAAACATTTGACTTATCTCCAACATAGAAGCTGCAGCCCGACTTCAGCGAAAGAGAAGCTTTTGCGGGTACCTGCTGACCGCCGATAAGATATGTACCATAGGTTGAGCCAAGGTCTGTAAGAGTAAAAATATCCGTTTCGGAATCATAGCTTACAGAGCAATGGACACAGCTTACGCCGGGTGTCCCTTCCTCGAACACTATTACACAGCTTGAGAGGTCTCTCCCTATGACGACAGGAGCCTTCCCTACAGGAAACGTC
Source organism: uncultured Ruminococcus sp. (assembly GCA_964617585.1). Taxonomy (GTDB): domain Bacteria; phylum Bacillota; class Clostridia; order Oscillospirales; family Ruminococcaceae; genus UMGS1601. The sequence continues at coordinate 4,999 of CAZTXS010000037.1, forward strand.
TTTCCGTTATGCTGCGCGGACATGGAGCGGATAAACGCCTTTTTCGCCGATGTATGCTGTGCGTACGGAGCGGCCTGCGCCGGTGGAACGACCGGAACAGACGGCTTTGTATCCGTTGCCGCAGAAGGTGTTTTTTTAGGCAGAGCAGCTTTCTTTTTAACCGCAAAAGCTATGGCAACCGCAACAAGAGCGGCGCATATAACAGCTATAACAATAACTGCCGTATTGCCTCCTGCTTTCTTATAAGGTATACCATTTTTGTCAAGGAACTTCATAAGCTCACCTGAACTGATAGCACGGCAATTTCTTACATCATCTGATGATACTTCGGTTATATTTACCCCAAGAACCTCCCCATCTTCATTTACAATAGGTCCGCCGGGACTTATATTCTGCAAAGCGGTTTCAATTGAAATTTTTTCAACTCCCTTATCATCCGTGAAAATCTGTGCAATTGTGCCGTCATCAATGGTGAAATCGCCCAACGTTTGTTTGCCGTCAAGCAGGTTGTCAGGATAACCCGCGACATATGCAACGTCGCCTGCGTCTACATCGGAAACGGAAGCAATTTTCAGCGCATATTTGCCTTTAGTCGATTCCTGTATCTTCAGCACCGCAAGGTCAAGTCCATCGTTTCCTTCATAGCATTCAACGGTTGCTATATCGTAGCTGCCATCCGAATAGTATATCCTCAGCTCGCAGCTTACGGCTTCAATCGTATATTTAATGCCCAGAAAGCTTTGAGAGGATTCATCAATAATTTCCGAATATAATCCGTCTCTGAGGTATTCCATATACTCTTTTATAACACTATAGCTTGTCACAATATACTGCGGATTATTGCCGCTTCCCAGAAAAAAGCCAGACCCCTTGTACAGTTCAATTTCATCAATATGTTCAGAACTCTTAATAATAGCTAAAGCTTCTTCAATGTAACTAACGTCTTCAAGATGTAATGCAACAGACACGGTGCTTTCAATGACATCATTGTTGTCAAAAGCGGAAACGTCTAAGGTAAATACAGACAATATCGATGCCAAAGCAGTGAAAATTGCTGTGCAGACAGCTGCGAGTTTTAAACCTGTTGAATTCATTTTACTAACTCCTTTTCTTTTCAATATGCTGTTTATTTACATCTTATGACAAGCGCTGTATAATTATCCTGATTTGGTACACCCCGCTCACCGATATGCTTTTCCAGCCTGAGACAGTTATCCTGCGGATTTGCCCAGGCAAGCGCCTCGATAATATCACTATCGTCAAGCACCCCGCCCACGCCATCGGAGCAGGCAAGAAGCACATCTTCCTTTCGCAGGTTAAGCGGACGCACGGCTATGTCAACATCCGAAAGTCCCGGCATTCCCAAAAACTGAGAGAGCGCAGCTGCCTCGGGATCCTCGCGGCAGCTTTGTGTTTCGGTGCTGCCACTGCGTATATTTTCTAAATAAAGGCTGTGACATATGGTATGATGGCGGTTCAGACGATAAAGGCTACCGTCCCTGTAAAGATACAGAAAACTGTCTCCAACGCAAGCAAAATACAGCTTTTCATGAAAAATTATGCCGATAACAGCGGTGCTTCCGCCGTCCCCTTCAAGAGTGCGCTCAATATCGGCGGAGGCGTTAAAGACTGCCTCTTTAAGCTGTTCGGGAATTTTTCCCCGCCTGTCCATACCGAAGAAAAAATTACGAAATCTGCCTATTGCTTTTTCGCTCGCGTCTTTTCCACCCTTCATTCCGCCCATTCCGTCGCATACCGCGAACATCATGCCTGATTTGTTGTACATCTGCTTATCAAGGGCATTTACAAGGGTGAAGGAATCCTGCTGTTCAGCTCTTGAACCGATTCCCTGCAAATTACCCGTTTCATAGTGAAGTCCGCAGCTTGCTGTTTCCGGACTTACTGTTTTCCCATATTCTTTTTTTGGCGCGTTCATCAGTCGGCACCGCTCTCTTTTTTATCCTGCTCCCATTTGAAGCTGTCGTTGCAAAAAGGAACAAACATCAGCTTAAGCTCACCTATTTCAAGAATATCATTGGCTTTCAGCTTTTGAGGCACATACACAGGCTCGTCGTTGAGATAAACCGGATTGGCACCGTCCGCAGGAATAATATGGAAACTGTTGTGTTTACGGTCATAAGCAAGCTTGGCATGATTCTCGCGAGAAATGGATTCATCGCCCTTCAGGCATATGTCTGATCTTTCATCTCTTCCTATGGTATTGTTTTTACCGTAGATTCTGTAGTCCTTGCCCTTTTCCTTTCCATCAACGCAGACAAGCCAGCCTACAACAGGTTCAAAATTCATTTTCTTTTGGAAAACTCCCACTGTTTTCCCCGTGTCGGAAAGACTGCTTGCGCGTCTCATTGATGACGGCGCTACAGTTGCTCCTAAATTATTAACATTTTCGTCCGCACCCTTAAATCTGAACTCAACACGGTTTCCCATCCCGCTGCAATATGGGCAGGTAGGGTACTGGTCGGTATCGTACAGGTGTCCGTTTCCGCATTCTTGAATTGCCATTGTTTTTCCTCCTTAATCACTTATTAAGTACGCCATATATTTCTCCGAATTGTTCTCTGTTATAATAGAGAACTCTGTATACTCCTTCGGTATATTCACTGCAATACGTCTTTTTATTGGTGTTTGCAAGATTAGTTGAGTATGTAAGACTTGACTTATTTCCGTCATTTGTAAAGGTCATAAAGCCTGTATTATACTCGCCGCTCTTGCATTTAACGGTCAGTGCTGCTGTGCTGCCAGCAGAATTAAATCCGGATATTGTGTATTCGCCGTCTCCCGCCAGATTTTGAACATTCGAAGCAATTTTATAATAAATCAACTGGTTTGTATTGGCATCAAGCCTTTCAATAGCCAAATATTCCGGATCGGTTTTACTTTTTACAAGATCATATATTCTGACACCGTCAGATGTTATCATATCAGTGTAATGGTCGCTATTTTTAAAGCTTGTGTTGTTGTCAGTCTGACTGAAGTCGATTGCAGGTGTTTTGACTATCGCGTTTTCGTTGTCTGAATTTTTTCCTATATAAAACAGGTATTCGCCGCATAAAGCAAACTTATACGGAGATTCTACATATATTGACTGCTCCTCTTTTCCCTCGTCCTTTGTGACACGGTGCAGCTTTCCGTTAACATAAACAAAATAATAGTCCTCACTTATGTATAGCTGCAGATCATCGCCATTGTATTTACTCAGCAATGAAAACGTCTTGCCCTTTTTCTCATCAAAATCATAATAGCAAATTTTCCCGTCTGCAACATAATACATACCGTTTTCATCACAAATCAAATTGGAATATTTTTTTTCCATATCTTCAAGCAACGTCGATCCTTCATAGTCGCCGCCGTACTGCACCACAGAATGTCCGTCGTATGTGACATAATAATAATAATGTTCATTTAACGGCCTCCCTATAATACCCCCATTTTGTATATTGCCGAAGGTTTCCCACTGCAGGGTGGCACTGCCCGTGCCGGCTTTGCCGCTTACGCCGGAAGTGCCTCTCGTCAGGAAGAAAACACCCACTGCCACCAATACTATTATAATTGCGATAAATATTTTTTTGTTCTTCTTCTTTTTGGGGACGGCAGCCGCTTCCGGCTGAACAGCCTCGCTTTGAGCCTGAGCCGCGGGAGCTTCAGGAGTGCTGTCATTGACAGAGACAACCGCTTCGCTTTGAGTCTGAGCCGCGGGAGCTTCAGGAGTGCTGTTATTGATAGAGACAGCCGTCTCGCTTTGAGTTTGAACCGCGGGAGCTTCCGGTATGTTATTCTTTACGGAGGCTGCCGTTTCGCTGAGCTTTTTAGCGGTATTGCTCATATGCTTTGCCGCGCTTTTCCCGAGTTGCTTAGCCGTATTTCCCATTTGCTTTGCCACACCGCCGCCAAGCTTAACGGCAGCGCTTCCGAGCTGCTTAGCCGCATCGCCAATTTGTTTGGAGACATTTTCCGTCGGCTGCTGTTGTGCCATAGGGTAAGGCTGCTGTTGTGTCGTAGGGTAAGGTTGCTGTTGTGTCATAGGATAAGGCTGCTGTTGTGTCATAGGATAAGGCTGCTGTTGTGTCGTAGGGTAAGGTTGCTGTTGTGTCATAGGGTAAGGTTGCTGTTGTGTCATAGGATAAGGCTGCTGCTGTGCCATAGGATAAGGTTGCTGCTGTGTCATAGGGTAAGGCTGCTGTTGTGTTGTAGGATAAGGTTGTTGTACAGTGTAGGGTATTTGCTGCGCGTTAAAAAACTGCTGAGTAGCAGGCGCAGGCTGCGGAGCCGAAGGCACTTCGTTCAACAGAACATTTCTGAAATCAAGCATTGATTGGTATCGTGCCTGAGGATTGACCTCAAGCGCATGAAGAATAGCCTCTTCCTGATAGCTTGTTATATCCACTCCGAGATTGCTTGGGGGAATAAGCTCATCTTCTTCAATTCTGTCAATGGAATCCGGCGGGCGTCTTCCGGTAATGGCAAAATAAAAGGTTGCGCCAAGACTGTAAATATCGGTAAACGGACCCTGTTTTCCATGTCTTGTATACTGCTCTTTAGGGGCAAAGCCATGTTTCAGGACAACGTCAAGACTTTTGCTTTTGTCGCCAAGGCTGTATCTTGCCGCGCCGAAATCAAGCAGCTTTACCTTGCCCTCATCGGTTATGTAAATATTGTCGGGAGTCACGTCACGATGAACTATTCCTTTGCTGTGAACAACCGCAAGAGCTTCCATAATCGGGACAAGTATATTTTTAGCCTCATCGCAGCTTATCTTGCCGCCCTTGTTCTTCAGATATTTATCGAAGCTGATGCCCTCAACGTACTCCATAACAAAATAGGCTGTTCCGTTTTCCTCAAAATAGCTGAAAATCCGCACAATATTTTCACAGCCGATAAACTCCGCAAGAGTTTTAGCCTCCTGAAGAAAATTTTCTTTGCCGTACTCGAAATTTTCGGCACGTTCCCCGGTATACGGGATAACTGAGTTCGTCTCGCGGTAAGCCAGCGAATCGGGAAAAAATTCCTTAACAGCTACCTTTTGCTTTGTTTTGTAATCTGTAGCCATGTATGTAATGCCGAACCCGCCCTGACCGAGAACCTTATCAATGGTATACTGACCTGCAAGAATGGTTCCCTGCGGCAGCGCAAGCGGAAAGTTCTCGCCTATTGTTTTTTGTTCTGTTTCATTGCTATGAGCATCCATTTTTCAACAACCCTTCTCCATTATTTTGGTAGCCTATTAAAACCAACTTCACGGCATAAATCACATAAGCATTACTTGTTGCCTCGGCTTCCGGAGAGTTACTTTTATTAAAAGCAACTATGTTTCCGTTTGTTCAGTTTTGATGTGATATGTCTTGACTAAAATGTTCTAATTATATTAATTTATTGTTAAAACTATTGTATATGCGAATAATTCGCATACAGCTTATTATATCATATAAAAAAATAAATTACAATATGTTCATTAGGAAAAAATGTAAAAACGTCATAATTTATAAAATAATGAGGTATTACAGAAAAAAATTGTACAAATTTAACATTTAATTTTTAAATAAGGGGAAAGCCCTTATTGAGTTTTAACAGTAAATTATAAATTGAGAGGATTAAATATGGAACTTAACTATACTTTAATAGGCATAAGAATCAGGAAGCTTCGCAAGTCAATGAAAATAACGCAAGACACTTTATCGGAGTTAAGCGGCATATCCCCACAGCATTTGTCCCAAATAGAAAGTGGGAAAACCAAGCTATCCCTTCCTACGCTTGTTAATATATGCAACGCTCTTGGTGTAACGGCGGACAGGCTTTTATGCGATGTTCTTTCGGCAGGCAACGGAATTTTAGATGAGGATGCAGCCGCTGTTTTCAGCGATTGTACGGCTGATGAAAAATATCTTATGCTTGCCGTCGCTGAAAATTTAAAGCAGACCCTAAGAGTGAAAAAGATAAAGCTAACGCATGAATGATTGTCAAATAATGTCTGATCAATAATCACAAAATGCGTAGAAACGTATTTCGATGCTTTTGGGAATTTTCAATATTCCTTAACATATTTTTAAAATTTGAAAATCAAGAGCTATTGACAATTTCACCCTCATAAGAAGCTTTATAAGTTCCATTTCTCCTTCGTCTAATCCGTGTGTTATTGTTTTCATACTAATTACCTCCATGTTTTATATGGTTATTATTGGCATTTACACGGCTCTTTATTCAG
>CAZTXS010000038.1:0-10806 GCA_964617585.1 uncultured Ruminococcus sp.
CGGTCGGTCGGCAATGCCGACCCTTGCCGCGTTGAATGACGGGCAAGCCCTTATTTAATCTCAGAAAGAAACCTAAGTCATAGTCATACATAAATATAGAAATATAAATATATTCAAAGAAAGGAATAATGATTTTTATGAAATATATTACAATAAACGACGGAACAAAAATAGCGATCTATGATTATAATCACAAAGGGCATCAGGCTGTTTTTCTCATTCACGGATGGCCGTTGTCACATAAAATTTATGAATATCAAATCAATCTGCTTACCGACTGCGGATACAGAGTAGTCGCAATAGATTTAAGAGGCTTCGGAAAATCAGATACACCTGCTTTCGGATATTCTTATGATCGTATGTCCGAGGACATATATCAGATAGTGCGAAGACTGGGACTGCAAAACTTCACTCTCGTCGGGTTTTCTATGGGAGGAGCAATAGCCCTCAGATATATGAACCGTTACAGAGGTTACGGCGTATGTAAGTTAATTCTGCTGTCTGCCGCCGCTCCGAGCTTTACAAGGCGTCCTGATTTCCCATATGGTAAATCCGCCGCCGAGGTAAACGAGCTTATAAACCTCGCTGAAACTGACAGACCGCAGTTATGCCTTAATTTCAGCAGAGAGCTTTTTGTATGTCATCATACAGAAGCGGCAATGGATTGGTTCAGAGATATAGCGCTCTCTGCCTCCGGTATAGGAACAATAAAATGCGGGATTTCTCTGCGTGACGAGGACGGCAGACGCGACTTAAAATGCGTTCACGTACCTACGTATATTATTCACGGAGAAAAAGATTTGATAGTTTCAAATGAGCTTGCCGAAATTCAGCATCAGAATATAAAAGGTTCAAAGCTGATAACCTTAACAAACAGCGGTCACGGCATTGTTTATGATCAGCTTGAAAAGTTTAACACGATATTTTTAGATTCTATTTCCGATTAGATCAAAAATCCTCGGCCGCCCCGAGGATTTTTTATTTACATAATATTTTCATTTATGTAACATAAACACAATTCTCATCGACAGAACTGACATATTCAATAAGGGCTTGTCACTTCCTTCAACGTGGCAAGGGTCGGCAGTGCCGACCAGTCGGTCAGTAGGGGATTGTATCACACTACTGACCGAGTAATGAAACCCGCCGCCTATAGAGGCGGAGGACGTCTTGCCTAAGTTATAACTGAAAATCCATCAGTATCAGAGCTACAATTATTACTACTGCCAAAAGCACCGCTGCTAAAATAGAACCGACTATTACTTTGACCATTGTAGACTCGCTCATTTCGCCTTCACTGTTTCGGCGTTTTCTCTGCCCGCGATGATTTAATTGACCCTGATAATCGTCCCTACTGCCGTTTGATCTTTGCTGTCTGTATGACGTTTTTTTGTATGAACCCGAAGAAACGGCAGCATATCCGTTTGTTCCGTTCCTGGCCGAGGAACCGTACAAATCCTTATTTGCAAAGCCCTGACTTTTTGAAGCGTTTTTTATACGGCTTGTGCTTCTTCCCTTGGGAATATCATATCTTGAATTTTGTTCGTTTCGATTTGTACTCATCTTAAAAACTCCGTTTCTTAAAATCAAATTATGCACTTTCTCAATATTATTTTTTACCGTTATGCTTTTTGAATAAACTACTCGCTTTTGGAAAAAATAATTGCAAATAAATTAATTTTCAAAGAGGATGGTTTTATATGTCCAGAAAACTAAGCAAATGCACTTATATATTAAATAATTGCCCAAATGTCAAGACTTATGCCTGTGTAGGAGGAAAAAAAGAAGGCGAAGGTCCAATGGGAGAATATTTCGACAAAATAAACAACGATCCTTATTTCACAACCGATACTTTTGAAAAAGCCGAAAGCGAAATGCAAAAACAGTCTATTTTGCTGGCTCTAAGAAAAAATAATATGAAACCCAAGGACATAGACTTTATGTTCGGCGGAGATCTTCTCAACCAATGTGTTGGAACAACCTATGGGATAAGGGATATAAACATCCCGTTTTTGGGTATATACGGCGCATGCTCGACAATGGCGGAGGGACTTCTCCTCGCATCGCTTATGGTTGATAATAAAGTAGGAGGTAATGTTCTTGCCGTTACATCATCACACTACTGCACCGCAGAAAGACAATATCGTTTCCCGATTGAATACGGGGGGCAAAGAACTCCTACGTCTCAATGGACCGCTACCGCAAGCGGAGCCGTTGTGGTTTCCGATGAGGACTGCGCCCCTTACGTTCGTGCTGTCACAATCGGAACAGTTCAGGACATGGGAGTTACAGACGCAAATAACATGGGAGCGGCAATGGCTCCTGCGGCATATGAAACAATAAAGCAATTTTTAAAGGATACGGGTAAAAAACCCGAAGATTTTGACAAAATAATAACCGGAGATTTAGGAAAAGTAGGAACAAGGCTTATATTAAAACTATTAGATGACGATGGGATAGATATATCAAAACAGCACAATGACTGCGGACTTATGATATTTAACTGCGATGACCAGGATGTTCATGCAGGAGGCAGCGGATGCGGCTGTGCGGCAAGTATGCTCTGCGGTTGTTTTCTTCCACAGCTTAAATCAGGATCGCTGAGAAACATTCTGTTTCTGGCAACCGGAGCTTTAATGTCGCCTACTCTAAATCAGCAGGGTGAAAGCATACCGAGTATCGCTCATGCCGTATGGCTTTCACACGATAAGAAATAAATATTAAAAAGGAGTTTTGAATTATGGAGTATTTAACGGCATTTTTAATCGGCGGTCTGTTCTGCGCTATAGGTCAGGTTCTGATAGATTATACAAAGCTGACTCCTGCCAGAATACTGGTAGCTTACGTTGTAGCGGGAGTTGTTCTCGGCGGACTTAATATTTATAAAAAAATCATTGACTTTGCCGGAGGCGGAGCAACAGTTCCGCTGACAGGCTTCGGATATCTTTTAAGCAAAGGTGTAAGAGAAGATATAGACGAAAACGGAATACTCGGTATATTCACCGGCGGGCTTACCGCTGCATCGGCAGGAATAAGCGCAGCGCTGCTGTTCGGCTTTATAACGGCTCTTATTTTCAAGAGCGCTCATAAAAACGCAAGCTAGCGGTTAATCGTATCTTTAATAAATTCAATAAATTTATTTGCACAATTGCTCCTTGAATTGAAAAACGGATATGCAAGACCTATAGTACGCTTGTTCATAGGGGCGTCCGGCTTAAGCTCTGTTATATTTCCCTGATTAAGATCGTCCTCGGCAAACTGCTTTATAACGCAGGAAATTCCAAGTCCGATTTTAGCAAAATCAATGAGCAAATCCATGCTGGTCACTTCTATGATTCCTTTTGCCTCTATTTTATTCTCTTTAAGGTATTTGTCAACGAAAACTCTTGAAAGGTTCTCTTCATCAAGAAGCATTAGATTTCCCGTTTTCAGAATCTCATTAGTAGAAAGTTTCTTCTTTTCCCTGAGATTGAGATTTTCAATATACGTTTTGCTTGCAATAAAAATATCCTCAAATTCACCAAGCGGTAAAAATTCCGAATCCATATTCTTTTCCGGCTTCACCACCAAAGCAATATCAAGCTTCCCGCTTTTTAAAAACTCTAAGCTTTTTGCCGACGATTGACATTCTATCACTATTTTGATATGCGGATTCTCTTCAATAAATTCCTTTAAGAAAGGTATTAATATATATTTACAAAGGCTTGCCGACGCACCTATTTTTATTTTTCCCGCTCCGAGATTCTTTATATTTTTAATTTTCTGTTCGCCGATGTCTATTGCGCTAAAAGCCGTTTCAAGCTGTTCAAAAAGTATTTTCCCCTCGTAGGTAAGCTGCACTCCCCTTGCAGAACGCTTTAACAGAGTAACTCCCATCCCCTCCTCAAGCTTGGAAACGGACATACTTATTGCCGGCTGAGATATAAACAGCTTTTTCGCCGCCCGGGATATGTTGCCCTCCGACGCAACTGTGTAAAATATTTTCAGTTGGTTTAAATTATTTTCCATTATATCAAATCCTTTTACCTTCAGGTAACTTAAATGAATTATCAATAATATAATAAAATAAAGCTTACACTACATATTGATATAAATAATTTTAACCTATTTTTTATTATTTTACAAGCCAAAATCAGAAAAATCAATAATAAAAACCTTGTCTGTATTTATTAAACATTAATATGATAACTTTTTAACGAATAATTGAACATTTGACAAAAAACCTTGAAAGATGAAAAAAATGTGCTATAATTATATAAGTTTTTGTCTTTATAAAACTTTTTATCCAAGCGGTTATCTGCCGCTTTTTTAACTTAGAATTTATTTTACGGACGGCTTTATATATCTTTAACTATGCCGTCAAAACACATAAAACTATGAGGTGATAACATGACAGTTCAAGAGCTGTATAAATTATGGTGTGAAAAAGCTGACGGCGACTCCGACCTGCTTCCCGAGCTTAAAAGTATCGAAGGCAACCAATCTGAAATTGAGGACAGATTCGCTGTTTCCTTAAAATTCGGTACGGCAGGTCTTAGAGGAGTTATCGGAGCAGGTACTAACAGAATGAATATCTATACTGTTCGTCAGGCTACTCAGGGACTTGCAGACTATGTTAATCAGGAATTTCAAAACGGTTCTGTAGCTATCGCCTACGATTCCAGAATTAAATCCGATGTTTTTGCAAAAGAGGCTGCAAGCGTCCTTGCCGCTAACGGTATTAAAGTCTGCATTTACCCAGAGCTTATGCCTACTCCTATGCTGTCTTTTGCAGTTAGAGAGCTTAAATGCGATTCGGGTATCGTTATTACCGCTTCTCATAATCCTGCTAAATACAACGGATACAAGGTTTACGGCTCGGACGGATGTCAAATGACTCCTCAGGCGGCTGACATAGTTCTTGAAAAAATATCTCATGTTGATGTTCTCGACGGAGCTAAGGTAATCAGCTTTGAGGAAGGACTGAACAGCGGAAAAATTGAATATATTTCTCAGAATGTTATAGATAAATACCTTGAAAAGGTTAAAGAACAGAGTATTCACCCTGAAATAGTTGCGGAAAGCGGACTGAAAGTCGTTTACACTCCGCTTAACGGAACAGGCAACAAACCGATAAGACAAATTCTTAAGAATATCGGCGTTAAAGATGTTACCGTCGTTCCCGAGCAGGAATATCCGGACGGAAACTTCCCTACCTGTCCTTTTCCAAATCCGGAAATCAAGGAAGCGCTTCATAAAGGGCTTGAGCTCTCAAAAAAAGTCAAGCCGGATCTGCTTTTGGCTTCCGACCCCGACGCCGACAGAATGGGAATCGCAGTCCCCGACGGCAAGGGCGATTTCGTGCTGTTTTCGGGAAATGAGGTCGGAGCTTTGCTTTTAGAGTATATCTGCCATGAAAGAACGGCTCTCGGAAATATGCCTAAAAACCCTATTACGGTCAAAACTATAGTTTCAACCGATATTATTTCAAAAATAGCAAAAGCTTATAACGTTGAAATGATAGAGGTACTGACAGGCTTTAAATTTATCGGAGAGCAAATCGGCTTACTTGAGGAAAAAGGCGAAGAAGAAAGATACATTTTCGGATTTGAAGAAAGCTACGGTTATCTCGCAGGCTCATATGTCAGAGATAAGGACGCAGTTGTAGCTTCTATGCTTGTATGTGAAATGACTGCGTTTTACCGTACAAAGGGAATTTCTCTTATCCAGGCGAGAGAAAATCTTTATAAAAAGTACGGTAACTATGTTCATACTCAGAAAAGTTTCATCTGCGAAGGTCTTTCAGGCATGGAAAGAATGGCTGAAATCATGACCGGTTTGAGAGAAAATCCTCCTGCTGAAATCGGAGGACTTAAAGTCCTGTCGACAGCCGATTATAAAACAAGCGTTCAGAAGGATTTAACTAGCGGCAGTGAAAAGAAAATCAGCCTTCCTAAGTCTGACGTTATATCCTTTATGCTTGAGAAAAACGCAAAGGTAATTATACGCCCTTCGGGAACAGAACCTAAAATCAAAGCTTATTATACCACAACAGACAGCAACAGAGATAAAGCTGTGCAGCTCGAAGAAATCATTTCAGATGACTTTAAAAGGATTATCGGGTTTTAAGTGAATTAAATATAGCATTAAAAAAGCAGTTTCAATAATGGCTTGCACGTCATTCAACGCAGCAAGGGTCGGCAGTGCCGACCGAGTAATGAAACCCGCCGCCTATAGAGGTGGGGGACATCTTGACTAAGTTATATAAATCTGTCTTTTTTCACAAATTACGGAAACCATGTTTGTCAATTTTGAATAAAATTTTGTTACGTATTTTAGCTAATTAACCAATGTTATTTATAAGCCGGATTTGGTATAATTATATAAAGCTGTGGTATAGCTTTATATAATTTTTTTTATAAAATTAATATATGTATGTTATTTAGTGTTATTTTATGATTAATATATGTATATTATTTAGTGTAATTTACATATTTAATAAAAAAAGAAATGAGGTAAACACATGAAAACAAAAAGACTGCTTTCTGGATTGATTTGCTCAATAATGGCAATATCAGCAACAGTTAGTTCACTTACCGCCACAACGGCAAGTGCTGCCAACTTCAATGATTTAAGTCAATCACAGATAGTTGAAGCAATGGGCGCAGGCTGGAACTTGGGAAATCAGCTTGAAGCTTCAAATTCAGGAACTCCCAGTGAAACAGCTTGGGGTAATCCTGTTATAAAAAAAGAACTTATTCAAACAGTTAAAGAAGCAGGGTTCAAATCTATAAGAATTCCTGTATCATATTTAAGCTACATAGGCGAAGGTCCTAACTACACAATAAACGCTGCATGGTTAAACAGAGTACAAGAGGTTATTGATTATGCTGTAGCTGAAGGACTTTATGTAATTATGAATATTCACGGCGATGGATATTATACAGTTACCGGAAGTTGGCTTTTGTGCGGCGAGTCTGAAGAAGATCAGGTTGCAATAAGAGCTAAATATGAAGCAGTCTGGAAACAGATTGCAGAACGCTTCAAAGACTATGACGAGCATCTTATTTTCGAGTCAATGAACGAAGAATTTGATGGAAAATATTCCGGACAGAATTTCTCGGCATATGAAAACATCAACGCTTACAATCAGATTTTCGTTGACGCGGTTCGTCAGACAGGCGGAAACAACGCAAAACGCTGGCTTCTCATCCCCGGCTGGAACACAGATATTGATCAGACGGTAAACAGCCAGGGAGGATATTCTTTTGTAATTCCCGAGGACACATATCTTGACAACAATGTAAGCGGCAAAAGAATAATGATTTCGGTTCACTACTATGCTCCATGGGATTTCTGCGGTGATGACACAAGCACTAAATATTCACGCTGGGGTGCAGACGCAGATTCGAGTTATAAGGTTTCATACGGATGCGATGAAGACTATATGGAAGCGCAAATCAAGAAGGTTTATAACAAGTTTGTAAAAGAGGGCTACCCTGTAGTTATCGGCGAATACGGATGCATCAATAAATCATCAGCTGACTCAGAAAATACATATTACAGAGCTTATTATTGTAATACATTGTGCAAATACGCAAAACAATACGGTTGCGTTCCGGTTTACTGGGATAACGGCGCATCTTCAAACAGCTTCGGACTTATTAACAGAAGTTCTTACAAGATTGTTATGCCGACAATTGTAAACGCTATCGTAAGCGTTTATTCAACACCAAGTGAAAATCTTACAAGACTTATTTCGATCGTAAACGATTTATCTGAAACTGATTATACGACCGACACCTGGGAAGCTCTCATAACAGAGCTGGACAGTGCAGAATCGGTTTCAAATAACGCTTCTTCAACAGACGAACAGATAGAATACGCTTATAACAGTCTTTTAGACACTATGAATTCACTTAAATTCAAACAGAGAGCTACAAATTTAAAACCTGTTGCTCAAAATATTACAGATGTTGTTTATAATATCACATCAACTGCTGATGGAGAGTTTATGTATCAATATTGTGATGCTGACGAAACCGGAGAGAACCCTACATATACAATAGATGTTGTAGCAGGCACTTATAATTATACTGTAACTCCTCCAATGGAAACTACAGGATTTTGGAATCTGGGATTTGCAAATCTTTCAACAGAAAGCAGCGACACAATGATCGTAAACAGCATAACTATCAATGGTTATACATTTGATAATGAAGATCTTAAGATAGGAAACACTTTAACAAGTGATGGTTATAATAATGCTTTAATAAACATTTGGCAAGGAATATCAGGCACCTACGATTCACAGGATAAAGAAGCATGTCTGGTAGTTACTGCTAATGACAAAATTGAGTTTTGTGTTTATGAGCCTTACGAAGAACCTTCAAGCGATCCAACGTCAGGCAACGATGAGCCTTCAAGCAAGCCTACATCAGCTTCAACGACTGCTAAGATAACTGCCAAAACTACAGCTAAGACAACTGCTAAAACTACAACCAAAGCAAAAAGATCCGCTGCTCAGGTTGCAAAGGACAAAGCAGCGGCTAAGAAAGCCATGAAGCAGGCGAAGATCACAAAGCTGACTGTTAAGAGCAAGGCTAAGAAGAAGATAACGGTTTCATGGAAGAAAGTTAAGAAAGCTAAGGGCTATCAGGTACAGGTTTCCAAGAAAAAGAACTTCAAAAAGATAGTATTCAAAAAGTTTACATCTAAGAAGAAGCTCACAATCAAGAACAGCAAGATTAAGAGCAAAAAGACATATTATGTAAGAGTAAGAGCATACGCTACATACAAGAATGCTAATAATAAGGCAATTAAGGTATACAGCAGTTGGAATAAAAAGCTCAGAAAAGTTAAAGTAAAGTAGCAGAGCGAACACTGTCATCTATGATTTGTATATCATAAAAGCAGTGTATAAATTATTAAAACAGAAACGAGGTAAAAATATGAAGATTAAAAAACTAATTTCAGGTTTAATTTGTTCTGTCATGGCTATTTCAGCAGTGTTATGTTCATTCCCTGTTGCAGTAAGCGCCGTTGAAAGCTATGACGACGAATTCACCGACCTGAACCAATCACAAATAGTTGAGGCTATGGGAGCGGGCTGGAACGTTGGAAATCAGCTTGAAGCGAACAGTAACGGAACTCCAAATGAAACTGCATGGACTTCTACAAAAATTACAAAAGAACTTATCCAAGCAGTTAAAGCACAGGGATTCAATACAATCCGTATTCCTGTTTCTTATCTCAGCAAAATAGGCTCAGCGCCTGATTATACTATTGACAGCGCTTGGCTCGACCGTATTCAAGAGGTTGTAAACTACTGTTATGAAGAAGATTTATATATTATTTTGAATATGCACGGCGACGGATATTACACCATAAGCGGCGGATGGTTGCTCTGCGGAGAATCTGAGGAAAAACAGGTTACAATAAGAGAAAAATATAAAGCCTGCTGGAAACAAATTTCAGAGCGTTTCAAAGGCTATGACGAGCATTTGATTTTTGAATCAATGAACGAGGAGTTTGACAATACATATAATACTCCTAACAAGACATACTATGAAAATATCAACAAATATAATCAAATTTTTGTTGACACAGTACGTCAGACCGGCGGAAACAACGCAAAACGTTGGCTTTTAATTCCGGGTTGGAACACAAATATTGAGTATACCGTCGGTGATTACGGCTTCTCAATTCCTACAGATACATACAGAGATTCTTCAATTCCGTCAGACGAACAAAGAATTATGATTTCGGTTCATTACTACTATCCATGGGATTTCTGCGGAACAGAAAGCATGGCAACTACTACTTGGGGAACTGATGCTGAAATAAAAACTCTTCAAGACCAATTTACAAGATGCTATGTTTCCTTTGTTGCAAAGGGATACCCTGTAGTTATCGGAGAGTGGGGATCAATAGATAAATCTAATGAATCATACCGTGCTATATTTGCAAACGAGCTTTGCAGAGCTGCAAGAGCAAGGGGTATGGTTCCAGTTTACTGGGATAATGCATATAATGGTAATTATGGTTTCGGCTTATTTAACAGAAGCACCTACACTGTTACTCAGCAAGGCATTATAGACGCTATTAAGTCGGCATATGAGGGCGATCCTGACAATTTTGAATACGTTGAGCCTATTTCAAAAAACGATGCACTGGCCGTTATTTATTCCACAAAACAACAAACAGTTTTATCATCAGGTACTGCTGATTCGTCAATGAACGGAACTGTTGCAGTAAGATATATATTTGACTGTGCTTCCGACGTTTCATTTAATCAGTATTCAGTTATTAATCTGTCAGCTGATGTTGCCGGAACTTCATCTACTGCTAAAGTTTCAGGAAATAGCGATGTATCCGGAGCAACATTACTAACAGCAGTTTTAAATCTTGATAATCCGATTAAAACCGGCGACAGCTATACGTTCTCTGCATATACTCAGTCATGGGCAGACGCTTCGGATTATGTTTTCCTTATCAGAAGAATTGAGCTGCTTGATGCGGACGGAAACGTAATTAAAACTATTGATAAGTCAAATGCAACAACAAATCAGACAAATACAACAGCTTCTAAGACAACTGCTAAAACAACTGCTAAAACCACTGCTAAAACTACAACCAAAGCAAAAAGATCCGCTGCTCAGGTTGCAAAGGACAAAGCAGCGGCTAAGAAAGCCATGAAGCAGGCGAAGATCACAAAGCTGACTGTTAAGAGCAAGGCTAAGAAGAAGATAACGGTTTCATGGAAGAAAGTTAAGAAAGCTAAGGGCTATCAGGTACAGGTTTCCAAGAAGAAGAACTTCAAGAAGA
>CAZTXS010000039.1:0-9860 GCA_964617585.1 uncultured Ruminococcus sp.
AAAATTAAATAAGCTTTCTTCTAAAATATCCATATTACCCGCAAGGGAACAAAAACTCTGATGTGCATATGCGCATCAGGGTTTTTGTTAGTGCAGGAATGTTTGGTGAGGGGATAAAAATAACAAAAATATAAGACCTCCTTTGACAAAAAGCCGCATGAGGTCTTATTCTTTAATAAGAATTTTTGTTTACTTTTTCAGTCCCCAAATATCTCTAGCATAGTCTTCAACTGCTCTGTCAGCAGAGAATATACCTGCGCAAGCGATATTTTTAAGCGACATCTGCTGCCACTTAGTCTGATTCTTATACAGCTCAGAAGCGTAAGCCTGAGCCCTCTGATAATCTTCAAAATCAGCAAGAACCATATACGGATCGCTGTTTTTCAGGGAGTTTGCAATATCTTCAAATGTGCTTCCGTTTATACCGCCGTACATCTTATCTATAGACGCACGGATTATACCGTTTTCGTTATAATACTTTTCAGGATTATATGAAGCCTTTCTGGCAGTAACTTCATCTGAACTCATTCCGAATGTTATAATGTTGTCCTTTCCAACCTGCTCGAAGATTTCAACATTAGCTCCGTCCATAGTTCCGAGGGTAACTGCTCCGTTTAGCATAAGCTTCATATTACCCGTTCCCGAAGCCTCTGTACCCGCAAGTGAAATCTGTTCTGAAATTTCAGCCGCAGGCATAAGCATTTCCGAAAGGGTAACGCAGTAGTCCTCTAAAAAGATAACGGACAACTTTTCGTTTATCTGAGGATTGTTTTTAAGCTCCTGGCTGATAGACCAAATAAGCTTAATTATCTGCTTTGCAAGATAATATCCGGGAGCTGCTTTTGCGGCGAAGATATAGGTCTTAGGAACAAAATCCGCATTAGGATTCTCAAGGAGATAATTGTACTGTGAAATAATATTAAGAGCATTAAGGTGCTGTCTTTTATATTCGTGAAGCCGTTTAACCTGAACGTCGAATATAGAATCTGTATTTAATACAACGCCGTATTTATTTTTGACGTATTTTGCAAAGGTTTCCTTGTTCTGCTTTTTGATTTTTGCAAGGCTTTCTAAAACGCTCTTGTCGTCCTTAAACACTTCAAGCTTTTTAAGCATTGCGCCGTCCTTTAAGAAATCTCCGCCTATTTTTTCATCAAGAAGCTTAGTAAGACCGGGATTTGATTGATAAAGCCACCTTCTGTATGCAATACCGTTTGTAACGTTTTTAAACTTAGTCGGACAATCAACATATTCATCGTGGAAAACAGTGTGCTTTACTATTTCGGAATGGATTTTAGAAACTCCGTTTACACTGTGACAAGCGTGAACACAGAGATTCGCCATTTTGACAAGGTTATTCTGAATTATAGACATACGTGTAACTAGAGCTGCGTCGTTATAACGCTCCATAAGGTCACGGCAGTATCTTTCATTAATTTCAACAATGATTGAAAAGATTCTCGGAGTAACCTGTCTGAGAAGATTGCAGTCCCATTTTTCCAAGGCTTCAGCCATAACAGTATGATTTGTATATGCAAATGTGTTAGTAACGATGTGCCATGCCTTATTCCATGAGAAACCACAGTCGTCAAGCATAACCCTCATAAGCTCGGGAATAGCAAGGGTAGGGTGGGTATCGTTTATATGGATAGCAACCTTTTCATGGAGATTGTCAAGCGTACCGTAAGTTCTCATATGTCTGTTTACAATATCGGCTATTGAAGAAGCGCACATAAAATACTGCTGTCTTAATCTAAGCGATTTACCCTCTGCATGGTTGTCGTTAGGGTAAAGAACCTTAGAAATAGACTGTGCTATAACATTCTGACCCAAAGCCTTTCCGTAGTCGCCGTTGTTAAACATATTCATGTCAAACGACGGACACTCCGCTTTCCACAGTCTAAGCCTTGATACAGCTTTGCTGTCGTAGCCTGAAACATATAAATCATAAGGGACAGCTAAAACTGTAGTATAGTTTTCATGAGTTACGCAGTGATACTGATTGTCCCAGTATTCCTTTAAATCACCGTCAAAATGAACCTCAACCTGCCTGTTGCTTCTTCTGACCAGCCAGCAGTTTCCGCCGGGAAGCCAGTTGTCGGGAAGCTCAGTCTGCCAGCCGTCTTCGAGTTTTTGCTTGAAAATGCCGTATTCGTAACATATCGAATAGCCTGTAGCGGCATAGCCCTGCGTTGCCAGACCGTCAAGATAACAAGCGGCAAGACGTCCAAGACCTCCGTTGCCTAGCCCTGCGTCAGGCTCGCAATCAAACAGGCTGTTTATATTAACTCCGAAGTCCTTCATAACTTCAGTAGCTTCGTTTATTATATCGAGATTGTACAGAGAGGTTTTCAAGGAACGCCCCATCAAAAATTCCATAGAAAGATAATAAATTTGCTTCTTTCCCTCAGAATTTACCTGATTCATAAATTTTCTGTGCTTTTCCTGCATTAAGCTTACAACTATCTTAGAGAGAGTTTCATAGAAAATCTTATTCGATACGTTATCGGGGGAAGTATCAAATTCCTTATCTAAAATTTGCAGGATTCTTTCCTTTAGTTCGCTTTTAGTAATAAGCTGAAATGCTGTTTTTTTATTGTAAACATCGTTTTTTGGAGCCGCTTTAGAAGAAGTTTTTTTCTTGTCAGCATTATTGGATGCTGTCATTAGTAACCAGTCCTTTCAGAAAATACATATTATATAAAAAATATTAAAAACATGAATATAAATTGATTATACAGTAATATTGACTAATTGTCAAGGCGGTTTTTTATACAATATGCTTAACAAATATGACTTTTACACAATATAACGAAGATTTATTGTGTAGTTTTGATGGTTGTTTAAAATTTCACAGACTGAAGATTCATAAAGTTTTTTGTAAGTTGCGCTTAAACGTACAATTTTTAGCCTGTTGAAATAGGTCATTCAGATTTCCGGCGGTAATTTTGATTGAAAAAAGAGCTACAGTCTATCTTATTTGCGAGATTGTAGCTTCTTTTTTGTACGTTGTTTTTTACATCGTTTTTACTTACATAATTTTCAAACGATTAAATCTTGATTCATTTAAAATTGTTAATACTCTTTCAATTTCTCGCGGGTATAGGTTTTCGTATATACTTTCAATCATAAGGACTATTGCTATAAGTCGTTGTTGAGGTGTTTCTCATTATTAAAACGTAAGATATAAAGTAACATAAGCTGCATTTTTACATAGTATAGATTATAGCAGAAGATTATTGCTTAAGATAAGTTGAACATATTCAAATGGTTAATTGACAGTGATTTTCCCAAATTGACATGGGAACACATTATTCCCGACTCGGTAATATCAATAAATGCGTATCCGGGGGGATTGCCGTCCCGAGGCTGAGCAGCGCTTCCGGGATTTAAAATGTGGATGCCATCCTGATAGCCGTTATATCTGCAATGAGAATGTCCGAAACAAACTATCTGAGCGTTATTTTCCTTAGCAAGGCGCAATAGAGCATCGGTTGAATATTTAGCGTTGTATTTATGACCGTGAGTGAAAATGATTTTGACATTTTCATAGGTAAAGATGTTAAGTAAGGGAGAATCGTCAGAATAATCGCAGTTACCTTTAACGCTCATTATCTTTTTATCAGGGTAAAGATTTTTTATTTTTCTGAGTTCTTTTTCACCGTCCCCTAAAAATATAAAATCAGTAACGTCTTTATTTTTTTCAAAGATTTCTTTCATTGCACGAAAGCATCCATGAGTATCTGAAAAAACAATTATTCTCAACAGCTTCCCCTCCATAAAAATATTATTGGTCTAATCTTCTGAATTATATCATAATAATTAATGAAAAACATTAATTATTTATAAATAAAGAAACAGTATTATGAAACGGAGGCACAATTTATGAAGATGAATCAGAATCAATATAACGGACTTTTGAACCTTGCTAGCAAAAAGCTTGGTACGACTCCGGAGGAGCTTCAGGCTCAGCTTGAAAGCGGAAGCTTTGAAAAAGCTGTGTCGGGCATGAATCCGACTGACAGCAAGCGCCTTAAAGAAGCTTTAGCCAATCCCAAGGTGGCGGAGAAAATACTTTCCACGCCGCAGGCGCAGGAGATTTATAAAAAACTGACTGACAATAAATAGCTTTAAGCGGTATTCCAAAGGATCGGAGGCGATGATATGGAAGAGCTTATGCAGAAGCTGCAAAGCGTACTTAACGATGAAGAAAGCATGAATCAGATTAAAAGTCTTGCATCAATGTTCGGCGGCGGCAGCGATAACAATAATCCTCACGAGCCTGAACAGACTTCTGATAATTCTTCTCAGCAGTCGTCATCTCCAAATCAATCCAAAATAAATATGGAGGACATTTCAAGCCTTCTGGCGTCTATAGCGGGAGGTAATAATCAGGATAATAACAGCCGCTATGGACAGAACGCTCAGAATGTTTCATCAAACCTTTCCGATTCCGATAACCATAATCAGCAGAATCAGGGGCAGATGCCTTTTGACATAGGAAAGATAATGGCTCTGGGAAATGTGATTTCAAACGCTTCTAAGTCTGATAAGAATACCGAGCTGCTTCTGGCATTAAAGCCGCATTTGAAGGCAGAAAAGCAGGATAAGGTTGACAAGGTTATTAAGATATTCAAGCTTATTGCTATCTGGCCCGCTATTAAAGACAGCGGACTGTTAGGAGGCGATCTTTTTGGCATCCTATAATGTGGACAGAGATTTCGACAAAATGCGTCAGGAGGCTATTGAACGCATTCGTTCAATGCAAAGGCGTTCCAGACAGGTTATAACTCCGGGTAACATTTCTGTTGATGAGAAAAGCGAGAAAGTCAATGATAATAAAAAAAACGCAGAGGAACCTGTTCATACATCGCAACTACATAATCAGAATAATATTCAGGATCAAAGACAAAAAGGCAGGAGCAGTAACGGTCAGGCGAATCCTATAAACAATATTTTGAACAGCTTGTTTCCCAACACGGGAGGTCAGAATAAAAAAGGTATATTAAGCGAGATATTCGACGGCTTTAATATAAGCGAAGAAAACGCTTTAATAGGAATTCTTATTTATGTTCTTGCCAAAAACGGGGCCGACGTCAAGCTTCTTCTTGGTCTGGGATATTTGCTTTTGTGATAATACATATCAAAGTTGCACATAACAGTGCAATTTTCGATAGGCTGAGCGTGCGGCTTTTCCGTACGCTTTTTTATTATTAATTGATTAATTTCAAAATTAAATTGTATTTATTTCAATAAGAGCTTGCCCGTCATTCAACTCGGCAATGGTCTGCATGCCGACCGAACGGTCAGTAGGAGAATTGTATTCAACTACTGAACGGGTAATGTACCCCCCGCCGCCTATAGAAGCGGGGGGACGTCTTGCCTTAGTTATACCATTCCTTGATTTATTTTTTGATTAAATCGGGTCATATCTATTTACAACGCAGAGCTTAAATATAAATTGATGTTTTTTATTATTGACAGAAAAGAATACATATTATATAATTAATTTAATATAAGCGAAGAGAAACGGAGGAACTGTTATGAGTATTGACAAAGATAAAATTACTGAATTTGCCGAAAAAGCCGGTGAAGCAATAACAGAAACTATAAAAGCAGGAGCAAAATACACAAAAGAAAAAGCTCCGCTTGTCGGAAACGCCTGTGTTAAATTCGGACGTGAGCTAAAAGACATTTTTACTTCTAAAAGCAATTCTGAAATAGTTGAAGTAGATGTCATGCCGTCTGATGAAAACAACGAACCCGATGCTAAAACTCAAGAATAGCAAAACCGCCCGGAGGAAACTTCAGGCGGTTTTTAGTTTGCTTTATTTCTTCTTATTCAATAAGGGCTTGAAGGGCTTGCCGCATTGAATGACGGGCAAGCCCTTATTGAAATTGTAAACGGCAATCCATTCACTCCCATTCACTGATTCATGCGGTTTGATTATGCGAACACATTTGGTTCTACCTGCACAAAACGAACAGTTGTAAATGAGAAAATGGCTGGCAGGCTAAGTTACGGACACGAAGTCCTGCGAGCCGTGAGCTACGCCATTTATACTCCTCATTTTACAACGCAAGGGCGAAAAAAGTACTTTGCAATTGGATAATGCACGGTGCATTTCTCTCTTGGATTGCCCATTTGCATTGTAACAACGAGCAGACCGTTTGTACTCTTATCGTCGTAAAACGGTAAATCTCGTTAGGGATACCCTAAGACCTGTCGGCTCAATTGGCGCTTCTACTTTGCAGAGGTGTCCATCGGACACCTGCGCCGCTAAGTCACGCATAATTATGAGCAGACAATTTATAGCAGGGGTAAATATTTTTGACGATAGTCATATCATCAAAAATATTTGCGGAACGATATCAAAATAAAGCCGACCGAGTGTGAAAACTCGATCGGACTTTATTTTGATATAGAATTATTGAATTACTGAATTATTTTGCGATTTCTTTTCTTCTGATAGTACTTACGGCAATTAAACCGACTCCGGATATAAGCATTAGAATAAACCAAAGCATTATATTGCTAATATCGCCGGTCTTCGGGTTATTTACAACGGTTTCACTATCTCCGGTATTCGAGCTATTTTCAACGGTGTCACTATCCTCGGTATTTGAGCTATTTACAACGGTGTCACTATCCTCGGTATTCGAGCTATTTACAAGGGCTTCAATATTTTTGGCTTCGGCAAGAAGCTCCTCATAGGATTTTCCTCCGGCAGCGAGGAGCGCTTTGTTAATTGCATCCTTTTCAGACTGCGTGAGGCTGTCCCAAACATCTTCACCGGAAAGAATCTGCTTGTAATTGTCCTTGTTAGCACTCTTATAGATATTTTTCTTGTCGTTGCTAACATACTTGTCGATAAAATCATCGGCAGATGCGTTTACCGCTTTTTTCGCCTCAGCAAGCAGCTCCTCGTAGGTTTTCTCGGAGCCGGCCTCTTTGAGCTTTCTGTTAACCTCATCCTTCTGGTCTTGAGATAATTTGTTGAAATCACTTTCGCCGTTCAGGATGTTATCGTAGGTATCCTTGCTGACCGCAATAATAACACTTCCTGCATCATCCGTCATATGCTCTTTAATAAATGCATTTGTTACCGTATCAAGATAATCCTGTGCCTGTTGGAGCAGTTCTTCGTAAGTCTTTCCTCCTGCTTCGGCTGTCAGCCTTTGATTAACGGCGTCTTTCTCAGCCTGATTCATGTTATTCCATGTTTCAAGGCCGGAAATAATCTGCGCATAGTTTTTGTCGGTGGATTGCTTGTAAATGTTGCCATTGGAATCGCTTACATACTTACCGATGAAGTCTTCGGCAGAAGAGTCCACAGCGTCTTTAGCTTCGTTGAGAAGTTTCTCATAAGGTTTGCTTCCGGCAGCAACAAGGGCTTCATCAATCGCATCCTTTTCAGCCTGAGAAAGTTCATCCCAAGTTTCTTTGCCGGAAAACAGCTGCTCGTAATTATTTACAGTAGATTCCTTGTAAATATTTCCTTGCTCGTCAGAAACATATTGCTCAATAAAGGAAGTCTTGGAATCTTCAATCGCAGCAACAACAGCGTCCAAATAATCCTGATATGTCTGATACTCGACATCTGTTTTTTCTTCGTTAAGAGCCGCAATAGTCTGATTGACGATCTCCTTTTGTTTATCGGTAAGATTGTTCCAAGACTCTTGCCCTGAAAATATTCTGTCGATATTGGCGGAATTCACATCATCATAGACCGTGCCGTCTGAGTTATCGTTCAAATATGCATCGATAAAATCAGCCGATATTGCATAATCCATAACATCTTTCAGGGACTCACTGAGTGCCTCTAAAATATCGGTAAAATCATCAGCGCCGGCATTGGAAACAGCTGCATATGCTGTATCCGCAGCGTCTTTGGCAGCTGCCTTCTGAACAGCCTTTTCTTCGCTGTTAAGATATTCAAGCGCATCAATAGCTGCCAAGGTATCGGCAAGTTTGCGATTTATTTCATCAGTCGTTGTTGCTCTATCCTTATTAAGTTCCAGTGTAGCAATTCCGTTATCTTTAGCTGAGATAACTTCTTCCTGAGAGGTTGCATTGCTAATTGCATTTCTGGCAACACCGGCATATTCATCTGCAGCTTGACTGTATATTACTCTTTCATCATCAGAAAGGTCTGCCATTTGCGCTATTGCAGTTTTGGTATCAGAAAGTTCCTTATTGACGGCATCTATTGCCTCTGCTTTGGCATTAATAATATCCAGATCTTCAATACCGTCTGTTTTGGCAGTGCTGACAGCGTCTGTCGAGGTCGCCTCATCGATTGCCGCTTTTGCTTTTGCAGCCGCAGTATTTAACTCGGAAATTAACTTTTCTTTTTCAGAATCGGAAAGATTTTCAAGCCCGTTTACAACTGCTGTTTCGTCCGCCAGTTTTTTATTGACGGCGTCTATTGCCTCTGCTTTGGCATTAATAATATCCAGATCTTCAATACCGTTTGCTTTGGCAGTGCTGACAGCGTCCGTCGAGGTCGCCTCATCGATTGCCGCTTTTGCAGCTGTAGCTGCGTCGTCAAGCTCATTCTTCAAAGCGGTCTTCTCATCGTTGCTCAAATTTTCAAGCGCATCGATAGCAGCTTTATTTACAGCCGATTTTTTGTTAATCTCGTCAATAGCTTTGGCCTTTCCGTCAATAATATTCATTTTGTCAAAGCCGTTTGTTTCAGCAGTGTTGATTGAATCTATTGTAGTTGACGCATTAATAGTGTCTTTTGTATCAGCAGCCGCAGTATTTAACTCGGAAATTAACTTTTCTTTTTCAGAATCGGAAAGATTTTCAAGCCCGTTTACAACTGCTGTTTCGTCCGCCAGTTTTTTATTGACGGCGTCTATTGCCTCTGCTTTGGCATTAATAATATCCAGATCTTCAATACCGTTTGCTTTGGCAGTGCTGACAGCGTCCGTCGAGGTCGCCTCATCGATTGCCGCTTTTGCAGCTGTAGCTGCGTCGTCAAGCTCATTCTTCAAAGCGGTCTTCTCATCGTTGCTCAAATTTTCAAGCGCATCGATAGCAGCTTTATTTGCAGTGACCGCTTCGTCAATGGCATCAGCGGCTTCATTTTTCGCATTCTGCAAGCCGGCATTATCTTCAACTTTTTTTAACGCAGCAATGCCGGAAGATTTTGCACTTTCAATGCTATCTGCACTCGTAGCGCTTTCAATAGCTGATTTTGCAGAATCGGAAGCATTTTCAGCTTCCTTTATTAAGGCGTCCTTTTCAGCGTCGGTAAGACCGGTCATCTGATTAATCGTATTCTTTGTATCGGACAATGCCTTTTCGATTTCATCAACGGCGCTGCTTCTTATATCTGATATAGATTTAACGGTATATGAACCGTCGCTGTTTGCAACACATCCATATCCCGAAGCTATATATGAAGCAGCGGGCTTCGGATTAAAGGTGCCGCCTGTTATGCTGGCTGTGCCTGAAAGCGTAAGGGTACCGTCAATGCGTCCGCTGTTAATAGAAACCGTGCTGCCGCTTGAACTGCTCACATTTCCGGTGATTTTTCCGGTTTCGGCAGAGCTGCTGTCTGTTATCGTCAGATTTCCGGCGGAATTAACAGTCAAATTACCGGTAACCGCATGACCGTTTAAATCTAAAGTAAACGGTTTATCTGCCGTCATATCTCCGCTTACATCATCCAGCAAAACGATTTTTCCGCCTTCGCTGACCCAATAGCTGGCCAGTTCAAGAGATTTGAACGGACTGCTCTCAGAGCCGTTTCCGCTGGCGTCGCTTCCGGCGGCGCTTACATAAACGGTATCAATCGTTGCCGTTCTGGCAGAAGCATAAGCAAGGATGTTTCCGACGGCAACTGTAG
>CAZTXS010000040.1:0-9800 GCA_964617585.1 uncultured Ruminococcus sp.
GGGCTATACGCAAAAACAAAGTCGGCAAAAGACAGCTTAAAAGAGCGTAGAGGAGGCTAAAAAAGTGAGCAGTGATATTTTAGTCGCCTTGCTGGGGCTGTCAGGCTCTGCGATAGGCTCTCTGTTAGGCATAGTCACGAACAGCAGGTTGACGAACTATCGAATAAGGCAGTTGGAGGACAAGGTAAGCAAGCATAACAATCTTATCGAGAGAACCTATCAGCTCGAGCAGGATAACAAGGTTCAGGACGAAAAGCTAAAGGTAATAAATCACAGAATCAAGGACTTGGAGGATGAAAATCATGAACATATCTAAAGGAACGATTATCAGAACGGTTGTACTCGTGCTTGCGTTGATTAATCAAGTGCTTACTGCATTCGGGAAGTCGCCGATACCGATTGACGATGACGCAGTGACAAATCTAATATCCACAGTGTGGACAGTTATAGCGGCATTAGTCGCTTGGTGGAAAAATAATAGCTTTACAAAGAAAGCTATTCAAGCGGATGAAACGTTAAAAAGCTAAAGCAAGGGAGCTGACTTCATTTTGATGTCTAGCTCCCTTTTTTTATCTGGTTAATTTCTATTCTAAAATCAGAAAAATAAGAATAAAAAAGTTATGACGTCTACTTCTGTGTAAGTTTCAATTTCAAATATAAAAGATCGTCTCTAAGCAGTATTAAATACGGCTTTCTATTGATGTAATTACCTACTATTACACCTAAAATTAGCAAAAAGGCGCATATTAACATTACTAAAACTATTGTAACTTTAAAAAATTCGATAACTGATAAACCTAATTCATTAGCTACATCTTTAAAACAATTTAAAAATATTGACAGAACACTGGTTAATAAGGTTGCAAACGACAAAACAATCGGATTATAGATTATAAATAATGGCTTTTCATTGATTTTTATATCGCAGAAGTTAATTAAAATGTTTATAGAACTTTCACTATAGAAATTAAAATCCTTAAGTAGTTTTTTTAAAGGCTTGATTTTTCTTTTTTTGTAATTGCGTTTTATTTGATTATTACCAATATTTCTACAGTCATAATATACCTTTATGTCAAAAACAATTGCTGTGATATATGATAATAAACTTAAAATTGTGCTAATAGTTTTGTTGGATTTTGTAATAGATAAAACAAAAGAGCATAACATTAATACTATTGCTAATATTAATATGAATAGTTCCTGCATATTAAATAATTTTAAAATGTTTTTTAGTTTGTTATCGCATTTTATTTCTTTAATATATTTACTTATAAAGAAATTAATCATTTTTAGCCTCCTTTAAAGTTAATTTTAAATGTATTATATCACATGTTTTAATCTTTTTTCATATGACCTTATGAAATTCAGCATGTTGCACAAAAATAAAAACAGTTTTTGCGTTATCAGAAAAGCTTATGTATATACGAAAAGCCCGTTCTGATTAATTAGTATAAATAAAGAAAGCCTTTTTATATGGACAGTAAAGTTGTAGCTTTAATTAACAATCAGGTGAATAAGGAGTTTTATTCGGCGTATCATCTGTGATTAAATCAATACACGTTTTTTGCAATTTTGTACCTTTTTAGACTAACCGATAATAAAAACGAATGGATTGAAATAACGCAAAATAAGGCTGTTTTAATTTAATGCAAACTCATTCAGCAGCAAAGATTAGTTCCATCCTCCGCCACCAGCAACTTGATGTTGTATACGATTCACCTTTAGTGAGTTTGCTGAAGGTGGATTTTTTGTATAAAGAACGCTCGGTAGAATCAATCTATCGAGCGTTTATTTTTTTATGAATTTATTGCAGTACTATAGCAGTAATAAAAACAAGAAAAGCCCGATAAATCAGCGTTTATCGTACTTTACGTTTTGGCACCCCCTACCAGAATCGAACTGATAACTAATCCTTAGGAGGGACTTGTTATATCCATTTAACTAAGGGGGCGTATAAAAATTCTTTATGTATTATATCACAAATTATTCTTCTTAACAATAGGCTTTACAAATTTTTAATCTTTATATAACTTCCCCCCGCCTCTATAGGCGGCGGGTTCCATTACCCGGTCAGTAATTCCGACCCTTGCTACGTTAAATGACGGGCAAGCCCTTATTGAATTCTTTAATGACAAAATGACAAGCGACACAGAATAACCTCTGCGCCGCTTTTATGTTTGATTTTATTTATACTTTTATGATGAAAAAGCAATTTCA
This sequence comes from uncultured Ruminococcus sp., assembly GCA_964617585.1. GTDB lineage: Bacteria > Bacillota > Clostridia > Oscillospirales > Ruminococcaceae > UMGS1601. The sequence goes on from CAZTXS010000040.1 coordinate 2,218, forward strand.
ATATCTCCGCTTGAGGTCTTTGCAGTAAATAATCTGTCGCCTGACGACTGACTTGGAACGCTTATATCTCCGCTTGAAGTATCTGTATCAAACGAAAATGTATTTTCATCGCCTTTTATTGTTCCTTCGACATTTCCGCTTGAAGTCTTTATTTTATAATCGAATGCGTCGGTTCTTGAAAATTCAACATCTCCGCTTTTCGAATTTATCGTCATATTATTTGCTGCAATATCTGATAACTCCGTTTCTCCGCTTGACGTATCTATAATAAGCTGATATGATAAACCGCACTCTTTTACGGAAATATCTCCGCTCGACGATTTAATCTTCATATCAGATGAAGTATTTACGCCGGAGATTTCTGTTTCACCGCTTGAATTTTCAACTGAAAGCTTCCCGGTTGACATATTCAACAGTTCTATATCTCCGCTTGAGGTATTAACCGAGAATTCAGACCTTGCGTTAATATTATTTACTTTAACTTCACCGCTTGAGCTTTTGGTTTCAAGCTTTTCACAGTCAATTTCGCTGAAATAAATATCTCCGCTTGAAGTGTTTATGCTTATATTTTCCCAAGCGTTATTCGGTATTTCAACGGTAAGCGGATTGTACTGAATACCAATGCTTATCTGAAGATATTCATACCATCTTCTGTTGTCCGTTTCGGTAATATAAAAAGTTCCTTCATCATTTAAAAAGTCGTAGGTTATATAATCATTTTCGTAATAAGTAACCTTAATCTGTTCGTCGTTTGACTTTTTAACTATTATGTCGCTGTCGGAGGTTTTGACGTTTAAATTTATCTCCTCACCCATTGGCCGGCTGATTTCTTTTTTTGTTCGCACTTTAACGGTGCTGAATGAGGAAATATCAAATCCGCTTATTATGAGTGTTATTCCGCAGATTATAATTCCTGCGGCAATTAGTATGCCTGCTGTCAAAAACCACTTTTTGTGTTTTTTCATTGCTGTTCAGCCTCCCTTTTAACAAAAATACCTTTAAGCTTATAAATCAAAAACTGTGTAAACCCTATAATGAGCTTTGTTAGCTTAATAGATGCAAAAAGCAAATAAATGCCCAGCCCGACTAAAATAAGTCCTGACCCGATAAAAAATATACCCGAACTTATATTCCTTAACATAAATATCGGAGAGCCTATGACCGCCGCAGCTCCGCCTAACAAAAATGAAACAACTACTGCGAATAACGCTGTAATTATACCTGCTATTGCCGCATACAACCCCAGAACGACTGCAAATAGTGAAAGCAAAACCGACAACCAGATAGGCGAGCCTATAATAATTAAAATAATCGCCGGCACGCTCGTTTTTTTCTTTTGACTGAGCTTTTGCTTCATAAGGTCTGAAACGGACGTCTGAGAGATAACGTTTGTTACTATGTCGTTTATATCTCCTAAAGACCTTACGGCTTCGGCTTCGGTTTCGCCGTCTTCGATTCTGTCGTCAATAGCCTCAGAATAGTATGTAATCGACTTGACCTTTTCAACGTCAGGAAGCCCTTTTAGACGGCTTTCAAGTGAATTTAAAAATTCTTCCTTATTCATTATCATCATCCTTTCTGTTTTCTGTGGTGTCAACGGAGCCTTTCTTTGTTTCCTCGGTAATGTACTTATAAATTTCCATTACTTCTTTCCATCCTGTCAGAAAGCTGTAGACCTTATTTCTTCCCGAGTCGGTTATTTTATAATATTTTCTAAGTCTGCCGTTATGTTCAACAGAATATACGCTAAGACAATTCCCTGTTTCAAGCCTTCTTAAGATAGGATAAAGAGTTGATTCGGATATTTTAATGTATGGGCTTATATCTTTTATTATCTTATAGCCGTATGAATCTTGATTGAAAAGCGATGTCAAAACGCAAACCTCTAATAGTCCGTGCCTAATCTGTGAATCCACAAGCACACCTCCCTTTACATAATACTATATCACGCATAGTATACCATGTCAAGAGGTATTTTCTGAATTGTGCAAAAAATAAAAGGTTCTGTACGGGTTTTCGTACAGAACCTTTTATTAGCATAGCTTAAACCTGCGATGTGAAAAATACAGCTTTTATAACTTAGGCAAGATGTCCCCCGCCTCTATAGGCGGCGGGTTCCATTACCCGTTCAGTAATTCCGACTCTTCCTGCGTTGAATGACAGGCAAGCCATTATTGACAGCAAACATAATGAAAATAATTCTCTTTACTAAACAGTATAAATATGTTAAAATGTCGGAAAGGAGGCGTATTTATGATAGGAAATACGGTTATAAATATGAAGAATATTATTGAAATAGCTAATCTGAATAAAACCTTCGGCGAGGTCAAGGCTGTTCAGAATCTGAGCTTCAGAGTTAAAGAGGGAGAGCTATTTGCGTTTCTCGGAATTAACGGAGCAGGGAAAAGCACGACAATATCAATTATGTGCGGTCAGCTGGCAAAGGATTCGGGAAGCGTTGTTATTGACGGAGAAAGCTTAGACGGAAATATTGATAAGATAAAGCGTGAGCTTGGCGTTGTGTTTCAGAATTCCGTTTTGGACAAGGCTTTATCAGTGTATGATAATTTAGAAAACAGAGCCGCGCTGTATGGCATAACAGGCAACAGCTTTAAGGAAAGGCTGACGGAGCTTTCTGAACTTTTAGACTTTAAGGATTTGCTGAAACGTACGGTCGGCAAGCTGTCGGGAGGTCAAAGGCGAAGAATCGATATAGCCAGAGCCTTATTGCACAAGCCTAAGATTCTGATTCTTGACGAGCCTACCACGGGACTTGATCCACAGACAAGAAAAACTCTTTGGAACGCAGTATCAAGGCTTCGTACAGAAAACAACATGACGGTATTTCTGACTACTCATTATATGGAAGAAGCGGCGGACGCTGACTATGTGGTGATTCTGGATAACGGAAAAATCTCCGCAGAGGGAACTCCGCTTCAGCTTAAAAATACTTATACGGGTGATTTTATTACCTTATACGGGGTATCTTATGAGCAGGCGCAAAGCCTTGGAGTTCCGTTTGAGAAACTGCGTGACGGTTTTCGCATAGCGGTTCCTGATACATCGGAAGCAACGAAGTTAATTGTTAAATTCCCGGATATATTCAAAGATTATGAAATTATAAAGGGGAAAATGGACGATGTATTTATTGCGGTAACAGGAAAAAAGCTAACGGGAGGTAATGAAAAATGAACACTCTGATTTATATGGTAAGACGAAACACCAAACTGTTTTTCAAGGACAAGGGAATGCTGTTTACCTCTTTGATAACGCCGTTGATTTTGCTTGTTCTTTATGTGACGTTTCTGGGCAATGTATACAAGGACAGTTTCAATTCAAGTATGCCCGAGGGTTTAAGCGTTCCCGAAAAGTTGATTAACGGCTGCGTCGGCGGAGAGCTATTTTCTTCGCTTTTAGCGGTTTGTTGCGTTACGGTTGCATTTTGTTCAAATATGCTTATGGTTCAGGACAAAGTAACAGGTGCAGGAAACGATTTAAATATCACTCCTGTGAAAAGGTCGGTTCTTGCTTTGGGATATTATATTTCAACTGCTTTGACAACGTTAATTATATGTCTTATTGCGGCATTGGCTTCGTTTGTATATTTAGGCAAGGTCGGCTGGTATCTTTCAGCGTCTGATATTCTTTTTATTCTTATGGACGTGTTTTTGCTGGTCATGTTCGGAACAGCGCTTTCATCTGTTATTAATTTCTTTTTGTCTTCGCAGGGTCAGATGTCGGCTGTGGGAACTATCGTCAGCGCAGGCTACGGATTTATATGCGGAGCTTATATGCCGATTTCACAGTTCGGAAGCGGGCTTCGGAAGGTTATATCATTTTTGCCGGGGACATACGGAACTTCGCTTATACGCAATCATGCGCTGAGGGGAGTTTTTGAAGAAATGGAAAGCTTGAACTTCGGTTCGCAGACCGTGGAGGGAATAAAGGATTCTATCGACTGCAATCTGTATTTCTTCGGAGATAAGGTCGAACTTGGAAAAATGTACATAATCGTCGGCGGAGCAGCGGCAGTTTTAATTGCCGGCTATGTGCTGATAAACAAACTAAAAAAGGGAAATAGATAAGCTTGTTTTCCTTGACAACTTTAAATAAAATAAGTAGAATAAATATAATATACAAAAAACAGGAGATGTTTAATTTGAAAAATATAAAAATTTTATTAACCGCTTTACTTATGACTGTAACCTGCGTGAGCTTTGCAGGCTGTACAAAGGATTCTGAATCGGAGGATTCATCGGAAAGGGAAACTCAGACTGCAAGCTTTATTGTTCAGCTTTTTCCTGAATACGCTCCCGAAACAGTTGAGAATTTTAAGAAGCTTGTCAATGCGAAGTTTTATGACGGACTAACTTTCCATAGGGTAGTGGACGGCTTTATGGCGCAGGGCGGAGATCCTAACGGCGACGGTACAGGCGGCTCTGCTGAAACGATTAAGGGTGAGTTTTCTGACAACGGATACACTAAAAATACTTTGTCGCATACAAGGGGAGTTGTTTCTATGGCAAGAAGCACGGACTACAACTCAGCTTCAAGCCAGTTCTTTATATGCTACAGCGATCAGTACACCTCAGTTCTTGACGGAAAGTATGCAGCTTTCGGAAAGGTGGACGAAGAAGGCATGAAGGTTGTCGATGAGTTCCTCACCGTTGAAAGAACGGAGAATTCAATAGGAGAAAACGCTACTCCTGTTACGCCTATAACTATAAAATCTGCGCAGATGATAAACGATACGTCGGACGGTCATGAACAGGTAGAATTCACTGTAGAATTCTAAGCAATGCCGGCGGCTCTCTGCCTATTTGTCATTTGTATAATGACGGGCAAGCCCTTATTGAATATTTTATTATAAATAACACTTGAAAAAAATAAAGATATGAATTATAATTAAATTGTAAAGTTGTATCCTCTCGATATGTAAAAGGAGGTTTACCTGAAATGATTAGTTCATATTATAATTATAAAAAAAGAATTAAAAACGGCTTCACGCTTGTTGAAGTTATTATTACTCTGACGATTGTTGCTATAATGGCGTCGCTTACGATACCTTCTTTTGTCGGATATATAGATACCTCCAAAGAAAAGGCGGCAGTGGCAGAGTGCAGAAGCGTTGTGACGGCGGCTCAGTATCTTGCTAACGACGAGTATGACGAAAACGGCACCACCGGTGATTCGCTTGCCGCAAGTATTACAGAAACCTCGATATTGGCTATGGCGGAGGAGGAAAGCTCTTCGGAAACTTCCTTAGCTGAAACGATAGGCTTTGATTTTTCCTTAGGGGTAAGGGCTTATGCTGATGACGAGGCTTATACATACGGAAGAGAATATGATGATATTACCGTAATCGAAAACAAGGAAGTTCCCGATGATAAAAACGGAAAGTCTTATATTGAGAGCTATGAGTATAAGGGCTATACGCTTACCCATATGATTTATCTTTCTAAAAACGGAATCTGGCTCGAATATAAGGCTGCGGGAAGCGAAACTGAAGCCGTCACCACTACCACTACCGTGAACTCAGGCTACTCGGTTGTGTTTAAAAACGGGGATAAAATTATTTCTATAAAGAGCTATAATTCCGGCGAAAGCGTAACCCCTCCGGCTTTAGATGTTGACGGCTATGTTCTCAAGGGTTGGAATCTGGTTCAGGGAGATACAAAATCATCTATCGGGCCGACAGAATCCTTTACTGTAACGGGAAGCGAGAAGAAGATTATATATAAAGCGGTATTGGAGGGTTCGGCGTTAACCACCACAACCACCACCACAACCACCACTACTACTACAACTACCGGCTCGGACGAGTCGGTTACGACCACCACTACCACGGCTTCAGGGGAATTGCCTGAACCTCTTAATTCAGGCGGTCAGCTTTTCACCATAGTTCAGGAAATGCTCAAAGAAACATATCAAAACGGAAATTTATCAATTTCAAATACTATATATGAATATGGCGGAGAATACTATTTCCTGCCATATATGCAGCTTTTTTACAATGATGACGATAAAGTGTTTTACGTAGATGGGCAAGTAGCCGCAACAGGCGTTACTCAGGACAGTATTGACGTAATATGCCAGTTTATCTTGGAACACTACAACAACGGCACAAAGCCTATCAAGCTAGACTTAGACAATATTGTTACATTCCCTAATGATATTGTAAATTATGTCAACAATAATTCAATATACCGGCTTCCCGACGGATATTTAAGCGTAACCGTTACTAATGGTTTGATTGGAATAACGGAAGACGGTTCTGCGGCGTTTATTTATGTGAGCGATTGGTATTCATGGCAAAAAATCGCATAAATTGTTTTATAACTTAGGCAAGATGTCCCCCCGCCTCTATAGGCGGCGGGTTCCATTACCCGTTCAGCAGCGGGATACAATCCCCTACTGAACGGCCGGTCGGCAATGCCGACCCTTGCCACGTTGAATGACGGGCAAGCCCTTATTGAACTGTCATAATCTACAAAGAAATTAAGATTTGTTATTTAAAATTAACAAAATTTAAATTTTCTGCTTGACATTATTGGCAATTATGGCTATAATGATATTAATGAGTATAATATACTTTAGCACACTTTGGCACATTCATTTATAACTTAAGAAAGAGGTTTTTTATTATGAAAAAATTAATTAAAAAAGACCAAAAGGGTTTTACTTTAGTTGAAGTTATTGTTGTTTTAGTAATTTTGGCTATCATGGCTGCTGTTCTTATTCCATCGCTTGTCGGATATATTAATAAGGCGAGAGAGAATACAGTAGTTTCAGAAACTCGCTCGGTAGTTACTGCTGTTCAGTCGCTCGCTTCAGAAAAATACGCTAAGCAGAATGACACAGGTAGCACATCTTATAATTTAGGTAGTGGCGGTAATATAACACCGGGTGATACTACTATTAATTATGCTGATATAGAAGATCTTTGCGAACTTACAGATTTAGATGCTGCTATTACTAATTATACCATTACGGGTGGTAAGGTTACAGCTCTTGAATATACGTCAGGCGATCAAAAGTGTACATACCCGGGTTATACAGTAACAGAATCATAAAATCAGAATACGCTAATAATTAATAAATAATGATAAATCCGCTCTTTTGTGCCAGGGGAGCGGATTTTTTATGCGATTTTATTGACAAATAAAATTGAAAGAAACGAATTTTTTTATATTTAATGTTGACATTTAAGCTTGATTATGATAAAATAATTAAGCTGTCTTATATGATTAAAGATTTTCAGCAGAAATTTAATAAGGAGAGATACCGAAGTGGTCATAACGGAACGGTCTTGAAAACCGTCGTACTGAAAGGTACCGTGGGTTCGAATCCCACTCTCTCCGCCAAAAGGCAATAAAACCCCTATTTTAGGGGTTTTATTTTTTATATACACGATTTTTACACGATTAAACTTTGATTTCATTTAATTATCCGGATAACATCTATCAGCCGTATCATGGTTACGGCTTCAGAAATTTAATTGTTGAGAGCGGTATCACTCGTTTAGGTAATATTCCATAATGTCACTTATAAAGCAAAAATCCTGATGAAATTTTGTATGTTCA
>CAZTXS010000041.1:0-9515 GCA_964617585.1 uncultured Ruminococcus sp.
TAAATATATAAAAATTTATATTAATATTTATTAAAATTAGAGCAAATTTTCTATACATTTTAGCAAGTTTTAAATATGATAAGAGAAAAATTAATGATATAATTTAATTATAAATTATAGAATGCGAAAGGAATGTGCATATATGAAAATTAGATTTGTAAGAACGATGTTCACAGTGATTATTATGTTTTCAGTGCTTATCGGTCCGTTTCAATTGGCAGGACTAAAGTTTGTTAATGCAGAACAGGCAGGAAAATACTATGTAGCTGTTTATACGACAACTACACCGTATTATACAAATACTATGGTAGCAAATGGAGTTAGAAATGTACCGAAGGAAACTCAAAGCGTATATTTTGCTGTCAGCAGCGATGGAAAGAATTATGAGTATTTAAATAATAACAGCGGTGTTATTTTTGCTAAGGAAGGCTCAATGCGTCTTGTAAGCCCTCGTATAGTAAAGAGCGGAAGCACATTTTTTGTATATGCAATGGATAATACAGAGTCAAAAGGAGTTCATATTTTTAAATCAATCGACGGTGTGGTTTATGATAGTGAAACATTGTCTACCGATAGTAAAGATATTAATGTTATAAATAATACTTCCGCACTGAAATCGTCTTCGGTAAGCGGTTTTCCGAATGATGAAAATCTTTCATTGGGCAATGCTATAGAAATCACAAAGTCAGAGTATGACTATATCAATAATAAGCTCGGAACGGTTACAAATACCGGACTTCAAAGAGTTGAAAATCTGTCAACAACCGTAGGAACAGCTATAACTGAAGAGAAGCTCTCTGAGAAGATTCCTAACGTTACTGCTGAATACAGCGATGGTTCTACGCAGGATTTTCAGATTGATTGGAGCGGTGCTCTGGACGAAGTGGACTTTAATACAGCAGGAAATTATACTGTTTACGGAGAGGTCGTTCAGACGAAGTATTTAAGTGAGTCGGAAGATGATAATGATAATACAGTGTTTATTGAAGGACTTGCCGATCCATATATTTATTATGATGATAAAACAGGATATTATTATTGTACAGGCTCTTATTTCCCGTCAGATGAGGAAAAAAATGCAGAAGAGGACAGTCCGTATTACGGTGCGCAGTCTTATGACCGCATTGTTCTGAGACGTTCAAAAACATTGGAAGGACTTCGGGATCGCAGCGGACAGGTGACAATCTGGAAAGCCGGAAATCAGCTATGGTATAAAGATGAAAATGACGCAACGGGTTCTGATGGTTATCGATACATATGGGCGCCGGAAATTCATCGTGTAGGGGATAACTGGGTAGTGTACTTTACAGAAAGCGAATCTGAAACAAGTTTATATGGTATAAGATGTCATGCATTGATACTCGACGGAGATTTAAACCCATATGATACAGCTTTAAGCGCTTATGATGAGAAATCTCAATGGATTGATTATCAGATGAGTGCATGGGAAAATGATACAACCACAAGCGTAGATGAAACCTCAGAAACGCCGTTTACTTCTACCTTCTGTTTGGATATGACCTATTTTAAGGATACAGCAAACGGAGAAACATATGTTGTCTGGGCCGGAAAGCCGACAATCGCAAAGGGCGGAAGCAGTACGGATTTGTTTATTGCAAAGGTAAATAAAAAAGAGCCGTGGAAGCTTGCTTCAAACAGTACCAGAATAAGCTGGTCGGAATACGGCTGGGAGGAAATTTCGTATTATGTAAACGAAGGACCCTCTGTTATACAGCATGACGGTAATATATTCCTATGTTATTCTGCTTCGGGAACAGGCTCCGAGTATTCAATCGGTATGTTGTCCGCAACAAACGGAGATGATTTACTTAACGCTGATAATTGGACAAAGAGTCCGTATCCTCTCCTTACTTCAAAGGATTTAGACGGAGAAGAAGGACCGGGACATAATTCATTTACAGTAGATGAGAACGGGAATGTAATTTTTGTATATCATGCAAGACCGTCATCGCATAACACTAAGGAGTGCGGAAGCTATAGTTCAAATGCTTTGGAAGATCCGTGCCGTCATGCAAGAATAAAAAGGGTTCATTGGTCAGCCGACGGAGATCCTATATTAAAAATGACTTATGAAAACGAGCTGAAAACTGTCTACACAACGGTAGCGACAACAATTTGTGTAGGAACGGAAGCTGTTGATGATACCATAACGACAACTGATTATTTGTTTACATATTTCCCGTATACAAAGGAAACCGAAAAAGATGAGAGAATTTATTTTGCAACAAGTGAGGACGGTTTGAATTACACAGCATTAAATAACGGAAATTATGTTATTGAATCAAAATGCGGAACTCACGGACTTCGCGACCCATTTATTATTCGTTCGCACGATGGAAGCAAGTTTTATCTTTTGGCAACCGACTTAACTGTTTCGGGACTGACTCAAGATGGCGTCGATTATCCAAGCGTTACTTGGACTGAGGCTGCGCAGAAGGGAAGTCAGTCAATTATGATTTGGGAATCGACCGATTTGGTAAACTGGTCTAAGCAGAGAATGTGCAATGTTTCTGTGGATACAGCCGGATGTACATGGGCGCCCGAGGCTTATTACGATGAAGAAAACGAGCAATATATGGTATTCTGGGCGTCTTCGGTGTCAGATGATGGCTATGCACAGTTTAGAATATACTATGCAACTACAAAAGACTTTATCACGTTTTCCGAGCCGGAGCTGTGGATAGATGAAAGCTGGTCTACAATAGACACCACTGTAATAAAGGTAGGGGATTATTACTACCGTTATACAAAAAACGAATCTACAACAACAAATACTAACGGAACTCCGACAAAGCGTATATATTGTGAACGCAGTAAATCATTGCTGGGCGAATGGGAGCTTGTCAACAATAATTCTATGATTATAACCGGAACTCAAATAGAAGGACCGACAATATTCCGGTTTAATTCCGAAGATGTGGAACAGGTTAAATATCTTTCATCTTTAGTAGATGTTGATCTGACAGGCGACACCTTGTATGGCTTATATCCTGATTTAACAGGACGTACTATTGTTCCGGGAGTATCTGATGATATAACAACCGGCAGCTTTCAATGTTTAGGTTCAACAAAATCAAAGACAGTTGACGGAGTAAGCGTTTACTCAATGTCAAGTCCGACTGCAAGTCATGGTACAGTTATGCCTATTACTTCTGAAGAATACAATAATCTTAAGCTGAAATGGGATTCCTCTTATGCATCGGCAGCGAAAAAGGTAACCGATAAGCTAAGCTCTGAGGCTTTTAATCTCTCAGTTACTGTATCTTCAGACGGACTTTCACTTCTCCTTCCTGATAAAGGCGAAAACGGTACAGCGGTAAGCTGGATTTCGCAAAATCCGGTTATAGTTACCGATGATGGAAAGATAACATTTCCTAAAGAAGGAGAAGAGGATTTAACTGTAATAATGACAGCTACGTTATCTTCCGAAAAGCAGACTGTAGACGGAATAGAGCTTCGTGGGCAGACAGTAACACAGGACTTTTTGGTTACAATTTCATCAAGCGGAAAGGTAAATATTACAAAAATAGTTAATACCGATAATAGCGCCACAACAACTACTACGACTACAACTTCAACTAAAAAGACAACTGCTAAATCAACTGCCTCTAAAGCCCGGACTAAAACAACCAGAAGCGCAAAGCAAGTAGCTAAAGATAAAAAAGCCGCTAAGAAAGCCATGAAACAAGCGAAGATAACCAAGCTAAAGGTCAAGAGCAAGGCTAAGAAAAAGATAACGGTTTCATGGAAAAAGGTAAAGAAAGCTAAAGGCTATCAGGTACAGGTTTCTAAAAATAAGAAGTTTAAGAAGAAAAAAATTATTTATGATAAGCTTACCGCTAAGAAGAAGCTTGTTATCAAGGGCAAGAAGATTAAGAGGAAAAAGACTTACTATGTACGAGTAAGAGCATACGCTACATATAAAGATAAGTACGGCAAAGCTAAAAAGGTTTACAGCAAGTGGAATAAGAAGCTGCGTAAGGTGAAAGTAAAGTAAAAAAACATATATAAGTTAGAGGTTAGAAGTCAGAACCCGTAGTTTAGATATTAGTATCTGACCTCTAGCTTCTTGCGAAGAGCCGCTGCAGGCTCTTCTGTATTTGGAATGTTTAATAAAATAAAAAAACAGTTTGCACAACGGGCGGGCTTTCACTTGTCTAGTTCCTAAAAGGACATTTTGCCTAAATTATAGAATGCGAAAGGAATATATAGATATGAAAATTATATTGAGAAGAACGGTATTAAGCTTACTTACAACTGTGGCATTTGTTGTAAGTATGTGTACAGGTGTTATGTTCGGTTCATCAACAGATGAAACGGATGATACTGACCCTATGTTACATTTTGATGCGTCCCCTGAAAACAGCAAGGGAGAGATGCTCCATGGTTCTACCGGCTTTTTATATGGGGTAAGTGAAGTCAATGTGCCTTCCGCAAATTTAATTCAGGCAATTTCTCCTAAATATTTAATACAAAAGGTAGCAGACGGTCAGCAGCATCCTACCGGGGACTCTTATCGTTTGACGTCTTATTTACAAGAATGCGGAGTGGAAAACATTCAGGTTTATTTGCAGGATTATTATCTGGAATGGCCTTACGAATATAATGGAATTGACGATTATGATGAAAAAGTAAAAGAAGTAGTTACTAAAATGGTATCTGGAAAAACTGACGAAGAAATTGAAAGATACAGCTTTGTCATTTTCAATGAGCCTGATCAGATTTGGTATAGTAATTCAAAAGATAATATTTCTCGGATGTGTACGGACTGGCTGCAGATTTATAATACTATTAAAGAGATTAATCCAAAAATAAAGGTGACAGGACCGGCCTTAGCTGAGTTTAGAAAAACTACTTATAAGCTGTTCTTGGAATTCTGTAAGGAAAATGACTGCTTGCCGGAATATTTTGTGTGGCATGAGCTTCAGAAAACTTCGCTTAGAAAAGTTAGTAATCATTGTAATAGTGTAAGAGAATTGATTGAAACCTATTATGCTGATTCCGATATTGAGCCTGTTATGCTTGTGAATGAAACAGTAAATAAGTCGGATATAGGAAATCCGGGGGGACTTGTAAACTGGATATCAGTTTTTGAAGAAGAAAATGTTTATGCTTGTTTGCCGTACTGGGGACTGGCAAACAGTCTGAATGAATTGGCGGCAGATGCAAATAAGCCGAACGGTGCATGGTGGGTTTATAAATGGTATAACCAGATGACCGGAAATAAGATGCCGTTGACATTGGAAAATATTTATACTCCAAGCGCCTACGGAAGCCTTTATGGACTATCGAGCGAGGATGAAGACGCCGGTATTATTTACAGCCTGTTTGGCGGGCAGGCCGGTACACAGACTATAAGCATTGAAAATATCCGTTCGACCAAGACATTTAAAAATGCAACAAATGCTTATGTAAAGATATACAGCACAAAATTCACAGGACAGCAGGGATTTGCTGATGAAATCCCTGTAGAATTTGAAGGGAATATTGCATTTTCAGGAAATGATTTGACGTTTACCATTTCGGACGCTGAGCTGACGGACGCTTATTTTGCGGTAATTATGCCATCCACAAGCAATATAAATACAAGCATTGAGAATTATAATAAAACATGGGAACAAACCTATGAGGCTGAAGACGCTACTTTGATTGGCAATGCCGAGGTATACACACAGACAAACGATTCTACACTCGCTCGTTCAAACCGTGCTGAAGTAGGCAATTTATACAGTGAAAGTGACGGAGTAGAATTTTCAGTAGATGTTCCAAGTAACGGAAGATATCGGCTTAATATATATTACAGTAATCAGGCACCTCAGGTAGATCCGTTGACGCTTGAATATGTAAGCTCCGACGGACAAAATCGTGCAATCGGTTCGCTCGTTACACACAGTCTTACTATTGACGGAAATAATGAGCAGAATATCGTATACGATTCCACGGTAAAATACGGTTACTATAATTATAAGACCGTGTATGTGAATCTGACTAAGGGAAGTCATAAAATCCGTTTAATGTATAAAGGAGAAGACCAAAGCTTAAAAGAGAGCGATTCTATGCTTTGTGCTATGCTGGATAAAATAGATTTGACTTATGAACAAAATAAAGAAGCAGTAGTGACAATTGAGCCGGAAGAACTGGTTGGGAGCCAGGACGGATATAAATTGTCCCGGAATGGAATCTATAACGGGGCAGGAAGTGCAGTGGGAAGCGGAGCGTTTGACTTTTATGTTAATGTACCCAGAGAAGGCTATTATAACTTTGGAGTTACCGGAAACGGTAAAGCAACTCTTTCTCAAAGCAGGGTAAATTATGCTGAAGATGCGAAAGCCGAGTCAGAATTAAGCATAAGCTGGCAAGACCTTTTCGATGTTTATTTGGGAGATACAAGTGCGGGACTTATTTATCTTACTGCAGGTATGAACCATCTGCGTTTAACCGGAAACAGCATCACTATAGATCAGATTATATTTACTGAGTTTTCTGAATATACGGCTGAAAATTCCATTACTGTTGAAGCTGAAGATTGTCAGCTGACAGGCACGGCCGCAGATGATGACTACAATTATCTCTTAGGCAGCAAAGCAGTCCCGGAGGTTATTGAAACCGAATATGCTTCAGGCTCAAAAGCAGTAGAAGGCTTTCGTGGCGGACAGTACAATTCGCTTGCACTTGTTGTGGATGTTTCTCAATCAGGAGATTATAAGCTTTCTATAAGCTACTCGAATAATGAACCTGCACCTGTAATGATAACACAGTCAGGGGATTATTATGTGCATCCGTATAATACCGATTTGGTAGAACGCTATATGCAGATTACAGTAAATGACGGTACTCCTCAGACTGTATACTTTAAAAATACTTTCTGTTGGGACACCTATAAAAGCGTGGTTGTTGATGTTACGCTTCAGGCGGGAACAAATGTTATTACCTTTACGAATGATAATTCCTATAAATTCAGCTCAGTGCAAGATGATTTTACACCAAGACTTGATAGCTTTACTGTTGCTCGGGCGGCAATAGGAACGTCTACAGCTGTTACTACCACAATCGCCACAACAACTACTACGACTACAACAACTTCAGCTAAAAAGACAACTGCTAAATCAACTGCCTCTAAAGCCCGGACTAAAACAACCAGAAGCGCAAAGCAAGTAGCTAAAGATAAAAAAGCCGCTAAGAAAGCCATGAAACAAGCGAAGATAACCAAGCTAAAGGTCAAGAGCAAGGCTAAGAAAAAGATAACGGTTTCATGGAAAAAGGTAAAGAAAGCTAAAGGCTATCAGGTACAGGTTTCTAAAAATAAGAAGTTTAAGAAGAAAAAAATTATTTATGATAAGCTTACCGCTAAGAAGAAGCTTGTTATCAAGGGCAAGAAGATTAAGAGGAAAAAGACTTACTATGTACGAGTAAGAGCATACGCTACATATAAAGATAAGTACGGCAAAGCTAAAAAGGTTTACAGCAAGTGGAATAAGAAGCTGCGTAAGGTGAAAGTAAAGTAAAAAAACATATATAAGTTAGAGGTTAGAAGTCAGAACCCGTAGTTTAGATATTAGTATCCAGCCTCTAGCTTCTTGATTTCTGGCGTTTAGAAGCTGAACAAAAAAATTGGAGGAATAAGATGAAAAAAAGAGCTTTATCAATACTCACAGCATTGATACTATCAATAAGCCTTGTCGGGACTGTATCAATGCCAACGACAGCCGATTCTTCTGAAAGCAAGGCAAAATCTCGTGTGTCTGTACACGACCCTTCTGTATTCAAAGATAAGTCAGGAACATATTATGTTTTCGGCACGCATATTGAAGCGGCAAAATCAACTGATTTGCAAAACTGGGAACTTTTTACGAACGGTTATGCAACAGAAGACAATCAAATTTTCGGAGATCTTTCTGATAATCTTTCAGACGCTTTCGCTTGGGCCGGAGAAGACCTTGAGGTTTGCGAAGGAGGATATGCCGTTTGGGCGCCGGACGTTATATATGATGAAGAATATATAAATTCAGACGGAACTACGGGAGCATATCTTATGTATTTTTGTACATCGTCTACATCGGTAAGGTCGGTTATTGCATATGCTGTTTCGCAGAGTCCTGAAGGGCCGTATACTTTTGTTGATACTCTTATTTATTCGGGCTTTTCACCGATTGACAGCTATGCTACAAGCGAAACTAAAAATGTAAACAGAAATTATACCTCAACAAATATTGATGAGCTGATAGAAGACGGCGAGGTTACATATAACGATAGCTGGTTTACCAATTCAGATTATAATTATTATTATAATGATAATGTTTTTCCGAATGCTATTGACCCATGTATTTATTATACTCCTGAAGGAAAGATGTATATGTGCTATGGTTCATGGTCGGGAGGAATATTTACAATTGAAATGGATCCCAAAACAGGTAAATGTATTCATCCTGAAACAGCTACTACATCAGATGGAAGACTAATTGACAGCTATTTCGGTACAAAGCTTTCAGGCGGTTATTGTAAATCAGGCGAAGGACCTTTTATAGAATATAATTCTGAAACAGGTTATTATTATTTGTGGGAAACATACGGCGGTCTTACTACCACCGGAGGTTACAATATGCGAGTGTTCCGTTCTGAAAATCCTGAAGGACCGTTTATTGACCCGGCCGGTAATGACGCTGTAATCACTCAAAGTATTGGTAATAGTCAAAGAAACAAACTTGGGCTTAAGGTAATGGGCAATTATCAATTCAGCAGTCTTGATACAGCATATGTTTCCTGCGGACACAATTCGGTACTTAAGGACGATGACGGTCAATGGTATATTTTATATCATACTCGATTTAATTCAGGAAGTGAATATTATGAGGTTAGAGTTCACTCCATGTATTTTAACGAAGAGGGATGGCCTGTTGTTGCTCCGTATGAATACAGCGGTGATGTTATTTCCGAATCCTGTTATTCAAAATCGGATATTGTGGGTGCTTATGAGTACATAAATCATGGAACTAGCACTAGTAAGAAAATAATTTCATATAGCTCGATTACACTCAATGCTGACGGTACAATAAGCGGTGATGAAAGCGGTACATGGGTTCAGGCTCAGGATAGTCCGGCCGCAACGCTTACTATCGGAGATCAAACATACTATGGATATTTTCTCTTAGCAAAAGACGAAAACGGAAAAACGGTTATGTCTTTCACAGCTGTAGGAAGTGATAACCAGACAGTGTGGGGCGTTCAGTCTTCAGTTGAAGAACCTGCGTCGGTTCAGACAACAAAAAATATTACAACTGCTAAATCAACTGCCTCTAAAGCCCGGACTAAAACAACCAGAAGCGCAAAGCAAGTAGCTAAAGATAAAAAAGCCGCTAAGAAAGCTATGAAGCAGGCGAAGATAACAAAATTAACAGTCAAAAGCAAGGCTGAGAAGAAGATAACTGTTTCATGGAAAAAGGTAAAGAAAGCTAAGGGCTATCAGGTACAGGTTTCCAAGAAGAAGAACTTCAAGA
>CAZTXS010000042.1:0-9035 GCA_964617585.1 uncultured Ruminococcus sp.
TTATTCACCTCAAATATTAAAAACTAACATACCCATGTCCACAAACCCAACTTAAAGCGCCAGCAATTGTAATACTCTTTTTATTCATAGGAATATAAAATGAACCTCTACTGTTTTGATGAAAAATACACCAGCCTTTATTATTTTTTCTTGAACCATTATATTTCTTCCAATATGTATCGCTTACAGAGGTGAACTTAAGATTACCTGGAAACGTATTTGTTCCATCACTTGCCATAACTATTCCACCATTTATTTTTTAGCAAATGTATTTGCTACATTAGTTCCTACGGATAAAAGTCCAGCATTACAACCTAAATGTATAAGTAGCTTACACTTAATATTTTTTAACTTTGAAATATCCGATATGTAAAAGTTTTCCGAATTACCAGCCTGAAAATAATTTGAATATGTATGATTAAATATTACAACTATATCTGTAGAACCAATTTTATTCCATTTATTTTTAAAATCCGATTTACCATTCATAGTATATAATTTACTATCAACAGAAGTTCCTTTAAATGACTTAAAATATTCTTTTATATTTTTTATTACAATGTTTGCATATTTTTTATGTTCCTTACTTGTTAATACATGTAGCTTTATTTTTTTATGTCCATCTGAATCAGAATAGTTTATTGGATCTTCCTCACAATACGCAAACAAATTATATACACCCTGAGATATCATCTCCGGCTCATCCGCATTAATAAACCGTCCCGTCTGTGGGTCATAATAACGGCTTTGCAAATAATACAAACCCGTATCACTATCAAAGTAGTAACCCCTGTAACGTAAAGGATTTATCTCAGCAATTCCGTCAGTATCGGAAACAATCGTACAATTTCCCCATGCGTCGTAGCTGTACTCTGCAACGCACTCTCCTGCGTTATCAAGTATAGCTATTATGTCGCCTTGAAGATTGGTTATGTAGTAATAGTGATTGTCGTTGAAGTCAAATCCTATCGGCGTGTCTCCGTCATAGTAGAAATACATGGTATTATCAGCAAAGGTCTGCCCGGTCAGGATTGCCGTAAATTTGTATTTGAAGAACCAGCATTTATATATTCATCGGCAAATAATAAATATTTTTTACGGTGTTAAATTACCATCTTAGAGATTTCGCTATTTTCTCTACCGTTTCTTTAGTTACATTTTCATCCACTGAAACTAAGTTTACTTCATATTCCTCAAGTGATAAATTCAAGTAAGTCAAATCAGATTCTTTGCCACTTATTACATACTTATTAATACCATAATTAGTTTCAGCTGAAAGAGCATAGCCATTTACTTCTTCAATTAATTCGTATTTCTCGTCTAACACATCATATATATCTATATAATTTTCTGCTTTTTTATCATTCGTATAATTTTTAACACCAATCATATATAAATTATTATCAGTATCGCCGTTTATATAGTTTTTCTTTTCAGAAATATATATATATCTTCCGTTCTCTGTTATGTACCATTCTTTTGGTATTTTAAAAATTGCACTACTATCCTGAAATGCCGCTTCTTTATATTCAGAGTAATTTATAAAATAGTATTTTCCAAAAAACATAGGAGCTATTATAAACAAATATACGATGATTATTATAATAATCATAATTAAAAATACTAATACTTTCCTAATCCGACTCATTTAAAATACCCCCATAAATTTTTTATTTTTTTAGTTACTGCTTTAACTCCACCTTGAGCAAAACAACTTACAAGTTGAGAAGCAGCAGCTCCTTCAAAAAAACATGCATTTACATCATATTTTTTCCCATATAGCGGTCCAATATCAGCAGCAGTATCATCAATAGCTTTCATTTCTAAGATTCCCAATTTATATGCAACATAATGTAATATAAGTTCATTATTTACTCCGCCTATTGTTCTTCCTCGAAAATTGTTGGTGCATGATTTTGCTGCTTTATATACTGCTTCTGCTAATGTTCTTTGACATCCTCTCCAAACAACACTCCAATATGTATTTTTATCATAATCAAATCTTATCCATCCATTTTTCGTTATTGTATACGTATATTTTAAAGTAGTAAACCAAGACTTAATCTTAGTGGTTATATAGTACTTTCCATTTTTATATTTTTTACTATTACTATAACTCTCTTTACCGCAACAATCATTGCTGTTTTCAGGATTATTATAACAATAAGAATATAAATTTGTTAAATATGGAGAATTAAAAATCATCTCCGGCTCATCCGCATTAATAAACCGTCCCGTCTGTGGGTCATAATAACGGCTTTGCAAATAATACAAACCCGTATCACTATCAAAGTAGTAACCCCTGTAACGTAAAGGATTTATCTCAGCAATTCCGTCAGTATCGGAAACAATCGTACAATTTCCCCATGCGTCGTAGCTGTACTCTGCAACGCACTCTCCTGCGTTATCAAGTATAGCTATTATGTCGCCTTGAAGATTGGTTATGTAGTAATAGTGATTGTCGTTGAAATCAAATCCTATCGGCGTTTCTCCATCATAGTAGAAATACATTGTATTTCCGTTCCATACCTGTGACGTTAATGTACTGCCGTTCCAGAAATATTGGTACTCTGCTGTGTTTTCAATCACTTTGCCGGTTCTTAGCCCGTCTGCATTGTAGGTATATGCAATAAACGTGCCGTTTCCATCAGGAAGCACCGTCATTTCTAGACGTCTGCCCATTGTCCAGCAGAAATCCAATCCATTGTAATATTCAAGCGGATTGCCTATCTCGTCATAGGTGATTTCGTTTCCGTTGTATTCGGTCAGCAGATCCTTCCGGTTTTCATCGCCGTATGTATAGGTGTCTGTTTCTCCGTATTCGCCGTTTTCTAAATGCCTTACTTCGGTTATGTTTCCGCCTGCATCGTATACATATTCTTTTCCCTCGTCGGTTGTCGTATCAATCTCTTTTTTTAACTGTCCGGCTTGGTCGTACTCATAACAAATATCGTTTATCTGAGTTATATTGCCGTTTCGGTCATAGCTGTAATTTATGCTTTTGTTATACCACGCACCTGAATAAATCAGATTATCTACCTGCTCGGAGGTTTGTTTTGTTCCCGAAGAAGTGTAGCTATATACTTTATTATACAACTCTTCTCTTGAACTTTCAACCTCTCCGCCGTCAGAATCCAAATCAATCTTGTAAACGCTCTCATAGTATGTTCTTCCGAACTTGTCGGTAACGCTTGATACACCCGAACGGCTGTCGTTTCCGGTGTTCCAATAGCTGACGCTGGTATTTGAATCCTCGTCTGATGAAGTGCCGGTTATCTTTGTTTCATTTCCGATTATTTCGATGTTTTCGTTCTCTGTGCTGTAGAACTTGTGATATACATCGCCTGTTTCTTCGGTTACGCTGTTACCGTCATCGTCTGTAGTGTAGCTTGTGATTCTGTTTGATACATTATCCTCAACCGAGATTAAAGCTCCGTCCTCATCATAGCTATAGCTGTAAAGATTTTCATTGCCCATGCTTATTGAAGCGTTTGTGTAATCCGAATTATAGTCATAATCTATAGTCTGTCCGTTGCCGTAAGAGGCGCTTGTAAGCGTTCCCTGACTGTCATAGCCGTAGCTTATCAGGTTTTGTCCTGCCGCCTTTATAGTTTTTAAAAGCCCGAACTCGGTATATCTAAAATCATAATCAAAATCATTTTGAGTGATTTTGCTTAGCCTGTCGCCGTCGTCGTAAGTATAGCTGTTTACTATAGCGCCGCTGCTTCCTACAGGCTGAGCTGTGGAAGTTATATTGCCCGCTTGGTCATAACCATAAAATACGTGGTTTCCTTCAGCGTCGGTGGTTTGCGTCAGTAATCCTGTATTAGCGCTGTATGAATACCATACTTGATTTCCCAAAGCGTCTGTTTCCGACGTCTGATAGTTTCCGTCGCTTGTGTATGTTTTGCTTTCCGACATTGAAACGCCGTTTACTTCGGTACTGCTTGACAAGTCGTTTCCGTACCTGTCAATTACGCTGACTGTCCTTATCCCGTCGTTATCCTCGGTTGTTGTTACGCTTCCGTCCGAACCGATTACGGTAGTCGGCTCAGGCTCTGTTGTTTCCTCTGATTCCGTCGTATCATCTTCTGCGGAATCCTCGCTTTCTTCCTCGGCTTTCTCTCCCTTGAACAACACTATTCCGTCAAAGTATGCTTCGTTTATCTGAGCTGAATAGTTTACTATTACATCTATAGATGTATAATCATCTTCGGCCTGAACATTTTTCATTGCATACTGCCAGTCTGTACAATATGGATTAAAGTATATATTATAGTTACTTCCTACAACAGTATTTCCGTTACAGAAATAAACCATAATATTAAAGATATTTTGTGACGAAGCATTTGCTTTTACCCAGCCTCCCACATCATATGTATCTCCTTTAGCTCCGGATACATTACATATCTGTCTTATCAAACAAGTTTTTCCGTTACCTCCCAGCTTTGCCGAGCCTTGATTACCGGGATGTCCTATGCTGTTCCACGACGGATACGGATCTTCTGTTTCACTTGAAATTTCCCAGCCCGATACATCACTTTCAAACTCTCCGTTTTCCAAAAGATTTGTTTCGCTTTTCTTATGCTCATAGGTGTTCACCAAGCTGCTTACTCCGTGAAGTCCGCTGCCTTTTGCATACTCGTTTACGGTTACGTTTCCGTCAGAATCATATGTAGAAAGCAAATCTCCCTCGTTGCTGAATACAAGAGTTTCGGTATCTCCCGTACCGTTGTTCGTGTATTTTGTTTCATAAGGAGTGTATTCAACGCTTATGTCCGCACCCTGCGTCCCTTGGCTTCCGTATTCGGTTATTCCGCTTACTCTTTTCTGAACGCTTGAAGTATAACTTGTATAGTCAAAATCAACAGTATAGCCGTCGGTATTGATTGCGGAAATCATATTATTGCTATTCCAGTCATAGCTTACCGTCTTTCCGTCGGGATATGTTACCTCGGTTAAATTTTCGCCATTGTACGTATAGCTTATCGTTTTTAAAATGTTGCTTGTTCCGCCGTAATAGGATATATCGGTAAGCATACTATCCGTATAATTGAAATCATACTTTCTTCCTGCGCCGTCCGTTATATAGTCTATTTGATAAAATTGAGTATAGTTTCCGACATATACAATATCTATCGATGGCTTTGCAGTTGCGTTAGTATCTGTTATTTTTATAAGTCTGCCGTACTTGTCGAAATTATATTCATAACTATTTGCATCAGTAATTACAACATTTGAATAATCACTGGCGCTTGTACCATTAATCGTAAGAGTATACCCTCTGTCGCTTCGGTCGGTATATTCATCATTTTCCTCGTCATAGTCAAAGTATACCGTGCTCCCGTCTTCACAAACATATTCGTAATAATAGTTTTTCCCGGAATCGCTTGTGTAACTTATCGTTTGTGAATAGCTTGTTCTGTAGCCCAGTCCGAAGGTGTTTCCGCTTACTTGATTAAGATTATATATCATCGATATATTGACCGGCATTACGTTTCCGTCTACGCCTATATCTTCTCTTGAAAGCGTAAGATTTCCCGAGAAATCATTGATGGCTGCCGTTCCCGCTCTGCCTATATCAACCGTTCTGCTGTTTTCGAGCTGTGCGTCGTTTATTGTATTATACTCAACAGACAAATACGGTATATTATCTGAATCAGCAGCGTCCGCCGAATAGAAAACCGACTGATTATTCTGCGCATAAGGTGAAGAAAGCTTTATTCCGTAGTTATCCTCTCCGTTATACCAGCCGTACACCGTATTGGTTATATCCCAGTATACCCACTCGTCCGATTCAGACGGCACGCTGCATACGTCAAGTATTGTGCTTGCGCAATCCGGCTGTGTTGTATACACCGTACTTGTTTCCCAATCGGTCGTTATTTTATATGCGTTAATCTTATTATCCTTGTCCGATGCTGTTTTCAAATTAAGCTTTGCGCTTGTTATTGACCACAGCTTATTTATTGACGGCAGCTTAGTAAACCGGATATATGCGTCCATTCTACAGCTTCTGTTTCCTGCCGCTCCGGCAAACAAATTTGCATGGCTTGACAGATTTGTCTTCATTGCGCTTAATACCGACGTATCAACTACCATGCTTGCGTCCTGCGTTGAATTAATACTCGGATCTACGGTTACGGGATATACTCTTTCCTCATCTGTCAGCCAATCTATTTCAGGCTCATAGGTGAGTATATATTCTTCTCCGTCCTCTTTCAGCGTTGTCTTTATTTCATTTGAAATTTCATACTCGCTGTCATACATATACGGCGCAGGTATTTTAAATACCGTTTCTCCGATGTCGTTCAACAGCTTTATCTCTCCGCTCTTTTTCTTCTTTAAAGTCAATCCGCACGCTTTTATTCTGAACGAATATTTTTCTGCTTCTTCAGGCGCCTGCTTCAGAACTATATTCTCTTTCAGTCCGCTTCCGCTGAATATATATTCCATGCTGACGCAGGAGCCTTCCTCATACTCTAACTTTCCGTCAAGAACTGAATCCGACACATAATCCTCTAAGCTGTATTTTTTAAGACTTTTTTCACTGCTGCTTTTTATATTCTTCTTCTCATTTGTTTCCTTTGAAGATGAATAACTCATGTCAATAGGTGTGATTGAAACTGTATATCCGTCTGATTCAACCTCTATATCGCTTTGTTCATAAATATTTTTCGGCAATGATACCTGCATATCCGAGCCGTTTTCATCACTCTCATAATTTTCGGTTTTTTCGTTATATGTAAGACGATTATCATATTCTTCCCATGCTTCTTTTTCCTCATCATAAAAGTGAACAGGAGCTGCTGAAACAACTGCTACCATACTTCCGTCAGACTGTTCGTAGGTTTTGCTGTATCTCGTTCTAAGCTCTTCTATTTCGCCCGTTATATACGAAGCTTCTTTCTCACCCTCTGCAACTTCGCTCAGAGCTTCAGTTACTTCTGCGGATATAGCCGTTTCCTTTTCCGCTTCGGCAAATGCCTGCGGCGCTGTGCCTGTCATAATCATTGCTGCTATTATTGACAAGCTGATTACTCTGTTTTTCATTGATGTCATTTTCTTTAACACTTCCAATCCGGTAAGAAAAATATATCTTATCATTATTCCTAAATACTTCCTGAATGATTTGTGCTATTATTATTATTTCCTCCTTTTCTTCACTTTTTTACACTTTTTACCCATAACCCATGCTTTAGCATATTATACGTTTTTTGTCAAGTAATTACACCCAAATGAAAATCACTTTGCTTCCTTTTTTGCTTGAATTTCTTAATTTAAACCGCTTCTCTTTTTTAGCGTTTTAAATCTCAAAAAGTTTCAGGGGTAGGGGAATTTTTATATTTTGTTGATAAAATGTTAATAAAACAGATATGTACAATTTCACCTTTGTGATTCCTGACAAAGCAGACTTTAAAATTCAGTATGTTTTTTATTTCCAAAAATTTTTTATCTTACACTGCATATAAAAAATTTATAATGACGGGCGAGCCCTTATTGAACAAAAAAAATAACCCCGGTAAAATAGGACAATCACCTAAATTACAGGGTTTACCTTGATGGGGTGGGTGATGGGATTCGAACCCACGATCTTCAGGACCACAATCTGACGCGTTAACCGACTACGCTACACCCACCGTAATATATGAAAATATGGCACGCCTTACTGGACTCGAACCAGTGGCCAACTGCTTAGAAGGCAGTTGCTCTATCCAACTGAGCTAAAGGCGCATACAAAAAAATTGCACCGATATGGTGCATTCTTAAACTCTGCAGAGTCGCTGGAGCGGGTGATGGGAATCGAACCCACACGACCAGCTTGGAAGGCTGGGATTCTACCATTGAACTACACCCGCATAAATACTTTACTCAATTAACGAAAATCATTATATCATCATTTTTTTTACTTGTCAACCCTTTTTTTAAAAAAGAAAGAGAAATTTATTTTTTTGGCTTATTAAGGTTGCCCTTTTTCCCTTTTTTTGCTCGTTTTTACCTCGTTTTTTCTCATTATCTCATACTAAACGCCTCCTTTTCTCACACTAAACGCAACCCTTTTCGTACTGTTGCATTTACTTTGAGAATTTAAGTAAATTTATTTTATAGTGTAGCGTTACAAAAGAGGTAAAAAAAGCGATTGGATAAAGATAAGTTAGAATAAGTCTACCGAATAAAAATCAACTACCCACAAACCTTAGACTCAACTTATCTCCACCGCTGACCAGTGAGAAATTTTTGCAGGGTTTAATAAAGAAGTAATAAAAGTCAGGCAGAATACTTTGCACAGTATGCGTCTTTTTAAAAACTGTTGACATTTCGCTTTCAATATAAAAATATTTTGAAAAGTATTTGCTTGTGTTATCAGATATATCATCACTGCCGTAGCCGCATTCATCTCCGATAGTTAAATCGCAAATGTACCAGATTCCGTCTATTTCAACCGAATTCCAAGTGTGATTTTCACTGCAAAGAACCTGTGAATTTATTTCATAATACTGGCACATCATCTGAAATGCGCAGGCATAGGTTCCGCAAACGCCCGGCACGCTTTTTCCTTCATTAGCGGACAATACACGATACATAACCGAATCAGCTTTCCATAAGTCATATCCGTACTTTGACGGATTATCTTTTTCATAATAAATTTTATTACACAAATAATGATATATTATCGTAACCTTTTCATATTCGGTTAAATTGCCGCTTAAATATTTCGTTTTAAACTTATTAAGCGACGTTTTAATTTCATGAAAATGCTTCCATGTGTCAGATATTTTTCTTTTCCGGAGATCATTAAAGGATTCATTAATATTGGATTTCGCTTTGATTATGGAATTGTAAAGATTACTGTAAATCTTCCTTGCGGAAGCCGTAACCTTTTTATTTTTGATATTTTTATATGTAAACTTTTTATTTGACTTATAGGCTTTTTTAAACTTTTCAGTATTAATAATCTTATACATATATTTCGCTTTTTTAAGCTTTGTTTTATAAACTTCTAAATCAGAAGAAAAATTACTCCAGTCAAGATA
>CAZTXS010000043.1:0-8772 GCA_964617585.1 uncultured Ruminococcus sp.
CTGTCAAGTATTTTGCCATCTCCATAATTAACATCCGTTAATGTAATCTCTTTTTAATGCTTTAGGTTTGTTCATTCAATAAGGGCTTGCCCGTCATTCAATGCAGCAAGGGTCGGCACTGCCGACCGGCCGTTCAGTAAGGGATTGTATCCCGCTACTGAACGGGTAATGGAACCCGCCGCCTACAGAGGCGGGGGACATCTCGCCTTAGTTATATCTACTCAAATACTTCGCTAGATTCCATACACGCTTCAAATATCTCCTCAATACGCTTTTCATCTCCGGTAAGCTCAAGATACCCGAACAAACACTCTAATCCGGTCGCTTTTCTGTACTCCGCAACGCTGGCGTGTTTAGGAACAGTCATTCCGCTTGCGTTTCTTCCACGCCTTAACATTTCCGTTTCAGATTCAGAAAGCTTGTCTGAAATTCTGTCAACCGCCCCAGCCTGAAATTCTGCGCATACCTTTTTTATAGTCAGCTCATGCAGCTTTCCCACAGGCATATTAGCCTCCATCAAAAGTCTTTCACGAACCAATCTCTCATATACTGCGTCGCCTAAAAATGCAAGCGCTAACGGTGAGTATTGTTTTGCTTCTCTTTCTGTCATAATTCCTCCACCATGCTCTTTAGAAAAATCTGCTTTTTCTTATTCCATATATTCAAATTCAAAGTCAAAAACAGATACGGTATCGCCCTCTTTAATACCCATTTCCTTTAGCTTGTCTATAACTCCCGAAGAATTCAAAACCCTTTGGAAATACTGAAGCGACGAATAGTCGTCTATATCGGCAACTCTAAGTATATCCCACAGCCATTCTGCTTCAACAAAGAAAACTCCGTCCTCCTTAGTCACTTCAAAATTTTTATTTACAAGAAGCTTTTCGTCAAGCTCTGTCTGAGTGAGCGGCTCCGCTTCATAACGTTTAACAGGCGGAAGCTCCCTGAGCTTCTCAAAAACCGTCCGGCAAAGCTCTTTTGTTCCTTTTGTTGTTGCCGCTGATATAGGAACAAAAATATAACCCTTTTCTTCTATAAAAGTCCTGAACCTTTCAATCTGCTCTTCGTTCGCCATGTCGCACTTGTTGCCTGCCACAATCTGCGGAAGCTTACTTAGTTCCTCGCTGAAATTTTTAAGCTCATTGTTAACGGTATCAAAGTCATCTTTCGGATCACGTCCCTCAACGCCTGATACGTCAACAACATGAACTATAAGCCTGCACCGCTCAACGTGCCTTAAAAACTCGTGTCCTAAACCGACTCCCTCGCTTGCGCCTTCAATAAGTCCCGGAATATCCGCCATCACAAAGCTCTCGGAATCACCCATTGAAACCACGCCCAATACCGGTGTGAGCGTTGTGAAATGATAGTTTGCAACCTTAGGTTTAGCCGCAGAAACAACAGAAATAAGCGTAGACTTTCCTACATTCGGAAAACCCACCAAACCTACGTCCGCTATAAGCTTAAGCTCCAGTATTGCATTATATGAATCGCCTTTAAAACCCGGCTTAGCAAATTTAGGAATCTGCCTTGTGGCAGTCGCAAAATGTGCGTTTCCTTTTCCGCCTTTTCCGCCTTTAGCTACCACAACAGGCTTGTCCGTTGAAATATCAGCCAGAATTCTTCCGCTTTCGGCGTCTTTTATAACCGTGCCGAAAGGAACTTTTATAACAAGATCCTTTGCATTCTTGCCCGAACAATTCTTTTTGCTCCCGTTCTCGCCCTTTTCAGCCGCAAATTTCTTCCTGTATCGAAAATCTATCAAGTTCGTAAGGCTCTTATCCGCAACAAAAACAATATCTCCGCCCTTGCCGCCGTCGCCGCCGTCAGGACCTCCTGCCGCAATATACTTTTCACGGTGAAAAGACACCGCTCCATCGCCGCCGTCGCCCGCTTTAATAAATATCTTAACCTTGTCTGCGAACATCCATTACACTCCTTGATTTCATTCTAATATATATTTATTTTATTATGCTTATCTTATTTGAAAATTATAGCATCAGCATTAAAACTTGTCAATAAAAATCCCCAAGCTTAAAGCTCAGGGATTTAATCGTCAACTCTTATGCTTGCGGATATACCGAAACTTTCTTTTTGTCTTTTCCGAGTCTTTCAAACTTAACTACACCGTCCGCTTTCGCAAATAATGTGTCGTCCTTGCCTCGTCCTACGTTCATACCCGGATGAATGTGAGTTCCTCTTTGGCGAACCAGTATGTTGCCCGAAAGTACGAACTGTCCGTCCGCTCTCTTAGCTCCGAGCCTTTTTGACTCTGAGTCACGTCCGTTCTTTGTAGAACCCATTCCCTTTTTATGTGCAAAAAACTGCATCGAAATTCTAATCATAACAGATACCTTCCTTTCCGCTGAAACTTTACTCACCGTAATTACGGCTGTTTTTCAATAACCTTTACTGAAATCTTACCCGAAAATTCACCCGATAAAAAATACATATGCGCCAAAAGCCCTAAAACAGCTTTCTCTGCGCTTTCATCGGAATCTTCAAGCTTTAACATAATTTCGTTTTCTTCAACGCTTACCTTTGCCTTTGACTTGAACGCTTCGGTAATCGTGTTGCAAGTAAGCATGACCGCCGAGGATACGCTTGCGCAAGCTATGTCTTTACCATATTCGTCCTGCATTGCATGACCGCTTATATCAAAGCCTAACAGCTTATCGCCTGAATCCTTGTAAAACCTTGCGATAATCATTTTAATTACGCCTTGATTGATTCAATTCTTACCTGCGTGTACGGCTGCCTGTGTCCCATTTTCCTGCTCGAGCCTTTCTTCGGCTTGTAAGTGAAAACTGTGATCTTCTTAGCCTTGCCGTTTTTGAGAACCTTTGCCTCAACTTCAGCTCCCTCAACGTACGGAGCGCCCAGCTTTATACCGCTGTCTGAATTAACTGCGATAACTTTGTCGAACTTAACCGCTTCATCAGCTTCAACGTCAAGCTTTTCTACGAAAACAACATCGCCCTCTCTGACCTGATACTGCTTTCCGCCTGTTTCAATAACTGCGTACATTCTTTTAATGCACCTGCCTTTTTTATAGAACTCGCTACGTTCGGCGAAGAGCTATACCTCTTTCTTAATATAACCGAAAATATGCGGCGTGTTTATTTTATCATATATGCTTTTTGATGTCAAATATCTCGCTCTGACGAATATTATAATTTACAAAACGTTTACAACTTTAATGATTCTCTTCTTTGTTTTTAATCTCTATTCTTTCTATAACTTCACTTGGTTTGACGTTTAACGCATTGCATATTTTAAATAAGGTTTCCAATGTGGGTTTTCTTTCGTCCCGTTCAATCATGCTTAAATGTGTTCTTCCTATATCGGATAATCCGCTCAGCACTTCCTGCGATAATCCCTTTTTCTTTCTGTATTCATAAATTACATTACCAACAGCAAACGAAGACAGCATATTATCACCTATAATAATACATAAAAAGAACTTTTATAAAATTATATATTATATTTCGAGCGAGATTGCACCGATATATTTTGTCTTCGGAAATCATGAAAATGACGCTGACGAAGAAGTTCAGAAAGAGCTGTTGTCGTTCCCTTTTACGGTTTTAAACAATAAGTCTGTTTTACTTGAACGCGGCGGAGAGAATATCTGCATTTGCGGAGCTAATATAGAGCCTAAATACTATCTCGGTGAAAATCTCGATTATAAGAATATTCCGTTTTTTGGAGGGGAGGATTTGACAGAGCTTATCGGTGATAAGAAAAAATCGTTTTCCGTTTTGCTCTCTCATAATCCGAAGTTCTTGCAAACCTATTCAAAGTGGGGTGCTGATTTAGTATTCTCAGGTCATGTGCACGGCGGTGCAGTAAGGATTTTTGGAAAAGGTATTTTATCTCCTGAAAGAAAGTTCTTTCCCCCGTACACCGACGGAGTTTACAAGAGCGGTGAAACACAGATGATTGTTTCACGAGGGTTAGTGAAATTCAGATTGTTAATCATAAGGAAATCATACTTCGTACTTTAAAAAGAAAATAAAGCTTTCGGTTAAAAGCTATTTGAGCTCTGTAATAAAATAATCCCCCGATAAACCAAAAAGGTCTGTCGGGGGATTTTATTTGAAAAACTAATTATTTCGGTTAAACAGGTACGGCTGATGTGATAAGTAATTTTGATGTAATATGAACAAGAAAATTAAACATTCCGTCCTCTTCATAATAATCAAGCTCGCCGTTGTATTTGTCGGCTATATCCTTAATGATTTTTGTTCCATATCCGTGAGAAATATTATCCTCTTTCGTTGTAGCAAGTTCAGGGTTTGCTTCAATTATAGACTCCGCAATCGTGTTCGACATCTTTATTGTATATAATTCGTCATTTCTGGTAATCTTTATTTTTATTATTTTGGTTTCACAGTTTGAAACCGCTGTTATTGCATTGTCAAATAAGTTACTTATAAGATTGCATAAGTCGAAATCGTCTATGCCGTCAAAATCTGATATACTTATGAAATTAACCTTTATTCCCTGTTGAGCTGCTTCTGACATTTTTGTGTTGACTATTGCGTTGACAATCTCATTGTTGGTTTCAATATGCATCTTCGTTGCGTTGATGCGCTCAATTCCCTGACTGATAAAGTCAATTACATCTTCTGTGTTGTTGTCTTCTGCCAATGAGCGTATTACAAGAAGATTGTTCTTGTAGTCGTGCCTCAGCTTCTTTATCTGCTCGGATTGACGGATAGTGTCTTCATATTTCGTCTTCTGATATTCTTTTTCCATTTTCAAAAGTGCGTTTTCCTGCTCGATATGGTGGTTTTTGCTTATTCTGTATATCATGTAATATGTAATTATGTTTAAACAAGTCAAGAACACAACTGACACTAACATAAGCAGGGTGACTTTTGTATGATTCAAAACTGCCGCTGTGTGGACGCTTACTAATTGGTATATTAATGACAGAACAAAAATAGTCGTTATCAAAATTGTTTCAAGTTTATTTAATTTTATATTAATCTTGTTATATGCTTTGATAAACAAAATATATGCAACCCAATAAAGAAAATGTACAACTATCATTGTGCTGATGAATATTAATCCTGTATGCATGGCTTCGTATGAGTATCCCAGTAACAGCCAGAAAACTACTAGAGAATATGAAATTATGTATATAATAAGATAAAATACTGCTGTGGAAGTTATCTTTTTAATCACACTTCCTTTAAAAAATAATATGCTGTATATAAATGTCAGTAAAGTAGGGCAAAGATGATTTAATAATAAATAGATATCATATTCCGATAGTAAACTTACTAACTCAAGCACTATGCAGTATGATAATACTGCTATAATTGTTGACGGTCTGAGAAATCTTCCCGGCTTTTTCGGCGTGAGAATTTTATATAAAAACCATATGCTTAGCAAACCCACATAAACATTGGAACCAATGTCTAAAAATTTAAGAAATATATTCAATTTTCTTTCCTCCTAAATAATCCATAAAATAATCCATTAATTAATTTAAATCAATGCCTCTTAAATGCTGTCCCTTAAATAAACCTTGAAGCTTTCCTTAATCTCGTTCTTGTATAGCTTTGAAACAGGAAGCTTTTTCCCCGATTTCATTATTATCTGATCGTATTCATTATCAATAAATCTGACATGCTTTAGGTTTACCGCATACTTCTTCTGTATCCTGATAATGCCTACGTTCGCCAGTTCAACGCATTTGTCGCTTATCTTTGCACGTTCTCGGAAAGTTTCTTCACTTCCTATAATGTGATAGTTCAGATAGTGTTTGTCACTCTCAATGTATTCAATCTCGGTCGGTAATATCAAATGCTCCCTCTTGTTTCTGTCGTGAAGTACTATCTGATTTTGATTCCCTATGTGATCAATAAGCCGCCGTATCGTTTTTCTGATGCTTTGAGTAACATGTTCGTTTTTGGACAGGTCAGGCTCGTAAATCTCCTCTTTCCTTATAAACTGGAACGGATAATAATCAAAACTGTCAAATACTAAATCGTCTTTTACAGTAATGAATATTATATATACTTCATTATTCAATTTTCTTACTTCTTTTGCAATTTCAAATCCGCTCGTTTCAGGCATGAAAATATCAAGAAACAGAATATCAAACGGCTTTTTAATAAATTCATCTAAAAGCTTTCTTCCGTTTGTGAATGTTTTTATATTCACTTCAACATTGCATTTTAAAAATTCCTGATGAACATTCTTGCTTATTTGTTTTGCGGTAAAGATTTCATCATCGCAGATTGCAACACTCAGCATATGAACCTCCAAAAAAATATTTAATGTCGAAATAAAAACCAATATGTCCGATGCTGTAATATTATTATACTACCCAATGAAACCTATACAAATTAATAAAAAGTAAAACGAAAATATTTCATGCCACCCTGTGCCGTGTTATGCCGGATTTATTGACTGATATTTTATGCGGAGTTATTATTTTTTTAAGGCAAAGAATTTCAGGCATTCTGCCCTTGAAACCGAGCCTGAGAAGTATAGGAATTTCATATATTTAGGAGGAAAGAAAAAAGATGAAACTTAAAAAACTTTTGTCATTCGCTGCGGCGGCGGCTATGACAATCACGTCATTGACAAGTGCAATGACATTCACAGCTTCGGCTGATGATTTCGATTATACTACAATATTCGATTTCACATATTCAGCCGGTTATGCTGCATATGAGGCGACATTAAAGTCAGATTATGTTGACTTGCTGACAGCCGGAAATACAACGGAAATTGTATATCCGGAGGCTTATGATGACGGAACTAACGGAGCGGCTCCGGTAAGATTTTCTGCTCCAGCTTCTAATGACAGCTATGTAACATCAATTAAGCTTAACAGCAGTACCAATAGTACCAGTGCCGGAATGTTTAAAAGATTTACCAGTTTAACTAATGTTGAATTTACGTATACAGGTTCAGACCTTACATTGGGAGCAAATGCATTTAGGGATAGTGTGTTAACTGATTTATACATATATGCTAGCGCTGTGACTGTAGCTGATTCAGCTTTTCGTAGTATAAATGAAACAGTTAAAATCTATGTTGCAAATGAAGACGTAAAACAAACAATTGTTGATTCAACTGCATCAGGAAGTTATCCGGTAAGCGCAGACCAGATTGAAGTTATGAAAGAGTTCGATTATACTACAATATTCGATTTCACATATTCAGCCGGTTATGCTGCATATGAGGCGACATTAAAGTCAGATTATGTTGACTTGCTGACAGCCGGAAATACAACGGAAATTGTATATCCGGAGGCTTATGATGACGGAACTAACGGAGCGGCTCCGGTAAGATTTTCTGCTCCAGCTTCTAATGACAGCTATGTAACATCAATTAAGCTTAACAGCAGTACCAATAGTACCAGTGCCGGAATGTTTAAAAGATTTACCAGTTTAACTAATGTTGAATTTACGTATACAGGTTCAGACCTTACATTGGGAGCAAATGCATTTAGGGATAGTGTGTTAACTGATTTATACATATATGCTAGCGCTGTGACTGTAGCTGATTCAGCTTTTCGTAGTATAAATGAAACAGTTAAAATCTATGTTGCAAATGAAGACGTAAAACAAACAATTGTTGATTCAACTGCATCAGGAAGTTATCCGGTAAGCGCAGACCAGATTGAAGTTATGAAAGAGTTCGATTATACTACAATATTCGATTTTTCATATAGTGATGGTGCATATACTGCGACTTTAAAATCAGATTATTTAGATTTGCTAAAAGCCGGAAACACAACAGAAATTGTGTGCCCTGAAACTTACGATGACGGAACTAACGGCTCAGCTGTTGTTAATTTGTCTGTAGCTTCATTATCTGCATATGATGCTGATGAATATGTGACATCATTAAAGTTAAACAGCCAATTTAAGTCTACATCTAACGGTATGCTTGGTAAGTTTAAAGCTCTAAAAAAAGTAGAGTTTACATATACAGCTACTGAATTTGTTTTAAATTCTGGTATGGTTTGGGGTCTAGCGTCTAGCAAACAAAGTGATAGCGTAGAAGAAGTATATATTTATGCCAATGCTCTAACGACATGTAATGTTAACACATTTCAAGGTATTAATGAAAAGGTTAAAATCTATGTTGTAAATGAAGATGTAAAGCAGACAATCGTTGATTCAACAGCATCAGGAAAATATCCTGTATCGGCTGACCAGATATTCTTATTTACACCGGAAACAGGAGAGAATAAGTTTGAAGCTTTGGATGAAGCAATATTAAGAGCGAAAACTTATGATTCAGGTAATTATACTGTAGCATCATATGGTGTATTAACTGACGCAGTATCAGCAGCAAATGTTGTAAGAAATACAGAAACCTCAACAGAGGAAGAGATTGCAAATGCAGTAACAGCAATCAATACAGCAATTGAAGGTCTTAAACTAAGAGCTAGTTATGATGATGAAAAAGCACTTGAAGAAGTTTTGAACAATGCAGCAAATTATAATAATGATGAGGGTATATATACAGACGAGTCATATAAAGCATTGACAGATGCAGTAGCAGCAGCAAAACAGCTTCATACATATGATTCAACTTCTGGGGACTATGCCGCAGCTGCAACAGCAGTAAATGACGCTATCAACGGATTGACATTAAAGCCTATAGATTGGTCGGCATTTGACGCACTTATCGCAGAGGCAGAAGATATTGTTAATAATCACCATGATGAGTATTGGGAAGTTCCAATGCAGAGCTTTGAAAAACAATTAGCAACGTTTAAAGAATTCAGACAAAATG
>CAZTXS010000044.1:0-8389 GCA_964617585.1 uncultured Ruminococcus sp.
TATCATGGAACGGCTGTAGCGTAACGTAACCTTTTTATTTTCCGTATACTTTTTTATTTTTCTATCGGAGCGGGTTCAAATCGTTTTTCAATCCGTGCGCCCTCGTCAGGACACAAAAAAAGAAGGCTTTCGGCAGAGCATCCAAATCTGCTGAAAGCCTTTATTTTAGGCACTTTTTCACACCCTTATGCAGAGTGGGTTGTATCAAAATGCGGTTTTACATATCAGCATAAAGCATAAAAACCCTATCGGCATAGTGATAAACGAAGCTAAAGCCATACGCCAATCGAGAACGAATAAAAATACAGCCGTTGCAGCCATTACAAGAACATTGCTTGTAACTTCGGGAATAATATGAGCAAGCGTAGTTTCCACACTGTCAATTCGTTCTACAAGTATGTTTTTCAAGTCGCCCGATCCCCGCTCCTGTATATCGCCCAAAGACATTTTTTCAAGCTTCAGCAATCCTCGTTTGCGTATGTTTCCAAGTACGGCAAAGGTCGCCATATGGCTTTGTGAGGTGGATAACGAGTGAAACAGACATCGCAAGAGCCACATTCCCCCCATAATCAGGCAAAGCGGAATATAGGCATTTATATTATTTTCTCCGTTAATCAGCTTTGATATAATATTAGCTGCAACAAAAAACGGCAGAATCTGAAACGCCGCTCCCACGCTTGCTAAAACAATGCTCGCTATATAGCTTATCTTTCTTTGACCTGCAAACTCCATTACCCATGCAAAAGCGCTTTTTGTTTTCTGCTCTTTCATTTAAATTCACTCCTTCCGTTACTTCTGCAATATTCGAGCGCAACCCGAATTTCCTTTTGTATAGTCTGTCCTATGTCTTTTTCATCCATTGGACTTTTCCTCCCTTCTATTCAATATAACTTAGGCAAGATGTCCCCCGCCTCTATAGGCGGCGGGTTTCATTACCCGTTCAGTAGCAGGATACAATCCCCTACTGAACGATCGGTCGGCAATGCCGACCCTTGCCACGTTGAATGGCGGGCAAGCCCTTATTGAATATTACAGCTTTTTGCTTGTCTTAAGTTAGCTATGACTAACCCAATTGCAATAAATATACCCCTTATGGGGATATAGTAAGCATACACTAACTAAGCAAAAATGTCAATATCAAATTAATGAATTTTTTTTTAATGAACAATATTTTATGTCGTTCGGACAGCATAATAAAAATAAGATAATATTTCTCATTGTACAAATTTTATTAACTCTCTCAAAGTGTAAATTACCCGTTTACCATTACTTTGATTTGTTCTGTCAATTAAAAATGATGTGAAACCTTGTTCTCTTGCTCCGTCTGCCTCCGGCTTGTAATCATCAACATAAATGCTTTCTTCAGCGGTAACTCCGACAGCATTAAGTGCGTCATTGAAAATTATCGGGCTAGGCTTACCTGCACCGGCAAGAGAGCTTGCCATAAAACGATCAAAGTACTCAGCAATATCAAGTTATTGCAGAGTGTATTTAAGTGAAGGTGAGGTATAGCTAATTACACCGATTTTCAATAAGGGCTTGCCCGTCATTATATAATAAATAAAAACACAGCTTCAAAACGCAGCTTCCATAACTATATAATAAAAACTTGAAATGCTGATAAAGTAAGACAATATTAGAAAAAATATGCTTCAAATTTTCGCTTATTTTTCACCTGATTCTAATCTTCCTATTTTAGAATATGAATATACAGAAAAATTCAGATCTTTTTTAGGGGGTATTTTTGTGAAAAGAATTGCACTTATTCCTGCTTATAAACCGGATACGATTATGATAGATGTTATTACTGAATTAAAAAACAACTCATTTCACATTGTCGTTGTAGACGATGGGAGCGGAGAAGACTTTACACAGTTATTTCAAGAGGCAGAAATTCAAGCTACCATTCTAAAGCATACAGAAAACAAAGGAAAAGGCGCATCGTTAAAAACGGGAATTAAATATATAAACGAACATTTCAAACCACCGTATGTAATTGTAACGGCAGACGCTGACGGTCAACATAAAACAGAAGATATAAACAGAATATGCGCCGAGGCGATAAAAAGAACAAATTCGCTTATTATAGGAAGCCGAAAACTGAATTCGTCTGTTCCGTTTCGCAGTAAATTCGGAAACACAATCACACGATTTGTTTTTTCTCTTTCTACAGGCAGAAAAATATACGATACTCAAACAGGGCTAAGAGCATTTTCAGATAAACTCATACCTGATTTATTGAAAATCAAAGGAAACCGATACGAATATGAAATTAATGTGCTTATGGAACTTACCAAAAAAAATACCGAAATTTTAGAGCTTCCGATAGAAACCGTTTATCTCGATAAAAACAATTCGTCATCCCACTTCAATTCAATAAAGGACTCATATAGAATTTATAAAGAAATATTAAAATTTTCCGCGTCCTCCCTTATCTGTTTTTGTGTAGATTATATTCTGTTTTGCATAATTGTAAATTTGACAGGCGTTCTTATACTGTCAAACATTGTGTCGAGGATTTTCAGTTCTATATTAAATTATTCTTTAAATCGAAAAATAGTTTTTAAAAGTAACCGCACGCTTTTTAAATCGACAGTCGGATATTTTTCTTTAGCGGTTTGCATATTATTTTTCAATACGCTTCTTGTGAAAATGTTATGTACGTTTGGGCTGTCCGCATATATTTCAAAAATAATAACAGAGATAGTTTTATTCTCGTTCAGTTGGTTTATACAGCATACTGTAATCTTTAAAAGGAGTGATAAATAAAATGAAAAAAGGAACACTGTGGACTATTGGATACAGCATTTTGCTAACCGCTTTTACTGTGTATATTTCTCTTGATACTTTTGTACTGAGCAGCACATATCAGAAAAATGCAACGGAGCTTAACACTTCCATGTTCACACAAAATGAATCCGGCTCAGATTCCGAAAAAAGCAGTAATGATTCTTCCTATAAAAAAAACAAGAAGCATTCAGATACATCGTCAAAAAAATCAGACGCATCTTCTGATTCAAGTAATTCTATCAGTTCAAACGATTTAAGTTCGTCATCATTTCAAAATGACAACGTCAGCATAACTCTTAACGAATATTTTGAAAATAACACAAAAATATATCTTGCGGACATTCAGGTAAGTTCTGCCGAGTATCTGAAAACTGCATTTGCCAAAGACGCCTATGGCAAAAATATTACTGAGAAAACGTCTGAAATCGCTTCCGCACACAGTGCAATTCTAGCGATAAACGGAGACTATTACGGTGCTCAGGAAGCAGGATATGTAATCCGTAACGGTATTGCTTACCGAAACAAAGCCGGCTCATCAGATGTTCTTTGCATTTATGCTGACGGAAGCATGAAAATTATTGACACTGATGAAAAGACAACTGAAGAATTAATAGATGAAGGAGTATGGCAGGCATTCTCCTTCGGTCCTGCTTTAGTTGAAAACCAACAAATCTCCGTAAGCGAAAAA
The DNA here is from genome assembly GCA_964617585.1 of uncultured Ruminococcus sp. Lineage (GTDB taxonomy): Bacteria > Bacillota > Clostridia > Oscillospirales > Ruminococcaceae > UMGS1601. Next base: position 3,479 of record CAZTXS010000044.1, read on the forward strand.
GACGAAGTCGGAAAAGCAATGGCCAGCAATCCGAGAACGGCTATCGGCATAATCGATAGCTGTCATTATGTTTTTGTTGTTACAGACGGAAGAACATCTCAAAGCGAAGGTCTGTCGCTTTATGAACTGGCCGGCTTCATGCAAAAAATCGGTGTGACAACAGCCTATAATCTGGACGGCGGCGGTTCCTCTACAATGTATTTTAACGGCGAGGTTGTCAATAATCCGACAACCAACGGAAAAAGTATCGAAGAACGTGAGGTGAGCGACATTGTTTATATCGGTTAATCGCACTCTTATGAAAGCTTGTTTTTGGCACACGCTAGCTTCAATTCTTACCGCAGTTTTCGGAGCAGTTTATGAGTATTTCAGTCATGGGGTCTACTCTTATTTTATGATCTATGCTTTTTTAATTCCACTGATTTTAGGCGCTTTTCCATCGCTTTGCTTTGCGTTTTTTAAACATAAATCTATAAGCTCTTGGACAATGAGATTATACAATTGCGGAATTGCAGCGCTTACAGTCGGTTCTGTTTTTGAAGGCGTTTTGCAAATCTATGGAACAACTAATCGGTTGATTGTTTTTTACCCGATTGTCGGAGCCGGATTGCTTGCAGCAAGCCTTTTGATTTACGCAGTACAAAAGCATAAAGCAAAGGGAATCTGAAAACAGATTCCCTTTTTGTTACTATTTAACCTTCTTTGAAACCACTTTCGACCACTTTCCGTAATACTTTTTGCCGCTTACTTTTTTATATGCTCTTACCTTGACGTAATATTTCTTCTTTGATTTAAGCTTCTTCAAGGTTATTTTATTTTTCTTGACGGTTTTTACAGCTTTATTCTTAGTAAGCTTTTTATTGGTCGCCGCTTTGACTTGATAGCCGGTCGCTCCGCTTGCTTTCTTCCATGAAACGCTTAACTTCTTTTTGCTTGCTTTCAGCTTAACCTTTGTAACCTTTGCAGGCTTAGTAACTTTTGTAGTTTTTGCGATCGTAGTTGTTTTTGCAGTCGTTTTAGTACCCTTTGTATAAGATTTTAAATTTCCGTTTTTATCATATATCTCTTTCCACCAACGTCCGTTTGAATACAACCGATATTTAGACGTCAAATTGTTATCTGAATCGTAGGTATAAGTTTCGTTGTATCCCATATTCGATTCAAATGATACCAGCCTGTGTTTAACGTCGTATATGTACTTTTCATAATCGCCGTTCTTATAATTGTAAATCTTAGAAATTACATATCCGTATGCATCACGATTATATGTAATTGTGTAACCATAGCTGTTTTCATAATATGTTTCATTTCCGTTTGAATCATAGGTGTACTTGCGCCAATAACCGTCGCTGCTTTTAAAATAATCAGTAGCAATATTACCGTTTGAATGATAAGTGTACTTATACAAATCGCCGTCGCTGTCTTCATAAGACGTTTCATGTCCGTTTGAATCGTAAGTGTACTTTTCCCAATAGCCGCTGCTGTCTTCCTCATATGTTTTATTTCCGTTTGAATCGTAAGTGTACTTTTCCCAATAGCCGCTGCTGGTTTCATAATATGTTTTATTTCCGTTTGAATCATAGGTGTACTTTTTCCAATAACCGTCGCTGTCTTCATAAGACGTTTCATGTCCGTTTGAATCATAGGTATACTTTTCCCAATAACCGTTGCCATCGGTATAATAAATAAGATTACCGTTATCATCATATTCCCATTTTTCTTCTCCATCCTCGCTGGTATAATTCTTCCCTGTTATACCTGCTTTAGCAGTTGATTCAGCGCTTGCAGTCACTGCCGGTACAACAGCTAACATACTTAACGCAATCACTGATGAAGTAATAAACGATAAAAATCTTTTTGTCATAATAATGACCTCCTCGTATAATATCTTTTTTAAATTAAGTAAGCTTACTTGATAATATTAACCTATTTCAGATTAATTGTCAATACCCTGCTTCATATTAATTTTTAAACTTCACATACAAAATGCAATATGAATTAAGTATTTTTTGTGTTCTTATAATATTTTAAACAAAAAGGTATAATAAAATTCAGCAAAAATATAACATAAAATAAAACGCTGAGATTTTGCTCAGAACTGCGTAATTATTGTCAAGAGGTGATTTGCTTTATGTACAATAGAATCAGAACTCTTAGAAAAGAACACAATCTTACTCAGAAACAGATTGCAAAAATCCTTAATATGTCGCAAACAGGATATTCAAAATACGAAACGGGAGAAAACGACTTACCTACTGTCGTATTAATAAAGCTCGCTGATTATTATAATACAAGTACGGACTATATTTTAAATCGAACAAATATAATAAAAGCATATGAGAAGCTCCCAAAAAATTCTAAAGAATAAGAAAAACACCTGAATTTTCATCGCTCCGATATGAAAAATAATCGTTGTTTCTTTCAACCTGATTCCTGTTTATAACTTAGGCAAGATGTCCCCCGCCTATAGAGGCGGGGGGTTTTATTACTAGGTCGGCAATTCCGACCCTTGCCGCGTTGAATGACGGGCAAGCCCTTATTGAAACAAAGCTTGCGTCCTTTTCGTCAACGGTTTCTGTTTTATAACATTTCCTCTGTTACGCATAATTACAATATTGTAAAATTATTTAACCTTCTTTGAAACCACTTTCGACCACTTTCCGTAATACTTTTTGCCGCTTACTTTTTTATATGCTCTTACCTTGACGTAATATTTCTTCTTTGATTTAAGCTTCTTCAAGGTTATTTTATTTTTCTTGACGGTTTTTGTCTTGGTTTTTGCTTTTTTGAACTTCTTCACAGTCGAATACTTAACCTGATAGCCTGTAGCTTTGCTTACCTTTTTCCATGAAACCGTCAGCTTTTTCTTTTTCTTGGCTTTCAGCTTAACCTTTGTAACCTTTGCAGGCTTTTTAACTGAGGTTGTGGTCTTTTTAGCCGTTGTCTTAACTGTGGTTGTGGATTTTGTAGAATTGCTGTTAGTCAAAGCAATAGGACTATTTGACACTACTATAGCATAATAACTAAAATGATCTACATTAAAGACAAGATGATTCCCCTGTCTACGTGCAACAATACTCTCTAAAGTACCATCATCCTTTACATAGAAAATATAACAAAAAAGCATATTAATATATTCATCGGGAATAGATACAGATACCTGTACGGTGCCTTGAGGCTGAGTTTCTTTTCCATCCTTTTCTAAATGTATTTCTCTTACTATATAATCGCTTGAAATGTCATTTAAATTTTTCCACGCATTATCAGGCAATATTGTATTTTTAGGTATTATTACTGAACGTACAACAAAATTCTCCTCAGTTAAATAATTTGAATTATCATTTGGCTTTACCATTACTCCATTATCACAAAGAGCACTATCTTCTCTCGGAATATAAATATATAAACTGTTAGAAGAATTAGATTTTCCTAAAGATACATAAAAGCTTGTTAAATCTGAAAAATCATTAATCAAAAATAGTCCGTCTAATACTATTCCTACAGGTCCCATTGCATCTTTTAATGCACTTTCAGCAATTGATGTTCCGGAACTTATACATGAATCAATAATCAATTGGTATAAGTCTATATCCAACTCATTAAAAACATCAACTATACTGTTTACACAATCAGTCATTGCAGATGTCAACGCACTTACGCTTACTTCTTCAAATGTCTTTTCGGCTAGTTTCTTTGCAATCTTACTTCCTAATTTCGGAACATTTTCTTCAAGACTGCTTTTTATTATTTTTCCTACTGTAACTTCTGATACTTCTTTTATTTCACTTGAATCAGAGATTGCTTTTGTAAAAGTCAGCAGAGATTCTGTTGTTAATTCACATGCGTTTGCTATCGCACAAGTGTCGGAATAATTTATATTATTTGTTATCTCTATTCTTCCGCCCTTTGGAACACTTAAATTTATAATCGTTGTTTCTTTAGAATATGAATCCTGCTTATATGTAAGAAGTTCTCCATTAAATCCATCTGCAACAAGCTTACAAGCATTTACAACCGAATCCTTTATACTGCTGGCATAATTTCCGTCAAAACGGTCAATAACTTTACAATCAATAAGATTTCCGTCAGCGTCATAAACATCAACCACACCGACTAAGCTGGTTGTATTATAAACGTTAAATGAAACTGTTGACTCATTGGAATTAAAATTAAATTCATCAATATACATACCGGATATGTAACCGTTATACTCTAAGTTATGGTCATAATATGACGGCATACAATTTGCACTGAACGCCAAAATACCATCTGAAACCTGAATACTTGTATAATAAGTTGCTCCGGAATTTTCTTCAGTTACGAACAAAGTTGTTATTCCTTTCGCTTTACCGTTTATGGTAAACCAAGTTCCGTTTTCTCCGGACTTTTCTGCGTCACTGTCCTTTTTTATTCCGGATAATGAAAGAATACTGCTGTTAGATACTGAAAAGCTAAAGTCTACACCGTCATTTCCGCTGATAACCTCTCCGTCCTTTTCAAGCTGTACAGCACAATTAATTTTTTGACCGACGCCAACAGTCAATGCAGGCATTGCAGAATAAAGCTTTATGGCGTAGCCTTTATTTGAAGTCTCATCTGCTGTTATACTTATCTTTATCGGCACATAGATGTCTACCGTATTTCCGTTGCCTAACTCTCCCCAATAATTATTTCCCCACATATAAAGACTTCCGTCTTCGGTGATTGCTGCACTATGAGAAACACCTACAAAAAAGCTCATACTGCTTTTACCTAATGAAACGCTTTTAACATTATTCATTATTTTTATTGGGGTTGTGCTGTCAGTAGTTGTTCCGTTTCCAAGCTGTGCAGAATAATTATATCCCCACATATAAAGACTTCCGTCTTCGGTGATTGCCGCACTATGATAACCACCTAATGAAACGCTTT
>CAZTXS010000045.1:0-8096 GCA_964617585.1 uncultured Ruminococcus sp.
AAAACGGCGAGAACGAAATCACCTTGGCTGATACGGTAATTAAGGCAGCGGGACATAAATATTATGTCAGCGGTATTTGCGTAGTATGCGGTGAAAAGGATCCTAATTACAAGGAACCGACCACAAATGCAACTACAACGGTTACAACGGCTCAGGCTTGCACCTGTAAAGACGACAGCGACGCAGTATCGGTAGTTAAGCAAGCTAAGCTGACAAAGCTTAAGGTAAAGAGTAACAGTAAGAAGACTATTACAGTTAAATGGGGCAAGGTAACTAAAGCCAAGGGTTATCAGGTTCAGGTATCTAAGGTTAAGGATTTCAATAAGATAATAGTCGATAAGCAAACTACGAAACTGAAGCTGAAAATTAAAAACAGCAAGATTAAGAGCAAAAAGACCTACTATGTACGCGTAAGAGCGTATACGACCTACAACACAAGCGACGGCACGAAGCAGAAAGTATACAGCAAGTGGAATCGCGTTCTCAGAAAAGTAAAGGTTAAATAATTATAAAAGACTAAACAGTAAATAAAATCAAACAGTTTTTCGGCCGCATACCAATTATGGTATGCGGTTTTTTCTTTTTTAAAATCATAATTGCAGAATTTTTTCAGAAGTTGCATTTTTTCGTGCAACTTTTTTTGTTTTTCAGCTATAAGTAAGGAGTAGTTAAATAAAAGAACAGAAAGATTTCCATAAATAATTAATAGGTTAAATCAGCAAAAAAGCTTTGAAGGGAGAATTGAATGATCGGAGATATATTAGTTTCACTGCTGGGGCTGTCAGGCTCTGCGATAGGCTCTCTGTTAGGCATAGTCACGAACAGCAGGTTGACGAACTATCGAATAAGGCAGTTGGAGGACAAGGTAAGCAAGCATAACAATCTTATCGAGAGAACCTATCAGCTCGAGCAGGATAACAAGGTTCAGGACGAAAAGCTAAAGGTAATAAATCACAGAATCAAGGACTTGGAGGATGAAAATCATGAACATATCTAAAGGAACGATTATCAGAACGGTTGTACTCGTGCTTGCGTTGATTAATCAAGTGCTTACTGCATTTGGGAAGTCGCCGATACCGATTGATGATGACGCAGTGACAAATCTAATATCCACAGTGTGGACGGTTATTGCGGCATTAGTCGCTTGGTGGAAAAACAATAGCTTTACAAAGAAAGCCGTTACAGCAGATATATTGCTAAAAAATAATAATCAGGAAGTGATAAAATGAGTTTAATTATTAAAGATTTCAACTTGGAAATTCATCAGGGAGATACGGCGTATTTGGATTTAACCTTAAGTCAGCTCCCGTTTGATATAAACCCTGACGATAAGCTGATTATGTCAGTGGCGAAGAGTATGTCGTCAAAAAACGCAGTAATAGTTAAAGAGGTTTCTGCGGCGGATTTTAACGATATGACGGCTACGGTTGAATTTGCCGAGAGCGATACCGCCGACCTTGAACCGGGTAAGTATTATTACGGCGTAAGGTACTATCAGGCGGCGGAGGATACCTATTACAAGTTCACGGCGGCGGCAGGACGCAGGTTTATTATAAAACCTCACACTCCCGACAGCTTGGAGGTGGACAGCAATGCAAATTCAATCTATTGATTCGTCCATTGAAATAAATACCCGTGAACAGCTAATTCTGGCAATAAGCGAGCAAGCAGGCATGGATGTTGAAGCGGCTGTTCCGCAGTTTCTGTATACTGTTCCTGCGGTAGATTCAGCGCTTAGCACAACGTCTACAAACCCGGTGCAAAATAAGATAATAACGGAGAGAATAAACACCGTACAAACTGCTATAACAACCGCCCAAGAGGATATAGATAACCTTGCGGCAAGCTTTACGGCAATGACGGACGATGAGGTAACGGCAATGTTCAACAGAGTATTCAGCGATTAGAGGTGATAAAAAATGTCTGCAATATCAGATAATAACATGGAGGATATACTGCAAAGATTAAAGCAGTATGTTGACAGTAGACCGCTTTACAGCGTGGGTACGCTGGATAACTTTACAGGCACGTCGACCTTTGAAATCGGTTTTGCACCTAAAACCTTAAAAATATATTTCAACAGTTCAACCTACAGCGCAGATTTGGCGGTGTTGTGGCATAAGGGAAACGCTGTAAAAAGCGGTGCAAACAACACAAGCAATGGTGGATTTAGCTTAATAGATGTAAGCGATGATGTTGTATCTTTAGGAGGTGCTGCCACAGGACCGCTGCTTTGGGAAGCGTGGGGGTAAAATATATTTCCATTGCTTCATTGTCCATGCAATTACCTTTTTTCGACATACTCTGGGTAATACTAAGTTCTTGCAGCAAATTAGGACGTAAAAAATCCCCTGAGAGAATTTCTCAGGGGTAATTTTATAATGACGGGCAAGCCATTATTGAAATTGAGATATATTTAACTGTTTTTAGCGCATCACTTTATCTGCTAACTTTTGTAACGCCTTTAAAATATGTTTAGAAAGTAAGCCCACGAATAATGCCGCTGCTATCGTACCTTCTCTTACCCCTAACAAAGTTCCCTTTGCAAAAAAACCGATGAGAACAGTGACGATTACCAGTGTAACATCAAAGCATACCTTCATGTTACCGAACTTCACAGGTATAACCTTGCAGATCGCCAATACAAGACCTTCACCTGCTACAGTTACGACATTTGCCGTTACTTCTATGCTGACGCCTGCAGCCACAAGCACAATTCCAATAATGCACAAAATCCACTGTGTAAAATATGAAGAATATGTAATCCCTTGCAGCAGCCATAGCGCAAAATCGGTCATAAAGCCAAAGGCAATAGCCACCGGCAGTTGTATGAGCTGAATAATCTGATACTTCTTCCTTAGAATCAAAATCTGCAGCAAAATAAATAAGCAGTGCATTATGATAGTTGCAGTACCAACTGTTAGCGGAGAAATCAGGCTCACAACATATGGTACGCTGGAAATAGGAGATGTGCCCAGATTAGCCTTTATGGAAAAGCCGACTCCGACGGACATGACAAACAGCCCCATGAAAAGGAGCAGATACCTCTTAAAATATTCAGTTTTCAAAATGCTTTCATTCCTTTCAGTCAAATCGTCTTATTTAGTTAAAAGGATAAAAGCCGTCTCCTTTGTTTCTGGGCAAATTAGGAATTTCCCATACCCAAATGGTTCTGTATTTATGCATATTAATCTTTCTTTCTCAAAAGGTTGAATCATCACTGCAGATTTTTATTTGTAAAAAGCAGGCAGCCAAAGTCTGACCGCCCGCAATCCTTGTAAACTATGCGTTTTTACGTGTCTGGACAAAAACACATCATTTATTGTATATTGATGTAAGATATACGTTCCGAAATTTTTATATCTTGAAACCAACATAAAAACTGAGATTCAGTCTTTCAACGGCTTCATCGTAGGGAACAAAAGCACGTCCCTAATTGAACCCGAATCGGTGAGGAGCATAACCAAACGGTCAAGACCGAAGCCAAGTCCTCCCGTAGGCGGCATACCGTATTCAAGAGCCGTTATAAAGTCCTCGTCTACCTCTGCATTAGCGCCCTGAGCGCGCTTAGCCTCTACCTGACGCACAAATCTCTCTTTCTGATCTATAGGGTCGTTAAGCTCGGAGAATGCGTTGCCCATCTCTCTGCAATATATGAAGTATTCAAACCTCTCGGTGAAAGCAGGGTTGGACGGCTTTCTCTTAGCGAGCGGAGAGTTCTCAACAGGATAATCATAAATTATTGTAGGCTGAACAAGCTTGTCCTCGACAAAAGCTTCAAAGAACGCAATAAGAACATGACCCTTGGTTGCGTTTTCACCCTCGTCTACTTCGACGCCTTTTTCCTTTGCACAGGCTCTTGCTTCTTCGTCAGTAGCCCAGTAGTTATAATCGACCCCGGCATATTTTTTAACAGCCTCAACCATGGTCAGACGCTCCCACGGAGCAGCCATATTTATTTCGGTACCCTGATAAGTGATAACGTCCGTGCCGCATACCTTTTTGGTAATTGTCACATACATATCTTCAATAAGATCCATCATGCCATGGTAGTCGGTATATGCCTGGTACATTTCTATAGTTGTAAATTCAGGATTGTGAGAGGTGTCCATACCCTCGTTTCTGAATATTCTTCCTACCTCGTAAACCTTGTCGAATCCGCCGACGATAAGTCTTTTAAGATAAAGCTCCGTTTCAATACGCAAATACATATCCATATTCAGCGCGTTGTGGTGGGTAACAAACGGACGAGCTGACGCACCGATTTCAAGCGTGTGAAGAACAGGAGTGTCAACTTCAAGGTATCCGCGGCTGTCAAGATAGCTTCTGATTTCCTTTAAAATAAGGCTTCTTTTAATAAAGGCGTCTTTAACATCGGGATTGCAGATAAGATCAACATATCTTTGACGGTATCTCTGATCCCTGTCCTTTAAACCGTGCCACTTCTCCGGAAGAGGTAAAAGAGATTTTGACAGAAGCTTTATATCCTTGGCGTGAACCGAAATCTCGCCCCGTCTTGTTCTGAAAACAAAGCCCTCAATTCCTACAATATCGCCTATATCCCACTTCTTGAATTCTGAAAACGTTTCTTCACCTATGTCGTTCATTCTGACATAAACCTGAATTCTATCGCTTCCGTCACGAACGTCTATAAAGTTCGCCTTGCCCATGTCACGCCAACTGATAATTCTGCCGGCAATGCGCACGTTCTTTTCTTTGAGCTTTTCAAGAGCCGCATTTTTAGCTTCTTCGTCATCGCCCGACTGAGAAATAATTTTCGCTTCGGCTTTTTCATATTCAGCTTTGGCGTCGGCATTTTTAACGGTTACGTCATAGCTTGTTATCTGGTAAGGATCTTTCCCTCTGGCTTTTAAATCGTTAAGCTTGTCAATTCTTATCTGCTTAAGTCCGTTTATCTCCTCCTGCGAAATTTCCTCGTCAAGAGAAGCTTCATTCATAATTTCGTCGCTCATTATTCTGCCCCGCACGCCGGAGCTTCCTCCCTTCGGTGTTAAGTCGGTTTTATTTGCTTATTTCAAGAATTTTAAATTTGATAAGTCCTATGGGAGCTTCAACCTCAAAGGTTTCGCCGACTTTTTTCTTAAGAGCGGCTTTTCCGATAGGAGAGTCGTCAGAAATCTTTCCGTTGTCCGGGTCGGATTCGGTCGAACCAACGATCTGAAGAGTCTCGGTCGTTTTAAGATCTAAGTCCTTGACTTTTATTTTAGAACCTATGGTTACCTCTTCTGAAGAAATAGAATTGTCGTCAACGATAACTGCGTTTGCAATCATCTGTTCAAGCTCGGTTATCCTTGCCTCAAGAATACCCTGCTCGTTCTTAGCCTCGTCGTATTCGGCGTTTTCAGAAAGATCGCCGAAAGAACGGGCTTCTTTAAGCTTCGCTGCAACCTCGCTTCTTTTTACTGTTACAAGATACTCTAAATCATTTTCCAGCTTTTCATATCCTTCTTTTGAAACAGATAAATTTTTAACCGCCATAGCTATATCTCCTTACATAATTATTCATTTACACTATCAAGCCTTTGTATACGGCTTATCAAATTATTATTATATAATATGCAGACGTAAAAGTCAAGAATTTTGCTGTTTTTCCAAACTCCGTTAATTTTGTCGAATTTTGTCGAAAAAATGTTGAACAAATTGTCGGATAATGCTGTATAATGAACTTAAGGATAAGAGGATTTCAGCGGCTTAAGCCCGAAAACCCTTAATAAATATCCGCGATACGTTATAATGTAGCTGAAAGGAATGACCTAACATGAAAAAAGTATTGAAAACACATTTTGAAGAGGGAAAAAAGATTCAGTATTCCCTGACCGAAAGCGAAATTGTTCTTGAAAAAGAAAAGGTTTCAACTTACGGCATTGAAATATCCGAAAATATTGCGCTCGGAAAAAAGCAGACTGCTGAGATTTCGGATATAACCTCCGATTATGAAAAGGCGGAGAGCCTGTTTGAAAAAATCGTCCGTCTGGGAGCGGATACGTCCTCGTTAAAGAGCATTGCGGAGGACTTTATACTCTCATAACAAATGATACTTCAATTTTGCAAAAAAATCAATACCGTTTAGAATTTTTTTATAAGTATATGTTGTAGTTTTGTCAATGATGTGTTACAAAATCAGAAGACCTCACCGTTGGAAAGAAAAGCGTGAATATAACTAAGGCGAGATGTCCCCCGCCTCTAAAGGCGGCGGGTTCCATTACCCGTTCAGTAGCGGGATACAATCCCCTACTGAACGGTCGGTCGTCAGTGCCGACCCTTGCCACGTTGAATGACGGGCAAGCCCTTATTGAATCGGCAGGAGATTTCCAATTAAGAGGGCGCATAGGAAAATTATTGTATTCTCTGTTTCTAACAGAAAGTTGCTTTTTGAAATCATCAAAGGAAAAGAATTTATGGGTAGCATAAAAATATTCATTGTCTTTTCTATGACTTCGTTCAACCTTACCATTGTGTCTTGGAGTATAAGGACGAATGAGCTTATGCTTGATCCCATAATGTTTGAGGAGAGCCTCAAACAGCTTTAATTCAGACTCAGTGTGCTGATTTGGATGATGATGCGGTCTATGTGACTTATCAGCCAATGACTGAATAGTACCATCATATCTTTTTAACCACCTGTAAATATATTGGCGGTTTGTTTTATATCTGATTGCGGCTTTTGTTACTCCGTATTTTTGAGAATATTTAATTAATGCTTGCCTAAAGTGCATAGTTTGTGTTACAGTATTCATAGCGGATCGATTTCTCCTGTTGCTTTTATTTTCACAACTTAACTGTAACATAGAGGTTCTCTATTCGCTATTCCTTTTTTTATTTTTGTAACACTTCTATTGTAAACCTACAAAAAGTGTCTTGAGACACTAAAATAACAAATTGACAAGCAAAATATATAATGATAAAATAAGTAAAATAGGAGTGGGTGGTATGAATAATTATTCTGAATTGAATGAGATAAAATACAAAAAAATCGGAGAAACTAAAGAAACCGATGAAAAGCAAAAAAATTGGAATATAGCTTTTGGTTTGCAGGAAGTAGATAATCTTAAACCATCAAAATACATGATTTCATTAGCTAAAGAAAATATCAAGGGAAATAAAAGTTATGAACTCGTGGAAAAGGAAATAAAAGCTTACTATTCAAATCAGAAATCTGAACAAATTGATAAAAATGAAAAAGAAGCTGATGAAGTATCATTACGAATTGTAAAAATATTAAATGATAAAGCCTTCACATTTAACTATTTAACTCTTAAACAATATCACAAACTGCTGTTTAATGGTATTGATATCGGAATCAAATCGTGTTATATAGGTGATTTTAGAAATTATAATATAAGCAAAGAAGAACCAATATTGAATGGTGATACTGTACAATACGCTGACTTTAATATGATAGAAGAAACATTAAAATATGATTTTGATGAAGAAAGTCAACAGAAATATGTTCAAATGAATGATAACGAAAAGATTAAAAGGTTAGTTAGATTCACCTCAAACATATGGCAAGTTCATCCTTTTGGCGAAGGGAACACAAGAACAACGGCAGTGTTTATTCAAAAATATCTTATAAGTAAAGGATTTGAGATTGATAACCAGTTATTTAAAGACAATTCTTTATATTTTAGAAATGCTTTAGTCAGAGCAAACTATAGTAATATAAAAAAAGGTGTAGAAGAAGATAATAGCTATCTTGTTTCATTTTTCGAGAATCTGTTATTAAATAAGAATAACGATTTAAACAATAATAATCTTTACTTGAAAAACAAAACAGAAGATAAGAGTGCCGATAATATAATTAATAACTCTTTCTATAAAGGACGAAAAAGATAATCCCTCTTAAAAAATTTTAAATTCGGACAATTCATTGTGAGTTGTCCTTTTTTGTTGTTAAAATAAAAAAGTGTCTTAAGGACACTAGGAAAGGAAAACGAGCAAAATGGAAAAAAATAAACTAAGCACAGTGATTAGGTTTGTTGTGTTTTTATTTTAGCATGGACAGTATCATCTGTAGCTTTTAAAGAAAAGTGCATCTGATTTCGATTCAAAAATACCAATTACGAACTGAAAAC
>CAZTXS010000046.1:0-7901 GCA_964617585.1 uncultured Ruminococcus sp.
GTTTTTATTATACCACTCTTGTCAATAGGGCGTTATTTGGGTGGATTGCTATAAATAAATATTAACACAGTCTTTGGTTAAGCTTCTCAGGTACTGAAAATACATCAATTTCGCATAACTTTGATTATGCGAAATTGATGTATTTTCAGCACCTGTGAAGCTTAACCAAAGGCTGTATTAATATTTATTTAATCAATCTTTATAAATTTAAGTGCTTCATCTTCCGTCACATCTAAATATATCAGTTCACTATCAATATCCATTCCAAAATAACATTTTTTAACCTCAGCAAAACTACCGTAAAAATCACCATAACAACTAAAACTATAACATAAAAAATTTTCACCTTTTCTATAGCTATAAACAGCAGTTAAAACAGTACCATTAAAAGATAAAGATTTTAGATAACCTTCTACATCATTAAACCAAAAGGTTTTTCCATCTAATTTAATTTTTACTTCTTTCATTTAATCAACCTCTTTCATTTTTACTTGACAAATATGCTTTTTTAGGTTATAATCAATGTGATGATTGAGTGAGAGTATCACCACATCAATTATATACCTGTTTTTATGTAGTCGGTTGCTGTGGAACGTTAGCCGACTACATTGTTTTTACTGCTCTTTTTTGAGCTTTTCAAGCTCTTTGGTGTCATGCTCATTACCTCACTTCCTTTCATAAGGGTTCTTCCCTCTCTCACTATAACCATTATATCATATCTTGTACAATATATCAATTAGCATAATCAACAATCTTGTACAATATATTTTGTTAAAATTGTATCTTGTACAATAAAAGAAAAAATGATATATTATATTTGAAAGGTGTGATATAATGTCAGGTGCTACAAAGTATAAAAACGAATGGAACGCTAAAAAATATGACCAAGTAAGACTTAACGTATTAAAAGGACAAAAAGAACAAATCGCCGCACACGCCGCAAGCAAGGGCATGAGCCTAAACGCCTATATAAACAGCTTAATAGCCGCAGACATGGGCGCAAAGCTTACAAAGCCCGAAAAGGAGCAGGAGCAGGAGCAGGAGAGTTAACTCCCCTGCTCTTTTGATTTACGGGGTGTTCCCCTGTCAAGCTTAAGAAGCTGGACAATATCCCTTGTAACCTCAATAAACATATTAAGCCGTTCACAGGCGATTATAAGTTCAAGGCAATCAACGGACCCGACAGGACGGTAACGGATATTCTCCTGTAACTGCTGTAATTCGTGTTCCAGGTAAATTCGGCGGTTGAATATGTACTCGTAAACAAGGTCAATTCTTTTCATCATTCGGCACCTCGTTCCCTCAGATAATCAAGTATAGCGTCAGAGGACGTTCCGAACTGATTTTTAATATCCTTGTATTTGGGGTTAAGGACACGCCCCTTGCGGCTTTCGACAACACGACAAAGGAACTTTTCAACACCAAGAAGATCAATAACAGTTTCAATTGCCCCCGAACATTGACCGAATACAAAGCTGTCAAGCTTCATAACGTTATAATCTGCACCAGGCTTGGCAAAAATACTTACACAGTCACAGCTTTCAATAAATTTCTGCCACCACTCCGCAGTATTCCAACGGCGTTTATTACTATCGGTTTCGGACGGAGTTACAAAACGCAGATAATTATTAAGTACGTCAAAATAGTTTTTGCATATATTGCCGCCGAGCATTGCGAAGCCTATAGCATTTTCTTTTCTAAGCTGTATTTCACAGCGCACCCAATGCTCCAGGTCATCACGCTTGCGTTCCGCTTTTTTGTCATAAATACGGATATATATGTTTGAACGCATAGAACCGATACCAACACAACAGCCGTCAGAACCGAGAGTAACCGACCACTTTACAAAGCGTGATACATAATTCTGTAAAGCTGTTTCACGAGCAATAACATCAATGTCCAAAAGCTCATCAAAATCATCATAGGCAACATCAAGGCGGGTAAGGTTCATCATACGCTTATCACTTTCGGTACTGTAATTTTCAAGTATGAGGTCAAATAAGGCTTTGTAATCGCCGTTGCCATAAGTTTCAAAGCTTCTGCACCCCTGACCCGACATACAGCAGCACACGCCCATTTCATCACGTCCGCCCCAACAAACGGATATGCCGCCGAAATGTAAGCAATTCGGGTAACCGTTCATTCCGCGTTCAAGATTGATAAATGATACATCAGACAACCCCAAAAGCTCAATAACACCGAAAACGTCATGTATACGGGTAACAAAAGTAACCCAGTCATAAATTATTTTATTGCTATCAGCCATTAAAAACACACCTTTCATGTTCTGTACGTTGTACCACCGTGTTACTGTACGGCGGTCACAGGGAGCGAACTCCCCTTTAAAAAATATATCGGTCTTGGGAAACGGGGCGAACTCGCCGCAGGTTTGCGGCGAGTTTCGCCGAACGTTTCCCATCAGCCCTTAAAAGAAATATTAACATTTGATGATGGACTGTCGGAAAGCTGTTCGGAACGAGGCTGAAAGCCCTTGACAGAAAGCCGTTCAACTTTTTCATAAGTATCATAACAGGAACGGAGAACATCATCATGCACAAAGGCGTACCATCTGCGCATTTTCATATTCTTAACAGTGCCATCATCATTAAGACTGACCTTGTAGACACGAACAATAGTCAGACAGCCCGCTATAGTCATAGGCTTATAGAGTAGCGTTATCTGCTCTCTGATAGGCTTTGAAATTCGGGTAAACACCTGTGACGTTCCGACAACTATTTTACGCTGTTTGCGCTGTTGGGTTATTTCAGTAAGCATTTCGGGAGGAAAGTTTTTGCTTTCGTTGGAAGAAAACCAGTTTTGTATCTCATCAAGGAAGATAACCTGTCCGTCCGTTCCGTTGGAAGTCTGAATTATATCAGTCCAGTCGTGAATAACACCGTCCTGAAAATCAAGACTAATATTAGAAGCGATATGACAAAGGGGGTTTCGCTCCTTTATCATCTTGATGAAGTGGGCGGCGGCTATGCTCTTTCCGCTTCCCTGCTCCCCTGCAAAAACATGGACACCGTAAGTATCGAAACCATCGGGATTACGGCTGTAATAGTCCTGTATAAGTCTTTTAGGGAAATCCCAAAAGATAAGCTTAATAGGATTAAACTTGTCAACATAGCGAAATACACGCTTTTTACTGCGTTTCGGAAGCTTCTGCCGCTTGATAACAGCACGGTAAAGGAAATTAAGCAGGAGCATGACACAGAATGGCACAAGAAAGGCTATAAGGACATATGCAACCAATTCAAAAATACTAAGCATAAAGCCAATAATAGAATTTAAGACGGGAGTTATCATATCCATATCAAAAGACCTCCAAAATAGACAGAATATTGTGAATTATTGCAAGAACAATCCTAAAACCTGTTATAAGGATCGTCAACGAAAAGATAGTGCTAAGCGTATCCATAGGCAAAATATAGTAAAGAAGATTTAAAATCTCAACAAAAAGGTCGGGAACTACGAAAATCGGAATATCAAGAGTAGGCAACAAACCAATAATAAGTGTTATGACCGAAATTACAGCAACACCGAGAAATAGCAAGCTCATTAGTGTTTAAGCCTCCTTTTACTATCATCAACATAACCTGTGTGTGTATCAATCTGAGCATATGTTTCCGTCTGAACGGAAGCAACACCGCCAATAATGGCAGGAATAGAACGGAAAAGACCAACAAGAAAGCCTATCCAAAGAAAAGCCGAAATAAAACTCTTGATAGTATCAATTCCACCGCCGAGATAAGCGACACAACCGTATAAATTATACTGATTTCCCATAAATTCAATATACAAAGAGGGCATATCGGAAGAAACAGGTTCGCCCTTTTCATCAATAATGGAAACCTCAACGCTGCCGTTCTCCGTTTCGGTGTATACACGTTCCCCGAAAAAGGCAGTTTTTATATTATCGACCGAATTTTCAAGGCTTGCCCAACCGATTTTCTCTTTAAACAGGTTTATAAGCTTGAGCCATTCCAAAGAGGTTTTTTCTTTCTCTTCCTCGTTAATCTCATTAATATCGCCGCTTATATTTTTGATTGCATTAAGGATATCCTTTAAAGTGGCGTTGCCGCTCTTTATATATGTACCTACTTTTGCAATGCCGTTATAAATGGCGTGTAGCTTCTGATAAATAGAGTTAAGGGCATTAAGTATATTGCTGTCGTCAAAATTTATGGTAGTACCGTAATTATAAGTAATATAGGTGTTGGTAAGATAATTATAAAAATCCTGCAAATATGAAGAACCGTTATCGCCGTTTCCTATATCGTCATAATTGTAATAGATATTATACGTCCTGCCGTCTATATTAACGCTGTGGTTGCTGTTATCATAGCTGTAAGTATTGCCATCGTAGGTTATGTAATCGCCGTCACGATATGTATTTACAGTCGTGTTGTCCTCATTATTGTAGAGAATAACGGGGATAGTGACGGGAGCGTCAACGGAAGTACCCGTTGTATCGTTATTTGCCCAAGGAAGTCTGAAATAGTCCGAATTATGAGTAACATGATCTTCTTTCCAACCCCAACCGTAATATGTATAACAGTAATAGCCGTCCTCAGTAAACCTAAAATCGGTGAAAGGTTCATCACCGCCATTACAAAGTATACATTTACACGACAAAGATATCTGAGTACCGCTGTTACGGTCTGCCATATCAATAATAGCTCCGCTTTTATCATGCAAATAAAAACGTATACCGTATCGTTCAGCCTTATGTAAAACACCTTCTATATTGTAATTAGGATCGGCATAACCCGACAATAAAAGAGGTTCCCATGTTATATACCGACCATCGGTAAACTCAAAAGCAGGATAATCATTATCACCGCAATAAGGAAATTCGAGCATAAAATCTTCAAAGCACCGATCTATATCTCCCCTGTGACCGCCGAAGCCGCCGCCCTCATAAGAAGTATCGCCGAGCTTTAAGTTAAAATTAACAAGACCCATCATTTGCAAGCTTACTTTAGCGTTGGGATTGCCGTTAAACAAGTCATAGTAATATTTATACGAAAGCACCTTGCCAAGCCTGCCAGAACCACTGAATGCAGGAGCTTCTCCCCCGTTCTTCTCTATAGCCGCGTTCAAATAACTATCACGTTCGGAAACGGTCATTGAATACCATTCATCCTCGGTTAATGCTTTAACTTCCACGTCTGCGGCGGATACAGGAACACCGAACAGGATAGGCAGGAACAGGAACGCAGAAAGGAAAATGCACATTATTTTCTTGAACATAAATATACCCTTTCATGGTTAAAAAAAAGGAGCGTTGCAACTAATAACAACGCTCCAAAGGAAAAAGGGATCATGCGCCCTTTACAGCGCCCATAATAAAGCTAATAACCTTACGTGTTCCCGTGATAGGGATAATAGCGGTAAGCACAGCAGGGACAGCCGAATTGATAGCGGTTACGATAGGCGTAAAGTCAACGCTCGAAAGGTCAACGACCGCAACGTCGGCAATCAAACCGCCTACAGTTACAGCGCCGGTTACAAAAGATGCAAACATTTTAAATTCCTCCTAAAATCAAATAAAATAAAATCATTCAAGCCGTATTTATTAAACTGCTGAAAAACTTGTAAACACCGAAAACTATGAGAAGCAGGAAGATAAAGGCAAGCAATTTGTATGTTTCAATAAACTGTCCTTGTATAATTTCAATGCTCTCACGCTGGGCTATAAGCTCTGTCTTTATTTCTGTGAGCGTTTCGCCCTGCTCTGAGCTTTCGGATAATATTTCCGTGAGCCTGTCAAGCTCCGTTGCGTTGGGGTTGTCCGCCGCAACATATGTATAATCTTCGCCGCCCTCGGCGGCTACTCCAGTCTGTGCAGGATTATTTTCTGTACCCACATTTTTTCACCGCCTTTTAAGTTTCATCAAGGGTAATGCCGCGAAGTGTAAGCTTACCCTTGCCGTTGACTGACGTATGAAGCTGTATAGGCTTGCCGATAAGGCTTTCAAAAACCGATACAGCGTCAAATTTATCCTTTGACATACCGAAGTATGTAAAAGCCGAATCAAAGGGTATTTTAACAGTAGAAAAGCCAAAGCCGCCGAACTTGCCGTTATTGCCCCACTTATCAAGATCTATAGGGGTAAGTAACTGTATTTCCCAACGGTCAAGTACAATGTCGTTTACCTCGCCTGTTTCCCTGTCGGTAACGGTTCCGCCGTGTATGCCGTAGTAACCCATAAAATACGTTTTGTAAGGTGCGGGTGTAAGAATTTTTGTGTTTTCCATGTTTTTTAATCTCCTTTAATAATCAATATGTTTTTGGACTTTTTTTACTTCTGAAATCAAATAAAAGAAAGTTTACGAGCTTGCTGTTATCGCCATTAAGCTGTCTTTCTTCAAGGACTGAGGGC
Source organism: uncultured Ruminococcus sp. (assembly GCA_964617585.1). Lineage (GTDB taxonomy): Bacteria > Bacillota > Clostridia > Oscillospirales > Ruminococcaceae > UMGS1601. The sequence continues at coordinate 6,390 of CAZTXS010000046.1, forward strand.
AAACGCTTGCCTATTGCGGTAAGTGCAAAGTACAGGGAAACCATAAGAAGCGCCTTTGTTACTCCGAGATACTGCGTAAAATCCATAAAGGTAATAAAGGCTATGCGCAGAATATTCATTTTGTTTCACCCCCTTCATCTTCAATAACATAAGTTTTTCCATATCTTTCAACCGTTTCGGGAGGATTTTCATCAATGTAATATGTATATCCGTCTTCTTCAATTATCTAAGGCGGATAGAGATGATGAAAACATAATACAGATAAAACAATAACAATAACAGAAAGAATAACACAAGAAAAAAATCCTTCTCTCTCCTTCATGAGTGTAATACTGTCAAGACCGCCCACAGATACATAACAATTTGCATAATACTCACCCACAGGAGAAGTAATAGTCTTGTAAAAATCTTTTGCCATATGTACGGCATGAGATACCTTGCTTTCATAGGGCAGTCGCTGAAATTGCTGAAATGTTGCGATATCCATATTTTTTTATACCCCCTAAAAAACCAAAACAGAACCTAAGAAACATTAAGTGTTTTTTTGCAACACTTAAATGTGCAATTTTGAAACACAAATCTTTAATAAGTATAATATCACAAAATGTTGCGATTTGCAACATTAAAAAGTTGCAAAACAGCACTTTTTATGTAAATAATGTGTTAAAATGAAACTGGAGGTGTTAAAATGTACATTGAAACATTTGCAAACAAACTAAAAAAAGCACGCAGGGACAGCGGATTCACACAAGATGAAGTTGAAAAGGAAACAAAAATACCAAGAAGCACATTAGCAGGATACGAAATAGGAAGAACGCAACCTGATTTAGAAACACTGGGAATATTAGCAGACTTTTATGAAGTATCTGTTGATTGGCTTTTAGGTACCAAAGGAGGGAAAAAATAATGAATGAAAAGACTATTTTTAAACATATGGGATCAACCAGTAGCAAATATTCTTTATATTTTGAAGAAAAATATGATGAAGAAGAAAAAACAGTAGTCATAGAAGCAAAAATGAAGTTCGACATGACATCAAAAGCTGCGAAAGAAAAATTAAATAAAGCGTGGGCAAAAGACAAATCACCATTACTTTTAGAATTACAAAAATTGTTCAGAGAACATGAAAAAAACAAAAGAGAGGGACAGGAAGGAATGTGGTATAAGCCAATGGAGTAAAAACGTAAAAAATACTACATTTTGAAATTTGGGTATTGACTTTTAGTGGGGTATGGTATATAATATAAGAGAACGAGATATACACATGTAACGCACACAAAAAACGAACCCCCAAGGAAATACCACTTCCTTGGGGGTTCTACCTTTATTTTACAAGGCGGCTAACCTTTTGGTTGGGACTGCCTTACTTTTTTTGCCCGTCCAACCATTTGCATATGTAGTTTGCTACCACACTTGCCATTACGGACAAAAGAAACGATAATATACACATGAAATCGCACCCCCTTTCGGGGCAGCAGCCAATGTTATTATATCACGCCTTGCAAATATTGT
>CAZTXS010000047.1:0-7786 GCA_964617585.1 uncultured Ruminococcus sp.
CCAATGCAGAGCTTTGAAAAACAATTAGCAACGTTTAAAGAATTCAGACAAAATGAATCTGCAACACAAACTGAAATAAATGAACAAGCTAAAACTTTGTCTAATGTAATCCAAGGAATGGCTAATTCTAAGATAGACAAAGCAGCGTTGATAGAAGCATTAAATCAGGCAATAGCAGAAGCAGAGAAATTAGACCCGACTGATTACACAGAAGACAGCTGGGCAGTATTAGCAGAAAAATTAGAAGCAGCAAAGGCTATAACAGAGGAGTCATCTCCATCTGACATACAGTCGGCTACAAATGCTATTAATGATCCTATTGCCGGCGCAATAGGCAAGCTTGTATTAGCAAAGCTTGATACAATCGTAGAAGTACCGAAGGGCGGAAAAGAAGTTAAGATTGTTGAAATCACAGCAGATGAAAGCATCGCAGGCGCAACACAAATCAAATTTACATTTGACTGTGCAAGTGACGTATCATTCAATCCATATGCAACAATAGACTTTAATGCAGTAGTTGCAGGAACACAAAACTTTAATCAGTTCACAGGAAATAACAATACGACAGGCGCAACAATTCAGGTAGTTCTTCCGTTATCTTCGGCAATAAGCGAGGGAGACAGTGTTGTATTAAGCTCATCTACATGGTCATGGGATAATGCTGAGGATTATGTTTACGCAGTAACAAAGGTAGAGTTCCTTGACGAAAACGGCGATATTATGGCTAAGGTTACAGCTAAGGATATATTCACAGAAGACCTAGCTAAGACAATTTCAGACGCAGAAGCGCTTGACACAACAAACTACACAGATGAGAGCGTAGCAGAGCTTACAAAAGCAATCGAAGCGGCAAAGGCATTAACAGACGAAGCAACAGCTTCAGAAATCAAAGAAGCTATTACAGCGATTGAGACTGCTGTTAAGGGCTTAACAAAGAAGCCTGAACCAACTTCGGAGTCTTCAAGCGAGCCTTCATCAAGCGAGCCGACATCAGCAACTACGGCTAAGACCACAGCTAAAACAACGGCTAAAACAACAGCTAAGACAACAAGATCCGATACACAGGTTAAGAAGGACAAGGCGGCGGCTCAAAAGCTTATGAAGCAGGCAAAGATTACAAAGCTTTCGGTTAAGAGCAAGGCTAAGAAGAAGATAACCGTTTCATGGAAGAAAGTTAAGAAAGCAAAGGGCTATCAGATTCAGGTTTCGACAAAGAAGAACTTTAAAAAGATAATCCTCAAAAAGTTTACTTCTAAGAAGAGAATAACGCTAAAGAGCAGTAAAATCAAGAGCAAAAAGACCTATTATGTAAGAGTAAGAGCATACGCTACATACAAGGATAAGAACGGTACCGCTAAGAAAGTTTACAGCGCATGGAACAAAAAATTACGTAAGGTAAAAGTAAAATAGTTATTTAGTCTGTCCTCGGAAAGTGAAAATCAGCTTTCCGAACGGCAGGTTAAATATAACTAAGGCGAGATGTCCCCCGCCTCTATAGGCGGCGGGTAGTCGTCAATACCGACCCTTGCCGCGTTGAATGACGGGCAAGCCCTTATTGAAATTTTGTATAATTTCTGCCTTTATTTAGGCTTAATAATTTAGAAAGAAATAAATTCCGTTCACTATCATATAGGCGGAGAAAAAAGTCTTTGCTGGTTTGCCGTATGGTGAACTTAATATAGGCGAAGAACCACCGACGTAATGTCGGTTCTAAATTCTTCTAAAATATCCATATTACCCGATATGGAACCTGAAAACCCCGGTGTACATAAGTACATCGGGGTTTCGGTTTATCCAAAAAGATCAAAACATTGTCTGATCGTATAAAAGGGTAACTTTCTTTGCATGAGAATCAATAAGCCCCTCCTCACGCATTTTTTTCATTTCTCTGAGCATAGCGCTTCTGTCAACGCAAAGGTAATCGGACAAGCTGCTGAGAGAAAACGGAATAACAATATTGCGTTTCCCCGTCTGTTTGGAAAGCATATTAAAATATGTAATAAGCTTTTTTCTCAGAGTCCGCTGACTTAAAACCTCTACCCTGCCGCTCAGCTCTTTGGATTTTTCCGAAACAATGGCTAACATATTTCTTATAAGCTTACTGTGGTGAGCGCAAGCGTTGGGACATTGTTTTATAAGGTGATCGTAGTCAACGAACATTATTTCCGAATCTTCCGCACAAACTATCTGAACATCTCCCTCGTCAATCTGAGAGAAAAAGAACTTTCCGAAGATTCCGTTTTCATTTATACATTCTAAAATAGTTCTGTTTCCGTCAAAATCAAACCGAGTAATTTCTATTGATCCCGAAACGACTATCCCCACGCTTGAGCTTTCAATCCCGATGATTGTTTCGCCCAAAGAATATTTTCGGTTTACAGCCTTAAAACAATGCTTCATGCTTTTAACTTCATCAGGGGTTATGTCGTCGAATATTCTTGTTTCAATCATAATCAAAATTCCTTTCGTCCTTTTAATGATACCACATAATAGTTGCAAATGCAACATTTTTATAATTAAACTCTTTCTGCTAACTTCAACAAAGTTTGCATATATTTTTTGTTTATAATGAACAATTTCAAACTTCCCAACAGCGTTCAACCACTAGTTATATGTACTGTTTTCCAAAAAAATCACTATATGTTGTATTTATTATTAAAATAGTTGCATTTGCAACTGACATAGAGGAATAAACGTCATATACTAATATCAGTCGTGCAGAACAATACGCATTGAAGGTTTATAAAAACAAACAGAATGGGACTCATAATTTATTGAAGTAAAAATTAAGGAGATGGCAGCTATGAAGGTTGTAAAAAGGGATGGCCGTGCGGTAGATTTCGACCGCAGCAAAATTGTTATTGCTATTAAAAAGGCAAATGAGGAAGTAGAAGAAAACCAAAGAGCAACAGATACTCAAATTGAATCAATTCTGACTTATATCGAGGGCAAAAATAAAAAGAGAATGCTTGTCGAAGATATTCAGGATATTATTGAAGAAAAGCTTATGGAGTTTGAGCTTTTTGTTCTTGCTAAGACTTACATTATATATCGTTATCAGAGAGCTTTGGTTCGTAAAGCCAATACAACGGACGATTCAATTCTAAGTCTTATCAGAAACGAAAACAAAGAGCTTGCAGAGGAAAACTCAAATAAGAACACTGTTCTTGCCTCAACACAGAGAGATTATATTGCGGGCGAGGTTTCAAGAGATTTGACTAACAGAATACTTCTTCCCGAAAAGCTTTCAAAGGCCCACGAGGACGGAGTGTTCCATTTTCATGATGCGGACTACTTTGTACAGCCGATTTTTAACTGTTGTCTGATTAATATCGGCGATATGCTCGATAACGGAACGGTTATGAACGGCAAACTAATTGAAAGCCCCAAGAGCTTCCAGGTTGCCTGCACTATAACTACTCAGATAATTTCCGCAGTTGCTTCCAGCCAGTACGGCGGACAATCGGTAGATTTAAAGCACCTGGGAAAATACCTAAGAAAATCCAAGGTGAAGTTTGAAAAATCTATTAAAGAAGCCTGCGGAAAGGACGTTTCGCAGAAAATTATTGATAATCTTGTGGCAGAACGTCTTCATACTGAACTAAAATCAGGTGTTCAAACCATTCAGTATCAGATTAATACGCTAATGACCACAAACGGTCAGTCGCCTTTTGTAACTTTGTTTTTACACCTTGAAAACGACGACGAGTACATTGAAGAAAATGCAATGATTATTGAAGAAATTCTCCGTCAGCGTCTTGAGGGAATCAAGAATGAACAGGGCGTTTACGTTACGCCTGCGTTTCCAAAGCTGGTTTATGTTCTTGACGAGCATAACTGCTTAAACGGAGGAAAATACGACTATCTGACAAAGCTTGCTGTAGAATGTTCGGCTAAGAGAATGTACCCCGATTATATTTCCGCTAAAAAAATGCGTGAAAACTACGAGGGCAACGTATTTTCGCCTATGGGCTGCCGTTCGTTCCTTGCTCCCTGGAAGGATGAAAACGGAAACTATAAGTTTGAGGGAAGATTCAATCAGGGCGTTGTTTCCATTAACCTTCCTCAGATAGGAATTATCGCTAAGGGCGATGAGGAAAAATTCTGGGAGCTTTTAGACGAGCGTCTTGATTTATGCTACGAAGCTCTTATGTGCAGACACAACGCATTAATGGGAACAAAGAGCGATGTTTCGCCTATTCACTGGCAGTACGGCGCTATAGCAAGACTTAAAAAGGGTGAAAAAATAGACAAGTATCTCATGAACGGATACTCTTCAATTTCACTTGGATACATCGGTCTTTACGAGGTCACAAAGCTGATGACCGGCGTTTCTCAGACTGAACCGAAGGGACTTGACTTTGCCCTGCGGCTTATGCATAAGCTAAGAGATACCTGCGATAAGTGGAAAGCAGACACCGGAATCGGTTTTGCTCTTTACGGAACTCCGGCTGAATCACTCTGCTATCGTTTTGCAAGAATCGACAAAGAGAAATTCGGAACAATCAAGGATGTTACCGATAAGGGATATTATACAAATTCATATCATGTTGACGTTCGTGAGAACATCGACGCTTTCGATAAGTTTAAATTTGAAAGCCAATTCCAGAACATTTCTTCCGGCGGAGCTATTTCATATGTTGAAATTCCTAACATGAGAAATAATTTGCCCGCTCTTTCAAGCGTGGTAAAATACATCTATGACAATATTCAGTACGCAGAGTTCAATACCAAGAGCGACTATTGTCAGGAATGCGGTTACGACGGTGAAATAGTTATAAACGATGATAACGAGTGGGAGTGTCCGCAATGCCACAACATGGATCACGCTAAAATGAACGTTACAAGAAGAACCTGCGGTTATTTAGGTGAAAACTTCTGGAATGTCGGCAAGACAAAGGAAATAAAATCAAGAGTTCTTCATCTGTAAAATTCACCTTACGAAAGGCTAACACTTTATATGAACTATGCTACAATTAAAAAATATGATATTGCAAACGGTCCGGGGGTGAGGGTTTCCCTTTTTGTGAGCGGTTGCTCTCACCACTGCAAAGGCTGCTTTAACCCTGAAACATGGGACTTCAGCTACGGCAAGCCGTTTAATAAAGAAACCGAAGATGAAATTATCGAAGCGTTAAAGCCCGATTATATTGAAGGCTTCTCACTTCTGGGCGGAGAACCCTTTGAAATTCAAAACCAAAAGGCGCTTCTTTCTTTCATAAAACGGGTCAAATACAGATATCCCGAAAAAGACATATGGTGCTATTCGGGATATTTATTTGACAGAGATATAATTTCCGAAAACGGAGCTGCCAGATGCGAAGCTACAGACGAGCTTCTCTCTTTTTTAGATATACTCATTGACGGTGAGTTTATTGAAGATAAAAAAAATCTGAACATCAAGTTTAGAGGCTCTGAAAACCAAAGAATCATCGACGTTCAAAAATCACTAAAAGAGAAAAAGGTCTGCACATTGTCAGATGAAGACAAAAGACTCAACTTAGTTTAGGAGAAATATTTATGTCCAATCAGGAAGTAAAGATAAAAAAGCTTAACGACAGAGCGATTATACCAACCTACGGTTCGGAATATTCAGCAGGCTGCGACTTATATGCGGTTGTCGACGGAAGCATTAACATAAAAAGCGGTGAAACCGTTATGATTCACACATATCTTTCTATGGAAATCCCGGCCGGATATGCCGGACTTATATACGCACGTTCAGGACTTGCCTCAAAAAAAGGTCTTGCGCCTGCAAATAAGGTCGGGGTCGTTGACGCAGACTACAGAGGAGAAATAATGGTAGCGCTGCACAACCATTCAAACGACACTCAGACGATTTCCGACGGAGAAAGAATTGCACAGCTTGTTATAGCTCCGTTTTTAAAGGCTTCATTCAAAGAAGCTGACAAGCTTTCCGGCACTCAGAGAGGAACAGGCGGATTCGGCTCAACAGGACAGAAATAGCATATTTTCTTAATAAAAAACGCAGGGAGAGCTTTATTTAGGCTCTCCCTTTCGTTAATACCAAACACAATAATGATTTAAACAAATTGACTATTTTGTTAGCTTTAATGTAAATGCATATTCATAATAAACCTTATCTGAAGTTTTTATTACAATCCTAAAACCTCTTAATTCCTTGTCCTTTAAAAATGTACTATCACTCGACAAAGTTAATGCAGGATGTTCAGATAATATTATTGTACCAATATCATTATTTATTGATAGATTATACTGATTAATAGATTTATTAAAATAACTATATCCGTCATCATTTAAAAGATGGTCATAAACAGTAACTTCTTGATATTCCTTATCGAAGTTTAAAACAACTTCATCATTTAGCTTTGCATTTGTACTGTTATCAAGCATGGAAGAAAAAATCTTTTTTTCAGAATCAAAATTCGTGTTTTCATTTTCATTTATATTAATCAATTCATCTTCATTGATATCAATTTGTTTCAGACTTATATTTGTATTCCCTAAACATACTGAAACTTGAGGTGTTTCCTCAACATCCTTATCGAAGAACAACCTGCCAAAAATAAAAAACAGATAATATTATTAAAATAACTTTTTTCATAACTAACCCCTTTAATTATTATTCAGTATATAGAAATTTTCACATTTTGTCAATACATTGCTGCGCAGTGAATTGTTTGACAACATAATTTATTGGTGATACTATTATTATTATATAAGCAACTTTGCAAGGAGATATTAGATTTGAAGCTCACTCTGAAGCCAAAATACAAAGGCATTTTTTATATAATACTTTCAGCGTTTATGTTCGCTCTTATGGGGGTTTTTATTAAGCTCGCAGGGGATATTCCCTCTCTTCAAAAAAGCTTTTTCAGAAACTTTGTCGCCCTTATTTTTGCGCTGATTATTCTGCTTAGAGATAAAAGCGCTTTTAAAATTCATAAGGGAGATATAGTATTTCTGATTCTCAGGGCAACATTCGGAACTATCGGACTTCTTTGCAATTTCTATGCAGTAGACCGTTTAGTGCTTTCGGACGCCTCGATTCTTAACAAAATGTCGCCTTTCTTTGCTATACTCTGCTCATATTTTATACTCAAAGAGAAGTTCACCCCGGCTCAGGGAGCTATAGTTCTCACAGCCTTTATAGGAAGTCTGTTCGTTATAAAGCCCTCGCTTGCTAACGCTGATCTGTTCCCGTCGCTTCTGGGACTTCTCGGAGGTTTCGCCGCAGGAATTGCTTACACACTGGTGAGGGTTCTGGGCAACAGAGGTGTTAAAGGTCCGTTTATAGTCTTTTTCTTCTCGGCGTTTTCCTGCCTCGTAACTCTCCCCTATCTGATTTTCAGCTTTACTCCAATGTCTTTAAAGCAGACTGTTTATCTTATATTATGCGGAGCGGCGGCTGCAGGCGGACAATTTTCTATAACGGCAGCATATATGTACGCTCCTGCGAAAGAGATTTCAATATACGATTACACACAGATAATTTTTTCAACGCTTTTCTCGTTTTTCATTTTTGGGCAAAGTCCGGATATTCTCAGCTTTCTAGGCTACGCTCTGATAGTTTCTATGGCATTGGTTAATTTTATTTATAATAACAGAAAAAAGTTAATATTTAAATGAAAAGACTTTGTTTTTTTATTTAGCGTCTTATACATACTGATGTCTGCTTATTTTGCTTGAAAGTTCAATAAGGGCTTGCCCGTCATTATATCATTAAAATTCTTAATATAAAAAAGTTAACCAAAAACCCCGGCGAGAGTTATCTCACCGGGGTTTAAGAATTGACTTTCCTAAA
>CAZTXS010000048.1:0-7299 GCA_964617585.1 uncultured Ruminococcus sp.
GAGTGATAAACACGAAAGGAGATTTATTAGATGGATATTCAAAATACTCAAACGACGTCGAACGAGGTCAAGACCCCGTCTTCATCAAAGGAACAGAAAACATACAAGAAGCTTACAAAGGAAGAAATAAAGGAATATCACAGACAAACTCTGGAGATGTACGAGAGAGCGGAAGAGATGGAGGACGAGTTCTACAGGAATCTGTAAACTCAAACGAAGAAAAATACTCAGTAAATTCAGGCGCAGAGGCTAAGATAAAAGAGCTTAACGAGAAAGAAGAAAAAAGACTGTATAAATACATAATACAACAGGAGCAAGTCAAGCAGGCTTGTTCCTATTTTATTCTCATTTCCAAAAAAGCCTTGAATGTTTTATTTTGTTTATATGTAATGGTGTTGTGGGTCGGGATTCTATGTTCTGCAATTATTAAAAAAGGTAGGGGGCTAATTATTTTAGCTGACTGTTAGTTGACTGTTGAGGTATAAAACATCCACCTTTACACCGATTTTTTGAAACATTATCTGTCTAAAAAGACACATTTCTATATATACCATATCCTATTTTCAAAATAAGAACTTTTGCAGTGTTATTTTTTACTAAGCCTATAAATGCGGATATATACAGCCATATAATGAAAGAAGCTGACAAACAATCAGCGGAATGTATTGCGAATATTATTTTAAGACCGCATACCAAAGATGAACATAAAAAAGCAGAATAAATTAAAAAAGCAGGCTTCATGCTAAAAGTAAAAAAGCTTGCTTTTTTATTGAATTTTTCAAAAGTTGAATTATTATTTAATTATTCGCCCGTTTTCGCAAAATAAATAGACGTCTGCAAAGCCTGCAAACGCCTATTTTACGGTGGTTGCGGAGGCTGGATTTGAACCAACGACCTTCGGGTTATGAGCCCGACGAGCTACCGAACTGCTCCACTCCGCGATATTAATTTTAATATTTTCTCCAGTGCTTATTTATTATATCATTGCAAGACCGATTTGTCAATACCTTTTGCAAAAATAATGAGGATATATTTATGATACCCATTTTTGCGGATTTAAAAAGCAAATATTGAAAGTTCTGAATTCATATGCTATAATTTGAATATCTTCAGGGAAAGAGTGAAATTATATGAAAACCGCTTATCTTAAATTTGATGGTGATAAAACTCTTAGTCATATTAACAAGGAGATTTACGGCCATTTCTCAGAGCATTTGGGAAGATGCATATATAACGGAATTTATGTCGGAAAGGATTCGCCGATTTCCAATACCGACGGTATAAGAAACGACGTCATTGAAGCTTTAAAAGAAATTCAGATTCCTGTTCTCAGGTGGCCGGGAGGTTGTTTTGCGGACGAATACCACTGGCATGACGGAGTGGGAAAAAATCGCCGGCCGATACTTAATACAAACTGGGGAGGAGTTGTCGAGGATAACAGCTTCGGAACTCATGAGTTTTTTGATTTGTGCGAAAAGCTTGAGTGCGAGCCTTATCTTGCCGGAAATTTAGGAAGCGGAACAGTCAGAGAGCTTGCCGAATGGCTTGAATATATCACATTTGACGGCGATTCGCCGCTTGCGGTTGAAAGGAAAGAAAATGGACATGAAAGAGCTTGGAAGCTAAAATATCTCGGCATTGGAAATGAAAACTGGGGCGGCGGAGGTAATATGCGACCCGAAGCATATGCAGACGAATACCGTAAATATGAAACCTTTGCGAAGAATTACAGCACGCCTGATATGATAAAAATAGCCTGCGGTCCTAATGCAGATGATTATAGCTGGACCGAAGCCTTAATGCAGAAGCTGAAGCCGTGGCATACGGGAGCAATATCTCTTCACTACTATACGCTCCCGACAGGAAACTGGGAAAAGAAAGGTTCGGCTTTGGAGTTTGACAATGAGGAATACTATCAGACTGTTACTTCTGCGCTTTATATGGATGAAATAATTAAAAGGCATAAAGCTATTATGAAAAAATATGATTCCGAAGGGAAAATCAAGCTTATTGTCGATGAGTGGGGCTGCTGGTATGACGTTGAAAAAGGAACAAATCCGGGATTCCTCTATCAACAAAACACTATGAGGGACGCAATTACCGCAGCAATTAATCTGAATATATTTAATAATCATTCGGATACGGTAATAATGGCAAATCTTGCTCAGGTTATGAACGTACTTCAGGCGGTTCTTCTAAGCGACGGCAAACATCTTGTTAAAACGCCTACATGGCAGGTGTTTAAAATGTTTATCCCTCATCATGACGCCGAGCTTGTTAAAACAAGCTTTGCCGCTCCTGAGCTTGACGTTTGCGGGAAAAGCATACCGATGCTTACATATTCGCTGTCTAAAAAGGGCAAAGAGTTTTTTCTGACCGTTTCAAACTGCTCTCTTGAGGAGGATTGTTCTCTGCTGATTGACAGTGAAAATGCAATTTTAAAAGAAGCTTACGCTCAGATAATAACTGCTGAAATTCACGAATATAACGATTTTGACGGGAACGAACCCGTTAAAATAAAAGCTTATGACGGCTTTGAAGCGTGTGATTGCGGTCTAAGGGTCAATATTCCCTCCCGTTCTGTAACTTCTTTAAAATTTAAGCTATGAGTAAGCCAATTTGAAATTAGCTTTTAAGGTTTCGGCAATTTTCTTATGAAAGTATAACTAGGGCAAGACGTCCCCCGCCTCTATAGGCGCAATGCCGACCCTTGCCAGTCATTATAACATTGACATATCATATCTGAATTGGTATAATACATCATGTGTGTAAATTGCAAGCAAAAGCAACTATAATTTCACTGATTTATGGGGGGATGAGTGATTAAAACTGCAAAAACTTTCACAATAAAAAAGTCGGATTCAGGTCTTAAAATTTGTATGATAAAAAACTATTTATGCAGTTTTATTCTTGCGAGATAATCAAGTGAAACGCCGTAGTATTTGGAAAGCTTGATAAATAAATGCATAGGCATTTCACGTTTACCGCTTTCATAAAGCTGATACTGCTGTTGGGTTATTCCCAAAATATCAGTCACCTGTCTTTGCAGTAAATCGTTATCTTCTCGCATATCTTTTATTCTTTTATAAATATACATAAAAATCTCCTAAAAACGTACTTTAGGTTGATTTTATTATAAATTCAAATGGATGTACTTGGCTAACATTCATTTGAATGTTAGAATATACTTATATTTTAGTTTTGGGGGTGAATAATATGAATGACAATAATGATTATATAACAATGGAAATGGATATAGAACCTGAATTGTATGATAAGCTACAGTTAATATGCAAATATTACGGTCATCCGCTTGATATACAGCTTCCGTCTATAATTGATCGATACGTTATGGATTTTGAAAGAGTACATGGACCTGTAGAATCTATAGTACGCTATTAAAGTTTACTTTTTTGAGAAAATCGAGAAGCAAGACGTTATTATACGCTTGCTTCTCTTTTTTCTGCTTTTTCCCGATTGACTTTGTCAGAAAGCAGAATTACTTAACTGGATAAACGGCGGCTTGCCAAAGAGGTCGGAATGTGTTATACTTAAATTTAAAGTTATCAAATAAGGAAGTAAAGATATGAGCTTTAAGACAACAGAGTTTTTATACGGATTAAAACATCGAATATCGGATGTGCGAATCTAATTTTTCACGAAGCGTGAAATATTAAAATCGAAAGGGAAAGTTAAAATGAGAAAAGAATTAGGAAAGCTTTATGAACCCGGAGAGGTCGAAGATAAAATATATAAATTCTGGATGGATAACGACTGCTTTAAGGCGGAGGCTGATTCTAAGAAAAAGCCGTACACAATCGTTATTCCGCCGCCGAATATAACGGGGCAGCTTCATATGGGACACGCACTTGACGAAACTCTTCAGGATATTTTGATAAGGTATAAGAGAATGAGCGGATACTCGGCGCTTTGGCTTCCGGGTACCGACCATGCTGCTATCGCTACAGAGGCGAAGATAGTCGAGGCTATGCGCAAAGAGGGCGTAACTAAAGAGGAAATCGGCAGGGAAGCCTTTATGGAACGGGCTTGGCAGTGGAACGATGAGTTCGGCGGAAGAATCGTTGAACAGCTTAAGAAGCTGGGTTCGTCCTGCGACTGGTCAAGACAGCGTTTTACTATGGACGAGGGCTGTTCAAAGGCGGTTAAAGAGGCTTTTGTAAATTATTATGAAAAAGGGCTTATCTATCGAGGCGAGAGAATTATAAATTGGTGTCCTAAGTGTCGGACTTCTATTTCAGACGCCGAGGTTGAATATGAGGATCAGGCGGGACATTTCTGGCATCTGCGCTACCCTCTGACCGACGGAAGCGGCTATGTTGAGCTTGCAACCACCCGCCCTGAAACGCTTTTGGGCGATACGGCGGTAGCTGTAAACCCGAATGATGAAAGATACAAGGATTTAGTCGGAAAAACTCTGACGCTGCCTCTTGTGGGACGTGAAATACCTATAGTTGCAGACGACTATGTTGATATGGATTTCGGTACGGGCGTTGTTAAAATTACACCTGCGCACGATCCTAACGACTTTGAGGTTGGATTAAGGCATGACCTGCCTGTGATAAATGTTCTGACCGACGATGCTAAAATAGTCGGGGACTACCCTGATTATGCGGGAATGGACAGATATGAGGCAAGAAAGAAAATTGTTGAGGATTTAGATAAGGGCGGATTCCTGGTCAAGGTTGAGGACCACGACCACAATGTAGGCACCTGCTATAGATGCGGAACAACTGTTGAGCCTAAGGCTTCAACTCAGTGGTTTGTTAAGATGAAGCCTTTAGCACAGCCTGCGATAGACGCAGTTAAAAACAGGGAAACAAAGTTTGTTCCCGAACGTTTTGACAAAATCTATTTTCACTGGCTTGAAGGAATAAGAGATTGGTGTATTTCCCGTCAGATTTGGTGGGGACATCAGATTCCTGCGTTTTACTGCGACGATTGCGGAGAAATGGTTGTAACTAAAGAAAATGAGGCTTGTTGTCCGAAGTGCGGTAAAAAAATGCGTCAGGACGAGGATACGCTGGATACTTGGTTCAGTTCGGCTTTGTGGCCTTTCTCAACGCTTGGCTGGCCTGACGAAACTGAGGATTTAAAATACTTCTATCCTACAAACACTCTTGTTACAGGCTATGATATAATTTTTTTCTGGGTTATAAGAATGATGTTCTCAGGAATCGAGCATATGGGTAAAGCTCCTTTTGATACGGTTCTTATTCACGGTTTGGTTCGTGATTCGCAGGGAAGAAAGATGTCAAAATCTCTGGGAAACGGAATCGATCCGCTCGAGGTCATTGATCAATACGGCGCAGACGCTCTCAGATTTATGCTTGCAACGGGGAATTCGCCCGGAAACGATATGAGATATTCTGAGGAAAAGGTGCGTTCTTCAAGAAACTTCGCCAATAAGATATGGAATGCGGCAAGATTTATTATGATGAATCTTCCTGATGATTTTAAGGCGGACGAGCTTCCTGAGAAGCTCAACATTGAGGACAAATGGATTTTATCTAAGTTTAACACTCTTGCAAAAGAAGTCAATGAAAATTTAGAGCATTTTGAATTAGGAGTTGCGGTTGCTAAGCTTTACGATTTTATATGGGACGTTTACTGCGATTGGTATATCGAGCTTACAAAGCCTCGTATTCTTGCAGGAGGCGAAACCTGTGAAACAGCTCAGACCGTTCTGGTTTGGGTTATGAAGGGTATGCTTAAGCTCCTTCACCCGTTTATGCCGTTCATAACTGAAGAGATTTGGCAGTCGTTGGTTTCGGACGGAAGCATAATTATGAAAGAAGCTTTTCCGACATTTGACGAAAGCCTGTGCTTTGTCGAAGAAGAATCGGATTTTGAAAAGATTATCACCGCAATTAAGGGCGTAAGAAACACGAGAAGCGAGATGAATGTTCCACCTAAGGTTTTGGCGAAGCTTTATATTGAAACTGAGTGCAGAGATGTCTTTAAGTCAGGTGAAATGTTCTTTAAGCGACTTGCATCTGCAAGCGAGATTGAAATTGCAGAGAAGTTTGAAATTTCCGATTGTGCAACGGTTGTTACCGATTCGGCAAGAATTTTCATACCGCTTTCCGATATAGTTGATACAGACAAAGAGCTTGCAAGGCTTGAAAAGGATAAAAAAGCCACTCAGAAGGATATTGATTTCCTGAGCGGAAAGCTGAATAATCAGGGCTTTTTGTCTAAAGCTCCCGAACAGCTTATTAATAAGGAAAAAGAGAAACTGAAAAAAGCGGAAGAAAAAATGGCTAGGATTGAAGAATCAATAAACAGCCTGAAGAACAGATAAATGTTATAATAAAAGTATTAAGCCCCTGAACATATAGTTTAGGGGCTTAGTTATAATGACGGGCAAGCCTTTATTGAACATAATATTATTTAATTTAATTAATATTATTTCACATTCTTATAAATCACTTTATTTCCTATCAGAATTTTTGCGTTTCTCACTCCGCTGCCTTTGAGCTGTTTTTTCAGGCTCTTGGCAACTTTTTTGTTTTTGACATAGAATTTTATGCCTTTTGGGGTGTTTTTGAAAGCGTCTTTTTCTATTTTAGGGGATTTCTTTTTGTTGTTAATTACTACCTTTGAGAGATTTTTACAATTAACAAAAGCTGTAGAAGCAATTGTTTTTGCTCCGCTTATTGTTATTTTTTTTAGGTTGTTGCATCCTCCGAAAGCCTTTGACTCTATTTTAACATTATCAGAAAGTATTTTAACGTTTTTTAAACCTATGCATTTTTGAAAAGCTCCGGATTCAATTTTTTTTAGATTCTTATAAAGCGTAATATTTTTTAAGTTATTGCAGTGGCTGAAAGCTTCATAGCCAATGTAATTTAGTTTTCTGTTGAAATGAATACTCTTAATTTTTGAAGAATAAAAGCCTCCGTTTATTCTTTTTAAATTATCAGGGAATGTAATTTTATTTAAATTTTCGAATGTCGCAAAACCTCCGTAAATCTCTTTAAGAGAACTGGGTAATTTTATTCTTTTAACTTGGTAAAACCCACATCCTCCTATATCTTCTAGAGTTTCAACACCGTCAGGAATCGTCAAAGAAGTATTTTGATTAAATGACATATATAAGGTTCTGCTGTCTTTTGATAAAAGCATATCATTTTTATAGTTATAATATGGATTGTTTTTATTTACAGACAGTTTTAAATCAGGACAATAATTAAAATACATAATATGCGTATTATCCGTAAAACCGTTGTTATTATAAACTATTTTATCTGAAGTTTCTCTGCCTATTAGTGTATTTTT
>CAZTXS010000049.1:0-7249 GCA_964617585.1 uncultured Ruminococcus sp.
TGTGGAAAAACACAGAGTTTGACATTAGAAAGCTTATTAGAGGTATTGCGTTTGTTATTACATGTCTTACGTTGCCCCGAAGGGAGCTTTGCAGCCGAATTCGAGATATTGCATATTTGGTAATTCTTTTGCCTATGGTTATTGACTGTGTTTACAACAGACGTGTAGCAAGGGAAAATCAAAAAAACAATTATTTTTAACAGTTAACAGGCGGGGGTCTTTATGATTAGAGTACTTCATGTATTATCTAAATTAGAAAAGGGTGGTGCGGAGTCCCGCATCCTTGAAATGCAAAGGAATTTATACGGTAAGGGTGTAATTTTCGACTACCTTCTTCGTAACGACGGTAACCATTTTTATACTGAAGAGGCTTTAAAAATGGGCAGCAAAATCCACGTAATTGCACAGCCTTCGGCAAAGCAAATTATTCCTTATATATTTAAGGTCAGAAAGCTTGTTAAAGGTAATTACAGCATTGTTCATTCGCATCTTTCGGTTTTTTCGGGCTTTGTTTTGCTCGGTGCAAAATTAGGCGGAGTAAAAACAAGAATTGCGCACTCACGCTCAGGTCCGCTTAAGTCTGAGATTAAGAATTTCCCGCTTAAGCGCAAAATTTTGCTTAAATTTTATCATTTCCTTTTAAAGCACACAGCAACGCACTGTGTTTCGTGCAGCACAGACGCTGCAATATACCTTTACGGTGAAAAAGCTGTTAACAGTAAAAAGGTAATTTATATCAGAAACGCAATTGATTTTAATAGGTTTAATGTGGAAAAATCTGCTGACGAAATCAGAGCGGAATACGGTATCGGTAAAGACACAACCGTTTTTGCTAATGTAGGTAACCTCCTGCCTGTTAAAAATCAGGCTTATTTAGCCAAGGTGTTTGACGAGTACTGCAAGCTTAACGAAAATGCGGTTTTGTTAATTGCAGGCGAAGGTTCAGAAAGAGAAAATATTGAGAATACTGTAAAATCGCTTGCAAACGAAAAGATCAAACTTCTCGGTAGGTGTGACCGTGTTCCGGAGCTTTTGAGCATAGCAGATTATTTCGTTATGACCTCAAAATATGAGGGCGTTCCCGGTGCGGCCATTGAAGCAATGGCTGCAGGAATACCGTGTTTCCTTTCGGATAAAATTACACGTGATATTGATTTTGGCGGAACTGTTACAAAATATTTTTCTATTGAAGATGAGCCTAAAAAGGTAGCGGAGTTTATTTTTAAGTCTCAAGACAGTATGGAACACTCAAAAGAAAAATTCCAAGGTATATTAAAAGAAAACGGCTACGAAATTAACGGTGCGTGTGAGGATATGCTTAAAATTTACGAGGAGTAATTTAATGGATTATGACGTTCAAAAGCTGAAAAAAACTCAAGAAGAAATTTTGGAGTATGTTGACCGTGTTTGCGAAGAGAACGGCATTCATTACAGCCTTTATTTTGGTACATTACTCGGCGCTGTGAGACACGGTGGCTATATTCCGTGGGACGATGACATTGACATTGCATGTGAACGCAGTGACTATGAAAAACTCGTTGAGATTTTAACTGCTAACGAGTCATGTGAGCCAAAATTCTTTGTTCAGTCTGTTTCTTCCGATCCTCAAAGCCCTGTACTCCACACGAAGATTAGAATGAACGGAACGGAATGTGTTGAAAAAAATGTTGTGTCTGAAGAACAGCACAAGGGTATTTTCATTGATATATTTCCGTTAGATTTTTACGAAAATACTTTTAAGCATAATTTAATTGCAAAGCTTATCAGAGTACTTTATTCATTTAGAGGCAGTGCTTTATTCGGCAAAAAGCCTTCGGGGCTCAGAGGCGTTGTGAATATGCTTTCCTCTCGCATTTCAGTTGAGAAATATAACAAATGGATAAACAGACTTTTTGCGTCTTTAAACAAAAAGCAGTCGGACATGTTAACCTGTTACATTTGCCGTTACGAAGCGGGCAAGTGCTCTGTAAAAAAAGAATGGTTAAAACCATCTGAAAAAATTAAATTTGAAAATAAATACTTTTATGCACCTAATCAGTGTGATAAGGTGTTAAAAAGCCTTTACGGTGAAAATTATTTAATTCTTCCACCGGAAAGCGAAAGAATAACACACGAATATCAGCGTGTAGTTTGGTTTAACGCATAATAAGGAGTAAGAAACGTGAAAAAAGCAAGTGCAACCCAAAACTACATATATAATACTCTTTACAAAGTGCTTACAATGCTGACTCCGCTTATAACCGCACCGTTTTTGGCGCGTGTTATAGGAAAAGAAAATGTCGGTATTTACTCATATACTTATGCAATCGCTTATAATTTTTCTTTGTTTGCAAAGCTCGGTCTTATTAACTACGGCAGCCGTGAAATTGCCAAGGCGAGAGATAATGAACAAAGGCTGTCGGAAGTTTTTTCTCAGATATTCAGCCTTCAGATTGTAAATTCCGTTATTGTTACAACAGTATATTATTGCTTTGTAATCTTCTTCAAAAATGACTATAAGACAATTTTTCTTATAAACGGTCTCTATGTATTAAGCATAGCTATTGACATTGACTGGCTCTTTTACGGTCTTGAAAAATTTAAACTTGTTTCGCTGAGAAATGCCGCGGTTAAAATTATAACCGTTATTCTGATTTTGCTTTTTGTCAAGAAAGAAAACGGGCTTTTAACTTATGTAATTATTATGATCGTAAGCGAATTGCTTAGATTTATATCTATTTGGGTCGGGTTTGGAAAAAGTACAAAATTTATAAAACAACCCGTCGGAAAAATCGTTCCGCATTTTAAACCCATGCTTGTGCTGTTCATACCGGTTATCGCTACAAGCGTTTACCGCTCGATGGACAAAATAATGCTCGGCGCTTTATCTGACATGGGGCAAACAGGTCTTTATGAGTATTCGGAAAAAATAGTATATATGCTTCTCGGCTTTGTCACTTCTCTTGAGGCTGTAATGATGCCGAGAATATCTAACATGATCCAAAACGGGAAAAGGGAGCAAGCCTTTAAAAACATTGAACAGTCAATGACCTTTGTATGCTTCTTGACTTCGGCAATGGCGTTTGGAATTTCCGGTATTGCCAACCGCTTTATACCGCTGTTTTACGGTGAAGAGTTCATCGGATGTACAGAGCTTTTGCCGGCACTTGCCGTTACACTGATTTTTATAGGTTGGGCAAATGTAATAAGAACGCAGTACATAATGCCGAACCAAAAAGATCATATTTACGTTATATCAACTGTAATAGGGGCAATAGTTAATTTAATAGTTAACTGGATTTTTATACCGATTATGGGCGCAAAGGGCGCTGTTATCGGCACGATCGCGGCGGAATTTGTCGTAGCTTGTTACCTTACGTTAGTTGTTATTAAAAAACTACCTATATTAAGTTATTTTAAAAACTCATTTATTTTCCCGATAATCGGTGCGGTTATGTGTTTTGCCGTTAACTTAATAGGTAAATTCATAGATAACGTTTTTTTATCTTTATGCATACAGATAGCAGTCGGAGGAATAATGTATGTTTCTCTTTCTCTGGTTGCCGTTTATTTTTTGCAACCTGAATTGTTTAAGACGTTAAAGTCTGTTTGTACAAAAATTTTAGGGAGATTAGTAAAATGAACCATGTTGTTCTTTTGTCAAAGGATGCAATGATTTCCGATTATTTGCCGACTTACGGCAACAAATATTGGAAGACACCGAATATTGATGAATTAGCCGCTAAGGGTACGGTGTTTAATCAGCACTATACTGCCGCTCCGTCAACCGCCATGGCATTTACAAGTATGTTCACGGGGCTTTACCCGTATCAGCTTGACCGTAAGGATTATACCGAGGTTGAAGAATACAATCAGGGTACAACGCTTTTTGATGAGATGTATGAGCGGGGGTATGAATGTCATTTACTCTGGAGCTCGAACTATATAAAAATGGCGGACAGATTTTCAAAATGCTACGGTAAGCATACAATCCGTCACGAAGACATGAAGCTCAATCAGTCTGTCGGAGTGCACATGCCGAGGGATGAGGCAAGAAACAATCTTGTCCGTGATGACAAAAAGACTAAAGAGGTTATGGATTATTTGACGGGAGTTTTGGATTCAATCGATACAAGCCATCCTATTTTCCTTTGGATTCATTTACCTCACGTGTTGCTTGGCAGGTGCGGTTACGGTCAGGACATTGACCTTTTTGATGAATTTGTCGGTGAACTGAGAAAGCGTTTCGGTGATGAGAGCCTGTATATTACCGCTGACCACGGCAATATGAACGGATATAAAGGTAAAACGACTTACGGCTTTGACGTTAACCAACCCGCAATTAAAATCCCGTTAATAGCGCCTCGTATTGAGGGAAGAGAAACGGTAGATTTCCCGACGTCAAACGCGCAGCTTATGGATATTATTCTCAACGGCAGGGTTGAGCAAAAAGAATTCATTATAAGTGATACTCAGTATTATGCTCAGCCTTACAGAAAAATTGCAATTATACGCGGCAAATACAAATATATTTACAATAAGTTCAGCAAAACCGAAGAGCTTTACGATGTGGATTTTGACCCCAATGAAAACATAAATCTTTTATGTAAATTACTTTATGATACCGACAGAAACAGAAATGTAAATGCGGAACAGGTAATTTTTTATCCGTGGATGAATGAAGCGAATGAGAATTATAAATTGATTAAAGAGTTTTTTAATTCAATTTGGAAAACTGCCGATCCTATTACCGAAAAGAAAAACTATATAATAAGAAAGCTTAAAAATTATAAGGCGGGAATTAAACGAAGCCTTGGAATAAAATGAGAGGGAAAACTATGAAAGCACTAATTTTAAATTCAGGCATGGGAAGCCGAATGGGCGTTTTAACCTCGGAGCATCCAAAATGTATGACTGAAATATCAAAAAGAGAAACAATTCTTTCAAGACAGCTTAATCAGCTTGTAAACGCAGGGGTGACGGAGGTCGTTATGACCACGGGACTGTTTGATGCGGTACTTGTTAACTATTGCCAAAGTCTTGAGCTGCCTCTTCATATTACTTTTGTAAAGAACCCCGTTTACAGTGAAACAAATTATATTTACTCAATATACTGCGCAAGAGAATACCTTGATGATGACATTATTCTTATGCACGGTGATTTGGTGTTTGAAAATTCGGTAATTGACGATATTGTATTGAGCGAAAACTCATGCATGACCGTAAGTTCATGCGTAGAACTGCCGGATAAGGATTTTAAGGCTGTTGTACATAACGGCAGGATAAACAAGATAGGAATAGAGTTTTTCAATGACGCCGTAACGGCGCAGCCGCTGTACTTCATTAAGAAAGATGATTGGGAAGAATGGCTTAACAAAATAGTTGAATTTTGCGAAAGCGGCAATACAAAGTGCTACGCAGAAAATGCGTTTAATGAGGTATCGGATTCATGCCGTTTAATGCCTTTTGACGTTAAAGACAGACTTTGCGCTGAAATTGATAATCCTGAGGATTTGTCCGTGGTTTCCGCTAAGCTCAAAGAGGTAGAAAACCGCACGGTTTACATGTGCTTCTCAACCGATATTCTACATAGCGGGCACATTGCAATAATTAAAAAGGCAAAAAGGCTCGGAAAACTTATTATAGGAGTTCTTTCTGACGAAGCCGTTATAAGCTATAAAAGATTTCCTTTGCTGCCGTTTGCCGAGCGTAAGGCAATGTTTGAAAACATATCCGGAGTGTATAAGGTTGTTGAGCAGAAGGAATTAAGCTATAAGGAAAATCTTAACGAGTACCGCCCGACTTATGTTGTTCACGGCGATGATTGGGTTTCGGGATTTCAAAAACCTATTCGTGATGAGGTGGTGTCAGTCCTTGCTTCGTATGGCGGCACTCTTGTAGAATATCCGTATTCAAAGGATGAAAAATATCAGGCTCTTGAAAACAGGGCTCGCGCCGATTTATCACTGCCTGACATAAGGCGCGCGAGGCTCAAAAAGGCTATTTCAATGAAAGGTCTCGTAACCGCAATGGAGGCACACAGCGGACTAACAGGACTTTTGGTTGAAACCGAAGTAATACATAAAGACGGCGAGTCACGCCAGTTTGACGCAATGTGGGTAAGTTCACTGTGCGATTCAACGGCAAAGGGTAAGCCTGATATTGAGCTTGTTGATATGACGTCACGCTTCAGAACAATTGACGATATTATGGAGGTTACCACAAAACCGATTATTTTTGACGGCGATACGGGCGGACTTACAGAGCATTTCGTTTATACGGTCAGAACGCTTGAGCGTATGGGCGTTTCAATGGTAGTAATTGAGGATAAAACGGGGCTTAAAAAGAATTCTCTTTTCGGTACTGAGGTTAAGCAGACGCAGGCTGCTATTCCGGATTTCTGTGCAAAGATCTCAGCGGGTAAAATGGCACAGAAAACCAAGGATTTTATGATCTGCGCGAGAATTGAAAGCTTGATTCTTGAAAAAGGCATGGAAGATGCTCTTGAAAGGGCGTTTGCCTTTGTAGGAGCAGGCGCTGATGCAATAATGATTCACAGCCGAAAAAAGGATCCGGCAGAAATATTTGAATTTGTTGAAAAGTTCCGCACGAAAGATGCAGTAACTCCTATTGTTGTTGTGCCGACTTCATTCAATACAGTGACAGAAGAGGAGTTCAAACAGCGCGGCGTAAATGTTGTAATTTATGCCAATCAGTTAACGAGAACGGGATTCCCGGCTATGAAGAATGCGGCAAGGCTTATCCTTGAAAACCACAGAGCAAAAGAATGCGATGACATTTGTATGCCGTTTAAGGATATAATTCGCCTTATTCCCGAAGATTATTAAACTATTTATAAAGAGCAGATTATGACTGAACAAAGAATTTTAACGGCAGATAATAACTATTCTGCATTGGACAACTGCTTTTCCGAAAGCGGAGCAAAGAAAATTATGCTTGTTTGCGATTCTGCAATGCCGTTTTTGAAAATAAGCAGGTATTTTGATACTCTTGAGGAAAGATTAAATATCGGTGTATTAAAGTTCTCCGATTTTAAGCCAAATCCTGATTACGAATCGGTAGCCGAGGGAGTAAAAATATTTAATGACAGCGGGTGCGATTTAATTGTTGCTGTCGGCGGCGGCAGCGCTATTGACGTCGCAAAGTGCATTAAGCTTTATTCAAACATGGATTCTTCCGAAAATTATTTAAAGCAGAAAATCGTACCTAATAATATTCCGTTTATTGCCGTTCCGACAACATCAGGAAC
>CAZTXS010000050.1:0-7004 GCA_964617585.1 uncultured Ruminococcus sp.
AGTATCAAGGTTCGCATTAATTTCTCTGCTCAGTCCCGGATACTTGCTCCTTATATTTTCAATAATTTGATTTTTGTCTATTTCAATCTCCTTATGACGTATAAGGCTTCCTACCAAATCCGAGAACGCAGCTATCACCGTGCCGCCGGCAAAACAATTTATAGCCAATGTAATACTATCGCCTTTCGTCCACGTGTTGCTATCGACACGCATCGAAAAGCTCGATGTATTCTGCGTGAAATATGCTCCGGCAAGGTCTTTTCCTATTTTCTCCGACAGTTCTCCCATCCTTTCCAGAAGCAGCTCTCTATGCAGTTCAAGACACTCTTGAACACCTCTTTGCAGCAGGTCTATGCAGTAGTATGAATAAAACTGAAGCAGATCATTTGCCGTATACTGCAACAAGTCCTCGTTTTCAATTTTACGAAGAAGCTCTTTAAGCCAGTTCCGAGCCTCCCCTTTCATTTTTTCAATGGTATTCTTTATCTCTGCTCTAATCTCATTAAGCTTTTCAAGCTGATTGTTCTTTTCGCTAATTAGGTTTTCACGTGCGCTGTTAAACTCGCTGTCGGTCATTTCAAGACCTTTTTCTATGTTAACAATATCCTCCGAAAGCTCCTGAATCATCATACTTGTCATACGCTGCATTCTGTCTGCGGTAACACTTGTTTTTTTCGTTTCAATCAGTTCGGACAATCTTTCTCGCAGCGCGTCAAACTCACTTTCGAGCTGACTGGCAAGCTCCGCGCAAGGACGCTCATTCTCCCGAACTCTACAAAGTTCATCAAGAGAACTGATAACGTAAGATCTTTCGTTCGGCAGAATAGTTTGTATTCTTTTCTTTAGCAGTATTTTTATTTTTGTGAAATTATCCTCCGTCTGCATAAGGTCTCCGTAGTTACCAACCAAAAACAGGTCTGTATACTTTTGTGGTAGAACTGTATATTTAAGATACATCTGCTCCGTACGTGATAAAGGCTGCTCCACCGAATACACATATATAACAACGTCAGCCTGCGTAAGGGCCTCTGTAACAATGTCATCAAACACAGCCGTAGCATCATTTGTGCCCGGCGTGTCAATAATTCTTATATCCTTTAAAATCTCGTTTTCCCTGTATAATTCAAGCTGACGTATAGGTTCGCCTATTTCCTTCATAATACTTTCAAGCGACTCCCTTTTAAGCTCATCGTCGCTGAGAGTCATTCTTCTTCCTCCAGAAAGCACCGCTTCATTTTTATGAATACCGTAGCTTAGTCTGTTCATAGTCACGGTTTCAGTTGTTACATCTGTCGGCAGAATTTCCTCACCTAAAAGCGCATTTATAAAACTCGATTTTCCTTTCTTAAACTCTCCCGCCACAACAATGGTAAGAGGATCCTTGAGTCTGGCACGGATGTTATTATCCCAATCCTCCATATGTTTGATTACGGAGTCACCCAAAAGACTCCTGTATTTGCTGTCATAATGAAAACGACGCAAACCATCAAGCTTTCTCTGAATTTCTGCAATTGTATCCTCAAAAGATATTTCAATTCGATTTTTAATTTTCATTATAACTGCCCACCTTTCATTTCTCCTTTGATTACCGCTGTGTATTTCTCACATTCCTTGTCCGTCTGTTCTTTTGAAACAAGCGTCATGCCCGGTTTCTTCATATCAGGTCTCCATTTATAAAGAACCTCGCATTTTTTGAATTCCTCGCCGACAAGCACTCTGCGAATACTTGATGGGTGACTGTTGAAAATTTCCGTTGCTGCGGATGCCGCGACAGAAAGCTCATCAAACTGATTTCTAATCGTAGCGGTATCAATCTCAGCCTCCTTATTTATAAATGTGCCGTACGCTAATTTTTTATTGACATTAATCGCATCATCAAAATTATCTGAGCAAATCATAGCGGCTCTGTCGCACGTCACTTCCGCGGCTCTGCTCCACTCATAAAATAACAGAATGTTTGAATACGTCAATATCTGAAACGCGCCGCCAAGACCGGAACTCATACTGTCAATCCAATCGCATATGCTCTGATAAACGAGATGTTCATTATGCACATGCCCGCATTCATGTCCTATAACGCACTTAAGCTCCCCCGGCGTGAGACGTTCAATAATACCGCTGTGAATTACTATTGTCGGCGATGCTGTGTCCGCGGCATATGTATACGCGTTCATCGACTGGTCATGCTCAATAAATACATTCGGCGGTCCTATTTTAAGTCTTTTCGCACAGTCTCTCGTCATTTCATAGATTTCACTAAATTGATTCGGACCGGCAAGTACGGCTCCCGCCATTTTAATCTGACGCATCCTTGCCTCGTTGTGCTCCGCCAGCTTTTTGCTCAGATTATAGAAAAACGGCAGCTTTCTTATCTGCTCGCGCAGCTTAAAATCAAGAGCAAATGCGTAGTCGGGAATTCCATTTATACGGTGTTCATCATCCTGCTGCTTCATTTTTTCTATGTATTTGCCAAAATTAACATCAAAATTTCTTATCGGATTTAACTCACTAACTAACATTTTCTTGCCTCCTTTTTATGCCGTTTGTTTTACGACATCCATAACCTTGTTTAATATAGGTGTTAATATCTCATTAACATTCTTTAATTTATTTTCAAGCTGTTTATATTGCTCCAACTTCTGCTCTTTATACTTGCTGTTAGCACTGATATCTGCTGCTATCGCCTGTAAAGTAGCTTCTGTTCCGGAAATCATCGCCTCGGTTTCTTCTTCAACATGAGCAATAAGACAATCTATTTGCTCTTTTATCTGTTCATTAGCCCATGTTTCAAGCAATTTCTGTTCCTTGAGATTAGTCATAATCTGCGTAACTATCTTTTTCAACTCATTTCGAACTTCATTAATCTTTTTCTGCTCTATATCCTTTTTCCATACGACTGAAGTAAGAAGCTTGCCGCCTAAAGTTCCCGCTATACCTGTAATAATTGCAAACGGTAAAAACGGAACTGTACCGAGAGCAAAAATCAATCCTACTGCCGTTGCAGTTCCTGCTGCCAGACCACCTGCCAGACCTGTTGCCGCACCCTTCGCACCGTTTTTACGATATCCCTCAACCAAGCCGCCCAATCCCATCAGACCTAAGCCACCTGCACTCAAAATACCGGTACACGTTGCAGCAACAAGATTTGAAAGCGCGTCAACTCCGATTACGCCGATAGTTTTTGCCATTTCATTGTTTTTAAGCTTTTCATTAATTGAAACGAGCTGCCCTGCGAAGTCGCCCATATATTCCTGAATTCGAAGACATTCGTCTCCCATCTGTTCCTGCAAAAACACATTTATTTGTTCCGTGTACTCACTCAAAGCTCTTTTTACTTCTCTTTCCAAATCCTCCTTGACATTATTCTGAAATTCAGCCTTGTCATTGTCACTCTTTAATGCATTAATGTCAATCGGATAATTATCAAGGTATTCGTTTAGACGACTCGACAAATCATCATATTTTTCGTCTACAATATTCGCCGCCTGCCTTTTTATTTCAACGCCCTTTTGACGAATCCTGTCTTTTTCCTCAACTTTGCTTTTTCTGAGATTTTTAATTTCCTCCTCGGACTCCTTCTTGTTTTCCAAGAACTTTTCCTCGTTCATTTCCAATGTATTTATACGGAGCTCCAGTGCGTTTGCACCTTCCGTTAAAAGCGTGCTTATAACATTTGCAACTCTTGTAATCTCCAGAGCTCCGCGTTCCTCTGTAAGAAGCTTTCTGAGCCTTTCCTCAAAAACGAGAATTCCACTCTGCTCAACAAGCTCAGGCTTGTTTTCTATTCGTCCTACAAGTGCCTGTATTGCGGAAAGAGGGTATACCTGTATACCCGCCAGCTTATTTTTTGTTTCTTCGTAAAGCTTTGAATCCTCCCCGTGAATAGCGGCAGTTCTATCCAAAACCTCCGCCGTAATCTTTCTCTTTATTTCCTGCAATATACGTTCTTTATCCTTGTCACTGTAAATCGTATCCATACGGTTGACCAATACAACCATACGCGTCACATCGCTTGTCATAAGCTTATTGCGGACAAATTCCGCCTCGCTCAGACTAAACGGTGAACCTGCTGAAAGAACCATAACCACAGCGTCAAGCTTGGGAATAACCGATTCCGTAATTTCATTCATACGCTCGTCATCATTAAGTCCCGGTGTGTCAATAATCTCCACGTTATTTTTGCAGAACTGACAAGGATATTCAACCACAGCCTGTTCGACCGATTTTGCAGTCGCCGCCGATTCTTCGGTGATTTTTGTTACATAATCTGCTATTTTATTTACCGGTACTTCTTCGCATTTACCATCTTTGTATACAATAGTCGCCTTTGGTTTTAATCCGTATGTAATTCGATTAAGCGTCGCCGAAGCCGGAACAACGTCCGCTGGAGCCACTTCCTCACCCAAAAGGGCATTGATTACCGTGCTTTTTCCTCTTTTGAATTCTCCCATAATTCCTACAGAAAAAATGTGTGATTTCAAACGGGCAGCGGCATCTTTAGCCTGCTTTGAGCGTTCGTCAAGCTCCAGATTGTCCATTACCTCGCCGGTCTTTTCCAAAGCCGTTGTAATATCCGCTATCATTTCTTGATAACCGATATAGCTGAATTTATTAGTATTCTCCATTTTTACTTTCCTCCTAATATATTTATAACCACTGTTATGGCTATTTTCAGTTTAAGTATAGTTTTATCAAATCCACAATTTCCGCAGGCTGATTGCTCACAGGTACTGGTGGACAGAAAGAAAAGCTTCTTCCTGTTTTCATAACAATCACCAAGGTGTTGTAAACCCCGGCATATTTTCCTACTTTTACATCCGCTATATCGTTATAGTAATAATTTACAATCGGATCCTTTTTCGCTGATTTTCTTCCCACAGCCAATCCTGCCAATCCGAACATACTTGATGCCGCATTACCAAAGGACTTTTCATATTCTACTCTGTTATCATAGAGCCGCAAAGTCCCCATTGACTTAGAAATCCCCACTGTCGGCTGTCCCTCATAGTACGAATAGAGTTTGAATTCTCTGACAAATGCACCTCTGCTGTTATGGCTAACCTTATCCTCCTCGAGAAGAGTGCCGCAGTTTTCACAATACATTTGATCATATGTGGTGCGTATACCGCACTTAGGGCAAGTTCTTAATGTTTTTGACGCCTCTGTTGACGTTCCGCATCCTCCGCAATACTTTGTCCCCTCCGAAAGCTCTTTTCCGCAATTTTTACAAATCATATTATTCATCCCTTCCGTTTATATTTTTTTGAATATTTTTAAGTTTCTCTATATGTTGTGAATAATTAAATTCCAACACGTTTTGTTTAACTTTTAAAGCTTCTGTTTCACGTTCATATTCCGCAAGCTGCTTCTCAATGAACTGATCTTTTTTATTCTGTTTCAATAATACAGCACGCCATGCACTTATAAAATTAACTATGTTTGAGCTGAAATTTTCCAGAGCAATCTCTGTTGATTCACGCACGAACGGCATTACGTCAACACCTCGAAGCTCAGTCATGTCTGGCACCGGAGGTTTCTCCCACTTAAAATCAGGTAGCCCGCTATCTGCCTCTTGCAAAGTCCTTTCAAATTCCTCCTCAGACAATCCTGCATTTTTCCGCATTTGTGAAAAAGTGGAATTGACTCTCTCCATTACCTTACATATATCACCCTCTATTACTTTTTTCACATTATTTACAAGTAACATCGCCTCTTTGCTTCCTTCCGTTAATGCAGCACGAATGTTGTCGCTCGTATACGTTTGTGAATTTAACGAGGTTAGTTTTTTTATAAATGTTTTCAATACAGACTGTTCTATTTTTTGTATGGAAATTCCTTCCCCCGATATACCCTTACTCAAAAGCTCTTTATCCATTTTCCTAAACATTTCTATAAGCTCATGTCGCGCATTTGCAATATAAAACCGCATAGAATTTATGTTGTTTAGCAATTCCGTATTTCTGTTTTGCATTGTATCTGCATCAACCTGCTTCCATTTGGGCAGATTATCTGCTACCATATTAACTATTTCTGCAGTCTTTGATGGCAAATCCTCGCTTTGAGCCGCTGTAAGCAGCGCTAAAAGTTCCTCCTTAAATTTAGGAAAACGGCTTTCCTCTAAAAGTATTTCATTATCGTTTATAAATCCTTCCACCGCTTGACGCGAAGATACTCCAAATATATCTGGGCTTATTAAAATATTTCTTGCCTTATCAGCAATCTCAGGGGCCGTTTTTATAATTCGTTCAAGCACTTCGTTTGAAATACGGATTTTAATAAAATCAATAACCCTGTTTTTTTCAGCCTCGTCTTTCATAATATCAATAAATGTCACCGCAAAAACAAGATGTCGTATTCCTGATTGTTTTATTAAATCCGAGATTAATTCCTGCTCCGTCAGACTCAGCGGTTCTCTCGCTGAAATAACCACAATAGCCGCATCTATCTCTCCTATGACTCCTAGTGTTACGGCGGACATAGATTCGTGTTCATTCAGTCCCGGAGTGTCGAGTATTTCAATATGATTTTTACAAAAAACAGATGGGTATTGGACTTCAATTTCCCGTATAGATAATGCTATTTTTTCCTTTTCCTCATCATATTTTGTCGCAAAATCAGACAATTCCTGAAGTGTTCGTTCCTGAATTTCACCGCTTTTATATTTTATGGTTATTTTACGTTCTGTTCCATATACTACCTTAGTAACCGTTGCCGTTATAGGGAGTATGTCTGTCGGTAAAATATCAGCGCCGATAAGCGCATTTACCAAACTTGATTTCCCGCGTTTGAACTCTCCTATAACCGCTACTCTGTATGCTTGTGAGGTCATCTGTTCGGCAGTATTTTTAATAACTCCGCATACTTTTTGCCCTTCTGTATACTGAGCAGCTATATTCTCAATTTCACATAAATGCTTATATAAAAGAAATTCGTTCATTTTTATTTGCACCTTCTTTTTTGTATAAAATTTATGTTTCGCAAAACTCTAAACTTTTGCGAATGAG
>CAZTXS010000051.1:0-5330 GCA_964617585.1 uncultured Ruminococcus sp.
TTTCAGATGGTTTTATCGGTTTCCATTTTTCATTTTCATCACTTATTGAAAACTTTGTATCATTATCGGAATTTTTTCGTATATTAGTATTGACAATATCATTTTTTTGTGATATATTGTTATTGGCAGATGAAGTATTTAACTTATTGCGATTTTTTAATCCCAATTTGGCGACTTCATCTGTCATTTTTATTTTATGAATATAGAATCTGTTACCTCTTTCAGACTTTCTAATATCCATGTTAACGGTATATTGTTTTCCGTCGATTGTTATAGGTGAAGTTAGATAAGCATAAGTGACTTTACTGTTTGGATTATGATAATTTTTAGTTTCGGCTGAACGCACTTCGCCGTACTTGATCATTTTTGCAAGATTAGACATTGTTGCTAATTTTGCTTTTTTCATTTGCAATGTTAAATCGTTATAAGCTTTAGCATTTCCGAAAGTTTCATTTATGCCTTTTTTCCATATTTCTATCTTCATTCCTGTATCAATATTTGTTATTGGTTTTGATTGTTCCGTAGTAGATATGTACGTTTTCAATAAATAAGTATATACTTTATTTTTGACCTCAGACAAATTATTAATATTATTAATATTAAATACATTTATATCATTAGTTGATACCTGTATTTCAGGATTATATCCGCCCAGCCTCTTACTATATTTAGTTTCGGTTGAATACTTGCCGCTCTTCTTAACGTCCTTAAAAGCCTTGTTGTACAAGTTTCTTATTTGAATAAGGTCTTTTTGAGCCTTTGTGATATTGTCTGAGCCTGTTGCAAATTTTTTGAGATTTGCAATAATCTTGTTGAGAAATTCCTTTACCTTTACAAAAAGACCCCTGTTAGTTTGAGCAAGCTCTCTTATACTTTCCTCATTGGTTAAAAGCTCGTCCGCAATAAAATCAGCGACAATCTCTCGTTCAAGAGTGCAAAATAAAGTGTGTAAATTCAATAAGGACTTGCCCGTTATTTAACGTGGTAATGAAACCCGCCGCCTATAAGACGGGGGACATCTTGCCTAAGTTATAAAAAATAGCTTGCACACCTTTTGCATTTTTTCGAAAGTTTACTACAATAAAAGAAGGGACAAAAAAATTCACGAAATCTCTCAAAAAGGTATATGGCGCACCGAGTTTTTCGGCATACAGAAAAGCCTTTGAGCAGTTTTGTCAGAAATGGTTGCAGTATCAGGGAACAGTAGCTGTGTGGAAACGAAATTTCGGCCATGTTGAGCAATTTATTCGATTACGGCAGTGCGGTTCGTAAAATTATGTACACCAACAATGCTGTTAAAAGTATAAATCCGGTTTTAGAAAGGTGACGAAAAAGTGCATTTCCAAATGAAAATGCACTTTTGAAATTGCTATATTTACGAATTACCAAGTTCTACAAGACGTGGAATTACAGCACGGTTCAAAACTAGGCTTTAGTCAGTAACCGGCTTGTTACTGATGATAAAATCAAGACCCGCATTGAAAAATACTAGCGTCTGTTCTGACCGCCGTAACATATAAATTTTTTCAATATAAAAAAATAATTTACGCAGTTTTATTGACAAACCCCAACTAGTATAAACGTGTAAGAGAGTTTATCTACTTCTCATCACCGAAATTATCCTCTGCCAGCGAAATAAATTTATCCAGCGCCTCCTGCTCATCCTCTCCTTCACAGGAAACAGTAATTTCGCTGCCGCATTTAATACACGCCGCCATAACATTCATTATACTTTTCCCGTCATACTCGTTTCCGTTGAAATTGATTTTGACGTCAGACCTGAACTTTCCCATTTCGCCTACCAAAACTCCCGCCGGACGCATATGAAGACCTTGTTCATTTTTAACGGTAATTTTTTTCGATACCATTTTTACACCACCTAAATATTTTTTATCTATAACTTAGCCAAGATGTCCTCCGCCTCTATAGGCGACGGGTTCCATTACCACGTTAAATGACGGGCAAGTCCTTATTGAATCTGCTTTCAACAGGTCTTTTCAGCAGTGACATCATAACGCCGGCAACAACAGATCCTATAGCAAGCGCAAGCAAGTACCAGCCCCAGTTTCCCACAACAGGGAAAACAAATATTCCACCGTGCGGCGCCATAAGAGTACATCCAAACGCCATGGATATTCCTCCTGCAGCCGCGGAGCCGACTATACATGAGGGAATTACCCTGAGCGGATCGGCTGCGGCAAACGGAATCGCTCCCTCTGAAATAAAGCATAGACCCAGTATATAGTTTACAATAGTTGATTTTCTTTCACCCTCGGTAAACTTTTTCTTGAAAAAGGTCGTACCTATAGAACAAGCGATAGGGGGAACCATGCCGCCTATCATAACCGCAGCCATTATCTCATAGCTTGAAGTCGTCGCCGCTGATAATCCTACTGTACCGAAAGCGTAAGCCGCTTTGTTAAAGGGTCCTCCCATGTCTATTGACATCATTCCGCCCAGAACGCATCCTAAAAGAATTTTTGAAGCGTTTGACATGGATTCAAGAAGGTTGGTAAGCTGTGTGTTCAGCCAGCCAACCGCAGGGTTGATAAAACACATAACCAAAGCTATAAGAAGCAGTCCCGCTAATGGATAAATAAGAACCGGCTTGATTCCTTCAACCGATTTCGGAAGAACTTTATCACAAAGCTTTTCAAGACCGAGAGTTAAATATCCGCCTGCAAAGCCTGCAATTAACGCTCCCAGAAAGCCTGCTCCAACCCAGCTTGCCATCCCTTCATCCGAAAAGTTAAAAGTAGCTCCGACAGACGCAATATATCCTCCTACGAAACCTATCATCATGCCGGGACGGTCGGCAATACTCTTTGCTATAAATCCTGCCAAAACAGGAAGCATAAAGCTGAATGCATATCCTCCTATTCCCTTAAACCATGCTGCAGCAGGACTTACCGTTCCGAAGTTTCCTCCGGACTCTGTATGTCCCAATATTGAGTCAATCAAAAAAGCAACGGCAATAAGTATTCCTCCGCCCACAACGAAAGGAAGCATATTTGAAACGCCGTTCATAAGATGCTTGTAAATCTGTCTGCCTATGCTCTCTTTAACTCTGTTGTCAGAAACCGAACTTACATGACCTTCATGATGATATATTCCGACATCCCCCGAAACTATTTTACTTATTAGCTCC
This sequence comes from uncultured Ruminococcus sp., assembly GCA_964617585.1. Lineage (GTDB taxonomy): Bacteria > Bacillota > Clostridia > Oscillospirales > Ruminococcaceae > UMGS1601. The sequence goes on from CAZTXS010000051.1 coordinate 3,149, forward strand.
TCAGGCTTGTGAATTCCGTCGGATACAGGAGCAAACACAACTCTCTTTCCATTGAATCTGGCTTTATCGATGTTTTTGTCCGCTGCGATTATAACTCCGTCCGCTTCTTCTATTTCCTTAGAAGTGAGAATGTTCTTCGCTCCGCCTGAACCGTTTGTTTCCACCTTGATTTCACAGCCCATTGCCCTTGCCTTTTTCTCGAGCGACTCAGCCGCCATAAAGGTATGAGCAATACCCGTGGGGCAAGCCGTGACCGCCGCAATTTTTATCTTTGAGGATTTTTCTTCACTCTTATTTTCAGGCGAACCGTATTTTTCGGTTTCTTTTTCATCTATGGCTTTTATAAATTCATCTTTAGTCCCAGATGACAAAAGTCTTTTCCGAAACTCCCCGTTCATAAGCATAACCGACAAGCGTGATAGCGCCTCAAGATGAACGTCACCGCCCTTTTCAGGAGCCGCTATCATAAAAAACAAATTTGACGGCTTTCCGTCAAGCGAATTATAATCAACTCCGTTTGGGACGGTCATTGCGGCTATTCCTGCTTTTCTGACGGCTTTATTCTTAGCGTGAGGAATAGCAATTCCATCTCCTATTGCCGTTGAGCCGATTTCTTCTCTTTTGAGAATCCCGGATTTATATTCGGCTTTGTCTGAAATGTTCCCGGATTTTTTCTGAAGTCCGACTAATATATCAATAGCTTCTTCCTTGCTTTTTATCTCAGCTCCCAGAAGAATACCCTCTTTTTTAAGCAATTGCGTGATTCTCATAGAACTTTCCTCCTTATTTTTTTATTTTGTCCGATTTGTTAAAAAATAAACCCTCGAAAACACCGAGGGTAAATTTAATCTGTAATTTTAAAATCTATCTTTACTATAGAGTTTTTAACGCCTCTTCAATTTCAATCCTTGAAGCAAGGCCGAGAGAACAAGCGGTTGCGCTTCCTGCCGCCGTTCCGAGCTTTAAAGCTTCTATATAGCTGCCTGTTTTTTCATATCCTGCTATAAACCCTGCGACCATAGAGTCGCCTGCTCCGACCGAATTTACCTTTTCTCCCTTAGCGGCGGGCATTGTGATACACTCTCTTTTTGAATCAATTAAGAGCGATCCGTCCTTGCCAACAGAAACTAAGACGTTTTGCGCGCCCATATCAAGAAGCTTTCTTGCATAAAACTCTATATCCTTTTTATCATTCAGCGTCACACCGAATATTTCACCCAACTCATGATTATTAGGTTTAACTAAAAACGGTTTATACTTCAGCACATTAACAAGCAATTCATTTGATGCGTCGACTACTGTTCTTATTCCCCTGCCGCTTAGCTTTTGCAAAATCCTCTCATATATATCCTCCGGCAGAGTTTGGGGAACAGAGCCTGCAAGCACCAGCGTATCTCCCTTGCTAAGCCTATCCAGCTTTCCAAAAAGCTTCATAAGCGATTCCTCGTCTATATCGGGGCCTTGACCGTTTATCTCAGTTTCATTTTCAGATTTCAGCTTGACGTTTATCCTCGTCATACCGTTAGAAAGTCTGATAAAGTCGGTTACAAACCCTTTTTCTTTAAGCTCATCTTCAAGAGCCGCACCGGTAAAGCCGGCTGTGAAACCGAGAACAACACTTTTGTGTCCGAGTTCCTTCAAAACAGCAGACACATTTATGCCCTTTCCTCCGAACATTATACTTTCAGAATCCGCTCTGTTTGTAACGCCCAATTTCATATTTTTAACATGAACTACATAATCCCAAGCCGGATTAAAAGTTATAGTATAAATCATACATACTCTCCTTGCTAAAATATATTAAACCGCTTTTACTTTTTATAACTAAGGCAAGATGTCCCCCGCCGCCTTTAGAAGCGGGTTCCATTACCCGTTCAGCAGCGGGATACAACCCCCTACTGAACGGCCGGTCGACAATGCCGACCCTTGCCACGTTGAATGACGGACAAGCCCTTATTGAAAATAATATCACATTAACAAGTCATTATCAATAAATATGATTTTATTTCTAAAGCGGCTTTGCTTTATTATTGCCGAATTTTTTAATAAAATTATAATTAATATTGACATGCCAAAATTTTTGTGTTATAATTTTTTAGCAACGTCAAGAAAAGTTAATTGTTTTGGAGAAATACCCAAGTGGTGAAGGGGCTCCCCTGCTAAGGGAGTAGGTCGGGAAACC
>CAZTXS010000052.1:0-4378 GCA_964617585.1 uncultured Ruminococcus sp.
CAGAAAAACCTCATGTTTAATATGTGTCAATATCTAGTAAATAATGGTTATCCATTAACCGAGGACTTACTTCAATACAGTAAATCGGTAACAGAATCAGCCTCTATTATTCACATGCTTGCATTAAAAGCGAAAGTGAAGTCGGATCGAGATTATAACTTAAGTGCTCTAATGAAAAAGCATTTTTTCATAATTGTTGATTCTGAAAGAAGATATCTACCTGAGCTATTAAAATGCTTGCATTCTTAAACGGATGTATTTGTATACGCAAACTATCACTAGTATGTTTACTCCTTTTCAATAATACTTTTCTTATTCTTTTCATTCTTAGCTCACTCTGCCCCATCCCCCTACCTGATGGCGCAGATTTAATAGGCAATATTGAAAAGGTTATTGCACAAAGCAGCTTCCCGGTGAAAACTTCACGTCCAATACGGCGTGGGCACCGATTGGCAGTCCAGTTTATGCGGATGAGGATGATCTTTCAGTGATATATATTGAGAGATTGGATTTAGAATCCGGTGGTTATATGAAATATGTGACTGAATCTGAGCTGTTATCTGAGACATCTGATTGATTATGAAACCAAATGCACTCTGAGGTCTAAATCATCTTATAGTGACTGGTTATATGTGAAATAATTATTCGAGCAGATTTTACCCTACAAAATTAAGAAGTGAACTGAATATATAAGAACTCAAGCCGACTTATATGCTCTCACGGAAGATAAGTCGGCTTGTTGTAAGCATTTGTATAAGCGTGAGCCTTAATTGTGTTTTAATTTGATAAAATTACTCGCTTACCGATAAAATTCGACAACGCCACCTAAGATATTTCTATATAATAACGCTTAGGGAACGCGACAATATCAGAGCATATTCCCTTATAAGGGGGAATATGAAAAAGCTAAAAGAAAAGCATAAATACATACCCATAGCCGATTCGCCCACAGCGATTTCGGCTATTTTTATTTCGATATTACTCGACAGATTTTTCATTATGCACCTAAGCGTATTCGTCATAGTGCGAGTACGCATTTCTTTTATCCATGGGATAATCACGCCTTGCTGCCGTTCTCCGCCTCTGATTTCGATTTTCAAACTAACAAAATCGAAATTGGAGGTTTTTTTATGGTTAAAATCAATCTTCGGGATTACTATCCCGACTACTATACTGAGGATAACTACATAATGGTCACTGAGGATATTGCGGAAGCGTTTGAAGAAAGTCGGAGAAAAGCAAACGCTGAACGAGTAAAACAGTTCAGACACAAATCCTACGTTTCCTTGGACTGTAACGACAATTTGGAAGTACGGCTATCTGATAATGTCCTGCCATCTCCTCTTGTTGAGTTGGAAAGAAATTATTTGTCCAAAAAGCTATATGAGGCTTTGTCAACGCTTTCTCCAGAACAGCAGAGACGAATCAATGCAAAGTTTTTCCTCGGACTAAGCTACACCAGTATTGCAAAATCTGAAAACTGCGACGAATCATCTGTCAGAAAAAGTATTCAGAGGGGATTGGCGCAGATTAAAAAGTTTTTTGAAAAAAAATAAAAATTTTCTCGTTACCCCCGCCCGAAAATGCCCAAAAAATGTTACTGTAAGTGAGAGGACTTTTTTCTTGCCTCTCTTTACCCTCCTTCTTTTTGTTTCGACCTTGTGTCACAAAGCAGGAGCTGTAGCTTGAAAACAGAATAACGGTAATTCAGGCACAGACCTTTTACATCCGAGCGACATAAGGTGCGCCGCCATGAAGATAGCCTGTTCACTTTTTCTTGAAACGGAGAAAACCTCAAAATGGTAATCTCTTGAACTTGAATAGGTGGACAGACTGTCCGAGCGACCAACGCAGCCTTTAACCCGATTCGGTAAACCGGTACGCCATGACGTTGTAAAAGGAGAATGATACTTGCTCACGCCCGCACACAGACTTGATGCGGAACCCTGATATATTCGTATATCGGTATATCGGAGTTATGATAGTCGCTACCAGCGACAGCCTGCTTTATCCCCAACAGTCGGGTGCTTGGCAAATAGACTGAAAAACAAAGAAAAATCGAAATCAGATATCATGAGCCGAACCCAGAATATGAGTTCGGCTCAAAATAAATATATATCACAAATTATATGGGATTTAGGTTTAAGCAGGAAAGCATTAATATCTACATTCTTTTCATACCGTACAAGCGTAAAAGCATATGGTTTATTATGCCGTTATAGTGAAAGGGGGAACACCATGATAGATAGCTTACAGCTTCAGGAAATGAAAAGCGTTGACATTACGCAGGCAGACCGCAGCAAATTGGTTGATATCAAAAGTGTTCATATCGACAGTTCCTTGCCAGCAGCACAAAAGGTAAAGGGCTATATTGAACAAATCAAAAATCCATACTGCTTTCTTTGTGGCGATACGCCTGTAAGAATCCGCTTTGTTTCAGAGACAAGAACGCTTAAAAAATCACTGAGTGATTACTTTCTGAGCTTGAAATGAAATTTATCGTCAAAACTTTATCGCTTTACCTTGCAATCACTAAACTTATGTTGTATAATGTGATTGTGATTATAGGGGAAAGGAGATTTCATGCCCCGCACAAGAAAAAACAGAACGGCAAACGTAAGGACAGAGCCATTTTGGAAAATAGGGCTATACATAAGGTTGTCCAAAGAGGACGGAAATGAGGATGAGAGCGAGAGCGTAATCAATCAGGAAAAAATATTCCGGAACTTTGTAGATAAATACTTCGAGCCGGGAAACTATACAATAGCAGGCGTGTTCGCCGATGACGGATTAACGGGAACGGATACATCACGTCCGTCATTTAAGCGGCTTGAAGGGTGTATCGTCCGCAAGGAAGTCAACTGTATGATTATAAAGTCACTTGCAAGAGGCTTTCGCAACCTTGCCGACCAACAAAAGTTCCTTGAAGAATTTATCCCCATTAACGGCGCAAGATTTATATGCACAGGTACACCGTTTATTGATACCTACACCAACCCCCACTCTGCAAACGGTCTTGAAGTTCCTATAAGGGGAATGTTCAACGAACAGTTTGCCGCCACCACTTCAGAGGAAATACGGAAAACCTTTAAAATGAAGCGGGAGCGTGGCGAGTTTATAAGAGCATTCGCCCCATATGGTTACAAAAAAGACCCGAACGACAAAAACAGCTTACTGATAGATGAAGAAGCTGCGGAAGTTGTCAAAAGCATTTTCAACTGGTTTGTAAATGAAGGGTACAGCAAAATGGGCATTGCCAAAAAGTTAGGTCAGATGGGGGAGCCTAACCCCGAAGCTTATAAAAAGAAAAAGGGGCTTAAATACAGCAACCCCAATTCGGATAAGAATGACGGACTGTGGACATCAAGCGCGATATCAAAAATACTGCAAAATCCTGTTTATATCGGCACGATGGTGCAGGGAAGAAACCGTATAATAAGCTATAAGGTACATAAGCAAATTTGCGTTCCGGAAGATGAATGGTTTGTTGTTCCCGATACGCATGAAGCTATTATCGACAGAGAAACCTTTGAAAAAGCACAGGCATTGCACAGGCGTGACACAAGGACGGCTCCCGGCAAAAGGGAATTATATTTATTGTCCGGCTTCGTCCGCTGCGCAGACTGCAAAAAGGCTATGCGTAGGAAAACTTCCCGCAACATTACTTATTATGCCTGCCGAACCTTTACCGAAAAACAGACCTGCTCAAAGCATTCTATCCGTCAGGATAAACTGGAGAACGCAGTTTTAGCGGCAATTCAGATGCAGATTACTCTTGTAGACAAACTTTCAGAGGAAATCGAACGAATAGCGCAAGCTCCTGTTATCAACAGAGAGAACAAACGACTATCCTATTCATTGGCACAGGCTGAAAAACAATTGAAGCAGAGTAACGATGCATCAGACAACCTGTATTTGGATTGGAAAAGCGGAGATATCACCAAAGAGGAATATCGACGATTAAAAGGCAAGATTTCAGAACAGATACATCAGCTTGAACAGAATATTTCTTATCTGCAAGATGAAATACAGGTAATGTCTGACGGTATCGGAGCTGATGATCCGTATCTAACCGCTTTTCTTAGATATAAGAACATTAAGTCCTTAAACCGAGGAATTTTAGTGGAATTAGTCGATACGATATGGGTACACAAAAACGGTGAAATAACGGTAGACTTCAATTTTGCGGACGAATATCAAAGGATTGTTGACTTCATCGAGAACAACAACAGCATTATCACCATGATAGAACGCAAGCCGACGGTATAAAAAACTGTCATAAAAGTATAATTATTGTTGTGCTTAAATATATGGCTATACCGTTCCCGTTGCTCCTGCTCCTGCTGTATCACCTGAGAACGTTGAGCAGCCCAAGGCG
>CAZTXS010000053.1:0-1833 GCA_964617585.1 uncultured Ruminococcus sp.
TAATCTTGAAATTTATTTTATTGAAAACAAGCTTGAAGCAGATAAAATAGCCGAGCAGGTGCTTATTAACAAGCGAAGCAGAGAAAAAGCGGAAACAACCCGTCTTAATATAAAAAAGACTCTTTCTACTTCAAACGATCTGGCAAACCGCGTACAGAAATTTGTTGATTGCCGAAGCAAAGATAAAACTCAGCGTGAGCTTTTCATAGTTGAGGGTGATTCTGCGCTCGGAGCTTGTAAACAGGCAAGAAATTCTGAGTTTCAGGCAATTATTCCTTTGAGAGGAAAAATCCTCAACTGCCTCAAGGCAGGCTATGAAAAAATTTTTAAGAGTGATGTTATAGTTGACCTCATTAAGGTTTTAGGCTGCGGTATAGAAGTTAAATCAAAAGGTCATAAGGATTTGAATGTATTTTCTCTCGATCAGCTTCGTTGGAGCAAAATCATAGTCTGTACCGATGCTGATGTCGACGGATTTCAGATCCGTACACTTGTCCTTACTATGATATACCGTTTGACACCTACTCTTATTAAAGAGGGACTGGTGTTTATTGCGGAATCTCCTCTTTACGAAATCACTTGCGGAGAAAAGACATATTTTGCATACACCGAAAGCGAAAAGACCGATATACTGAACGAAATCGGAAATCAGAAGTTTACAATCCAACGCTCAAAAGGTCTCGGTGAAAACGAACCGGACATGCTTTCTCTTACTACGATGAATCCCGAAACTCGACGGCTTATAAAAGTATGCCCTGAGGATGTCGAAAAAACAGCCGAAATGTTTGATATACTTTTAGGCGACGATTTGCAGGGACGAAAAGATTATATAGCTGAATTCGGTGCGGATTATCTTGATTTGATAGATGTAAACTGACAGACGAGGTTAGATGATGGCAAAGAAAAAGAAGACAACTAATGAGAATAAAAGAAAAATAAATACCAATGCGGTTATTTTAGGCTCGGGTGAAGTGGTTGATCAACAGATAACCGATACTCTAAGACAAAACTATATGCCCTATGCCATGAGCGTAATAGTTTCCCGTGCAATCCCCGAGATTGACGGATTTAAGCCGTCCCACCGTAAACTATTATATACTATGTATAAATTGGGACTGCTTGGACCGACAAGGACTAAATCAGCCAACATCGTAGGTGCGACTATGAAACTCAATCCTCACGGTGACGCGGCTATATACGATACCATGGTCAGAATGTCGAGAGGACACGAAGCTTTATTGCATCCTTTTGTCGATTCCAAGGGTAATTTCGGTAAGTTTTATTCAAGGGATATGGCATGTGCCGCTTCAAGATATACAGAGGCAAAGCTGGATAAAATTTCAAATGAGCTCTTTAAAGATATTGATAAAAACACCGTAGATTTTCAGGATAATTACGACTCTACAATGAAAGAGCCGACGCTTTTACCTGTTACTTTTCCGACGATACTTGTAAATCTTAATACCGGTATTGCGGTAGGTATGGCAAGCTCAATTGCTTCTTTTAACCTTAAAGAGGTTTGTGAGACGACAATAGAACTTATAAGAAATAAGGATCACGATATCTCAGAAACTCTTTTAGCTCCTGATTTTTCCGGCGGTGCTCAAATCATATATGATAAAGACGCTCTGAAAAATATTTACGATACCGGAAGAGGCTCTGTCAAACTTCGGGCAAAATATCAGTACGATAAAAGTGAAAATTGTATAGATATAACCGAAATTCCGCCTACTACAACAATTGAGGCTATTATCGAAAAGGTTATCGACCTTGTAAAGCAGGGTAAAATCAAGGAAATTTCAGATATTCGTGATGAAACCGATCTTTCCGGAC
>CAZTXS010000053.1:1843-3750 GCA_964617585.1 uncultured Ruminococcus sp.
TTAAAATCACAATCGATCTGAAAAGGGGAGTTGATCCCGATAAGCTTATGCTAAAGCTTTATAAAATGACTCCGCTTGAAGATTCTTTTTCCTGTAACTTCAACATTCTCGTAAACGGAAGTCCCCGTGTAATGGGAATAAAAGAGATTATCGGAGAATGGCTTACTTTCAGAATGGAGGCTATCCGTCGGAGAACACTTTTTGACCTCAATCGCCGAGAAGAAAGACTTCATCTTCTTAAAGGACTTGAAAAAATTCTTCTGGATATAGATAAGGCAATTAAAATAATACGCGAAACCGACGAGGAAAAGGAAGTAGTTCCTAATCTTATGATCGGCTTCGGCATAGATGAAATCCAGGCAGAATATGTCGCAGAAATAAAGCTGCGTCATTTAAATAAGGAATATATTATTAAAAGGATCGCCGATATTGAAAAGCTTGAACATGACATTGCTGAGCTTAAAGGTGTTTTAGAGAGTAAGTCAAAGATAAAGGGAATTATTATTTCTGAGCTTAAAGAAATAATAAAAAATTACGGTGTTGACAGAAAAACGGTTATCATAACTCCCGATGAAACGGAATTTGTCGAAGCAGCAGAAGAAACCCCCTCTTATCCGGTAAATCTGTTCTTCACAAAAGACGGATATTTCAAAAAAATCACCCCTCTTTCTTTGCGAATGGGCGGAAATCAGAAGCTTAAAGAAGGCGATGAAATAACACAGGAAGTATCAGCTGACAACAAGGACGAGCTGCTGTTATTCACAAACGCAGGACAGGTATACAAAACCAAGGTGAGCGAATTTGACGATACTAAAGCCAGCGTTCTGGGTGATTTTGTCGCACAGAAACTGCAAATGAACGAGGGAGAGCTTCCTGTTTGTATGGCGGTCACAAATGATTATTCAGGATATATGCTGTTTTTCTTTGAAAACGGAAAAGTAGCTAAAATTTCAATGAAGAGTTATGAAACAAAGACCAACAGAAAAAAGCTGATAAATGCATATAGTTTAAAATCTGCGCTTGTTTCTGCTGAATATGTAAAAGAGGATTGTGAATTTGCAATTTATTCTTCTAACAGGCGGGTGCTGTTGTTTAATTTCGGCGCGATTGCTTCAAAGACATCAAAGGACAGTCAGGGCGTTGCTGTTATGACGCAGAAAAAAGGCCATAGGGTAATCCGTGTAACTGTTTATAAAGAAGGAGATTTTCTTAAACCTCACAGATACAGAACTCGAAACTTACCGGCTGCCGGATCAATTTTAGAAGCAGAAGAAGTATCAAGTCAAATGACATTTTAAAATCAAATGCAAAGTAATCGCCCGGCCGTTATTACAGCCGGGCGATTGGCATTATAAGAAGTGCAAACGCTGAATTTCAACTTTTTCTTATGCTGCCTATATTATTTTAAACAAAATTCATAAAAATTATATAAGGAAATATTTTGAAATTATCTGAATTATAATTAAAAAATAGTGGAAAATGTCGCTAAACTATGCTATAATTACACGGATATTGGAAATTTGGAGGAATTACAATGAAACTTATTTCGTCAAAAAAGGTAGAAACCAACCGTCTTGAACTGGTGGTTGAGGTTACAGCTGAGGAATTTGAAGCTGCAATTCAGAAGGTTTACAGAAAAACAGCAAAAAATATTGCTATTCCCGGCTTCAGAAAAGGCAAGGCTCCGCGCAAGGTTATTGAAAAATATTACGGAAAAGAGTGCTTCTACGAGGATGCCGTAAACGATCTTTATCCCGATGCAATGGAATGGGCTATTAAAGAATCCGGTGCTGAAATTGTTGATAACAACATAGATTTTGATATTGAAAAGATCGGTGACGAAGGACTTACCTTCAAAGCTGTTATCACAACAAAGCCCGAGATTGAAATCGGCGAATACAAAAAGA
>CAZTXS010000054.1:0-3677 GCA_964617585.1 uncultured Ruminococcus sp.
CTGTGTGCCCGGGAATATTGCGCTGTTGATCTTCTTAGCAAGCGTCTCGTCGTTGGTAAGGATAAGTCCGCCTCTTGGACCTCTCAGGGTCTTGTGTGTCGTTGTAGTAACAATATCTGCATAAGGCACAGGCGACGGGTGCTGACCCGAAGCTACAAGTCCCGCAATATGAGCCATATCTACCATAAAATACGCGCCGACAGACTTTGCTATCTTTGAAATTCTTTCAAAGTCTATAATTCTGGGGTAAGCCGACGCACCGGCAACGATAAGCTTAGGCTTTACCTCTGCCGCCTGCTTTTCAAAAGCGTCGTAATCAATAAAGCCCTTCTCGTCAAGTCCATAGGAAACGAAGTTAAAGTATTTACCCGAAAGATTTACGGGAGAGCCGTGGGTAAGATGTCCGCCGTCGGCAAGGCTCATACCCATTACGGTATCGCCGGGAGTAAGAAGCGCAAAATAAACGGCGGTATTAGCCTGTGCACCAGAGTGAGGCTGAACATTTGCATACTTTGAACCGAAAAGCTCACAGGCTCTCCGGATAGCGATGTTTTCCACAACGTCAACGCACTCGCAGCCGCCGTAGTATCTCTTTCCGGGATAGCCCTCTGCATATTTATTGGTGAGAACAGAACCCATAGCCGCCATTACAGCAGGGGAAACGATATTCTCGCTGGCAATAAGCTCAAGGTTTCTTCTCTGTCTGGCAAGCTCGGTGTTCATAGCTTCGCCGACTTCTTTATCGACGTTTTCAACAAACCCGATAGTATCAAGCATTTTCATTTTTTCAATCTCCTGTCATTTTAGTTTTGACGTATTGTCTTTATAATTATACTATATAATTTTGTGTTTGGCAAGGGATTTTGAAAAATTTTATGGCAAGAGTTTTTGAAATTTTTATCTTACCACCATACACGACTTTTGCAAGGAAATGGAACTGGTGCGTTTTCTGCAATTTTCTGGATATTTCTAGTCTGAAGCAGGACTGAGTCTGTAAAGCCCCTAACCGCTAGAAGAACTTTTGATCTTTCTAACTTATTTTTCGATGATAGCCTAACCGTTATCCCATCCAATTCTATTCTAATTATTTCCAGCCTTTTCGCCAAGCTTTTCTTTCTTCTTATGTTGTTATAGTGCGCCATTGCGGCAAGAAAGATACTTTGATGACTGGTCAACCAGCAGTGGCTATACGGATCGATCTCACCCTTTCTATAAGCATAAGGTTCTAGTCTGAAGTCGTAGATGTAACTAAACATTCATTTTTCATCCTTTCTATCTAATCTCTAACAATTTTCTTAATTTCTCTAACTTCATATTAGAACTTTCATTACATTTGCTGTCAAGTATAAGTTCTATAAAGTTTTTTATCAATTCTATGTCTTCACTGCTATTGTTAATGCTACTTTTTTTCCCTTCACTGTCTTTTTCATCATCTGGAATCTCGCTCCAGTCTGATGTATAAAAAAGGCGCTCGTTGTAAAGCAAATTTTTAAAGGAATTATTGGTCAATAACTGAGTATAAAACTTTTTCAGAGCCTTCCCCGGACTCGACAATCTCTCTCGACTGCTCAGAGTCAGAACTATTGAATTTGGCGTATCGCTGTCTTGTATTTTTTTAATTTTTTTGGGGTTTCTGAAGACAGCCTTATTGTACGCTGTTACTGCAGATATAAATTCTTCTTGAAAAAAGCTGTAAAGCTTTTCAAAGTATTCTGAGGGATGAACAAGCGTTAATTCCAATAAATAAATGTACTTCATGATGTTTTTCCTCCTATCAAGCATTTATTACAAGTAGACACATTGCTTCTCTTGTCTACACATATATCATACCACTTAGAGATCTACAAGTCAAGTCGTCCCGCAAAAAGTTCACAAAAAGTTCACCGATGAACAACAATTAGTTATTTCCATAGTGCTATAATAAGAAAAATTTTCAAGAAAGGCGGAAGTTCAAATGTTTACAAGACATATCGAAGTCAACAGAACAGTCATGTTTTTCAGCCATGTCGGACGAACCGCTTTTCGCAGTCAGGACATAGGTTAGCTTTCCTGTTGTCTTAAATAATTGCAGAAATTCGGCGCGTTCGGCTTTTTTGGTCGGACGCGCTTTTTTAGTTCAAATTTATGCTTTAGTACAGGAAAACAACTTAAATAATATCAAGGAGATGTAATTTATGAGCACACTGAACCTGATCGGCAGTCAGCCGATAGAAACTACCAATTTCATTCTGAGACCAATTAAAGAAACCGACGCTGAGGCTATGTTCGCAAACTGGGCAAGCTCCCCTTCCGTTGCAAAATACGTTACATGGGACGCTCATGAAAATGTTGAGGTTTCAAGGTACTTATGCAGAAATTGGGAAGAAAATGCCCGCAGCAAAGACTTTTTCCATTGGACTATGGTTTTAAAAACGCTTGGCGAACCTATAGGCACTATCGGAGCAGTCAGCATTGATATTGATAAAAAGTCCGCTGATATCGGCTATTGTATGGGCGAAAAATGGTGGAACAAGGGCTATATGACTGAATGTCTCGAAGCGGTGATCGGATACCTGTTTGACAAAGCAGGCTTTGAGAAAATCACAGCTTGCCATGATGCGGATAATCCCGCCTCGGGAAAGGTTATGAAAAAGAACGGAATGAAATATATTGGCTCCAATGATATAATGAACAAAGGAGCAAATAGAACGATACTATATTATGATCTGTCAAAAACAGCGTGGGAGGAAACAAAAGTTAAATAGAAGAAGTCAAAAAGCTTATATGTATTTTTGTGTTTCCGTAGCATAATATTGATAAAAAATTCTCATTTGCATGCACATTTATAAGATCTCCGATCTTGACATACTTTCTATAAGAATCATACATGCGTTTCATAAGCAATAAATTATATATTAAAGTAAAGATACCTGATCTAAAGCGTACTTTTTAGTTTGGCATATCAAGGGTATATCTAAAAAAATGTAAAATATTAATGTGATTTTTGAAAAAGGTATTGACAAAAAATATATATTATGATATAATATATAAGTCGTCGGGGTGTGGCGCAGGTGGTAGCGCGCTACCTTGGGGTGGTAGAGGCCGTGGGTTCAAGTCCCGTCACTCCGACCAGACAAGAAAAAGCCGTCTTTTTCAGACGGCTCTTTCTCTAAAGTGTAGCCTCGTTCGGCAGAGGTAACTACACTTTCATACTCATTATGTAGTCGGTGCTTTTGCGGGGTACCGACTATTTTTTAGTCCTCAGACTTCATTTCAGCTTTAAGCTTTTCGTATTCTGCTTTTAGCTGTTCAAGTTCGATTTTGAAACTTAAAAAATAACAAAAATAGATTCATTATATGTGTAATGATTGTTTATGGAATAGCTTAATAGAAATTATTTGCTTATTATAGAAAGCTCCGAATGGTATTTTCATTCGGAGCTTTTAACATTAATCATTAATGTTTTTTCTTACTGACAACAACTGCCGCGCCTGCGATCAAAGCCATGCCTGCAAAACCTGCTGCCGCACCTGTTGAAGGGTTAGCAGTGTTACTGGTATTGGCAGCCTTGCTGCTTGAAGACGAAGCGGAAGATAACGAAGAAGATGTCTCGCTGTCTGTTACCGACGAAGTATCATCGGAATCTGATGAAGTCTCTGAAGATGACGGTTCTTCTATCTTTTTGAGAACAACATTCA
>CAZTXS010000055.1:0-3307 GCA_964617585.1 uncultured Ruminococcus sp.
TTGAGCGGCAGGCATACAACGGACGTCAAACCGGCACAAAGATTAAGTGGCAGCCGGATAGCGATGTTTTCACTGATATAAATATTCCCGATGAATATTTTCATGAAACTTTAAAGCGTCAGTCGGTGGTAAATGCCGGGGTGCTGTTTGTACTTAGGATTCAGCAGGGATCTTCATTTGAAACTACTGAATATAAGTATGACGGAGGCATTGTTCAGTATGTTGAAGAAACTGTAAACGGAGATGGAATCACTTCTGTGCAGCATTGGAAGTCTGCGGAATATGAAGGCAGCGATGACCCTGATAATGCCGATAAGAAGTATAAGGTTAAACTGGAGGCATGCCTTTGCTTTTCAAACAAAATGTATTTTAAGGAATACTATCATAACTCCTCGTATCTTAAGAATGGAGGTTCTCCGGATAGGGCGGTAAAAACTGCTTTTATTTATGCAATAGATTCATATCTTAAAGAGAACAATAAATATAAAAAAGACGAATCAAAAATTACATTCAGTGATATTGAAGAATGTCTGGTAATAGTAATATCTTCATTTTCAACTGAAACTTCCTATGAAAATCAAACCAAGTTTGCAATAACAAACCGGTTTATTCAGGAGGCAATGACTGACTTTTTAAAAAAACAGCTTGAAATTTATTTTATTGAAAACAAAAGTGACGCTGAAAAAATTGCCGAACAGGTTCTTATAAATAAGCGAAGCCGCGAGCGTTCAGAAAAGGAGCGGCTTAATATTAAAAAGACGCTTCAAACTAAAAATGATATGGCAGGCAAGGTTTCGAAATTTGTTGACTGCCGCAGCAAAGATATAACGCAAAGAGAAGTTTATATCGTTGAGGGCGACTCGGCGTTGGGGTCGGTAAAGCAGGCGAGAGATCCAAACTTTCAGGCGGTTATACCTATTAGGGGGAAAACGCTTAATTGCCTTAAGGCAGATTACGGGCGCATATTTCAAAGCCCTATAATAACCGATTTGATAAAGGTGCTCGGATGCGGGGTGGAAGTTAAAACCAAGGCGAATAAGGACATGTCTCTTTTTTCTCTAGATAATCTTAAGTGGAACAAAATAATTATATGTACCGACGCAGATGTTGATGGATTTCAGATTAGAACGCTGCTACTGACACTGGTTTATAGACTGATGCCGACTTTGATTGAAAGAGGATATATATATATTGCAGAAACACCGCTCTACGAGATAACTACTAAAAGCAAGACTTATTTTGCATATGACGACGCTGAAAAAAACAGAATCTTAAGTGGTATGGTGGAAAATGAAAAGTACACTTTACAGCGCTCAAAGGGGCTGGGAGAGAACCAGCCTGATATGATGTATCTTACAACTATGAATCCTGCAACGCGCAGACTTATCAGGGTTACACCTGACGATGCTAAAGCGACCGCCGATATATTCGAGGTGCTTCTAGGTAATGACCTCGACGGCAGGAAAAATTACATTTCACAAAACGGATACAAGTATCTTGATGAGCTTGATATTGATTAAAACAGGAGAGCTAAACTTATGGCTAAGAAGAAAGAACAGGTGAAACAACCCGGATCGGCACCTGACAACGCATATATTGCCGGAGCCGGCACAGTGGTTGAACAAAAAGTTACAAATACTATAGTAACAAATTATATGCCCTATGCTATGAGCGTTATTGTATCAAGAGCAATACCTGAAATAGACGGTTTTAAGCCTTCACACAGGAAACTTCTTTACACGATGTATAATATGGGATTGCTGAAAGGCGGCACTATAAAATCCGCAAATATTGTTGGACGAACTATGCAGCTTAATCCGCATGGAGATGCTGCGATTTATGATACTATGGTTCGTCTGTCGAGAGGAAACGAAGCGTTGCTGCATCCTTATGTGCTTTCCAAGGGATCCTTTGGTAAGGCTTACTCTCGCGATATGAAAAGTGCGGCTTCACGGTATACCGAGGCGAAGCTTGAACCTATAGCCGAGGAATTGTTCAGAGATATTGATAAGGATACGGTGGATTTTGTCGATAACTACGACGCTACAATGCAGGAACCGACGTTGTTCCCTGTTACGTTTCCCGCTGTGCTCGTAAACGCAAATACCGGAATAGCTGTGGGCATGGGATCAAATATCTGTCCATATAACCTCAGGGAGGTTTGTGAAACCGAAATTGCCTTTTTAAAAGATGAGAACTGCATGATTTCTGATACACTTATTGCGCCTGATTTTCCAAGCGGCGGGCAGCTTATATATAAGCGTGAGGAAATTGAAAATATATACCAAACGGGAAGAGGCAGCTTTAAGGTTCGGTCGGTATATTCATATGACAAAAAGCAGAACTGCATCGACATTACTCAAATTCCTTATTCTACCACTGTAGAGGCGATAATTGAAAAGATTGTTGATCTTTACAAGGATAAAAAAATTACTGAAATCACAGATGTCAGAGACGAAACCGGGCTTGAGGGGCTTAAGATAACTATCGACTTAAAACGCGGAACAGATCCGGACAAGCTTATGAAGAAGCTTTTTAAGATGACTCCGCTTGAGGACTCGTTCGGTGTGAATATGAACATACTTGTTGCCGGTACGCCTAAAGTATTAGGAATGAGGGAACTACTGGAAGAATGGACAGCATTCCGCACTGAGTGCGTAAAGCGCAGAATATATTTTGAACTTAATAAATGCAAAGAAAAGCTTCATTTGCTCGAGGGACTTGAAAAAATACTTCTGGATATTGATAAGGCTATTAAAATAGTTCGTGAAACTGACGAGGAACGGGAAGTAATACCTAATCTTATGGTAGGCTTCGGAATAGATGAGATTCAAGCAGAATATGTTGCTGAAATTAAGCTGCGCCATTTAAACAGAGAATATATTCTTAAGCGTACTAAAGATATTGAAGAGCTTGAAAATAAAATATCGGAGCTTGAAGCTGCAATCGGAAGCACCCGCAAAATTCATAAAATAATGATAGGAGAGCTCAATGAGGTCATAAAGAAGTATGGTCAGGATAGAAAGACGTCGATTATTTCTCCGGATGACATCGAAGAGGCGGAGATTGAAAGCGCGCAGCCTGATTATCCGTGCACGCTGTTTCTTACCAGAAGCGGTTACTTTAAAAAGATAACGCCGCAGTCTCTGAGAATGAGCGGAGAACATAAGCTTAAAGAGGGCGACGCCGTTGTGCAGCAGGTTGAAAGCCACAACACTGCGAATTTGCTCTTTTTTACTAACAAATATCAGGTGTATAAATCTAAGGCGGCGGACTTTGACGATACAAAGACAAGCTTGATGGGTGA
>CAZTXS010000056.1:0-3078 GCA_964617585.1 uncultured Ruminococcus sp.
CTTTTGTTTTCATCCTTACTGTAATCAACAGACGCAGTACACCTAATCAGGGGATTCCGGGGGTCTGTCAGTATCCTGCCCACCGCTTCGGGATGCCTTTTAAGCACCTTCGCAAAAACGTTAATCATCATATTTGACTGATTATCGGTATATTCTTTTCCGTAAAGCGAATAGGTGATCTTGCTCTTATGGGAGGAGAACGGGTTTTCTTCTGCAGCTTCGGGCAATTCCTCGCTAAACGCAGACCATGCTTCCGTTTCGGTGAACCCGAAAACATCAGCGATCATTTCATTGGGATTTTCAGCTTCATCTTCAGTTTTCGATTCGTGAGTCATTTTAAAAGCCATCCGATTATTTAAAGTTTCGCTGATCGAAGCCTCTGCTTCGGCTGCCGCAGGCACTGTTTCCGTTTCGATGGTTCCGTGCTTCTCGGTAATTATTTCCTCTGGCTTTTCAGTCTCATTCTCAGGTTCACTGAACAATTTTTCCGCTTTCTTGCAGGTGTTTTTTATCGTCCCAACCAAGTTACTGTAAAAAGCAGCTGTATCATTGTACATATTTGTGCTGTACCCCTTTGAGGCAAGGATTTTTCTTATCATTCTACAGCATTGTCTTTTGTTCAAGCCCTTTTTAGGTGAATATTTTGTCAGTTTATGGCCTTCTTTTTCAAGCTTTTCGCATACCTCGTTATAATCCTCTTCAAAGGTCGCCTTCTCCTGCGGAGCAAGTACGTTTATCACATTATTGTATGTATTCTCACCGAGACCTGTATTTTCATCTCCTGTGTCATCGTCAGGCTCATGCAGATCGCCTAAATTAACGGGTATTATCGGAAGTCCCTTATTTTCCTCATAAGGAGCCTCAGCACTTTCTGTCTGACTGTGCAAAAGTTCCATAAGTGTAGCATAGCTTGTTGTATACCTATCGTCCAAAAAAGCCAGAACGCCGACGCAGTTGCTGGATTCCATATTATTGGGAAACTGCTCTATCCAGGATTCATTATGCGTATCAAAGCTTCCGTCAAAATAAACGTTCAGATGATAATCATTCACCAATTTATAAACTATCTCACCGAGTACTGTTTCCCAATCATCGCTCTTATAGCTTACAAAGAGATAACATTTATCAGAAGCTTTAGCCTTTTCCTTATCGCATATTTTGCCCTTTAGTTCCATCACTCTTGGGTCATTGAGCCTTTCTTTTATCTGTTCTTTAGTCATTTTAAAAAACCTCCGATTATTTATTAAGTCTGTATATTCTTAGCCCGTCAAACATACGCAGTAGCGCAACCATACATTCCATAGGCTCTGTATCCTTGTCCTGTTCGCCTTTATCAAGGCGGCTGTAATTGTCCTTTGCCATTTTATCTGTTACAATGCCATTGGCAGCATTGAAGCCGGGGATCATATCCTTATGAAGGCGCAGCAGATCTCTTTTTGATTTTTCGGGTTCACCGTATTCCCATCCCATATCATAATGCTCTTCAAGCCATCTTTTGTGTTCAAGTATTCCGATTTTAAGAAGTTCATCCTCCGAAAACTTTTCGAGCATTTCAAAATCAACCTGCCTGTCGGTATAAAAGCAGCCAATTGTGTCCATATACTCTGCAAATGCTTTTGCCTGATTTATATTGGACAGCTTATATTCCAAGGAAAGCCTGTCAAAGGAATCGACAAATCCGGCGATAACTTTTGGATCGGAAAGATACTCTTCCCTGCGGTTTTCCGCTGACGCCCTTTTCCAGCCGTCACTGCTCCATCTCCCGTTGAGTACCACCGCAAAATTATAAAGATTTATAAAGTTGCTGCTTGAAAGATAGTTTTTGCCGCCCGAGTGAACGCATGATTTCATGCTGATTTTCAAGACAATGTTGATCTCACTTAAATCAACAATTCTCTGTATGTCCGCCAGAAAGTTCGGAACACCCTCAAAGTTCTTTATATACATCTCGGAATAAGCCTTAAGCTTAGGCGCACAACCGATCTTCTCTTTTCTCCAGTTTTCAAATTTGCGCTCAAAGCTGTGTATTTTATCGCTTTCCTTTTCATCATAAATATAAGAAACCTCAATAGCTTTGTCGGATAAATTCATTTCACAGCCCATCGGGTGAAGCTCACGTTTTGAGTTTCTACCATAAGCAATCCTATCCCAGCATTGAAGCTCGTCACAGAGCATAAGCATAAAAGCAAGGGGCTGCAGCGTCATGTTAAACGGAATATGTTCTTTATCCTTGTAATGGGCGATACTGAATTTATAAAGGCTGTTGTGCATAAGGATTGCCGTAAGAGCGTCAAGATGCTCCATTTTAAGCGGATTGCCGATATCTTCAAACAGCTTTTTGAACATAACCACAGCGCTGAAATATGCATGATCCATAAAATTACCGAATTTATCCGGTCTTATAGGCTTCTCATCCAGATACTCCAGCATTTTTTCCTCAGTGAACTTATACACATTACCCAACTTTTCGGCAATAACATGGGCATAAAGCTCATTTACTGTCTTGAATGTGCAGCCGGGAAAGAGGACTTTTAGCTTCTCGGACACACTGTCATTTAATTCGACAAACTCCTCAAGCTTACAGTAAGCAATATGGGGCTTATTGTCCCGATTGTCTCCGCCTACCTCAAAGTAAGAGCAAACTTCTTCAAAGGGAAGTTCAAACGGATAGCCTATATCGTGGAACAGTGAAGTCATTCCCCAGAATTCCAAATAATGACAAGCTGCAGCCTTTTCTTCGGTATTGTCAAAGCCGTAGTACTCGGCATATGCTTTACGAAACCGTGTATTGCTTCGATATATAGCAAGTCCCAATGCAAATACATAAACAGAGTGAGAATAATGGTCGCGGTGCTTCATTAAAAGACCGCTGCCGTTTGCTTCAAATTCCGAAAGCAGGTCAATCATTCTTCGAGTTTCTCTGTAATTTCCAGCAAACATCTCAATA
Organism: uncultured Ruminococcus sp.; assembly: GCA_964617585.1. Classification (GTDB taxonomy): domain Bacteria; phylum Bacillota; class Clostridia; order Oscillospirales; family Ruminococcaceae; genus UMGS1601. Next base: position 2,948 of record CAZTXS010000056.1, read on the forward strand.
TAGCAAAAGTAAACATCGAACGCGTCCTCTTTCTTTCCGGAGCTTAAAAACCGCTTCAGCGCATTTTCAAGACATAATCGGTCAATATCCATTTGCATATTATAAGGTATCTGTCCCGGTTTTAAAGAAAG
>CAZTXS010000057.1:0-2796 GCA_964617585.1 uncultured Ruminococcus sp.
GCAGGATAATGCTAAAATTAAGCCTCATAGTATATATTATTAAATATACAAAATATTAAATATACAAAATAAAGCTGTTTAAATGAACCGCTTTATTTTTTTTATTAATTCAGCTTGGTTAAAAAGTTTTCTTGAAAAGCAAACAATTCTATTGTATAATTAATCTGATAAAAAACGATTATGTTAAGGAGAGAAGTTAAATGGACGACGGCATATTGGACAGCGAGGGCGCTGAAAACCAATCAGAAAACCATGTAAGCGGTTCAGACGAGGTTTCTTATGAGAATAATAAGGACGATTCCAATGCAGACGTAAACGAGAGTATAACGGCTTTTAATGAAGAGTCGGAAAATGTAGAGCGCAAAATCAAATCGGACAAGCGTAAAGCAAAGCTGACTTTTAAGATTATAGGACTATTGGTTCTGATTTTTCTTTACGTTTATTACTGGATGAATAAAGATTTTAGAACGGGAACTGTTACGGATTATAAAGATGTTGTATCAGATGTAAACGGTATTGCAAGAACGATTTTTGTTACGGCTATGTTTTTGTTCGGCGGAGTACTTTTGTTTATCAAGAACATTCTGAATGATGTTGTTAATAAAATAATGTCGGCAGTGATATTCGTTTTAACTCCTGCGGTTTCTTTCTTTATGCTCGAATATGATAATATTCAGCAGAGCACATTGCTTATGGACACAGTCAGAATGTTAGGTAAAAAGCGTGTGTTGACCAGTATAGTAATACTTGGGCTTGTAATGCTTCTGATTTATGTTATAACCAACAGCGCTAAAGTATCTTCTGTTTTTTTGATAAGCTTTAGCTGTGTGGCGGGCGTTGCAAGCTATTACACTTTTGCGTTCAGGGGCATACCTCTGCTTGCAACAGATTTGACGTCCTTAAGAACGGCAATGAACGTGATGGGCGAATATGATTATTCCGTAAATTATTATACCTATGCAATTATTCTGTTTACTGTCGTTTGGATAATAGCTGACTGCAAGCTGAGAAGCTATAAGGGCTTCTCATGGAAACTCAGAATACCCATTGCGGCGGCATATGTTTTAATCGTCGGATTTTCAGTTAATCTGATGTTTAATACTGATTTTTTCGACAATACGGTAAGAGTACGCATTAACACATTTATGCCTCAGAAAAGCTATAAGAAGTATGGATTTGTTCTTACATTTACAAAGAGTATAGATTATTTGCTTATAGAAGAACCTGACGGTTACAGCAGTGACAAGGCTCAGCAAATAGCTGACGGTTATACAGCAGATAACAATGCAGACGCAAAAAAACCTAATGTTATAGTAATAATGGACGAAGCTTTTGCGGATCTTCAATCTGTTGGCGAGTATTTCAATACGAACGAGGAGGTAACGCCTTTCTTTAACAGCTTGGAGGAGGATACTGTCAGAGGCTATGCTTATGTGTCTGTATTCGGAGGTCAGACGGCAAATTCAGAATATGAATTTCTGACCGGATGCTCTAAAGCGTTTTTGCCTGCCACCTCTACTCCTTATCAGTTGTTTATTAAAGATGAATTACCTTCTTTAACAACTTATTTAAAGAATCAAAACTATCAGGGAAATATTGCAATGCATCCTTTCAGGGCTAGCGGTTATAACAGAGAAACGGTTTATCCTCTTTTGGGCTTTGACAGGTTTATTACTATAGATGATTTTACGAATTTTGATGATGTAAAGTATGTAAGAAACTTTATTTCAGATGAAACTGATTTCAACAGAATTATAAATGAGTATGAAAGCGTGAGAGAAAAAAGCGACAAGCCTTTTTATATGTTTAACGTAACTATGCAGAATCACAGCGGTTATGAAAGCGACTATGATAATCTTCCAAGCACTATCGAAATAACTGATGAAGAGTTTAAGGACGCTCAGGCTGAAAGATATTTAAATCTTATTCATTTGTCCGATCAGGCTCTTGAAGATTTAGTAAACTATTTTAAATACGTTGACGAGGATACTGTTATTGTGTTCTTCGGAGATCATGAGCCGGGCGTTCATGAATCCTTTTATACCAAGCTTTTCGGTCAAAAATCTTCAAAACTGAAAAACGAAGAGCTTATGGAAAAGTACAAGGTTCCGTTTATTATATGGGCGAACTATGACATTGAAGAAAAGTCCGGCATAAACACAAGCCTTAACTATCTTTCTGCGATTATGAAAGACAGCGTCGGAATGGAGAAAACGGGATATGATAATTTCTTGTTAGATGTATCTGAGCAGTATCCTGTTTTAACTGTAAACGGTTATTACGACAATGACGGCAAATTTTACAGTCTGGCCGACGACGATAAGTCGTTTGACGGTATACTGAAAGATTATAATATTTTGCAGTACAACTATATGTTTGATAAGAAAAACAGGGTTAAGAACTTTTTCGATTAAAATATTTCAATGGGGAATTATATCGGGTTTTATAACTTAGGCAAGATGTCCCCCGCCTCTATAGGCGGCGGGTTCCATTATCCGTTCAGTAGCGGGATACAATCCCCTACTGAACGGCCAATCGGCAATGCCGACCCTTGCCGCATTGAATGACGGGCAAGCTCTTATTGAAAGGTTAAAAGCGTTTAAGGAAACTTAAGCGCTTTTTATTATTTTAAAAACGCCTTGACAAATACATTTTTGCGGAAGCACAGAAAATATTACAGAGATAAAAGAAAAGTTCGTTTGTCAAAGCTGTAACGAACAATTCATATCCAAAAATCCCTACTAAAAAAATTTCCCTCAACCCCTTGACAATCTAAAAAATATAGATTATAATGAT
>CAZTXS010000058.1:0-2759 GCA_964617585.1 uncultured Ruminococcus sp.
ATCATTATAATCTATATTTTTTAGATTGTCAAGGGGTTGAGGGAAATTTTTTTAGAAAAAAATAAAATTTTAAAAAAAATAAGAGCAACAGCGCTTAAAAGCGCTATTGCCCTTTAAACACATATTAATTTCAGCTTACGAAGCTTTTTCAGATTCTTCATCATCAGCGTCTGATAAATCGCTTGAAGAAGTATCTGTTATGCCCTGGCTCTTAGCTATCATATCGTGGAAGATAATCGAGCTGGATATATTCATTCTGCTTTCCGCATAATTACTTCGTTCCTGAATATATTCCTCGTCTACTATATCATCATTGTAACGCTTTAATAAATTGTCATATGAATAGCTTTCCCTGATTTTAATCAGGAAGCCCGTACTGTCTTTAAGCTTAGGCAAACCGTTTGAATAATCATAAACCTGATTGCATGAAACCTTAGTCACCATATTGTTATATTTGCTCAAGTCAAAGTATTCCTGCTTTGAGTTGGAGTAATAAATGCTGTTGGTAATAAAGTTTGCATTTGGAAGAACCACAATATTATCCTTAGCATATGAACTGAACAAGTCATGTCCCAAGGCATATTCGTCATCAAAGCCTAACATATTTCCCAAGGTAGGAAGTACATCATACATACCTGCAACAGTTGTAAATTCTTCAGGCTCGTATTCCTCTTGATTCTTTGTCCAGATAATAAACGGAACCTTTCTGTTTATATTATAGCAATACTCATCTACAGGAATATATCCCTCATCGCCTTCTTTTAACACAGTTTCCGTATACGGATCATAGTTAAGGTAATATTCATACTCGCTTTCTTTAATCTTTGCGTCATGGTCGCCGTATATAACAATTACCGTATTTTCAAGAAGCCCCTTGGAGTCAAGGTTTTCAATAAGCTCTCCTATTGCTTCATCGGCATAATGAACGGATTTAAAGTAACTTCCCAGCTTAGTTCCCTCTAAAAACGGTGCTGAAGCTTCTTCATACTCTCCGGTTTCCTCGTTATACTTCTTATATTTGAAGTCTACCTCATAATCGCTGTAGTTTTCAATATCACTGAAAGGCGTATGATTGGTAAGCATAATAAGCGTTCCGTAGAATTTATCATGCTGCTGAGCAATCTGTTCTATTATATCCACCGACTGTCTGAAAAACGATTTATCCGAAAGCCCGAGTCCTATTTTTTCGTCTATATCATAATCAGTAGTATAGTTATAAAATTTATCATAGCCAAGAGACTCGTGAAGATTCATTCTGTTCCAATACGATCCGTTATTTCCATGCATAGAAAACGTATAATATCCCTGCTCTTTAAGCAGCTTCTGTATAGATACATACGTCCTGTCGCAATAGTTTATCGCAACAGTTCCGCTCGACGCAGGCATAAGAGAAGTGCTGAACGTAAACTCAGAATCCGAGCTTGTTCCCACGCTCTCCTGAGCATAGAAATTAGAGAAATACAACCCCTCTTTAGCCAGCTTATTAAGGTTCGGAGTTAATTCCTCCCCGTTAATTTTAGTTTCCATAGTAAACTGCTGAACGCTCTCTGCATGAATCGTTATAATATTCTTTCCCTTGAATATATCTGTATACTTGTTTTTATCGCTTACAGGATCAGCCTCGTCCTTATCATCATAGAAGGCATAAAAAGCGTCAGCGCTTTCCTTTTCGCCGAAAATAACGTTAAGCTGAGCCTTTGTGCTGGTAACAATATCGCTGAAAGTATATGTGTAAAGACCGAACGCAGACAAAACATATTCCCTGTTCCATGAGTTTCCCAGTCTTGAAATATCAGTGCCTGTCAGGGTAGTACAGAACACTCCTGCAAAAACAACGCCGACTATAAAAGTTCTTAACGCAGATTTTTTAGGACGCTTACAATTTTCTTCCACCTTTTCAAAATATATTTTCTTTTTACGAAGTATAACATAAACGGCAATATATATCAAAATAGAAATCAAAAACACAAGGTCTTTCGCCTCAAGAATATTTTCTGTAACAGCGTCAAATACGCCTCCAAGCTGCGACGCAGTAGAAAGCAGTGAAACGGATATAAACGACTTATAATTAGTATAATATATCGAGTTAGCCATTGAAAGAATTGAAAAAAGGCTAATCCATATCATATAATAAACAAAACGCTTCTTAGGCTTTATAAAATAACCGAAAAGTCCGATAAACAATATTACCGCTATATCTGCAAGCACCGGCTTCAGAGAAAAATAATTTTTAACAGTAAAAAATCTAAGAACAACAGCGTTTAAAATCATTAAAATAAAATAAGTAACAAACAACACATTATTCTTAAAATATTTACTTACGGCATTTTTTACTTTTTCGATCAATAACTTTATTTTATTATAATTCTTTTTATTATTAGATTCATCCTCTATGACTGTTGAGTTCTTCTCTTCCACTTCGGATAACCTCCTAAAAATCTCTGTATCTAACTGAATTTATCAGAATATCATTTATGTTTTCATAACTTTATCTTTATACTAATTTGTTATTATATCAAATATCACTGTTAATGTCAAATAAAACGCCCCCCTTTTTGAGGGTTGAACATGGGGATTGAGTGAAAACAATGTCTTAGGTACAGCCTTCAAGCGGGTAAAAAGAATACCGGTCAGATGTGAGAAAACCTCATGTCTGGCCGTTTTTCTATGCCCGGAAGGACACAGAAAGTTATCAATTTATATTTCACATATCGCTTGCTATTTTGCCCGGAAAGAGTGATATATGTAACTACCAAACA